>JAEXOR010000017.1 GCA_023439185.1 Bacillota bacterium | reverse complement strand
GTACCGGGATTTGCCCAATAGGGCCTGCCGACCTGCTCTTTACGCAAAATATAAAGTCTTGTACATCAAAAAAAACAGGAAATCTTGATGCCATTTTTACATCTAAAAAATGAAATATTATTTGACGCAACTTGCATCAACTGTTATAATCATAGGAAGTGATAATTGTATCAAATGAAACAAAGGCGTTTCAAGTTTTTTTTGAACGCCTTTTTTTAGTATTCTGAAAGGAGATTCGGGTTATGGGACATAGTAGTGTTAAAAGTGTCGCAGAATTATTTGGAGCAGATGTATTTAATGAGACCGTGATGCAGGAGCGCCTTCCGAAAGCAACCTTCAAGCAGCTTAAGAAGACTCTCCATGAGGGATTGCCGCTGGACCCCGCAGTAGCGGAGGTTGTAGCCAGCGTTTTAAAGGATTGGGCAGTAGAAAAAGGTGCTACCCACTTTACGCACTGGTTTCAGCCGCTGACCGGAATTACGGCTGAAAAGCATGATTCCTTTATCTCCCCCACCAACGACGGTAAGGCCATCATGGAATTCTCCGGCAAGGAGCTTATTAAAGGTGAACCGGATGCTTCTTCTTTCCCTTCAGGCGGACTTCGCGCTACCTTCGAGGCCAGAGGCTACACCGCATGGGATTGCACCTCACCTGCTTTCGTAAAAGAGAAGTCACTATATATCCCTACTGCCTTCTGCTCTTACACAGGCGAAGTACTTGACCTTAAAACACCCCTTCTGCGCTCCATGGAAGCTCTTTCCAAGCAGGCTGTCCGCGTACTTAAGCTTTTCGGTGACGACGAGAGCACCCGCGTACTTACCACCATGGGCCCTGAGCAGGAGTATTTCCTTATTGATAAGGAATATTACTTAAAAAGAAAAGACCTTATTTTTACCGGCAGAACCCTTTTCGGAGCTAAGCCTCCCAAGGGTCAGGAGCTGGAAGATCACTACTTCGGTATTCTGAAGGAGAGAGTTTCCAATTTCATGCATGATCTTGATGAAACCCTCTGGAAGCTGGGCGTAACCGCTAAAACAAAGCATAATGAAGTTGCTCCCGCACAGCACGAGCTGGCTCCCATCTTCAGCACCACCAACATCGCAACCGATCACAACCAACTGACCATGGAAGTTATGAGAAAGCTGGCAGACAAGCATGGTCTTGCTTGCCTCCTTCATGAGAAGCCCTTTGCAGGCGTAAACGGTTCCGGTAAGCACAACAACTGGTCCATGGGCACCAACACCGGCAAGAACCTTCTTGAACCCGGCAAAACTCCTCTGGACAATGCTCAGTTCCTTGTGTTCCTGAGTGCTGTTATTAAGGCTGTTGACGAGTACAGCGATCTTCTGCGCTACTCAGTGGCAACCGCAGGCAATGATCATCGCCTGGGCGCTAACGAAGCACCTCCCGCTATTCTGTCCATCTTCCTCGGTGAAGAGCTTAACGATGTGGTAGAACAGATTGTATCCGGCGTTGCCTCCACCAACAACATTTCCACCACTTTGGAAATTGGTGTTTCCACCCTTCCCGTACTTCCCAAGGATACTACGGACAGAAACAGAACCTCTCCCTTCGCCTTCACCGGCAATAAGTTTGAATTCCGTTCGGTAGGTTCCTCTCAGTCTATTGCAACACCTAACTTCATTCTTAATACCATCGTAGCCGAAACTCTGTCCCAGATTGCCGACAGACTCGAGAAGGCTTCCGATTTTAAGGCTGAAGTCAGCGCTTTAATTAAAGAGATTCTTACAAAGCATAAGAGAATCATCTTCAATGGCAATAACTATGCTGAGGAATGGGTTGTTGAGGCTGAGAAGCGCGGTCTTCCCAATCTTAAGACCACTATTGACGCCATCCCCGTACTCGTTAAGGAAAAGAATGTTGCTGTATTTGAAAAGCACAGCGTTCTTAACTCTACCGAGCTCCATTCCCGTTATGAAATTTCTCTTGAAGGTTATGTCAAAACCATTAACATTGAAGCCCTCACCACTATTGACATTGCCAACAAGCTTATCCTTCCTGCCAGCCTTGCTTACACCAAGAAAATTGCCGATACGGTGGCTTCTTTGAATGCAGCCGGCGTTGATTCTTCTTCTGTAAAAGCAAGCTTGGAGAAGCTGGTAGCTCTTACCTCTTCCCTGAGTGCCAATGTTGCGGCTCTGTCTGCAGCTCTTGAGAAGGTTGAAAGCGAAGCTGCCGACGCTCTGGCACATGCTGCTTCCTTCAAGGATGTTATCATTCCCGCCATCAACGCCGTACGCAGCGTTGCTGACGAGCTGGAAGGCATTGTAGAAGAGAGCCTGTGGCCTCTGCCTACCTACGGTGACCTCTTGTTTAAGGTTTAAGCCCTGGACTTAAGCTTTACGAGCCGGTCTTCAAGCCGGCTTTAATGAAAGCATTGTAAACGCAAAGATTGATATAAAAAACACCCCCTGACGGTGAGAGCATTACGTCAAGGGGTGTTTTTATATTTATCCATATTTTGATTTAAATTGCTTATTAAAAAGTCAAGTAATAGAAGATAATAGTTAATCCGTCTGTCTGTATCTCAAATGGTGTAATTGCATGTTGCGTTTATTTGGGGTTGGAGCCCCTGATGGGGGAGTGTCCTGAAAAAATTAGGCGTGAAGCCGGTCTGCTTTTTAAACTGGCGGTAAAAATGCTCTGTGCTGCGGTATCCGCATAAAGCAGCAATTTCAGCTATTGTATAATGCTCATACAATAAATATTTTTTAGCAAGATTAATTCGGCATTTAATGACTTCATCCATACAATTGGTGCCGAAGGTAGTTTTATAAATATCCTCAAGATAACCAATACTGATATTAAGCCTTTTCGCCATTTTGGCTACAGACCAATCCATGCTCGGATTAAAGTAGATATCCATTTTTAACTCATTGAGTTTTTTTTGCAAAGGAGACACATACTGAAAGCGTTGGGATTCCAGAAGCTTATGCATAAGCACTCTTAACAAATTATCAATGGTAATGTTTTTGTAACTGTTATTCAGAGTATGCTCCGCAGTAAGCAGCTGGAATAAGGTATGGCAATAGGAGGAGTCCCCCACAACAAACGGTATGCCGCAAGGCAGCGTTGTTGATGTAATATACGCTTCATCTGTGTCAAAGCGAATCCAATCGTTTATATATTTATCTGTGCTGGCACGGTAATAGATTCGTTGATAAGGTCTGTAAAGTACAGCGCAATTCATAGGATATTCGATATACTCATTTTTAACATAGAATATAGCCGGCGTATGCGTTAAGATAAGAAGCCAGCAATTGTGGCCTTCAGGTATATCAAAGGTAAAATCATCTGAATGAAAGGCGTTACATCCAATAAACTTTATACTAATCATAAGTTACCCCCAGAAGATGCGGATAAATCTGCAAGTAATCCACATTATAAACAAGGCACGTTATAGGTTAGCAAAGATAAGAACGCAAGGCTCTATTGCATCATCGGTGCAGGGCATCAATTCTTGTTATACAGCAAATCAGCAGAAGATAACCATGCCACCTGAAAGAGTTACATTTAGTTTAGGTTATTTCATAAAATCTGGCAATGATATATATTCATCAATAGATGACCTTTCTTATACTCTCAAGGCTCTTAAATTTGATAAGAATTAAGTCAAGGCTTCAACAAAGCCCGGTATTGAAGAGCTCCTATACACAATAAGTTGAGTCTGGCGCCTGCCGTTATAGGATTTAAGAAAACCTCCGTTTCTACGGCCTGATTCTGGGCGAAGGGTGTTTTTTATAACTGGTCATATGAAAATAGGTCATTTATTAACCCAGATACATCATTGTGCAGATTTTCCAATAAGTATATACTGATAAAAGTAAATGATGTTGATAATGATTAAGGGAGGAATCAAACCATCAGATCTTAAGGAAGCAGCTTCAAACTCTTATCTCTCTGGGGTTTTTCTAATTTTAGGATTTAGTGCATTACACTTGTACTCTACATCATGGCCACCAGACAGCAACAACTGGCTTGATGCTTATC
>JAEXOR010000001.1 GCA_023439185.1 Bacillota bacterium | reverse complement strand
CGCCTGCGGCGCCGGCCAGACCGTGGCCCTGGATCAGTTTGGCCGGGATCTTACCGCCATGGCCAGGGAGGACGGGCTGGACCCCGTAGTGGGCCGGGAAAAGGAAATTGAGCGGGTGGTCCAGATCCTGAGCCGCCGCACCAAGAACAACCCGGTGCTGATTGGCGACCCCGGGGTGGGTAAAACCGCCATCGTGGAAGGGCTGGCCCAGCGTATTATCTCCGGCGGCGTGCCGGAGGTGCTGACCGGCAAACGGCTGGTGACCCTGGACCTGGCTTCCCTGGTGGCCGGCACCAAGTACCGGGGCGAGTTCGAGGACCGGTTGAAAAAAGTGGTGGAAGAAATCACCCGGGAAAAGAATATCATCGTATTTATCGACGAGCTGCATACCATCATCGGGGCCGGCGCCGCCGAGGGGGCCATTGACGCCGCCAACATCCTAAAACCCGCCCTGGCCAGGGGGGAACTGCAGTGCATCGGCGCCACCACCCTGGACGAATACCGCAAGCATATTGAGCGGGATTCCGCCCTGGAACGGCGTTTCCAGCCCATCACCGTCGACGAGCCCACCGTGGAGGAAACGGTGGCCATTTTGCGGGGGCTGCGGGACCGGTACGAGGCTCATCACCGGGTGCGGATCACCGATGAGGCGCTCTCAGCCGCGGCCCGGCTGGGTGACCGCTATATTACCGACCGGTTCCTGCCGGACAAAGCCATCGACCTGATGGATGAAGCCGGTTCCCGGGTGCGGCTGCAAGTGCTGACCGCGCCGCCGGAAATTAAAGAACTGGAACAGCGCATTGAGGAAGCACGTAAAGAAAAGGAAGCCGCGGTGAACAACCAGGAGTTTGAAAAGGCGGCCCAACTGAGGGATGAGGAAAACAAGCTGCGGGAAGAATTGGAAGGCATGCGCGGCAGTTGGCAGCAGCAGAAGGGCGGTGACGAGCTTGAGGTGACCGCCGAGGATATCGCCTTGATCGTGGGCAGCTGGACCGGCATTCCGGTCCGCCAGTTGGCCGAGGAGGAGTCCGAGCGGCTGCTGCGGATGGAGGAAATTCTGCACCAGCGGGTAATCGGCCAAGATGAAGCTGTAATAGCAGTTTCCCGGGCGATTCGCCGCGCCAGGGCCGGGCTTAAGGACCCCAAGCGGCCCATTGGTTCATTTATCTTTCTGGGTCCCACCGGGGTGGGTAAAACCGAACTGGCCCGGGCCCTGGCCGAGGCCCTTTTCGGCGATGAAGACGCCATGGTGCGCCTGGACATGAGCGAATACATGGAAAAATTCGCTGTCAGCCGCCTGGTGGGGGCGCCGCCGGGTTACGTGGGTTACGAGGAGGGCGGCCAGCTTACCGACGCGGTGCGCCGCAAGCCTTATTCCGTGGTGTTGCTGGACGAAATTGAAAAGGCGCACCCCGATGTATTCAACGTGCTGCTGCAGGTGTTGGAGGACGGCCGACTGACCGACGCCAAGGGCAGGACCGTGGACTTCCGCAATACCGTGCTGATTATGACCTCCAACGTCGGCGTGAGTATGATTAAAAGGGAAACCACCCTGGGCTTCAGGGCAGATGATAACCGCGACTCGGGCTACGAAGGCATGAAGAAAAAGCTCACCGGGGAACTGCGCCGCACTTTCCGGCCCGAGTTTCTCAACCGGGTCGACGAAACCATCGTGTTCCACTCCCTGACCCGGGAGCACATCAAGGACATCGTGGGGTTGATGGTGCGCGAGGTGTCCAAACGGTTGGCCGAGCACGAGATTGAAGTGGAAGTAACCGGGTCCGCAGTGGAATATCTGGCCCGGGAAGGTTTTGACGAGGACTACGGCGCCAGACCGCTGCGCCGGGCCATCCAGAAGGAAATAGAGGACCGGCTGTCCGAGGAGATGCTGCGTGGCACCTTTAAACGCGGCGACCGGGTACGCATCCACCACGACTCCGGGGAAGAGATGACTGTAGAGAAAATGTAGTGGTAGGCTTTGGTGCCAGGTGTTAAAAGGTGTTTTTGTTAAAAGTGGCGAACTATAGTTCATGACTTTTAACACTTTGACTTTTAACACCTGGCACCACGCTTTTCAAAAATTGTGGACTCATGCTATAATAGAAAACAATTTCTGCCGGGAGAGTTTACCATGTCTGCCAAAAAAACCGGTTATTACTGCAACGCGTGCGGGCATTTCACCTCCCGTTGGATGGGTCGGTGCGCCGGGTGCGGTGAATGGAATACTTACGTGGAAGAGGTTATGCCGGCCGGGCGGGAAAGCCGCCAGACCTTTGCGGGCAGCGAGGTTCCCGTGTCGGTGACCCAGGTTTCGCTGGCGGACGACGAGCGGCGATCCACCGGTATGTCCGAGCTGGACCGCGTGCTGGGCGGCGGGCTGGTGCCGGGTTCGCTGGTGCTTTTGGGCGGCGACCCGGGAATTGGGAAATCCACCCTGATGCTGCAGGTGGCCGGAACCTTAAGCTCCGGCAACAGCCGGATGCTGTATGTCTCCGGGGAGGAGTCAACCCGGCAAATCAGGCTTCGGGCGGACAGGCTCGGCGTGGTAAGACCGGAGCTTTATCTATATGCTGAAACTGATCTGGACGCCGTGGAAAAGCAGGCGGCCGAGGTAAATCCGCTGTTAATGGTGGTGGATTCCATCCAGACCATGTACAGTGCGGACCTGGATTCGTCGCCGGGCAGCGTGAGCCAGGTGCGGGAATGCACGGCGCGGCTGATGCGGCTGGCCAAGGAGCGTTCCATCCCGGTTTTCGTGGTGGGGCACGTGACCAAGGAAGGGATGATTGCCGGCCCCCGGGTGATGGAGCATATGGTGGACGTGGTTTTATATTTTGAAGGTGAACGGCACCAGTCGTTCAGGATTTTACGCGGTGTGAAAAACCGCTTCGGTTCCACCAACGAAATCGGCATTTTTGAAATGTCCGGTACCGGATTGCGTGAAGTGACCAACCCTTCGTCATTTTTTCTGCTTGATTACACGCACCGGGACTCCGCCGGTTCGGTGGTGGTGCCCACCATGGAGGGAACCAGGCCTTTGCTGGTGGAAATGCAGGCTCTGGTCAGTCCCACGTCCTTCGGGGTGCCCCGGCGAATGACCACCGGGGTAGACCATAACCGGACGGCGCTGATTATGGCGGTGTTGGAAAAGCGGCTGGGGCTGATGCTGGGCAACTGTGACGCCTACGTTAACGTCGTGGGCGGTGTGCGCATCGATGAGCCGGCGGTGGACCTCGGCATAGCGGCGGCCCTGGCCTCCAGCTTCCGGGACCGGGTCATTGGCGGAGATACCGTGGTGCTGGGTGAATTGGGACTTACCGGCGAACTCAGGCCGGTCTCGGCCGTGGGAAAACGGGTGCGCGAAGCCTCCCGGCTGGGTTTCCGGCGCTGTATCATGCCCCGGCAAAAGGACGTTCCGGATGAACCGGGGCTGCAGATCATGCAGGCGGCCACCCTGACCGAGGCCTTTGAACTTTTATTTGGTTAGATGCTGTTTGGGGGTTAATACTAAAACGAAAGTATACGATTAATACTATATAAAGATATTTTGCAGCGTATTGGTTTTAAGCGGCAGTATGCGGAGGAGGAACAAGGTGGAAGACAGGTTGCTTAAAGTATTGCGCACCGTGGCGCCAGGCACGGCGTTGCGGGATGGCCTGGAAAACATTTTGCGGGCCAAAACGGGCGGGTTGCTGGTTATTGGCGACAGTCCGGAAATAATTGAGCTTGCCGAGGGTGGTTTTGCGGTCAATGCCGCTTTTTCGCCGGCCAACCTGTACGAATTGGCCAAAATGGACGGCGCCATTATTATCAGCAAAGACATCAAAAGGATTATTGCCGCCAATACTCAGCTCATTCCCAACCTGAGCATCCCCTCCAGTGAAACGGGTATCAGGCACCGTACCGCGGAGCGGGTGGCCAAACAGACCGATTCCCTGGTGATATCAATTTCCCAGCGCCGGGGAGTGATCACCATCTATAAGGGCAACCTGAAATATGTGTTGAGAGATCTCGGTGTAATCCTTACCAAGGCCAACCAGGCGCTGCAGACCCTGGAAAAGTACCGCAGCGTTTTAGGCCGGGTGATGGCCAATCTGGGAATACTTGAATTTGAAGATGCGGTGACGCTGTTTGATGTGGCCAAAGTGATCCAGCGTACCGAGATGGTTTTGCGCGTGGTCAAGGAAATTGAGCGTTACACCAGTGAATTGGGCACCGAAGGTCGCCTGATTACCATGCAGATGGAGGAATTGGTGGCCAATGTAAGCCACGAGGCTCTTTTGGTGGTTTATGATTACAGCACCCCGGGGCTGGAAAAATCACCGGAGGATATCATTGCCATGCTCAGCAGTTGGTCGGCTGAAGACCTGCTGGATCTTTCCCTGATTGCCCGGGCTCTGGGTTATCCGGGCAGTGCCAGTATTTTGGATCAGGGTGTTACCTCCCGGGGGTACAGGGTATTACAGAAGATACCGCGTTTACCCATCCAAGTGGTGGAAAACATGGTCCAGGAGTTTGGAGTGTTCCGTAAAATCCTCCGCGCCACCATTGAGGAGTTGGATGCGGTGGAAGGTATTGGAGAGGTGCGTGCCCGGTCTATCAAGGAAGGGCTGCAGCGTTACCGTGAGCAACTGGTTCAGGAACGCCATGTATAATGCCCCATAAAAATTAACGAGGCATTAATTTATTAAATCATATATTGCAATAAAGGAAAAAAGATTTTAATGTCGAATTATTATCACAGTGCCCCGAAAGGGATTTTCTTTTTTTGGAGCGAAAATCTTGACAATCCAGAAATCCTGAAATTATAAAAATATTATTGACACGTGCAATACGCTATGCTACAATATACTATTTCTTGACAACGGCCGGGATTTATGATATGGTATTTCTGTAATAAGTTAAGGAGGGCCGGGAATTGTTCAATATCGGAGATAAAGTTGTTTATCCCATGCACGGCGCCGGGGTTATCGAGTCCATTGAAGAAAAAGAGGTCCTCGGGGAGACCAAAAAGTATTACGTGCTGAGATTGCCGGTTGGAGATATGAAGGTCATGATACCGGTCACTAACTATAAGGACGTGGGTTTGCGCCAGGTAATTGACGGAGACGGGGTACAGCGGGTTTTCCGGATCCTGAGCGAACAATCCACCAGTATGTCGTCCAATTGGAACAGGCGCTACCGGGCCAACCTGGAAAAGATCAAAAGCGGCAACGTTTACGAGGTGGCCGAAGTGGTGAGGAACCTGATCACCAGGGATAAAGAAAAAGGTCTTTCCTCCGGAGAAAGAAAAATGCTGGAGAGCGCCAGGCAAATTTTAATCAGTGAACTGGTACTGGCTACGGAAATGAATGAGGACAAGACAAAGTTAATGATTGAAAGAGCCTTTGCCTGATACGCCGGTGAATAACCGGCGTATTTTTATGGTCGGAAAAAATACCCAAAAAGAGTTGAAACAAACTTATAATTCGTCCATAATAGAATAAAATACCGGTGTAAATAATAATCAACAATGCCTGCGGGAATTTCACCGGGTAAAAGAACTATGCAAAGGAGGTGAGAAAGTGGTTAGAAAGGTTATTTTTGTTTTTGTGGTACTTTTATTTTCGTCAACCGGATTCTATTTCGGGTTGTACCTGGTGGGTCAGGATATTGTACCCCTGCCCGGGACCATCCCTCAGTTGGGCCCCGGTTTTATCGGCTTGACTACCCTTGCCGGTCTGGTGGTGGGAATATTCTTAACCCCGTGGCTGATTAAACTCTCTTTACGGTTGACGGCACTGCTGGAGCAAATGCTCAGCAAGACGCCGATCCAGGACCTGGTTATGGGATCGGTTGGTTTGATTGTCGGACTCATAATAGCTAATTTACTGGGCTCCGTTTTTTCATTTATGGGTAATATCGGCAAATTGATTTGGATCGCCTTTACTTTGCTGATGGGCTATCTCGGTATGACCATCAGCGTCAAGAAAAGAGAGGAGATAACCGGATTTTTCGGCAGTGTTTCCCGCCTGGGGGGTAAAGATAAAGCAGCCCAGGAGGGTAAACAGGGCGGTTCGCAAAAATTGCTCGACACCAGCGTGATCATCGACGGGCGCATTGCCGATTTGTGTGCCAGCGGCTTTATCGAAGGCACTCTGGTGGTGCCCGGTTTTGTGCTGGAAGAATTGCGTCACATCGCCGATTCATCGGACTTGCTGAAGCGTAACCGCGGACGGCGGGGGCTGGATATTTTAAATCACCTGCGCAAGGAATCCTCTGTTAAAGTGCAGATTAACGACAATACCAAGGGTTTGGATGAAAACGCCGAGGTGGACACCAAGCTGGTCAAGCTGGCCCAAAAGCTGGGCGCCAAAATACTGACCAATGACTTTAACCTGAACAAGGTGGCCGAACTGCATGGGGTCAGGGTGCTGAACATAAACGAACTGGCCAACGCCGTAAAACCAATTGTACTGCCGGGCGAGGAAATGGTGGTGCAGGTGGTTAAAGAAGGTAAGGAGTCGGGTCAGGGCGTCGCTTACCTGGATGACGGCACCATGATCGTGGTGGATGGCGGCAAGCGCTATATGAACCAGACTATCCCCGTCCTGGTGACCAGCGTACTGCAGACGGCGGCGGGGCGAATGATTTTCGCCAAGCCCAAGTCAAGCGACCGGCGTGGTGAGCCGCATCCGGGCACGCAGCGTTACAAAGAGGTGAACGTGCTTGGGTAGCACCTGGGCCGTGGTCCCCGCCGCCGGCGGCAGCACCCGGATGGGCGGCGGGGTCAATAAACAACTGCTTCGCCTGGCGGGCCGCCCGGTGGTGGAGCACTCTTTGCGGGCGCTGCTGGCAGTACCCGTGGAAGGCGTCGTCCTGGTGGTGGCGCCGGGTGAAGAGCAGAGTTTTGTTGCCGGGCTGGGCAATTTCGTAGCGGCGAACAACATTATTATAGTTGCCGGCGGTGATACCCGCCGGAATTCGGTACGGCAGGGTCTAATGGCCCTGCCTGCTGGTGTTGGGCTGGTGGTGGTGCATGACGGCGCCCGTCCGCTGGTGAAACCGGATTTAATCAGGGAAACCATTCGGGCGGCGCGGCATTGGGGCGCCGCCACCCTGGCAGTGCCGGTTAAGGATACGGTGAAACTGGCCGGTCCTGATAACCTGGTGCGGGAAACCCTGCCCCGGGAACTGCTGTGGCAAGTCCAGACCCCCCAGATATTTGATCTGGCCGTACTGCTGGAGGCCCACCGGGCCGCCGAGCGTGACGCCTTTGAAGGCACCGACGACGCCTCCCTGGTGGAGCGCCTGGGACGCCCCGTCAAACTTGTGCCCGGCGATTACGCCAATATCAAGCTCACCACCCCCGACGACATCCCCCTGGCCGAAAAAATAATGGGGTTAGGCCCGTTGTAACTTCCTAACTGCATTATTAGCATATTTGAATTTATAGTTAGGAAGTTATGACAGGCCTGAACCCCTCTTGAGGTGTTTTAAAGTGCGGGTTGGCATTGGCTATGACGTGCATAGGCTGGTGGAAGGCCGGTCGCTGGTGTTGGGCGGAGTGATGATTCCCTACCACCTGGGGCTGGAGGGACATTCCGACGCCGATGTGCTGGTACACGCCGTCATGGACGCTCTGCTGGGGGCGGCCGGGGCGGGTGATATCGGCATGCATTTTCCGGATACCGACCCCCGTTACCGGGGCATTTCAAGCCTGCTGCTGCTGGGCTATGTGATGGAGCACCTGGACAGACTCGGCTGGTCGGTGGGCAATGTGGATGCCGTAATTGTGGCCCAGGCGCCCAAGCTGGCTCCGTACCGGGAGCAGATACGGCAAAACCTGGCCCGGGAGATGCGGGTGGCGCCGGAACAGGTGGGCGTCAAGGCCACCACCACCGAGGGGCTGGGCTTCACCGGCCGGGGTGAGGGCATCGCCGCCCAGGCCGTCGCCCTAATCCAGGGGTCAGGCCTGTCGTAACTTCCTAACTGCATTATTGCTATATTTAGAATTTACAGTTAGTATAGTTGCGACAGGCCTGACTCCCCTATCTTTAAGTCTGCCTTTGTATTATGTTATAATGAAGTGTTAAAAAATCAGGATTTTAACGAGGAGAGAATCAATTTTGAGCGAGGTTAAAGTAAGATTTGCCCCCAGTCCCACCGGGCCTTTACATATCGGCGGCGCGCGCTCCGCGTTGTTCAACTGGCTGTATGCCCGTCGTTACAACGGCAAATTTGTGGTGCGCATCGAGGATACCGACCTGGAACGTTCATCCCGGGAATCCGAGGAGAACATCCTGTCATCACTGCGCTGGCTGGGGCTTGACTGGGACGAGGGCATTACCGTGGACGGGCCGGACGGTCCCTACCGCCAGACCGAGAGATTGGATCTGTACCGGCGGTATACCGATGAGCTGCTTGAAAGCGGCTGGGCGTACCGGTGTTATTGCAGCGAGGAAGAATTGGCCGCCCAGCGGGAAGCTCAGTTGGCCGCCGGCGAGATGGTGGGCTATACCGGCAAGTGCCGCGACCTGTCCGAGACGGACTGTAATCGTCTGGAGGGCGAGGGCCGCAAGCCGGTGCTGCGCTTCAGGGTGCCCCGGGGTAAAGTGCTGACCGTGCGGGACAAGGTGCGCGGCGCCGTAAGTTTTGACTGCAACGGGATCGGCGATTTCATCATCGTTAAATCCGACGGCATCCCCACCTATAATTTTGCCGTGGTGGTTGACGATCACACCATGGGCATAACCCATGTGGTCAGGGCCGAAGAGCACCTTTCCAATACGCCCCTGCAGATACTATTGTTTGAGGCGCTGGGCTGGCCGGTGCCTGAATTTGCCCACATATCGCTGATTTTAGGCAAGGACCGCTCCAAGATGAGCAAGCGCCATGGCGCCACCTCCATCCAGCAGTACCGGGACATGGGCTACCTGCCGGAAGCGATGGTGAACTTCCTGGCCCTGCTGGGCTGGTCACCGGGCACCGAGGATGAGGTTTTCACCCTGGACCAGGTTAAAGAAAGTTTCTCTCTGGAACGGGTGGCCAAAAGCCCGGCGGTGTTCGATCTGGAGAAATTAAATTGGCTTAACGGCTATTATATCAAGCACAGCCCGGTGGAAAGGATTGCCGAACTGGCCGTGCCCTACCTGCAACAGGCCGGGTACCTGCCGAAAACCGTGGACGACAGCTTGATGGACAAGGTGCGCCTGGTAACGGTAGCGGTACGGGAATACTTGGATTATATGGCTCAGATCGCCGACCATGCCGGAGTATTCTTTAACGACCCCGGATATGACGACCCGGAAGCCAGAGATGTGCTGGCCCGGGAGCAGGTGCCCGTTGTTTTTGGCGCGCTGCGGGATAAACTGGCCGGCGTCGCCGTTCTGGACGAGGACGGGGCCAGGGCGATACTGAAGCAGTTGCCCAAAGAACTTGGTCTGGGCGGCAAGCATGTCTATCAGCCCCTGCGGGTGGGTTTGACCGGCAAAACCAGGGGGCCGGAACTGCACCACTTATTGCCCGCCTTGGGCGGTCCAAAGGTTATTGAGCGGCTGGAGAAGGCCCTGGCACACATTAGAGGTTAGATGTTGGAAGTTGGAAGTTAACTTCTAAATATCCAACTTCCGGTCCGGGAGGGATTGACTTGTTATTTGGTCGTCTCCGGAAAGAAATCAAGGCTGTTTTTGAACGGGATCCGGCCGCCAGGTCGGTACTGGAAGTGCTGCTTTGCTATCCCGGCCTGCATGCGATATTGCTGCACCGGGTGGCTCATTTTTTTTACCGGCGCCGGATTTTTTTACTGGCCCGGCTGGTTTCCCAGTTTGCCCGGGCGGTGACCCAGATTGAAATCCACCCCGGCGCCCGTGTGGGCGAGGGGTTGTTTATCGACCACGGCGCCGGGGTAGTGATTGGCGAAACCACTGAGATAGGCGACAACGTCACTATTTACCAGGGGGTGACCCTGGGGGGTACAGGCAAGGAAAAGGGTAAACGCCATCCCACCATCGGCAATAACGTAGTGATCAGCGCCGGGGCCAAGATCCTCGGCTCATTCACTGTTGGCGAAAACAGCAAGATCGGCGCGGGTTCGGTGGTGCTTAAACCCGTTCCGCCCAACAGTACGGTGGTGGGCGTGCCCGGCAAGGTAATCATCCGGGACGGCGAGAAGGTAGCCCATCCCGGCGAAGTATCAATTATCGATTTGCGTCACGACCTGCTGCCCGACCCGGTTACCGAGGCCATGTACTGCATGCAGAAAAACATTGACGTACTGGAAAAGCGTGTGCTGGAACTGGAAAAAAGGCTGCGGGACGGCTCCGCCGGCGGCGAGGCAGATATGCCCCGCTGCCTGGACGGTCCTGATGATGATAAGCAATAAGATGAGCTTTTTAAGGGAGATGCGGAAATGCTCATATACAATACCAAAACCGGTAGGAAAGAAGAACTGATCACCAGAGAATCCGGCAAGGTGGCCATGTATGTCTGCGGTCCCACCACCTATAACTATATCCACCTGGGCAACGCCCGGCCCGTGGTGTTTTTTGATACCGTGCGCCGGTACCTCAAGTACAAAGGCTATGACGTACTGTATGTGCAGAACTTTACCGACGTGGACGATAAAATAATCAACCGGTCCCGGGAGGAAAAGGACGACCCCCTAGCCCTGGCGGCACGCTACATAGAGGAATATTTCCGGGACGCCGGCGCCCTGAACGTGATGCGGGCCGATATTCACCCCCGGGTTTCGGAACACATGAAGGAAATTATCGACATGGTGCGCACCCTGGTGGATAAAGGTTGCGCCTATGCCGTTGACGGTGATGTTTACTACGATGTGCACAAGTTTGAGAGCTACGGCAGTCTATCCGGCCGCAGCCTGGAGGACATGCGGGCCGGGGCTCGGGTGGATGTCGACGAACGGAAGCGTCATCCCATGGACTTTGCCCTGTGGAAATCAGCCAAACCCGGCGAGCCGGCCTGGGACAGCCCATGGGGGAAGGGCCGGCCCGGCTGGCATATTGAATGCTCGGCGATGTCGCTGAAGTACCTGGGCACAAATTTTGACATCCATGGCGGCGGATTTGACTTGATTTTCCCGCACCACGAGAATGAAACGGCGCAGTCCGAGGCCGCCACCGGCCAGCCCTTCGTCCGGTACTGGATGCATAACGGTTTTATCACCATCAACCAGGAAAAAATGAGCAAATCGCTGGGTAACTTTTTCCTGGTGCGGGAAATCCTCGACAAGTTCAAACCCGAAGTGGTCAGATTTTACCTGCTTGGTACACATTACCGCAGTCCCCTGGACTTTGACGACGAAAAACTGATTGCCGCCGGCAAAGGCCTGGAACGTCTTAAGACCAGCTTGCGTTTGCTTGATGAGGCCCTGGGCGGACGCGAACCGGACGGCGCCGCGCCCGACGCCGCGCCCGACGCCGGGCTGGCCGGGCGGCTGGATGAACTGCGCGCCCAGTTTGAAGCCGCCATGGACGATGATTTCAACACCGCCCTGGCGATAGGAATTATGTTTGACCTGGCCCGGGACATCAACAGCTTTTTACAGGGTGAAAGCGTAAACACCCCCGCGGGAATCGCGGCACTTGGGAAAGCCAGGGCGTTGTTTTATGACTTTAACGGGGTCCTGGGGATCTTAAAGATTGATGCAAAGGGCAAAATTTTGCTGGATCGACCGGACGGGGGAGACGATTCCCTGGTGGAAAAACTGGTCCAGATAATTATTCAGATGAGACAGGAGGCCCGGAAGAACAAGGATTGGGCCGCCGCCGACCAAATCCGCGACCGCCTCAAAGAGATCGGAATTGTGCTTGAAGACACTCCCTCCGGGGTACGCTGGAAAAAGCAGTAGAGGTATCTATGTTCGGACTCAATGGAAAGATAACCAACCCTATAGAATTACCTTCGGTGGTACTGGCCTACATAGGCGACGCGGTATACGAGCTGGCGGTGCGTGAATACCTGGTGGGCTGCGGCCTGGTCAATGTGAACAAGCTGCACCGGGAAGCTGTGCGCCACGTGCGCGCGTCCACCCAGGCCCGTATTTTCCATGCCCTGGAGGGGCTGCTCACCGAAGCGGAACAGGCGATTATCCGGCGCGGGCGCAACGCCAAGTCCGGCCACGCCCCCCGGGGCAACAGCGTTGTCGAATACCGGGAAAGCACCGGCTTTGAGAGCCTGGTAGGTTACCTCTATTTAAAACAGGAATGGAGCCGGTTGGAGGAAATTATCACCCTGGCCCGGCGGGTTATTGAAGAGGAACTTAAATAAACCACCACAAGCGGAGGAATTATAATGGGCAAAGCGACCCTGCGGGTGGAACTGCTTCGCTGCACGGAAAAGCCTGAAGAACTGGTGGCCATGGCGGCCAAATTATGCTATTCGGCGGCGGGCGTCGATGAGTTGCGCCAGGGGGTGTCCGAACAGGACCAGACGGCCTTTGTAACCAAGCTCACCGATATGGGCCACCTGTCTCCCATTGAGCATGCCAGTTTCACCTTTGGTGTCGAAGGAGTATCCAGGAGTCTTCTGGCTCAAATCACCCGGCACCGGATTGCCAGTTTCAGCGTCAAATCCCAGCGCTATGTCGGCGAAGGCAGCGATGGTCAGGAGGACGGCGTGTTCAATTACATCATTCCCCCGCGGATCGCCGAACTGGGACAAAAGGAAGCCCGGGAGTTTACCGCGCAGATGGCGCAGATGCAAAAATGGTATGATTACTGGCTGGACAGGCTGGCCGTGTACGGGGACGCGGCCAAAGAGGACGCCCGTTTCGTACTGCCCAACGCGGCGGAGACCAAACTGGTGGTAACCATGAATGCCCGGGAGTTGCTGCATTTCTTCAACATCCGGTGCTGCAACCGCGCCCAGTGGGAAATTCGCGCCCTGGCCACCGAAATGCTGCGCCTGGCGCGCGGGGTGTCCCCGGTGCTGTTCCGGGAAGCCGGCCCCCGCTGCCTGACGGCTCCCTGCCCCGAAGGACGGATGTCCTGCGGCAAACAGTCCGAGGTCAGGGAAAATTTCAAGCAGTTATAGTGGGTGTTCGAACATTATCTTATAGTATGCTTCGGGAGATTGCGCATGGAAAATATAATCGCGGGACGGAATCCGGTTTGTGAAGCGCTGCGGGCCGGTAGGCCGATCAATAAAATATATCTGGCCCGGAACCTGAAACCGGCCACCGCCGCCGAGCTTTGCGGACTGGCCCGGGAAAGCCGGGTGCCGGTGCAGAAGGTGGAAAAACACCTCCTGGATCGCATGGCCGAAGGGGCGCTGCACCAGGGGATTATCGCCAGTGTGGCTCCCTATGCTTACGCCGATCTGGACGATATCCTGGACCGGTTGGCGGACCGGGAACCGCTTCTGGTGCTGCTGGACGGGATCAATGACCCCCACAACCTGGGTGCCATCATTCGCTCCGCTGACGCTGCCGGTGCGCATGGGGTGGTAATTCCCAGCCGGCGGGCCGCCTCTGTTACCCCGGTGGCGGCCAGGGCGTCGGCCGGGGCGGTGGAGCATGTGCCCGTGGCCCGGGTGACCAACATCGCGGTTACCATTGATATGCTGAAGGAACGCGGCATCTGGGTGGCCGGCGCCGACCCGGCGGCCGGACAACTTTTCTGGGACGCCCCCCTGGACGGGCCTCTGGCCGTGGTGGTGGGCGGGGAGGATAGGGGCATCAGCAGGCTGGTCCGCGAAAAATGCGACATCCTGGTGCGGCTGCCCATGGCCGGGCGGGTAAATTCCCTAAACGCTTCGGTGGCGGCGGCACTGGTGTTGTTTGAGGCGGTCCGGCAGAGAAACAAAAGGTTGCGCTGAAGATGAGTGAGTATATTGTAGTTGACGGCTACAATGTGGTGTACGCCTGGCCGGAATTGGCCGCGCTGAAGGAAAAGGGGCTGGAACATGCCCGGGACCGGCTGGTGGATATACTGGCCGATTACTCGGGTATCAGCGGCGACCGGGTGTTGGTGATCTTTGACGCCCACCAGGTTAAGGGATTCGGCGCCAGGTATGAAGAAGTCAACGGTGTCCAGGTATTCTATACCAGGGAGGAAGAAACCGCCGACGCGATGATCGAGCGTCTGGTGGGGGAAATGCCCAAAGACGGTTACACCAGGGTGGTGACCTCCGATTGGGATGAACAAAGGATTATCCTGGGGCGGGGCGCGTACCGCATGACCCCCGGAGAATTCTACCGGCGGGTGCAGCGGGCCAAAGAGGAAGGCCAGGAACCCTATACCCGTAAAAAGCTCACCGAAGGGTACCTGGAAAACCGGCTGGCCGAAAATATTCGCCAGATGTTTGAACAGTGGAGAAGGAAGCGGGATTAGGCAATCTGTACCATTGCGGGCATTATTTTAGCTTGACGAGCTATTGAGGGACAGGTATAATGTAGCTTGATGAAACAAGTTAGCTGATTAAATGAATTCTTGATTAAAGGCTGGTTTTGCTGATTTTACCTAACTAGAGAAAAATTAATTTTAAGCCCGGGTGTTTTTTACGGTGCGGGCAGTTTTTATTTTTGTTTGCGGGGGAAATTCAGGCG
>JAEXOR010000014.1 GCA_023439185.1 Bacillota bacterium | reverse complement strand
GTGATGCCTAAATATCAGTCGCTCCGATAATTAATTAATTGTTAGCGGAGTAATGGCTGGTTTTTTATTTCATAAAAAGAAAGGAGTATCGCTCACTACTTGAAAAAGTAGTTTTGCGACACTCCCTTTCTTTTTATTTAATGGAAGAAATAATCTCCCATTATGGCCAGGAGGTAATAGTGTATGAAACGAAGGCCCAGTGTGATAAGCAGGCTTGATAAAACCAAAACATTGCTCGCATTGTTTACCGTATCTATTTTTTTAACGGTGGCGTCCCTGTCCGTCATTTTACCGGGCAGGTCCCAGGCTGCTCCCCTGGACTCCCTGTTCCAGCTTCCGGAAAGCACGCCCGGTAATTTTACCGTCACGTGGTATTCCGCCAAGAGGTATATTCCGGGCCAAGGGCCTGGCACAACCGCCGGGCATATATTTACTAAAATGCAGTCTCCGGTTGATAAAGCCCGTTCAGACGCCGCCTTACAAAGTTACAACAAGTCTGTTCTCCTCAAGTCTACTGATATACCTGATTTAACCTTTAATATGGACTGGTGGCAGCCGGATACTGAGTACTGGGGAGGTCTTTTCGATTTTTCCGGCAGCAAATACAATTGGAATTGGGCGGAAGTGGAAGGATTTATTAAGGTGCCTGATTATGTTCCTCCTGACATTAATCCTGTTCTTATGTCCACGGAGTCTATTACTATTGGCATTAATCCTTTACAGCGCAGTGATGTTACCTATGACCTGGAGATTGATAGTAATGGACATCTCAAGGGCGGTGACATCGTGCCCTTCCGCCTGCGTATCAAATGTTATGAACCGGATCAGAGCAAGTTGAACACCGGATTTTCCATTTCATTTTATTATCAGTTTCCATACATCAAGCTGGTAGGTAGTGGTTACGTGCATGACACTATCAGGGCGAATATACCGCCGGGAAACCTTTATCAAACCCTGGCATTAAAAGATATGAGGCCTTTTATGCAGCTGGATCCCCAAGCATATACCCTGACCCTGGATCCCAAATATCGCACTTTACGTCTGGGAGGTCTTGAATATGGCATTGCCGGCGGGACAGACTTTCGACCTTTGTCCTTTGGAACCAACAGGATCGACCCCCTGGGCGGGGATGTCATTGTACGTTATCAGGGTCTTCTGACCCACCTGTATATCACCATTGGCGCCGTCAAGCCGGCTGCCGAGGGCGTTTTATTGATCACCAGACGCACCCCCGGCACAACTGAACTGGCATGGACAGCCCCGGATCAAGGCACAGTGTCAACTTACGATATTTACCGCCAGCGGGTGGCTACCATGGGGGGCTTTTCTCATAGTACGACACATGCCGTTGAGTATACGGCACGGATGATAGGATCGACATCGGGCCTCACTTTCACCGATCAGGGATTGCGTCACAACGAGATTTACCTCTATCAGGTAAAAGCCAATCTTTCGACGGGTTATTCCCACGCATCCAATGGCGTGCGGACGGACTCAGTGGCCATGGAGGGACTGCCGTCCACACCGGAGGGTTTGAGGTCCGACCCGGTGGTGCAGGATCTTCAGTGCGAACTGACACTGAGCTGGGATGCGTCCACATCCCCGGCAGGGATTAAGGAATACATCATCTACCGGAAAATCATCCCGGGGGTTCCCGGCGAACTCATTTTTAATGTCCCGAGGGAGATCGCCCGGACCCCCGATCCGAGCTATATTGACCGAGGCCTGAGACTTACCGATATAGGCGAGTACTCCGTGCAGGCGGTAGACAATAACGGTGTCACGTCTTATATCAGTGCCACCCTGAACGCATCCTTCGAAAGGTTTATCCCGCCCACCGAGCCCGAGGGACTGCGCGCCGGCGCGGTCCTGCGGCGGGAGGGATTTTCCTCTCTGCTCCTACAATCTATGCCATGGCTGAGCACCAGCACCGGGTATTCGATGTCGTTTGATTTTTCGCAGGCCCCCGGCTCCAGTGTGCTGATGGGTCCCCACCGGCAGATCGCCCTGCGCTGGGAGCCTTCCAGCGACAATGTGGGGATCGCCGGCTACGAGATCTACCGGGTGGCGAAGGGCGAATTGCCGGGTCAGCAGAGTCTGGCAGGTACCACCAAGGAGACTTTTTTTGTTGACAGTGGCCTGGAATTCGGCAGGGTCTACGATTATTACGTGGTGGCCCGGGATACCGACGGCAATACCGCCGCCAGCCAGATCAGCGTGAGCACCAGGAAATACTCCCTGGCCGGCCTGGACATCTCCGACGGCAGCCAGCTACTGAACCCCGAACCCGCCTTCATCTATTTTCAGCACCAGTACACCCTCAACGTGGCCAATGAGGTGAAATCCATCATCCTGACGCCTGAAAAGACCAGCTCCCAGTCTGTGGTTGAGGTCAACGGAGGCGAGGTGCGGGGCAACGGCGGTATCCCCGTGGTCCTGGATCCGGGTGAGAATACCGTCCTCATCGAGGTCCTCCCGCCCAGGAGCCAGCCGGTAGAGCGTTTGCCAATAAGTCATTTGCCGGCAAACCCGGGTCCGACAAGCCCGTCGGCGGCAAGTCCGCCGTGGTCGACCGTGCGCTACACCCTGACGGTGGACCGGGCCAACCTGGACACGCTCCCGGCCCTTACCCTGCCGGAGAGCGGGACGGTCCTGGACGAAGGAAGCACGTATCAGGCGGCGGGGAGGATCGTCGATATCCCCGATGACCAGGTCTGGGCCGGCGCCGTCGACTACGGCGACGGCAGCGGGGAAAAATCACTGCCGCTGAATGCAGACGGCTCTTTCATGCTGGAGCACAAGTATCTGGACGACGGCCAGTACAAGATCAGCGTGAGTTTCCGGTACGAAGACCTGGGCCTGGTGAAAGATTCTCTGGAGGTAACCGTACAGAATGTGGCGCCCTCGCTGGCCGACCCGGGAATAGCAGATGAGTTTACGACGCAGGAAGGCTCTCCGCTGACCATCGAGGGGAGTATTGCCGACCCCGGGCAGGACACCTGGACCGTTACCGCTGACTACGGCAGTGAGTGGGGACCTGTGCGAGGCACGGTCAATGAGGATAAAACCTTCACCCTCCAGTGTTACTTTTATGACTATCAGCCCGAGCATGATATGGTATTAAAGATTACAGACGGTGATGGCGGGGTTTTTTCCAAAAACATCAAGATCAAGGTGGAAAATGTGGCTCCCACCGTCCAGGCCGGTAATTCGACGATGATTCAGCGGGGAACCGCCTTCACCAGAGCGGGTTCCTTTGCCGACCCCGGGATGGATCAGTGGCGGGCGACCGTGGACTTCGGGGACGGCAGCGGAGAGCAGAACCTTGCCCTTAAGAACAACAAGACCTTCGAGCTCAATCATTACTACCTGATCCCCGGAACTTATACCGTCACCGTACGGGTGGAGGACCAGGACGGCGGGGTGGGCAGCGCATCCTTCGAGGTGAAAGCAAAAGAATTCCTGTTTACCCTGGAAGCGGGGGCGGACACCTCCCTCCGGGAAGGAGAAACGCTGAAGCGGGACGTCCCGGTGCAGGGATGGAGCAATAGGGTAAACAGCATCACCGTCGATTACGGGGACGGGACCGGGGAGAGCGCCATCGCCTGGTCGACCCGCCCCAGCATACAGCCGGAGCACGGTAGAAATCTTGATTCCCAGTCTGGCGCCGTACTTGTGGAAAGGAGAAGCACAGGGATCGCGGAAGAGGGCTGGCTCCCGTTACAGCATACCTATGCCGATGACGGAACCTATACCGTGGAGATCAAGCTCGTTGACGCCGAAGGGGACAGCTATGAGGACAGCTTCCAGGCAGAAGTGGCCAACGTGCCTCCCACCGTGCAACTGGAACCCATCTGGAATATGTTCATCGGCAGCACCTTCACCGGCCGCGGCAGCTTCACCGATCCCGGGGCAGACACCTGGACCGTTGAGATCGACTTCAAAGACGGTTCAGAACCCGGTGAGGCAAGTCTAAATCCCGACAAGACCTTCAGTTTCAGCTACTCGTATCGTGCATCCGGTACTTATAACATCGAAGCGGTGGTCCGTGACGATGACGGCGGCATTGGGCGGGGTAGCCAACGGGTGACCGTGCTGCGTCCTTCATCCGGTGGTGGATCGTCGATTTCCCATGATGCTTCTCTCCATTCTATAGTAGGCCTTGATGGCCTGACGCAGAATGATGGTTTTTACCTGGGTGACGGCTTTATTCCGGATTGCCTGGAATACACGTGTGCCGGTACGGTTGAGCAGTACATAACCGTTACTGCTCATCACGGGGCTACGATAACACTCACAATCATCGATGAATATGGAGAGGAAGGGTCCGTTAAAGATCTTCCGCAAAACACACCTTTTGATGATTTCGATTTGAGTCCGGAATCGACTTTGAAAATAACAGTTACTGCCCAAGATGGTCTCACAACCCGTGAATATACATTTGAATATATCTAAACCGGTGATAACGGTTATGCCGGACTAAAGAGGCCCGGCCGTCAGTGCCGGAAAAAAATTAAAGGGAGTGCTGCGGAACCGCTCTAACCAGCGGCCGGCGGCACTCCCTTTTTATGTCAAAGGTGTCGTTGCACATTGAACTTCTCAGCCGACGGAAGATGGGGCAAGAGAAGATGAAGAATGGCTGAACACCATAAGCTGTCAGATCGGAGCATTGATCTGCAATTCATTTATATGCAGCAGAATGGATTTAATTTCATATTGGAACACCCCTCCGGGAGCTGTGACTTCCACTATATCACCGGCTTTTTTTAATAATAAAGACTTGCCCACCGGTGATAAGAACGATACATCTTCTTCTTTTATATTATCGCTAAAGGGGTATACTATGTGATATTTAAAGACTTCCTGGGTGGATAAATCCTGTAATTCCACCTCGCTGCCTATGGTAACAAAAGGAATCATGTTATCCGTAGTTTGCAGCTTATTTGTATTTTTAATAAGTTGGTCAATCTGTTGAATGTAATTATGGATATAAAGCTCCATTTCACTGCGTTCAGCAGGGTTTTCGGGAAAGAATTCTTCAAGAAGACTTTTCTTTTTCTCCTCAATTTCCACCAGGTGTTTGACCAGACTTTCAAAAGTGTTTTGAGACAATGAAACTTTAGCCAATTAAACTCCCTCCATCATTTATCTATTAAATGGAAAAACCCCTATACAAGACTTAAGGGCGCTTCGCCCGGACGGCGAAACACCCAATTGAAAGAATCATACCATCTAATACAATGATTGTCAATGGTGTATGATGTTACCATTTAATGCAAGGAGTTATAGTTTATGGGAACAAGTTTTTTATATTGCCGGCCTCAATTCGGTTAAAAAGGGGCATTTTAGAGATGTTCGCCCCGGCGATGCGAGAAGTCTTTTTTGTTCAAGGCCAGCATTAGAGATTCAGCAATTAAATCGCGCCCCCTTTGGCTTTGTCTCAGCTTTTCCCTGTACATGTTATTGTCCGCTTCCTTTAACACTTGGGCCAGGCCGAAGGAATTATGGTCTACGGCGTACCCTACGGAAATACTTAAGGGCAGCTCCGGATTATTGGCGTTGTACAAGCGCAGAGCCTGGTGGATATCCTGATAAGCCTGCGCCAGCCCTTCCTCAGCATCTTCCAGCAGGACAGCAAACTCATCGCCCCCTATCCTGGCTACCAGACCTCTTTGAGGGAAAACGCTTTGGATGATTCTGGCAGCTTCAATCAATAAAACGTCTCCTCTTTCATGGCCGAGCGTATCGTTGACCAGTTTTAAGCCATCCACATCACAGATAATGATGCCTGTTGGCGGGTAATTCATTTTTTCAGTTCGTTTTTCTTTTTCCCGGTGTCTTATTTCCTGTTCAAAATAGTTCCGGTTGAAAAGTCCGGTTAGAGCGTCGTGAAAACTCAAATATTTTAATTCTTCTTCTTTCCACAGCAGTTCCCTGTTCTTCATCTCGAAGTAGTAATAAAGAATGCCGATCGAGTAGCCCAGGGCGAGAATGGTTCCGATTAGAAAACCCCATGGGGTAAACCACGGTACCGTATAGAGATAGGAAAAGTCTAAGGCATGAATTCCCCATAAGATAGAGAAGCAGCCAACAATAATTCTTACGCTGATATTTCTGTCACCATGCCGCAAGAACATGAAACCGTTATAGATGATAATTACACCGGAAAAAATGCTCCACGGAATCACGCTGAACAGGCCGGATAAATCCAATAAGAGGCTTGTTATTAACCAGATAATCGTTATCAACGTCAAGTACTTCCAAAGACGGGGT
The DNA here is from genome assembly GCA_023439185.1 of Bacillota bacterium. Classification (GTDB taxonomy): domain Bacteria; phylum Bacillota; class Desulfotomaculia; order Desulfotomaculales; family Desulfallaceae; genus BRH-c8a. The sequence goes on along the minus strand of JAEXOR010000014.1, from coordinate 76,013 downwards.
ATAATGATGCCAAAAATCTCATAAGAAGCCTGTAAGAGAAAATAGCTGGAGAAAGATAAGCAAATCATATAGAGAGTTAAAAATGATTGGCTAAGGGCCAATCCCAAAAAACAACTCAGGCCAATTGAAGAGAAAATCCAGGCAACCATCAAATTGCGTAAATAGTTTTCCCTATTCTGGGCGTAAAGTAAGGCATAAATCATAACAAGTAAAACTGATTCCGCAACTGCTCCTATCTGGGAAAGTAATAAAATTGACATAAAAACTCTCCGATCGACACTAAGAGTTAAGATTTGATTTAATTCGTCAATAATTCTGCAAGTTCCTTCCAAAATATTATTTGTTTGCAGAGAAGAACGAATCGCTTCGCAATGGTTTTGGATTAATGAAAAAGTATGCTCATTAAACAAGCAATACCCTTGTGTTACCGTGAGATAAGCAACTGTTGACATTGGATTTATTCTATGCTATCATCTGCAAAACTGAATAAAATCTATTAAAACCAGTGATGTGGAAGAAAACCGGCGATGTGCGCCCACAGAGAGCGGGAAATGGTGGGACCCCGCGGAAATGCAGCCCGGAATATGGTCCACGGAGGGCAAGGGGAAAGGGCTCTGCACCCGAGTATCCGAGACGAAGGCCGGCGTTAACGGTAGAAAATGTGTTGGCATTTTTGAGAGTGGATTGGTCTGCTGGACTGATCAATTAAGGTGGTACCGCAGACAGATGTCTGTCCTTTTCGTAGGGCAGGCTTTTTTAGTTTTCCACCCGGACAGCCAATGCCAACCAAACACCCGGACGTCGGCGCAGGCGAAGAAAAGGTATGGAAAGGGGATGTTTGATTATGGAAAAAAGAGTGATTGCCACGGAAAAGAAACAAGGGTTGCAGGTTTCCGATCTGCTTTTGATCGGCGTATTATTGGCTGCGGGGGCGGTACTGAAGTTTTTTGTGGGTTCGGTGATTAATTTCGGGATGAAACCCAACTTTATTATTGCCATGTACTGTCTGACTATCCTGCTGATTAGACCGCGTCTGCGCGAAGCGGCCATCATTGGCCTTTTGGCCGGGGCAATTTGCCAATTTTTCCCCGGTCAGCCTTACATCAACTTTGCCAGCGAACTGGTGGGCGCCATTGTTATGGCCCTGCTGATCCTGATCCCGATGAACCTCGGCAGTTTTTCCTTGCAGCCTATTATCTGCACTTTCCTGGCCACCCTGGCCAGCGGATTCACCTTTGTGGGCGTTATGTACCTGATGTATTACGCCGGCGCGGATATCACACCCACTCCGCTGGCGATTTTCCTGGCCATTATTTTCGGCACGGCGGCCATCAACGCCGTTATCGTTCAGGTGCTCTATGTTCCGCTTAAGCTGGCGCTTAAACGCGGCTAACAAACTTTTTTAAACCCATCTGTCGGGAAAGGAACATCGCCCTGTGATCACAATTACCAATCTTAACTTTAAATACGAGGGCAGTGACCGTTTTGCTCTGAAGGATATTAACTTCACCGTCGAAAAAGGTGATTTTGTAGGCATTATTGGCACCAGCGGCGCGGGTAAGTCGACCCTTACCTACGCTTTAAACGGCATCGTCCCCCATCACTACCCCGGGGACTTTTACGGCAGCGTCATGGTTAACGGCCTGGATACCGTGGAAGTCCGTCCCGAGCAGCTCTCCGTCTTTATCGGCAGTGTTTTTCAGGATATCGACGGGCAGATGGTAGCCTCGGTGGTGGAGGATGAGCTGCTGTTTGGTTTGGAGAACTTCGGGGTGCCCCGCGGGGAAATCGAGACCCGGCTTAATGAAGCCCTTGAGACCATGGGTATCGCCAACCTGCGTTACCGCAGCATCAGCTCCCTTTCCGGCGGCCAGAAACAAAAGGTCGCCATTGCCGCTATTACGGCGCTTCGTCCGGAGGTCCTGCTGCTGGATGAACCCACCGGCGAGCTTGATCCCCGGAGCAGCCTGCAGATTTTTCAAATGCTCAAGACCCTGAACCGGGATTATGGGATGACTGTGATCATAGTTGAACAGAAAATCATGCTGCTGTGCGAGTTTGTCCACCGCCTGGTGATTATGCACGGGGGTGAAATAGTGCACCAGGGTCCGGTGCGCCGGGTGCTGCAAAACGCTACTGATCTTGAAGAAATCGGCGTCAACGTCCCGCGGGTGGTCACCCTGGCCAATCAACTGAGGGAAAAAGGGCTGTACTGGGGGAAGCTGCCTCTTAATCTGGACGAAGCGGAGCAAATGGTCAAAGAGGTGCTGGGCGGATGATCATTTTTGAGCAGGTTAATTTTTCCTATGGTCTTGAACCTGTGATTAACGACGTTTCCTGCCAAATCAACCGCGGGGATTTTGTGGCGGTGATCGGCGAAAACGGGGCGGGCAAGTCGACCCTCAGCAAGTTGTGCAACGGTCTCTTGAAGCCCTTGTCCGGCCGGGTGACGGTGGACGGGCAGGATACCCGGACCACGAGGACCAGCAAGCTGGCCAGGTCCATTGGTTTTTTGTTTCAAAACCCCGACCGTCAGCTTTGCCAGACCGCCATCCGGGGCGAGATCATGTTCGGGCTGGAATGTGTGCTGGTGGACGACGCCGGGCTGCGCAAAAAGCGCTGCGCGGATATACTGGAGCAGTTCGGTTTTAACGGCGACGCGGACCCCTTCACTTTGAGCCGGGGCGACCGCCAGCGGGTGGCGCTGGCTTCTCTGCTGGCCTGCCGGCCGGAAGTGCTGATCCTTGATGAACCGACCACCGGACTTGACTACCGCGAGTGCACCCAGATTATGGAGCTGATCCGGGATCTGAACGAGCACGGCACCACCATTATCATGGTCAGCCACGATATGGAGGTGGTCCAGGATTACGCCAAACGGATCCTGGTGATCAGCAACGGCGCCCTGATTGGTGACGGAGCTACTGCTGAAATAATGCGCCAGCCCGACCTGCTTGCCGCCGCCTCGGTGGCGCCGGCCCAGATTACCGCCCTGGCGCTGCGGCTGGGCCAGGGTTTTGAAAAAGTATTCACCGTCGAGCAAATGACGCTGGAAATAGAAAGCAGGTGCCAAAAATGAACGGATTTCTGGACTATGTGCCCGGCAATTCCTTTTTGCACCGGCTCAACCCTTTAACCAAGCTGCTGCTTTCTTTTATCCTCTGCGTCAGTTGTTTTATCAGCGAGCTGCATCTTTATGTAATCGGTATTATTGGTCTTAACATACTGCTGGCGGCTTCAGCCGGCGTGTTTCACCGCTCGGTGCGGATGCTGAAGGCTTTGCTGAAATTTTCCATCCTGCTGTTTATCGTGCAGGTGCTGTTCGTCCGGGACGGCGCCGTTCTGCTCAGCCTGCCCCTTGGCCTGGTGATCACCGACAAGGGTTTATCCTTTTCTCTGCTGTTTGTTCTGCGGCTGATTGCCGCCACCATGCCCCTGGCCCTGATGCTGTCGGTGACTCAGATGAGCGACCTGGCCAACGTCCTGGTGGAACAATTAAAGATCCCGTATAAATACGCCTTCGCCCTGATGACGGCCATCCGGTTCATCCCCATCTTTTCCAATGAAATGGCGGGCATCATGGAAGCCCAGGTCGCCAGGGGCGTGGAATTTGATACCAGAAACTTCTTCAAGAAAATCCGGCTGCTGCTGCCGCTGTGCGTGCCGCTGCTTATTTCCTCCGTGAAACGGATCGAAAGCGGTTCCATCTCGGTGGAGCTGCGTGGTTTTAACCTGCGGAAGAAGGGGAGCGGCTACAAGCAATATGCTTTTAGGGCCAATGACCTGTTGGCCTTCGGCGTGGCGGCACTGCTGGTGGCGCTGGCGGTAGTCCTCCCTTAATAACCACCGGCTTTCCTTATGCGTAGGGGCGCCCCTTGCGGGCGCCCAGATTAACGTCGAAGCTGAACCTGGCCGGGTCGCAGGGCGTGAAAATGCATATTAATGTTCAGCAGTCGCGCCCGTTATTTTTAAAACAATACAAAAGGGCCACCGTGCCGTGAAACGGTTGGCAGCCCAATAATCCGGACTGATTTGGATTTTTATATTCCCGTAGTTTGGCCGGCCAATGTTAAAATTTGGTCCAGCACCTGGTCACGCCTGGCGTTAATGGCATCGAAATCCATGTGCGGCACGTAATACTCTTCGATTTTATCATGTTCAATCTTGGCTTGGCGGATAAATGATACCGCCTGCTCCATGCACTGCCGGTACATTATCCGGGCGGTTGTTTTCTCGGTCAGATATTTCTCGTTAATAATAGGGTTTACGCATTCCATGGTGTTTATTACCACATCTCCCGCCCGGGGACGGAAGCCGTGCGGTTCCACCGAGTTTACCACTGCCACATTGAGACCGGGTATTACCAGGTGGTCAATTAAATCAGGTTCCAGGGAGCAGTGATAAGCTTCCACGTCAAACCCCCGCATCATGGCAGCATCCATCAGGCGCTGTACCAGGATATTCTTGCCGGTGCCGTCATCCCCTTCAATGACGTACCTTCTGCCGATGCTGTCAACGATGGTATCCAGGTGGCTGACCGGGCCATCCGGTGTGATGGCTGTGGCAAACAAATGCCTGGCCCGCGGGTTATCGGTCTGTCTCTCCCAGCCTTTAAAGATCTCATGCACCATTTCCAGCACTTTGCGGTCAAACTTACCCGTATTGAATGCACCGGTCCCGGTGTAATAGAATTTCACCTCGCCAAGAAATATTTTACTTGCTGCCAGGTAAGAGTAGGCGCGGTTGAAAAGCCTGCCTATTTCCTTGTTGCAGGCCAATATCTCCTGTTTATTGGCGCGCAACTCCTTCTCGTTCCAGTGGTCGCCAAGATGAATGATGGCGTCTACAGCCCCCGGGTTTTTGGGGTCAACGACATGCGGCGCCGTCCCGTCCACCAAAGCCACCCGAACAGCCGGGATTACCAGGCCGTCCAGCGATCCGTTGTCCGAAGAACAGCAGTGAAGCTCCACATCATAGCCCCGCTCCAGCATGGCCTCCCCGATTTTGCGCATAAAAGTGGATTTGCCCACACCCGGGCCGCCCTTGATGACAAAAATTTTTGTCGCATCCCGCTGGTCAATTACATAATCGTAAAAGGAATGAAAGCCTCCGCTTGTGTTGCCGCCGGGAAACACTTTTTTCAATTTGCCTGTTGACAAAAGTTAACCTCCTTTTGTTGTTGTCTCTACTGTCTCACTGTTTCCAGGGCAGGAAACTGTCTTCGCCGCCATTCCGGGCAGCTGTAAGTTATATCTGCATCGGTGTGTTTCATAATATGCCGTAGCTTTTCAATACGTTGATGGTAAATTTCAGGAGTCCGATTCATATTTGAATTGTATGAGCCTGGCTAGCCATCCATTTAAAATGTAAAAACTGCCAACGCTACACTGTTGGTTCGAACCGCTGCACTGTTATAAGTTATTTTATTTAACAGCAGTGAAAATCTATAATCGAGGACGGAGATGTTACCTCCGGGGCTGTTTTATATATAAGAACCTTATAACTTAATCCAGCGTCATAAAAACTTTTAATTGGCATTTTAAATTTTCTTTATTTATAATGAAGAAGTCATAAAAAGGGGGAGTGAGTCGATGCGGAAAACAACTAAGTTCATGTTATTGCTGGTGCTGTTTCTGGGTTTGGTGGCCGTAGCCGGGTGCGGAAATCAAGACGCCGGTTCCGGGAGCGAGGGCGAGGGACAAGCGCTGGCGGGTTTGACGGCGGAAAATCCCATCAAGGTTGATCAAGAGGTGGGTACGTTAACCTATTTGGCCAAAGTAAACGGCAAATATCTTTATGAACCCACACGCCATGCTTCGGTATTCAAAGGCGGCAGCAACGGAGACAAATCAATCTTTACCGGGTTGGTGGACGTTGAGCCGTTTTACAACGGTCTGATTGAAATCGGCGCCGTGGCCGGGGAAAATATGACCCTGGAAAACAAGGAAACCACCAAGGTTGAAGGAGACGTCCTGGCAGTTACGGTAACCTGGGAAGGGGCCGGTAAAGAATATACATTGGATGAAGTAATCACAGACAATAACAATACGCCTATTGAAATTCGTTTCGGCGGCAATTTGCAAACCGCGTTGGATAAAAAGACCGGCTGCCTGATTTGCCTGGACAGTTGTCCGGTGGGTATAACCAGCAATGCGGCTTATACTTACGGTGCTGTGGAAGGCCGTAGCGAAGTGGAGTTTACCGGAAATAAGGATCTATTGCCCGCCGACGGCAGTCTGGTGACCGTTACCCTGAAGGTTTCAAAGTAGTGAGCCTTTCTCCTCCGGGCATTAACTTTAATCGTTAATGCCCTAATTTTTTGGCTGGGCAGATTTTAGCATAATGCGGGGGTTTTTCGTGGATAAATTGTTTAAGCTCGGCAGATTGACGTTTACAGGCCTGATCACCGGCTATATAATCTCTATTTTGCTTGGCAACTGGACCTGGCTGGCGATGAGGGTTGATATTGGCCTGGCCATTCCTGTCTGCTGTGGGCTGGGGGCGGCGGCGGGTTTATTTGCCGGCCGGCCCAAAGGTTTTTTATGGGCTATCTTGCCCCAGGCTGCTTTAATCGTGGTTTTCACCGTTACCTATTGGGGCCGGCTGGATGCTTTATATGTTATCCCGGCAGTTTTTTTCCGGGAAGGTTTCAGGCTTGATTTTTTAAGTGTGGCGCAAATTAATCTGGTGTTAGCCGTTATTCTGATTATTGGCAACGGGCTTTGGTTGGTCAAAACCAAAGATTCAGGCAGCGGGCTTCCGGAGCCAATGATGCTAAAAGCCGGAAGGGTGAGTGATATAAAAACCATCTTTAGGGACTATAAAGGAAAAGTATTGGTTTTCCTGCTGGTTATCGCTATATATTTTTTAGTGCCCGGGATCAAAGACGCCGTCAACCAGGCGGTCGCTGTGCTCAGCAAGGTTGATGTCGACGCGGTAAAGAGCTATATTCTGGGGTTTGGCATTTGGGCGCCCATAGTTTCTTTCCTGCTGATGGTCCTTCAATCCATTGCCGCTCCGCTGCCGGCCTTTATTATCACTTTTGCCAACGCGGGTCTTTTCGGCTGGATTTACGGAGCCATTCTGTCCTGGTCCAGCGCCATGGCCGGGGCGGTGTTATGTTTCTATATTGCCAGATTCCTGGGACGGGATCTGGTGGAGAAGATTACCTCCAGGACGGCGCTGGAAAGAGTGGATGAGTTTTTCAAGCATTACGGCAAATACGCCATTCTCATCGCCCGGCTGCTGCCCTTTGTATCCTTTGATATCGTCAGTTATGCTGCCGGCTTGACCTCCATGAGTTTCTGGTCTTTTTTCATCGCCACCGGCATCGGTCAACTGCCTGCCACAATTGTCTATTCATATATCGGCGGCATGCTGACCGGTACAGCCAGAACATTCGTCTTCGGCCTGTTGATGTTTTTTGCCCTGAGTACGCTGATTATCCTGCTTAAGCAGGTTTGGAAAGATAAAAGCAAGGCGGGAAAAGAGTTGGCTGTTGAAAACAGGTAGATACTGGATTTAAAGTAGAATTTGGCGCATGGGGAGACCTGGAAATGAAGCAGCGGCGCAAGAGATATCTGACATTGGCAATTAAAACGCTGGTCTCACTGGCTTTAATCGCCTGGCTCCTAAACGCCGTTGAGTGGGCGCAGGTTGCCGCACTGCTGGTTAAGGCCGACTTGCACTGGATTGGGGTAGCTTTTTTCCTGGTTATTGTATCCGTGCTGGTCAGCGCCTTTAAATGGCAGTTTATTTGTGCGGCGGCGGGGTTGAAACTGCCTTTTAAGGTTTTATGGAACAGCTACTGGGCGGGGTTGTTTTTCAACAACTTTATGCCTTCCAGCATTGGCGGAGACGCGCTGAGAATATATTGGACCGGCAAACACAGCAGCGATATGCCGGGAGCTGCCGCTTCGGTAATCGTGGAGCGGATCTTGGCTACTATGGGCCTGTCTTTGTTGGGAATCGTCGCCGCAATTCTTACCCGTACGGAAATTCCCTATCTAATGCTGTTCTTTGCGGGGATGATGCTGATCAGTATTTTCTTGCTGGCTTTAATCCTGTTTCCAGCCTTATTGGCATTATTGCAGCGAATTTTTGTCTCCGTCCCAAAGGCCGGCGGTTTTTTAACGGGCTTGCAGGAACACGGCGCCAGGCTCAGGCAGCACAAGAAATTGTTAATCAAGTCCTTAATATGGTCGGTGGTTTTTCAGTTTTGTGTAGTTCTGGTCAATTTTAGTATTTTACAGGCTTTTCAGGTTAATCAGGTTAGTTTGCCCGAAGCCTGTCTGGTAATTCCGGCCACTTCGGTGGCGGCCATGCTGCCCATCGGCATCAACGGGTATGGGACCAGGGAAGGGGCTTACATCACACTGTTTGCTTACCTGGGGGTCGCCGGGTCGGCGGCAATGACTGTCTCTGTTGTTTTCGCCCTGACTGTAAGCCTGGCCAGTCTGTGGGGAGGTTTGGTCTGGTTAAGAGCCGGGCAGCGCCCGGGAGGAGAGGATGCAGCTGAAACAAGTAATCATGGAGAAAGCGGCCAATTACTTTGCCGGGGGCTATAACTGCTGCCAGAGTGTTTTGCTGGCGGCAAACGATGTCTGGTCACTGAACATCAGCCGGGACTTAATAGCCGCCACTCATTTTTTCCGCAACGGCATGGCCGCAGGCTGCTCGTGCGGGGCGTTGGTGGGCCTGGAAATGACGCTGGGTGTGCTCCAGGAAAGAAAAGGCGTGGTTATTAAACCCCGGACAGCCAAACAGCTTCACGACGCCTTTGTAGATTTATTCGGTTCTTCCTGCTGCCGGGTTTTAAGAAAGAAACAGGGTTTGATTGCCCGGACTACGCACCAGGGCTGTAAAAACATAACCGCTGAAGCTGCGGGCATTATCTATGAGCTGCTTCAGGAGGACAGGTTTATAAATCTTGCATAGTTCATTTTGGATTTTAAAGGTAGGGGAGATAGTGGATGATGAACAAAACTTTGGTTTTTTTAATATTACTGCTGTTGTTTTTTATCGGGGGATGCGGCGATCACAGGGCCGATGTCCAGACACAGGACCTGGCCGACGCCGACTGGTCCGAAATTGAAAAAACGGCCGCCGGGTCAACGGTGCAAATATTTATGTGGGGCGGCGATGAAAACATCAACCGGTTTATGGACCAATGGGTTGCGCCCCGCCTGCAGGAACAGTACGGAATTACCCTGGTCCGCACTCCCATCGACATTACGGAGGTTTTGCAGAAACTGCTGGCCGAGAAGCAGGCTGCCGGTGGGAAAAACGGTACCACCGATATCATCTGGGTTAATGGTGAGAATTTTAAAAATGCCCGGGATAATGGATTGCTGGGCGCGCCGTTTACTGATCAACTGCCCAATTATCAAGCTTTTGTCGACCCCAAAGACACGGCCTATGATTTCGGTGCGCCTACGGAAGGTTTGGAGGCTCCCTGGGGGAAGGTGCAGTTTGTCTTTTTGTATGACGCGGCCAAAGTTACCGACCCGCCGCGCAGTTTTGAAGAGCTCAAACAGTGGGTTAAAAACAATCCCGGTAAATTCACCTATCCGGAAGTCGAAGATTTCACCGGCAACGCTTTCGTCAGGCATCTGCTTTATCGGTACGCCGGGGTGGAAAATTTGCTGCAGCGGAGTTATGAAGAAAACCTGCAAGACCAGGCTACGGCGGAGATGTGGGCGTATTTGAAAGATATTAAACCTTACCTGTGGAGAAAGGGAGAGACCTACCCCAAAACATTGACCCAGCTTGATCATTTATTCAGCCAGGGAGAAGTATCTTTTTCCATGGGGTATAATGAGGGCAGGGCCGAGAGCATGATGGCCGCGGGGAATTTCCCCGGTACCACCCGGAGTTTTGTCATGGAGTCCGGTTCCATCGGTAATATCCATTACCTGGCCATTCCCTTTAACGCTCCCAACAGGGCGGGCGCCATGGCGGCTATAAATTATCTCTTGTCACCCGAGGCCCAACTGGCTAAAATGCAGCCCGAAAACTGGGGTGATTCCACTGTCTTGGACATCAGCAAACTTTCGCCGGAGGAGCAGCAATCTTTCCGGGCGCTTAATCGCGGAGAAAGCGTGTTGTCTTCAACAGAGTTAAAAGAGACATTCCAGCCTGAAGTTGATCCTGAATATGTTAACTGGATAAAGGAGCAGTGGCTCAGTGAGGTTTTGGCGCCATAATAAATATCTGCTGTTGCTGCCCAGTTTTGTTTTTGTCCTGCTGTTTACAGCCTTTGGGATTGGGCATGTCCTGCTGGTAAGCTTCAGGGACGACAACTGGAGTCTTGTGCATTACCATAGTCTGTTGAATAGCCCCCTGTTTATGGGGAGCTTTCTTTTGAGCCTGAAAATAACGGTAATAGTGACGGTCCTTTCCCTGGTACTGGGACTCCTGGTAACCAGGGTGCTTTTCTATTATCTGAGAAACCTTAAATGGCGGGTGCTGATCTGGATTCCGATGCTGATCCCTCATTTTGTGGCGGCTTACCTGGTGTTCATTCTTTTTTCCCAGACCGGGCTGGTGTCAAGCCTGCTGTACCAGCTGCATCTAATCAAAGATTTCAACTCATTTCCCATCCTGGTTAACGACAGGCAGGGGCTGGGCATTATACTTGCCTATACCTGGAAGAGCATCCCCTTCGTGGTCTTGATGGTGCTGCCTGTATACTACCAGCTCAACAGAAACTACCTGGACGTGGTAAAAACCCTGGGGGGCGGACGCTGGGCAATGTTCAGGGATGTGGAGTGGCCGGCGGTCTGTCCGGTGCTGCTGGAGACGGGCATCATCCTGTTTTCTTTTGTCATTGCCGCTTTTGAGATCCCATCGCTTCTGGGGGCCACCTATCCGAAGCTGATCCCCACTTTGAGCTACGATTGGTTCACCGGTAGCGACTGGGAGAAAAGGCCCCTGGCCATGGCGGTTATGGTGCTTATAACGGCCATGGTTCTAATTTTGGTCCAGGCGCTTTTTCTGGCGCTGCGCAAATCCCGCTACAATACCATGAGAGGAAGGTAGTCTTGGCGGAAAAGAGCACTTTGAAGATAGTCATTTTAGGCTGTTTGATAATTTTTGTTCTGGCTCCCCTGGCGGTTTTGATAGTGCGGAGCTTTGCCGTGGACTGGCATTATCCCGGGCTTTTTCCGGCCGGGCTGGGATTAAGGGGCTGGCTGATCCTTTTTGCCGAAACCGGCATGGTCGATGCTCTACAAACCACCTTTTTGATTGGCTGCGTAGTGGCGGCATTAAATTTAGCCCTTGGCATGAGCGCGGGCAAAGCCCTGGCGTTTTACCGGTTCAAAGGCAAGGAATTGCTGGAAAGCTTTTTCCTGCTGCCTATATTAATTCCCGCCCTTGCTCTGGCCATGGGGCTGCAGATCGCCATGATTCACCTGGGTTTAAGCAATCATTGGCCGGGGGTTGTTTTAATCCATCTGCTGCCCACATTACCCTATTCCATCCGCATTTTTCGCGCCGGCTTTGAAAATATCGGGTTAAAATGGGAGGAACAGGCCAAAACCCTGGGCGCCGGCGGATTAACAATATTTATGACCATCTACCTGCCCTTGCTTTTACCCGGTATCCGCAGCGCCGCCAGCCTGGCCTTTGTGATTTCCCTGAGTCAATACGTGCTGACCATTCTCATTGGCGGCGGTAATGTGGTCACTTTGTCCATGATATATTTTCCGTACTTTCAAGGTTCAAACCAGGCTGTAATGGCGGCCTTTTCCCTGGTATTCGCCTTACTGCCGATTATTTTTTACCTGGGTATGGAATTAATGATCAAGCTTTTTGTGCCCCATCATAATTATTTTAGTAAAAAGGTGAACCTATGAACCCGCTGCTGGAATGTGAAAATCTAACCAAAGAATATGACCGGAAACAGATTTTTAGAGACCTTAGCTTTAGTGTTTATGAAGGAGATCTGCTTTGCTTCATCGGTCCCTCGGGCTGTGGAAAAACCACCCTGCTGCGGTGCATAGCAGGCCTGGAGGCGGTGACTGCAGGCCATATACTGTTAAAAGGTACCGACATCGGCGGCATAACGGCGGAAAAAAGGCCCGTGGTGATGATGTTCCAGCAGCCGCTGCTTTTTCCCCACCTGGACGTGCTGGAAAATGTGACCTATGGCCTGAAAATCAAGGGGCTCCCCGGGAGGAAAAGGGAAAAAGAAGGTCTGGAGCTGTTAAGTAAAGTCGGTCTTGAGGATTACGAGAGCAGTTATCCCTTTGAGCTTTCCGGCGGACAGCAGCAAAGACTGTCACTGGCCAGGGCGCTGGCGGTAAAACCAATGCTGCTGCTCCTGGATGAGCCGTTTAACGGTCTGGACCCGGATTTGCGGGCGGAAATCCGGAGCTGGGTGCGCGGCTTTCTAAAGCAGGAGCGGGTAACCGGCATCTTTGTCACCCATGATAAAGAAGAAGGCATGCTTTTAGGCGATCAGATAGCCATCATCAAGGACGGCCGGCTGCAGCAAATCGGCGCTCCCCTGGCAGTCTATGAAAACCCGGCGAACAGAGTGGTGGCGGAATTTTACAGCGACGGTCTGGTTTGGGACGACGGTTTTATCAGTGCCGGTAAAATACAAATGGCGCTTTGGGAGGCTGAAAAACATCATCAGGCCTGCCCGGCGGGAGTTGTCACCGGCGTGGCGTTTAATGCGGGCCGAAGGGCATACAGGGTTCTTGTGCCGGCCATGCAAAAAGAATACACGTTTTTCAGCCGGGAAAATTTTCCGGTTAACGCACAGGTCGCGCTTATTTACCGTGACGAAGATAAATATTTTTTCCCCGTGGAGGCTCGTCATGCTTGATACCCATGGTAGAAAATATATTGCTCCCGTGATCGACGGCGCCGCCCGGGGGTTGTTGAAATTAAGGCTGAACGCCAACCAGGTCACTTTCGGCGCCCTGGTGTTCGGCATTTTGGCCGGAGTGCTTATTTTTCATGGGCAAGTTGTTTTTGCCCTGCTGTCGTTATGGTTTTCCGGTTTTTTGGATGCCGTGGACGGCTCAATGGCCAGGATGTCAAAGACGTCTTCCCCCTGGGGCACCGTCCTGGACATTACCTATGACCGCATAGCTGAAACCGGCGTTATCCTGGGTCTGGCCTTCCGGTATCCGGAGGCCATGTGGGCCATGCTGCTGCTGACTTCGGCCATCATCATATCCATGACCGTTTTTCTGACGGTGGGCGCCGTGGCCGAAAAGAAAGGGGTTAAATCATTTTACTACCAGGTGGGGCTGGCTGAAAGGACGGAAGGGTTTATCATGCTTTCGGCGATGATGCTTTTCAGCAATTATTTGGCCCTGCTGACGCTTATTTTTGCAGGTATGGTGATTTTCACTGCGGCCCAGAGATTCATGGAAGCGCGGCGGATCCTGGAGTAAGCGTAGACGTTCTTAAAATTCCTTTTAGTTCCCAAATAACTTTGACAAATGCGTGAGAACATACTATTTTAAATATGAAAAATGCAAATTATTTCTCATAAATTAATATTTAAAACGGAAGTAGGGCGCTCCTTGCGGGCGCCCCTACGGTCAAATCACTGATACCGCTTGTCGAATATCCTGGTTGTTTTTTTCTCGCTTCGCGGCAGGTCGCCGATGGGTACCGCCCTGGGTACCACGGTAATGCTCAGCTTGGACTTGCAGACCTGCCGGACTTTGGATTCCAGTGTTTTTTGGTCGGCGGCACGCTCGGTTTCAAAGGATAGGGTCAGGGTATCCTTGCCCTCCAGGTGCTCGATCACCGCCTGGTATTCGCTGCTTACCCCCTCAATATCCCGCAGCAGTTCGTCAATTTGGCCCGGGAAAATGTTGACGCCCTTCACTTTAATCATATCGTCGGTGCGGCCCACAATGGTGTCGATCCTCGGGTACTGCAGCCCGCAGGGGCATTCTCCCGGCAAAAAACGGGTCAGGTCGTGGGTGCGGTAGCGGATCAGCGGCGCTCCTTCCTTGCGCAGGGTGGTAATCACCAGCTCACCGGTTTCGCCCTCGGGAACATGCTTGCCCGTATGCGGATCAATAATCTCAAAGTACAAATAGTCATCCCAGTAGTGCATGCCGCAGTCGTAATCACAGCTGATGCCTATACCAGGCCCGTAAATTTCCGTCAGGCCGTAGATATCGTATAATTGCACTCCCAATTCGCCGGAGATCCGCTGCCTCATTTTTTCGCCCCAGCGTTCCGAGCCGATAATCCCTTTTTTCAGGTGAATCAGATCCCCGATACCCCGTTTGGCAATCTCTTCAGCCAGCAGCAGTGCGTAGGACGAGGTGGCGCAGAGCACGGTGCTCCGCATATCGATCATCATCTTAATCTGCTTGTCGGTGTTGCCCGGGCCCATGGGAACCACCATGGCCCCCAGCAGCTCCGCGCCTGCCTGGAAGCCTATTCCCGCCGTCCACAGGCCATACCCCGGCGTAATCTGCACCCGGTCGAGCTCGGTCAGGCCCGCAGTTTCGTAACAGCGTTTGAACATTTCGGCCCAGTGGTCCACATCCCGCCTGGTGTAGGGGATAATGACGGGGGTTCCGGTAGTGCCCGAAGAGGAGTGAATGCGGACGATCGCGCTGTCCGGCACCGCCTGCAGCCCCAGGGGGTAGACTTCCCGCAGTTCGCTCTTGCCGGAAAAGGGCAGGGTGTTAAAGTCCTCAATGCTCCGGATGGAGGCCATATCCAGCCCGGCAAATTTTTTGCGGTAAAACTCACTGTTTTCCGCCACCTGGAATAGCATTTCCTGCATTAAACCCCACTGCTGCTCTGAGATCATTTTATTCCTCCGTCCGTCAAGGCTTTTGCCCCCGCGTGAAGAGCCCGCAGGTTGATGTCCAGAAATTTTTCGGGGAGCTTGCGGCGGATCGTCGCCTCCACATCCTCCAGGGTAAGGCCTAAAATACCGCTTTGCACCGCCGTCCCCAGCAGTGCGACATTCAGAACTTTCGCCGAGCCGCAGGCCAGGCAGATCGCCTCGCCGTCCACCACCACCAGGCGGGGGAGCTTATCTTGCAGGTATTCCAGCACCTCGCTGCCGTCATAGGCTGATGCGGACAGAGAAGCGGTGACCGGGACGACTGCTTTTTTACTGATGATCATTAAACCGTCTTTGGTCAGGAAACGAAGGCAGCGGGCGGCTTCGGCAGGTTCAAAGCCGATAATCAGGTCGGCCTCGCGGGGCGGGACCAGCGGCGAATGGATAATCTCCCCCAGCCGGACGTGGCTTACCACGCTGCCGCCTCTCTGGGCCATGCCGATGGTTTCGGCGGTTCTGGCCCGCATCCCTTTGGCCATCGCCGATTGGGCAATCAGTTTGGACGCCAGCACCGTGCCCTGGCCGCCCACCCCCGCCAGAATGCAATTAATCAAGACTGTCACCCCCTATGGCTTTAAAAGTGCAAACCTGGGCGCAAAGCGAACAGCCGTAACACAGGGCGGGTTCTATTTGCACTTTTTTGCTGTCGGGAACAATGGCGGGGCAGCCCAGTTCCCTGATGCATTGTTTACAGCCGGTACATTTTTCTTCATCGACCAGCAAAGGGGGCAGCGGTTTGGCCACCGCGATACACGGCGCTTCAAAAATGACAGCCGATACCCCTTTAACCGCCGCGGCTTCGGTAACGGCCTCGACGGCCCTGTCCAGTTCAAGGGGATTTACCTTGGCCACATAAGTTAAGCCGATGGCTTTAAGCAGGTTGTCAATACTGATTTTTTCCGAGATATTCCCCATCATGGTTTTCCCTGTCCCGGGGTGGGGCTGATGCCCGGTCATTGCCGTGGTGGCGTTGTTCAGGACGATAACCACAATATCCGTTTGGTTGTAGACGGCGTTAATCACGCCGGTAATGCCGGAATGGAAAAAGGTGGAGTCCCCGATAAAGGCGAAATTGACCGCGTCCGGCTCCACCCGGCGCAAACCCTGGGCGATGGTAATGCCGGCGCCCATGCAAAGGCAGGTGTCCACCATGTTGAGGGGTTTGGCGTTGCCCAGGGTATAGCAGCCGATATCGCCGCCGAAAACCGCCTTTTTGCCGGTCATGGCTTTTTTCACGGCATAGAAGGAAGCCCGGTGGGGACAGCCCGCGCAAAGGACAGGCGGCCTTACCGGCAGCTGAGGCATGTCGTCGACGGCCATTTGCTCCTGAGCCGCCGCGTCCCCGGTACCTTTAAACGCGCCGATGACCTTTTTCACCGATTCCACGGTGTTTTCACCCGCGTTTTGCACATGCCCGGTCAGCTTGCCGTATACTTTTGCCGGCAACTTATGCTTGCCGCACAAATAAACCAGCTCTTTTTCAATCACCGGGTCCAGCTCTTCCACCACCAGAACCTCATCCAGCCCGTCCAGGAACTGCAGGGCCAGTTTTTCCGGGAAAGGATAGGGGGTCGCTATTCTAAGCAGTTTAACCGGTTCGTCCGCACCGGATAAAGCTTCACAAACGTAAGCATAGCTGATGCCGCCGGTGGCGATCCCTTTTTTCCCGCTGCCGGTGACGCTGTTAAACCGGTAGGAGGAAAAATCGTCGGCCAGCACCGGGCGGCGGGCCTCAACTTTAAGGTGATTCTGATAGGACAGCCCGGGGAAAATGACCCATTTGGGGTCCTTGACAAATCCCTCGGGGTGAATGCTTTTGCGCGTATCGTTAGTTTCCATGGAGGCGTACCCGTGACAAACTCTGGTGGTGGGACGGAATAAAACCGGCGTACCGTATTTTTCCGAATAGTCAAAGGCGTCGCCAATCATCAGGTAAGCTTCTTCCGGGGAAGCCGGATCAAAGATCGGCAGCTTGGCAAAACCCGCATAATGCCGGGTATCCTGCTCGGTCTGTGACGAAACCGGCCCCGGATCGTCCGCCGCCACCACCACCATGCCGCCTTTGACTCCGATATAGGCAAGGCTCATCAGCGGATCGGACGCCACATTCAGGCCCACCTGTTTCATGGTCACCAGGGAGCGGGTCCCGGTATAAGCCGCGCCGGCGGCCACCTCCAGGGCGGATTTTTCATTAATTGACCATTCCACGTAAATATCGCCGGGGTTATGCCTGGCGACGGTTTCGAGAATTTCCGTGGACGGGGTCCCCGGATACCCGGTGACGCATCCCACACCGGCCCGGACGGCGCCCAGGGCGATGGCTTCATTACCCATCAGCAATTTCTGAACCATAAATACCTCCCAAGCTGTCGAACTGTAAGCGGAGGTTTGAAAAGTCCGCTTCGAACACTCACTTAAACAAAGAAAGCCCGTCCCAAAACATTGCAAGGACAGGCATCGCCTGCTTTAAATTATAACATTATCCGAGGAAATCAGCAAGGAAATCATCCCTAAATGTGGTTGACTAAAAGCTATTGACTTATAAGGTGTAAAAGATTAGAATGTTAAATGTTTTAAATTAAATATTTTAAAGCTAAACTATTTTACCGGGGGAACATGATATGACCGGACATGAAGAGTTAATCCAATTGTTTTACTTCATTTTAAAAAGGCTGAAAAAAGAATGGAGCAAACAACTGCAAGGGATCAACCATTCTCAATATCTGATTTTAAAAACCCTTTTGCGCTCCGGACCGCAAAAAGCGGCCCAGCTTGTTGAAGTAACCCAGACGACCCCCGGAGCCATTACCAGCGCCGCGGACAAGCTGGTGGCGGAAGGATATGCCGAACGCAGGGGAGACAAAGAAGACCGCCGGGTCGTGTACCTGGAAATTACAGAGAAAGGAAAAGAGTTGGCGGAGTCTTTGTTCCAGGCGCAAAATGCTGTCACGGTGAGGGTTTTTCAAGGACTGCCGGATGAAGATATTCAGCACCTGATCCGAATTTACCATCAAATATCGGATAACCTTGAAAAATAAGCTTAGGGTGTGCATAAATAATTTTGAGGAGACTGCTTAAATGGAGCATTTATCATATCAGCGTAAAGTAACCATAATGGCTGCCATTGTTACAGCCATGTTTTTTGCTTCCGTCAACCAGACCATCGTCGGCGTGGCGTTACCCCGCATTATCGCCAAATTGGGCGGGATGGACTATTACACCTGGATTATGACCATTTATTTTTTAACTTCAACTATTTCCACTATATTGGTGGGTAAACTCTCGGATATTTACGGGCGCAAATACTTTATTTTATCCGGCATTGCGATCTTTATGTGCGGGGCGTTCCTGGCCGGAACCGCGCAGGATATTATCCAGCTGATTATTTACCGGGGGATTCAGGGAACGGGAGCGGGGATTATCATGGCCACAGCCTTCACAGCCATCGGTGATTTGTTTTCGCCCCGGGAAAGAGGCCGCTGGGCGGGACTGATGAGCGCGGCCTTCGGGCTGTCCAGCGTCCTCGGCCCGGGAATGGGCGGCTATATTGTGGACCATTTTGATTGGCACTGGATCTTCTGGGTTTTTCTCCCCCTGGGGTTAATCGCCTTTTTTATGATTTTATTGCTTTTCCCCACGGTGGAGAGGCAGGAGTCTCAGTCAATAGATTATCCGGGTTCTTTGCTGCTGACCCTGACCATCGTCCCGATGCTGCTTGGGTTTTCATGGGCGGGTACAAAGTATGCGTGGACTTCACCTGTGATCGTCGGACTGTTCGCTTTTACACTGGCGGCGCTGTCGCTATTTATCTTTACCGAGATAAGGGTCAAGACTCCGGTTTTGCCTCTGGAGTTATTTAAAAGCAACGTGGTCACCATTTCCAACCTGGTCGGTTTTATGATGTTTGCCGGCATGATGGGAGCCCTTATGTATATGCCCTTTTATGTGCAGGGGGTGATGGGGATTTCTCCGACCTACGCCGGTTACGTCACCATGCCCGTGTCCATCAGCATGCTGGCCATGAGCGCCTATGCCGGGCGATATATGACCAGGACGGGCAAATACAAAAACTTGGCCCTCGGGGGTATGGCGATCATGGTAGTCGGCATGTTTATGATGGTGGTTATGGACAGTATCCCCGTGGCCGTGCTCAGCATGATTATTTTCGGTTTCGGCCTTGGCTTGGGCATGCCTGTGTTCATGCTGGCGGTGCAAAATGCCGTGGACTCGAAGGATTTGGGTGTGGCCACGGCTTCGGTGCAGCTATTCCGCAACCTGGGCGGGACCATCGGGATCGCGGTGATGGGCACCGTCCTTTCCACAAGCATAGCCAATAAGATGAATGGTCTTATTTCCGGAGGTAATACATTGGGCCTGGACCCGGAAATGTCCGGCAGGCTGACTAAACTAATGGAACCCCAACTGTTGCTGGATCAACCCAGGCTAAACGGCATCCAAAATGGTCTTCCCGAGGCGGTTCAGCCGGTCTTTGCCCAGCTTGTGGAAGCGTTGAGGCAGGCCCTGGCAACCTCCCTGGCCAACGTATTTCTAACCGGGACGATCGTTCTGGCGGTGGCGCTGGTGCTTACGTTTTTCCTTAAAGAACTGCCGCTGCGCACCACTGTGCGCAAAGTTAGTGAACCAAGTGCGGGAGAACAGCGAGAGCCCGCACAGGAAGTCTCTTTTAATATGAAATGATCGCTTTACCAATCCCGCAATATCGTACTATACGCTGACAAAACCGTAGCGATATAATTCATGAGAATCCCTTTCAGGAATTAGTCTGACGTTCCATTGTGTCAAATATTTTGGAATCGGGGAGCTTAATTTGCAGGTTGAAAATAATCTGGCTGTCTACAATATTTTCTGGTAATATTGATTTAAAAGTCAGATCGCTTTTAGTTGGAGCGTTTATGCAAACTTCCACCTTGCTGTTAATCGCCTCGCTCGGTGCCATTTCTGTTTTATTAGTGTTATACTTTTACATCTTTATGTTTGAACGCAGGCTTTTCCTCGGCCTGTGGTTTATTGGATGGGCCGTTATTGCGTTAAATTATAGTTTGGATGCTTTCTTCCCCGACTTGCTGAGGAAGAATCACCTGATTTTACTTCTTAGTCTGAGTTCATATTTCTGTGCAAACCTTTTAATATCTTGGGGCACTTTAATATTTCTGAAAGTCAAAACCAGAATATCTCTACTTTTATGTGTAGGGGTATTCTGGTTATTAATATTTATTTTTTTCTCAAACCGGCATTGGTCGGATCTGCAAATGATTAAATATACCAGTTTAGCGGTATTTGCTTTATTCTTCTGGATAGGCGTAGCCATGATTAGTTCGTCCAAAAGGTATGGCAATCTCGCTGTATTTTTAGGTTTATTAAATATAGCCTGGGTTTGCAATACCGTTATTTTTTCTTTTCTTCTAAAAATGCCCCAAATGGCCCCCTATATTGTTTCACAAATAATCTTATTCTTGAACGCAATCGGGCTTATTCAACTATTTTTTAAAAAGCAAAAGGCTGAGATTGAGCAAGGACTGGATCGCCTTACTTTCCACGACGGATTAACCGGATTATATAATAAAATTTATTTTGATAAAAAAATGCTAGAGCTGGCGAAAAACGATAGCTGCCTGCCCATTTCTTTGCTTGTCGGCGATATGAACGGGTTAAAATTCGTTAATGATGTTTTTGGTCATCAGGCGGGAGATAATTGGCTTAAAAGAATGGCCGCCATTATTCAGCAATCTTGCCGTCAAAATGATATCATAGCCAGATGGGGCGGTGATGAGTTTGCTGTTATTCTTCCCCATGCAGACAAAAAAACAGCTCTTGATATTGCGCATAAGATTAACGAATCCTGCAAAAGCAATCGGGAGACGGATATCCCTTTAAATATATCCCTGGGTGTGGCAACTAAAAACGATCGTGAAACAGATTTATTCAAGGTCTTAAAAGAAGCTGAAGAATTAATGTATGAGTGTAAGATTATCGAAGGTAAAAAAACAAGATGGGCTATCGCCGAAGCTTTAAGTAAATTGTTACAGAAAAAAGATTATGAGACCAAAGGACACATTGAAAGATTGGAGTTGCTCGCTAAAGAGTTTGCGCTAATTCTTAATTTTTCCAGGGAAAACCTTAATCACCTTGTGCAGGCTATAAAGTTACACGACATAGGTAAAATCGGTATTACGGAAGATATTGTGCTGAAGAAGTCTCCTCTGAATGAATCAGAGTGGCTGATGATGAAAAAACATGTTGAAATTGGCTATCGGATTGCTCATGCGTCCGGAGAATTTGCTCATCTTGCCGATATCATTTTATATCATCATGAATGGTGGAACGGCCAAGGCTATCCACAGGGACTTAAGGAAGAAGAGATTCCTCTTTTGTCGCGTATCATAGCCATTTTGGACGCCTATGACGTCATGACCCACCAGCAGCCTTATAAAGCGGCCAAGACGATAAACGAAGCTCTGCAAGAAATTTGTTCCAAAGCTGGAACCCAGTTTGATCCTACTTTAGTTACGATTTTTATGAACTTAATCATGGATGACTTTAAGTTTAATGGTCAAAAATATAAAAATGCTTCCAGTTGCCAAAAGGAATAAGGAAGTATTTTCAAAGGTTTACAAATCAAATCCGCCGTAGCATGCCGAAACGAGTGTCCATTTCGAAAGTATATACGGAACAAGGCATTTGAAATATGTCACATTTAACAGAAGGGAACGGTTTTACCAAATTTCAAGGTTAGCTGCCTCGCTGAAATTACCCGCCAAATGGCGGGTTGTTCTGTTTTTTATTTCTTTATATTTTTGGTTAAAATGCCCAAGTTTTTAAAAGGATAAAGTAAGATTAGTGTCAAAATAGTAAAGCACTTGATTAAGGAGGTGATGCGCCCCGGATGTTTATATCATATTCTGCACAAGACATACAATCATTGCCTTTAACGATGTTAGTTAGTCATATTTTGGATCCTAACGGAAAAAAAATTATTAAGAAAATATCTGATGATATATTACACAGAATTGACCAACCCATTTTAGTGTTGGATAAGCAAGGCGAAGTAGTGAAAACCAATAAAGCTTTTGTTGATTTATACCTTTCAGAAGTTTCGTCAAGAGACGGCGAAATATGTCTTAAGGAAATGGATTTTGGAGACGAGGAAGTAGTTAGAATTCTTGATTTTGGAATTCCAATCCTAAATTGTTTGGATAATTTGCTTATTGATGAACACACTGTAGTATCAGTTAACTTACATATTTACCCTATTTTTAGCAGCAACAAGTTCAGATCTGGTGCACTTTGTATATTTCAAGATATTACCCATGAAGTTAGTTATAATAAATTGCTGAAACAATCCGAAATTATATTAAACACTATTAATACTGGTGTTGTTGCATTGGATAAAGGTTTCAGAATAACTATGTTAAATAATTATGCTGAAAAGTGTTTCGGTTTTAGTCGGAAATTGATTGGCCAGGAATTTGGTGAATTAATAGGACAAATTATAAAGGATCCGGCAAAAATTATGCACTCTTTAACCAAACAAGAGGAGATACGGGATCAGGAGTTGGTTTTTTATAATAATAATGATGAGTATTATTGTATCTGCGATACCTACTTGTTAAAAGACGATGAGCCGTGCGGAACGATGATGTTTTTTAAAGATATTACCAAAATAAAAGAAATTGAATCACAACTGGCTAAAAGTGAAAAGCTCTCAATAATTGGAGAGCTGGCGGCTGGAATGGCTCATGAAATTAGAAATCCTATGACCACAGTACGCGGTTTTGTACAAATGCTCAATGAAGAATTTCACAAAAAGGAAATTAAAAATTATGACGACAAGTTGGGCCTGATATTATCGGAAATTGACCGGGTTAATCAAATCATAACTGATTTCTTAAACCTGGCCAAGCCAAAACCATCAAGAATTCAAATGCTCGATATTAACAAGCTTTTAAGCGAAGTAATGTTTTTGATAGAAAACGAGGCTTTGCGCCAAGGCATAGAAATCAATAAAGTTTTGGCCCCCACGCTGCCCCCTGTGTCTGGGGACAAGAACCAGCTTAGCCAGGTGTTTTTAAACATCATTAGCAACGCTTTCCAGGCTATGAGCGAAAAAGGAGTGCTTACAATTAAATCGGCGGCGTCACATGATCAATCCCAGGTGATCGTTGATTTTATTGATAACGGAGCAGGCATTCCCGAAGAGGTACTTAATAAAATATTTAACCCTTTCTTCAGTACCAAAGGAGATGGCACGGGATTGGGATTGGCTATTTCCAATCGCATTATTACTGATCATCAAGGGGAAATTAAAGTAGTCAGTTCCGAAGCAGGGACAACTTTTTCTATATTTTTACCGGCTCTTAAGGGAACACAAGGAGACAGTGCTTCTGTATTGATAGCTTAGTAATATTCCATTGACCACCCCGATCACTCAAAGTGTAATGAAAAAGTGATCGGGATGGTCATTTTGCTATTAACATCCAGCATATCTTTTGATCTGATCTGTCCTAATGAAATGAAGATTTTAAGTTACTTTGTTTTATCGGCAGCGGGCCTGCCGGCCAGCCCGTACAGCATTAAATCATATAATTCCTTCAACAGCTCTTTGTTCCCACTCTTCAGTACATCAGGCTGCTGAACGGCATCCTGATACATTTTTAAATATAGCGTGGCTGCTTCAATGGAAAGCTCTCTGTGTATATATCCTTCCCTGCGCCCTTTCTCAATAAATTTGCCTACGATATAGGGGTATCTGTGTTTGTAAAAATCATCCGTCAGCTTTTTTATCTCCGGGTCGGTGTCAAGCAAGGCTTTGAGAAACTCCGGGTTGGTTTGGGCAATAAAATCATTCTGGATGGTTACGGCACGTTCCATTAATTCAGGAAAAGGGAGGTCGCTTTCCCACAGTTCTTTTTTCGCTTCCAAGGCGCTTTCAAGGAGGGTCAGCACCGTGTCCTGCACCAGGCCTTCCTTGCTACCGAAATAATTATAAATACTGGCCGGCGCAACTCCTGCCCTTTGGGCAATTTCGTTGATGCTGGTTTTATCCGTACCGTACGCACGGAAAAGCTCTAAAGCGGCTGTGCGTATTTTATTTTTTTTAAACTCTGTTCTGCGTTTATATCCGTTCATTTACTCGCACCTCGTTTTAATCCTACTAAAAGTTTTATAATGAGTCAATATAAAAAATATAAAACTTGTTGACGCCGGCCTTGCTCCCAAATATTATAGAGATATATACTGTTTTGTTATAAAACATATAAATCAGGGGGGAATGGTACATGAATGTGATTCAAATTCAAAAACTGACCAAGTCCTTTGGCGCCACCCGGGCCTTAAAGGGCATTGATCTCACCGTGCGACAAGGAGAAATACACGGATTTATCGGCCCCAACGGCGCCGGAAAGTCTACCGCGATTCGCATCCTGCTGGGGATTTTGCGCAAAACAGCGGGAAAAATTACACTGCTTGGCGGAGATCCCTGGTTGGATGCCGTGTCACTGCACCGCCGTTTAGCCTATGTTCCCGGAGATGTTACCCTGTGGCCCGATCTGTCCGGGGGAGAAATCATCGATCTGCTGGGACGGCTCCATGGAGGGCTTGACGTTTCCCGAAAAAAACAATTACTGGAACGGTTTCAGCTTGATCCGGCCAAAAAAAGCAGGACCTACTCCAAAGGAAACCGTCAAAAGGTAGCTTTGGTAGCGGCCTTTGCCTGTGACGCGGAATTATATCTTTTAGACGAGCCCACTTCGGGGTTGGACCCCCTGATGGAGATTATTTTTCAGGAATGTGTGACGGAAGTGAAAAAAGCCGGCCGGACCGTGCTCCTGTCAAGCCACATCCTGTCTGAGGTGGAGGCTCTTTGCGACCGGGTAAGCATTATCCGGCAGGGGCGGATCGTGGAATCGGGAACTTTGTCCGCTCTTCGGCATCTTACCCGCAGCACCGTTAACGTGGAGACCGGCAGCGCTGCCGCCGGTTTGGCAGAATTGTCCGGAGTTCATGATCTATACCGGGATGGGTTGAAGTATCGTTTTTCTGCGGATTCCGCTGCCATGACGGAGGTGTTGGAGGCTCTGCTGCCCCTGGGGATTAAATCTTTAACGGTTGAACCGCCCAGCCTGGAGGAACTGTTCATGCGCCATTATGGAGGCGAGATAGATGAAAGAGGAGGAGCTTGGGAATGAGAGCCAGTGATTTTGCCGGTACCGGAATACTCTTCAGGCTGTTTTTGCGCCGGGACCGCTTTCTGCTGCCTTTGTGGACATTCCTTCCCGTGCTTCTGGTTTGGGTAACGGCAGCTACTTTCACCGCTTTGGCCGGTCAGGGACTGGATCTGGTGCTGGCTGAATTTAATCAGGATGCGTTGATTTCTGCTCTCCTGGGCCCGGTCATGTCATTTGACCTGGCAGGAGCCATTGTCTGGCGGGGGGTATCTCAACTGGCCCTTGCCCTGGGGATCGGCAGCCTGCTGACCGTGATCCGGCACACCCGTACAGATGAAGAAACAGGCCGCAGTGAGTTGATCCGCGCCGGTATGGTGGGCCGTTATGCCGGATTGACTGCGGTGCTGCTTCTGACCGGTATGGGAAATCTGGCGGCAGGGGTACTGATTGCCCTGAGTATCATGGCCCTTGGGGGCGCCGTGGGGGGTTCCCTGCTCTTTGGGGCGACCATGTCAACCATTGGGTGCTTTTTTGCCGGCATCGGCGCTTTAGGTGTTCAACTCAAGGAAAGCAGCGGGACAGCCCGGGGTATTGGCGCTGCGGCCCTGGGATTGGGGCTGGTGCTGGCGGTTTTAAACAACTTTGGTGGCGGCGATACCATCATAAGATGGTTTACCCCCATGGCCTGGCAGCGTTTAACCCAACCCTTTGCCGCCAATCATGGTTGGAGCCTGTTGTACTGCGTTGTCTTTGCGGCCGTGCCGGTTATTTTGGCCTATGGGCTTTCTGTCCGCAGGGATTTGGGAGCGGGTGTATTCATGGCCCGTTCCGGGCCGATTGAAGCAGCGCCCCGTTTTTCCAGTCCCCTGGCCCTGGCCTGGAGACTGCAGAAAGGAATTTTTACCGGCTGGCTGGCGGGGACGTTATTGTATATTGCCGTTTTTGCGGCCATTTCTCCCGGTTTATCCATTGCCGGAGGCATGAGTGATTGGCTGTCTGGCCTGGGGGGCACAAGCTGGTCTGACGAGGCGGGCTTGGGCTATGTTTTTATCGGCGTCAGTATCTACCTGATCTCCCTGTTTGTGGCTGCCTATGCCATGACCGCCGTGCTGCGGCTGAAAAAAGAAGAAAATGAAGGCAGGGTGGAAATGCTGCTGGATAAGCGGGTCAGCCGCATGGGATTGATGAGCAGCCATGTAATTGTTGCCGCTTTATGCTCCGCCGCCTTGCTATTGGTTATGGGCATTGCCGGGGGGCTGATTTACGGGCTGGCAGCCGGTGATGTCAGCAATAAATTTTGGCCTGTTTTGGCCATGTGCGTTGCAAAGATACCGCCCGTCTGGATACTATTGGGTGTGGCGGCCTTATTGTATGGCTTGTGGCCCCGCATAACGGCACTGGGGTGGGTGGTCTGGCTATCGTTTGCCATATTGGAGTTTGCCTGGGAAGCGCAGATCATCGACTGGTCGGCGATGGCTTTTTCACCTTTCGCTTATGCCCACTATACCATTGATATCGCAAATCTGCCGCTGCTGCCGCTGGTCTGGCTCCTTTGCTTCTCGGCCGCACTGACGGGAATCGGGTTGTTTGGATTTAGAAACAGAGATGTTTTCACAAAGGCATAAATTCTTCTTTGGGCACAAGGGAATGGTTCTTCCATGTCTCCGGTTATTTTGGAAACTTTGATAAATTTAATAAAAATGTGAAAATACATGGTGTTCTGCAAAGGTTTTCAATATTTTTTGTCGAAATGTCGAAATATTGTCAAGAAAAGCGCGCTCTTTCAGTTCCCTCAGCGCGCGCTTTTCAGTACTTTAATCCTTAGTTCCGGCATACGTTGGGGACATTCCTCCGAAGGAGGTGTGTCCCCTGGCCGCTGTTGGCCGGCATAATTTCCTAAAGTACAAGAAAATGACCTCCCGGCGGGGTGGGCGATGATGAATTCCAAAAAACAAGCCAAGGATCCGGATCGGGAGCCTGTGGCCGAAACCCGGCATGTGGCCGGGAATACCTTGCAGCCAAAGAGTAAAACCGCGTTTGCGGCGTCCCTGGCCCGGGGTATTATCCCCCACACCCTGGGAGAAGAGCTTTTTGAGGGACTCAGCATGATGGGCAATTATGCCTTTTGGCAGGCTGTGGAAAGAAGAGAGAACAGGGCCGGAACGTTATATAAGCATGTTGAGCGTGAAACTTTCACCCCGGAACAGAGCACCGCGCTGATGGAGAGGCTGGCGGGTGATTTCGGCCGGGAAGCGAACAAGGTGGTGGAGTTGCCGGAGATGCCCGAGTCGCGGGGCGGCCAGCCCCTGCCGGATTCGATAGGCGGGGATGCCGCCTATCTGTCCACGCTGGCGCCGGTTACTTTTGAATAGGGGACTGATATTTGTGCAGCGCAACAATCTCCATAAAGTGCGGGAGATCCTTGATCGTGAAGGTTGGAGCTACCAGAGTCAAGAAAACGATATTCTTCTTCTCGTATCTTTCGGCGGCAGGAAGTGGAAGATGATCGTCAATTGCTCCGACGAGGGGTTGGTGTGCTGCTTTGGGGTATTCCCCTGGCCGGTGGCGGAAAACAGGCTGGCGAGGGTATGGGAAGGATTAAATAAACTGAACCTGCTGCAGCGCAGGGGGTGTTTCATGGTCAATCCCGCAGACACGCGGGTGATTTACCGTTGCGGTATCCAGATAGTTGACGAGTATGCGAGCTATGCGGAGATAAAGAATATTTTTCTGGCCGGTGTGGCTTCCGTGCATGCTAATTGGGAGCATGTCCACAGGCTGATCCACGGGGTATCCGACCCGGCCAATTTCAAGGACGGCGGGCTCCGGCCCGGTAAAGGAAGGTAAAGATGGAGAATAGCGAGTGGGATATGGATTTGGGAAAGCTGGACAGCCCCTATGCAGAGCAGTGGGAAATGATACTGGATTTCATGTCCCTGTTGGACATGAGGATCTATTATCTTTATAAATACCACATGTGGATCGGGCCGGAAAACAACCTGCAAAACATGATGGGCCTTGCCGTATCGCGGGCTGAATTTGAAATGAATCTGAGCAAAGCGGTGGACTCTGTGATTGGCGCGAACCTCCAGAACGAAGAAATTGCGGATGTTGAAGCGCTGGCCGGCTACTTTTCAGCAAGAATGAAGCGCACCCGTGCCGTTCATCCCGAGTTTCCCGTTTTGCAGTTGATCAATAAATTTTCCCTGGACCGTTTCGCGGAAGATTGCTTGCTGTTGGCTTACGCGGTGCAGTTGGATAAAAAGTATGAAAAAATTTTCGCTTTTTTACAGGACGATATTACCAAAAAAACTCCCACCGCGGAAACCGCGATCAGACTTTTTGCCATGCCCGGTGAGAAGGTGGTTGATTATTTTCACTACTTTACCCGGGACAGTGTGTTAATCAGATACCTGCTGGACTTTTCCGCCGAAAGCGATGCTCTGTTTAATATAAAAATCAGCTTGCGTGAGCGCATCGTCGATTATCTGATCGGCAATGAAGATCGTCTGGAGAACGGTTACCTCGATCTTTTTGACAATGATACGGAGCTTCCCGCGTTGGAGATAAATGATTTTGCTTACCAAAGCATTTGTTCGGTACTGTCTTCGCCGGCGAAAGAATCCGGAACCGGCCGGGATACCGTTTTGCTCTTTATTACCGGTCTAAACGGAAGCGGCCGGAAATTCCAGATTAAGCATTCCGTCCGCAGCCAGGGGCAAAAATGTTTGTTTATTAATATGAAAGCCCTGATTGAAGCCCGGGGCTCCATGCAAGGCAAGATTCAGGAAATGATCTGCGAGGCTGTTCTCAATGAGGCGTATCTTTGCTTTGCCGGCTTCGACCCTTTCCTGGAGGAAAGCAACCAGGCGGAGCTGTACGATTTTATCTCCAATCTGACCCGGAACAGGACTTACCTGCCGGGAGCTGTTTTCATAACGTCTGAAAAAGTATGGAAGGAAAAAAACCTGCCGCAATGCTTTATCAAAGTGGACGTCCAGGTTGAGCCTCCTAATGAAAATACGCGTTTGCGGCTGTGGAAATCTTTTACCGGCGGTATGGAGCTGGAGGCGGACCTTGATCCGGCGGAACTGGCCTCCAAATTCAGGTTTACTCCCGGACAGATTCAAAATGCCGTCCGGCAGGCCGCGGGCCTTTGCGCAATCAGCGGCCGGCCGGCCCTTGATCCGGTAACCATGCATAAATGCTGTTACGCTCAGGTGGTTGTGCGGCTTGATACCCTGGCCGACAAGGTGAAACCCGCCTATGCCTGGGATGACCTGGTGCTGCCGGCCAGTCAGCTCGAACTGCTCCAGGAGGCCTGCGCCCATGTTAAATTCAGGCACACGGTGTACCAGGACTGGGGCTTTGAGCGGAAAGTGTCTTACGGCAAAGGTTTGTCCATGCTTTTTTCCGGGCCTCCGGGAACAGGCAAAACCATGGCGGCGCAGGTAATTGCCAATCAACTGCATATGGAAATGTATAAAATCCAGCTTTCGCAAACAGTCAGCAAATATATCGGAGAAACGGAAAAGAACCTGCGGCAGGTTTTTGAAGAGGCCAAAAACGCCGGCTGCATTTTATTTTTTGATGAGACCGATGCCCTTTTTGGTAAAAGATCAGAGGTCAAGGACTCCCACGACAGGCACGCGAATATTGAAACCGCCTATCTTTTGCAGCAG
Source organism: Bacillota bacterium (assembly GCA_023439185.1). Lineage (GTDB taxonomy): Bacteria > Bacillota > Desulfotomaculia > Desulfotomaculales > Desulfallaceae > BRH-c8a. The sequence continues at coordinate 46,308 of JAEXOR010000014.1, read as the reverse complement.
ATAGAGGAATATGACGGGGTTATCATTATGGCTACCAATTTGCTTCAGAATATCGACAATGCCTTTATGCGCCGCATCAATTTTGTCATAAATTTTCCTTTCCCCGATGTTGCGACCCGTAAACTTCTTTGGACCAAGCTGCTGAGTACCGGGGCTCCCCTGGCCGAGGATGTAAACCTGGACTTTATGGCCGGGCAGTTTAAACTGGCCGGGGGGAACATCAAGAATATTGTGCTCCACGCGGCTTTTCAGGCGGCCTCCCAGAAGTCGGAGATCACCATGAAGCATATTTTAAAGAGTGCGGTCAATGAGCAGCGTAAAAACAACATTATCATAGTTAAAGAAGACTTAAAGGAATACGCTGATTTAATTTTTCCTTGAGAAAGAGGGCCAGGGTGTGGATTTTTATAAGTTCTGGATCTTTCGTTTCGGAGTTTTCAAGGTAATGCCTTTGGTTACGGAGATGATTTTTCGTCAGGCGCGGGAAGGTATTCTCCTGATTGATTCCAATGACCGGGTTATTTATGCCAATGATGCTTTTATAAACTTTTATCCCGAACTGGGCAGGCTGTCCAGGCATACTACTTTAACCTCTTTTATCGCGTCCCATCCTGAATTTCAAAATGCCCTGAAAAGAAAGGACAGGTCCAGGTTCCTTTATCCGGGCGGTGATAAGGAACGTTATTTTTCGGTTGAGATAAATAAAGTAATAATTGAGGACAGGTTGCAAATCGGTACAATTTTAAAAATTACCGATATCACAACTTTTGTTGAGCATGAAAGGCGTTTGCAATCGATTGCCTCCGCCGCCATTGATCAAGCCGAGACAAATGAAATCTCTTTTTTACAGGCCCAGATCAGTCCCCATTTTATCAATAATACCCTCAGCGTGATTGCCTCAATGATTACCAGGGCTCCGGACGAGGCGAAGCTGCTGATTACAAACCTGGGGAATTACCTCATGGAACGTTATTACTTTGATCACGAGTCGGCCATGGTAACCCTGGACAAAGAGCTTGAAACAGTTGAAATGTATATAAGCATTGAAAAGGCCAGGTTCGGGGAGCGGCTTGGTTTTCAGTTCGTTTGCGATCAAGTGCCGCAGATTGACGTTCCGCGCCTGCTGCTTCAGCCTCTGGTTGAGAATGCTGTGCGGCACGGTATCTTAAAAAAAGCTGGGGGCGGTAATGTATGGCTGAAAATTTATTGCGGAGAGGACAGGATCTGTTTCGAAATACAAGATGACGGGGTAGGGATACCCGAGGAAAAGATCGAGACATTGACCAAGACGAGTAATAAGCAGGGCATAGGCATCATGAATATCCAGCGCAGGCTGCTGAAGTATTACGGGGAAGGGCTGCTGATCAGCAGCCGGCTTGGCGCGGGTACATCCGTGGTTTTCACGGTGCCTATCCAGGCTGAAAAAATGAGTATTTAGCCAGGCATCTGGAGGTCGAACGGGGTGACCGCTGTTATGATTAAGGCCATAGTTGTGGACGATGAATGGTACATTCTGCAGGAAATATGTGATCTGCTTGAAAAAACAGGTGTCGTTAAGGTAATCCAACGTTATCAAAATCCGTTGGAAGTGCTGGAGGAAATCAACAGTACCTTGCCGGAGGTTGCTTTTATCGATATTGAAATGCCGGAGATCGACGGGCTTAAACTGGCCGAAAAGCTGCAGGAGGAAAACCCGGACGTCGTCGTGGCTTTCATAACCAGTTGGAACCAGTATGCGGTTCAGGCCTTTGAATTAAATGCCATCGATTATATTTTAAAACCGATCCGCGTGGAACGTTTCAAGCAAATGGTGGATAGGATCAGTCATGAAATCACAATTAAAAGGTCTCTGCAATCCAGCCGGTTGAAAATTGAGTGCTTTGACAGGCTGCAGGTCAGTATTGAGAGCAACCCGGTGAAGTGGGAGCGGGCAAAAGCGGAAGAACTGTTTGCCTATCTTTTAATGAACCACGGGAGATATATTCACAAGGACACCATTATTGACGACTTATGGATGGATTATGACCCGGCCAAGGTTTTATCCATTTTACAGACTTCGATTTGTAAAATAAGAAATGTTTTTTCCTCGTTGGAAAACGTAAAAATTAACTATAGCGGAAGCAAATACTGCCTGGTAATCACCGATGCGGAATGCGACTATTTTAAAATAGAGAGAGCTTTAAAAGCTTATAATGCCGGAAATAAGGCCACCTATGAGGCGGTGCTGGAGGCTTTGCTTTTATTTAAGGAAGGCTTTTTGGCCCGGCATGGTTATCTCTGGAGTATGGAAAAGGATGAGGAACTGCGCAATAAGTTTGTCCATATTTTAAACGAGATAGCCGCGCGGTATGGCTTTGAGGAAAACGATAAGGAATTGGTAAAAACATTGAAGCTTTTGTCTCTTTTAATACCTTATGATGAAGGGGTTAATTACAAATTACTGCAGACCTATAAAAAACTAGGTAACGATTATGACGCCATTAAACATTACGAATGGCTGAAGAAAACATTAAAGGAGCAATACGGTATGGCTCCTTCAACTAAAATACAAAAGATCTTTTCGCAAAAGATAGTCTGACGAATCCTGCCTGCTTTAGTAGCTGACCGGCAAAGAGAGCGGTGGGAGCTTCTTTTTATTGCAAATTTAACGAAAAATGTACAAAAAAAATACTAAAACGACTCAAAAATTAAAAAGTCTGTCAGAATTCTGTCAGCATATTTTGGTAAGCTAATGTTAAAATCATTGGTTGTCTTTATTTTCCTGAATCTTCAGGTGAACAGGTTATGACTTTTGCAGGTGTATACCGGAAGAAAAAAGAGCAAAAAAAAGAGAAGCTCCAATCTGGTGCTTCCCTGAAACATCTGGTTGAGGATTCCCTGGCCGGGAGCGCGGGGACGGCGCGGATGAAGAGCCGTGACCCCGTGTATCACCTGACGGAGAGTTTCCGGGCCGCCTTTGATCTATGCGGCCGGCACAAAGCAGCCGAGCTGGCCGGAGCGGACAAAGCCGAAGCGGACGAGACTGAACCCGGCGCCGGAGAATATGAGCAGCGCCGCCGGGAAAATCAGGATACGACGGGAGAATTTCCGGAATATCAAAGTACGCCGGAAGAGAAAGCGCAAGGTAATTTCTACAGAAAATTTTCCGATATTGCTTTTCAGAACGGGCATCTGGCATCCGCCGTGCTTGAAAATGGCGGCAAGACGATGTTTGTCTCCTGTATGAAAAGGGCCTTGGGACAGCCCGGGCCGCATAATGCCAACCAAACCGGACTTTCCTCCGCCTCTTCCGCACAAGCTGTCGTTAAGAATACTTCAACGAGGGTTGTAATCAACCGGTATACCGACGGCGCTGTGGGGTTGGTGGTGGATTCGATCCAGAGCGCCAGGAAAACGCTTAAAATTTTTGAGCGGTTGACGGCGGATCCGCAGGACGCGGCGCCGGGTATGCAGGAAGAAACGCTGCGGCGTTTATATCCATTTCTTGCGCTCTCCGGAGATCTGGCCAGGACGGCGCAATACGAGGAACGGATTAAGGAATTGGCCGGGCTGGAACAAGGGACAGGCGATCCCGGGAAACGTCAGGATATTTTAGAGCAAAAGGCTGTTTTGCAGGCGGGACTGACAAAAAACCAGGGATTGATTGCCAGAAAAAGGCAAATGAAAGACCGGTTTTATCTTTTGCTTACCCAGCTTATGGAAAATTCGCAAAAGGCGGAGAGTATTTTCTCCAGGTCCGGTTTCGCAACTGAAGTACTGGAAGAAATTTTTGCTGTGGATGAATCTGCCGGGGATAACAACAACGAGGACGACGACAATAACGGGAAACCCGGGGAACCTTTGGAAAAGGACGATTAGTAAAGCCCCAATTTAGCCTTCCTGCTGCACACAGGCAGCAAATAATAAAAGAGAGGGGGAATCCTGATTTTGTCGTCATAACATTATGGCCGAATGAAATCAGGGGATCAAATGCCAGAATACTTATCTCCGGGTGTTTATGTGGAAGAGTATGAATCCGGTTCCGTACCGATGGCAGGGGTGGGAACCAGCACCGCAGGTTTTATCGGCCTGGCTGAAAAAGGGCCTGTAGTCGGAAAACCGCAATTTGTGACCAGCTTCAGCGACTATATGCGTATTTACGGGGGACACCTTACCGAATCCAGGTACGGCGACAAAAGGTATCTCCCCTACGCGGTGGAGCACTTCTTTATTAACGGGGGCTCCAAGTGCTACGTCATGAGGGTCGCCCCGTCCGATGCCAAAGCCGCCATTGGAAAGACGCCGGCAACTTTAATCTTTGCGGCGGCCAATGTTGGAGAATGGGGCAATAAAATTAAAATTATCATTGTTCCCGCCAGCAGGCAAAAAACCCCCGTTTATGAAGTCGACGGAAATGATTGCGTGTTTAAGAATACCGACGGCTTCTATGTGGGAGATATCGTCGCTTTTGACGATGGCAAGAGCAAGACCTACAACAGGATCAAAGCGATTCAGGAAAATACCGTTACCTTTGAAAACCCCGTCAGCCCTTCCATCGTGGACAAGGCCTTAGTGCCCACCAGGTTTGTCAGGAGTTGTGAAATCAATCTCAGCGTAAAATGCGACGACGCCAAAGAAGACTATAATTTCGTTTCTTTAAATCCTGATTCTCCGGATTATGTGGTTTCCCGTATGACCAAGAGCGAGCTTGTCACGGTCGAGGTATCTTTTAAAGCTCCCGAACCGGCCAAAGCTCCCGAACCGCCAAAAGCTCCGGACAAAAAAGGCGATAAACCGGAAGATAGCGCACCGGCCGCGCCGCCCGCCGCGCCGGCAAAACCAGCTTCGGCATTTATGGCGCCCTTTGACGCCATTGGCGCCAAAGGCGACGCGATAGCGGTTTCTTTTGAGGGCGGTTCCGACGGCAGCATCGGGTCAGTAACCGCTGCCGAGTATATGGGCGTCAACGCGGGACCGGGAAAACGCACGGGCATTCAGGCTTTCATAGAAATTAGCGATGTCAGCATGATGGCGGTGCCTGGTATCACCATTCCCGACGTGCAGCTTTCCCTGGTCGCTCACTGTGAAACCACCAAAAGCAGGTTTGCCGTGCTGGATGTGCCGAGGGACAGAAAGAAGATTGATGAAATTTTAGAGTACAAGGATATGTTCGATACCTCCTACGCGGCCATGTATCACCCCTGGCTGGAAGTATTCGATCCCCTGGCGAAAAAGAGTTTCTATTTGCCTCCTTCAGCTTCCATGTGCGGTATTTACGCCCGCTGCGATCTCACCATCGGCGTGCATAAAGCCCCGGCCAATGAAGTTGTGCGGGCCTGCACGGGGCTGGAACAAGGCTACAACAACGCGGAACAGGACCGGCTTAATCCCGCCGGCGTGAACCTCGTCCGGGCGTTTCCCGGCCGTGGCATCCGCGTATGGGGCGCCAGGACCTGCTCCTCCAACGGTAACTGGAAATATGTGAACGTCCGCAGGCTGTTTATCTTCCTGGAGGAGTCGATCAAGGCCAATACAAACTGGGTCGTTTTTGAACCGAACACGGAGATCCTGTGGGCGCGGGTCCAAAGAAGCGTTGAATTATTCCTTTCTTCCGTCTGGAGATCGGGAGCTCTGGCAGGGACGACCCCCGGTGAGGCATTCTTTGTGGACATCGGACGCTCGACAATGACTCAGGACGACATCGACAACGGGCGGTTGATTTGTGTCATCGGAGTGGCGCCTGTGAAGCCTGCTGAATTTGTGATCTTTAGAATCGGTCAGTATACGGCTCAGAGTGAAGGTTAATTAAATATCCAATAATGAAGAAAGGATTGAAAATAAATGCCGGAAATCAGGTATCCCTTTAGGAATTTCAGGTTCAAAGTGGAATTTGACGGTGTGGAAAGCGCGGGTTTTTCGGAAGTTTCCGGAGCGGATATTTCGGTTGACGTTGTGGAATACAGGGAAGGCAACGAAATCCGGACCACCCCGAGGAAACTGTCGGGACTTACCAAATACGGTAATATTACTTTGAAGTGGGGCGTTATCGGTACCATGGAAATGATGGAATGGCTGCATACGGTATCCTCCGACAATACTTCGGGACCGACAGGCATTGCCCGTAAGAATCTTGTGATTAAGATTCTTGATGATACCGGCGCCGACGGCCCGTCCTGGGAAGTAATCAATGCCTGGCCTTCCCATTACACCGGGCCAAGCTTTAACGCCCTCGGTTCGGAAGTGGCCATTGAATCGCTGGAGATAGTCCATGAGGGCGTGTTCCGTGTTGACGGCGGCGCCATCGATTCCGCTACCCCGTCGACAGTCTAAGATAAAAGGTCTTTAGTACAATAAGATCGGTTTGAAAATTTCCCACAGTCAGTTGTCCCGGGTTATTGTCCCCGTGACAGCTGACTGTGTAGGATTATTTGACAGGCGGTGTGACAATGAGTTTTCAGACGGAATACGAATTTGAACTTCCCCGCGGCTATGTTGACGCAAACGGTGAGATTCACAAAAAGGGAGCCATGAGGCTGGCGACGGCGGCCGATGAGATACTCCCCATGCGGGACCCCAGAGTTCAGCAGAATCCGGGTTATCTGACAGTAATCCTGTTGTCCCGGGTTGTCACAAGGCTGGGTTCGTTAAACTCCATCAATACCAAGATTATTGAAGGTTTGTATACCATTGATATGGCCTTTTTGCAAGATCTCTACCAGCGTATCAACATGTCGGACGCCCCTGCTTACAAAGTCCAGTGCCCCAAGTGTGAACACACCTTTGAGGTCCCGCTGGATTTTTTAGGAGAATAGAGCTCTCTTTGTATCCGGAAGAGAAGCTCTATGAAGAAGCTTCGTTTCTGGGTTATTATCTCCATTGGTCCCATGAACAGATTATGCAGCTGGACCATAAGGAACGCCGCAGATGGTGTTCGGAGGTATCCAAGATTAATAAGAAGCTCAGCAACAAGCCGGAGAATATTTTTGAAAAATTTTAATTGACACATTGGGATGTTGATAGTATGGCCTATCAAATAGAGGTCCTGCGTACCGGCGCCCAGTCGGGAATTTTCAAGGCGCCAAGGTATAACGATGCTTCCGGAAAACCGATTATTAATGACGACATCCAAGACAGCGGCAGCCGGAATGTCTATCGGCCTTCAAAGCTCAAACAAAGCGGCGTTCCAAGCTCTTCATCCCGCGGGGAATCGCTCCTCGGGTTTAATGAGAACCGCAAGGTCTTTTTAAATAACAGCTTTTCCGTCGATGTTCCGGGAGCGCCGATTCCAGTCGGCAACTTTACCAGGGTTTCCGGATTGGAAATAGAATGGGAGTTGGAAACCTACCGGGAAGGCGGGGAGAACGGCGGAGAGCATGTTTTCCCAAGCCAGATTAAGAATTCGCGGCTGGTTTGTGAATACGGCATTGGTTTTTTGGACCCGCTCTATCGATGGTTCAGCATGACGAATGCAGGAATGATGATCAGGCTGCCGATGTTGATTTATTTAATGGATGAAAAGCGATTTCCCGTTAAACTATGGATGGTAATGAGCGCGATGCCCGTAAAATATTCAGCGCCAAGCTTTGACGCCATGGCGTCTGAGGTGGCCATAACCCGGTTGGAATTTATCCACAGCGGGTTAATCAACATTTTATAAGCTTTGGTTCTTTGCGTTGGAGGCCTGCAATGGATGAAGATCAGGATCACAAAGCCGGAGGCATTAAGGCAAAGTCCCGCGGTTAAGCCGTTATTCAGGATCATTGACGCAAAACTGCACAACCTGATTATGGACCGTTATCTGCTGCGAAACTATCACAGATGGAGGTTCCTGACCCTCTTTTTCCTGGAGGACGCTCCGGCAGACGCGCGGGTTTTGCTTAACCAAAATAATATTTTTAACGACAAAATTATTTTTCATATTTTCGCCCCGTGGCAAAAGGCCAGGGCGATCAAGGACGAAAGAGGCTATTATTCTTTTCAGGGCCCGGCAATGGGCCTGGTTGCAAGGCCGGGGGACAGAGCATTAAAGAACGGAACAGTGCATCCGGCAGGGTTTGCGCCCCGGCGGCCAGATTTTATATCCGGATTGGACGAAGTACCCGGGGAAAGCAGAACGTTCAGGGAGCTCAGCCGGTATTTCCCCGAGGCTCCGGGGGCAATAAACAACCTGTGGCGGAGCTACTTTTTAAGCAAGCCGGGTAGAAGCCAGGCTTTTATCCGCTTCCTTTTCGAAACAGTTAACCGGTTACAAAGAACGGGTGTAAATCACTATCACCTGCCCGGCAGGATTTTTCCCTGGTCCGAAAGAGATGAAGGGAAGCAAAGGGCGGGCGTATATCAGCAGCATCTGTCCACCGGGATCTTTACCCGGCCCGAGAGAGACGCAGGGGAGCAAGGGTCGGGCGTATATCAACAATACCTGCCCGGCGGAATGTTTTTCCGGTCCAAAGCAGGCGACCGGGAACAAATACCGGGCGCGGAGACCGGCGATTACCAGTCTCTATATCAATATAGCCGGCAATATAACCGGCCGTTTACCATACTTGCTTCCGGCATTTCGCCGCCGGGCGGCAGCCTGGTTTTGCATAAACCGGTATTGGAGCGTCTGGCCTTGAACCATCCGGTCTTCGCCAACCTGCTTCCGGAAAGCAAAGTAAATCCGGAGGGTGGACTATCCCCGGCAGTATTTTTCAGGCCGGGAGCCGGGTTGATCGACAGGTTGATCAGGAACGTCCGAAAACCCCTGACTGAAAACCGCCTGGAGCGTTACTTGACCGGTAACCTTTTCCTCAGTTACCGGGAAAACAGTTCTTACAGTGATCATGTTCCGGTTGATTCCTCATTCTCCCGGGCGGTAATCACTCACCTGATGATCGAAAAAAGAATTCGCCAGGCCTATCAGGAACAATATTCCCGCCGCCTGAAACAGGAAAGGGCCGGCCGGGCTAAAAAGATCGGGACGGTGGTTACCGGCCATCCCAGTAATGAGGCTATTTTGCGGCGCAGTGAACTCAATCAATCGGAACTCAGGCTGTTGCAAAATAAACGGCCCTTTGTCCTTTCAAACCGGGTCTCTTACCGGGACAGGGAATCCGTTGGGACGGAGATGCTTATTTTGGCGCCTTCCGTCGCAGCCCGGGATTATCACCAGGGGTACGTGAACAGCCTGCCGCCGATCACACATAAAAGTGAAGAGCGGGATTCTTCTCCAAGGCCAAGTGAGCCGAAGGTGAAATCATTGAACACGCCGGTGGAAATCCGGAAAACATCGAAAGAGATCATCGCCGATGTGGATCTAATGAATCCCTCCCAGTTGAACAAGCTGGTTGACAAAGTGTACTCACAGTTGGAAACCCGACTTACCAGGGAGAGAAGACGTTTTGGGTACTAAGCTGGCGGAGGGAAATGGAAAGGAGCAGCCGGTATGCTGTTTATGCCTAAAGCAACCATCAAAGTAGCCGACAGTGACGGAAGCGCCCAAGTTTCCGTTGATGGTTCCGGCGACTGTAAATGTCTGTTCAATCCGTCGGAGTTTCATATCCAACGCTCGGTTAATTATGCCGAACACAGGGTCCCGGGATTGGATCGTCCCATTCTCCAGTTTATCAACGGAGAAGCGGAAATTATGAAGTTCTCGCTGTTTTTTGATAGCTATTCGGCAGGCACGGAAACAGGCAATTTGAAGCTGTCGCTGACCAACAAGCTCCCTACCCTGGCGAAACCTGACGTGCGGGAATTCACAGAACCTTTTTACAAACTGTTGGATGTGGACGAGAGTAAGCATGTGCCGAGTTTGGTGACCTTTGAATGGGGGAAAATCAAGTTTACAGGTTTTATCATTGACATCAGTGAGAAATTCACCTTGTTTTCTCCCACCGGTGTTCCGTTAAGGGCTACTCTGGAGATTACCTTAAAGTCCAATAAAAAGGATAACAATGTCCGGGAATCGCCCGACCGCACCAAACACAGGGTGGTAACCAGCGGAGACACCCTGTACGGCTTTGCCTACGCGGAATACGGAGACTGTGCCCAGTGGCGGAGAATAGCGGAAGCTAACGGCATTGACAACCCCCGGCGCGTGAAATCGGGGGAAAGTATCACTGTTCCGGCCATTATTGAGTAGCCTTTATTGAATTTTGGCGGGAGGAACCCTGTATGGCCGAGTTGTCTTACAGCAAGTTGGAAGAAAATTACCAGGGTTTCAGCACTCCGCAGTTTACCGTCAAAGTGGGAGGCGCTGAAATTAAAACAGATGAATTTCCCATCCTTGACCTGAGCGTGACAATGTCCGCCGGATTTGACATGGGCTCCTGTGACTTCACCGTCGCGGTGGTTTTTGACCTGGAGAATGGCAAGTTTGCCCAGGATGTCTACGATAAATTCAAGCCCGGCAAGGTCGTGGATGTGTCGATGGGTTATAAAAAGCCGCTCACAGGCTTGTTTAAGGGTTATATCAACGCGATTTCTTTTGATTTCAACGGACAAAGCGGCCCTGTCGTCACAGTTCAGTGTCTGGACGCCAAGGGAGCGCTGGTCAATAACAAAGCCTGGAAAAATTATGGCAAATTGGATATTAAAGATATCGTAGCAAAAATTCTGAATGAAAAATGCAGCAATTTCGCCACTATCTCCGGGGTGGAATCGGATTTTGACAAAGATGAGCAAGGCGCCTACGACGAGAGCCCGGAGATTAAGGATATCGTGGATGACTATAATTATGTGATTTCTTTTGCCAAAAAGACCAACAATTCTTTTTGTGTTATTTACGATACACTTTATTTTTGTGAAAACCTGGCTGAAAAAGCAAAAACTCAGCTTGAGCTTACCTGGGGTAAAAATTTGCTGAGCTTTTCGACGGAAATCAACCTTTCGGGACAAATCGGCAGCGTGGAGGTCTTCGGTATGGACCCGGTGACGCATGAAACCTTTAGCGCCAAGGCCGATACTGTTCCCGGAGCGGGGGAATCCGGTGCGGACATCGCCAGTGTGGCTAAAAACAAGACCATTGTCGTGATTGATCATTCCGTAACCAATCAGTCCCAGGCTACCGAACTGGCCCAGCACACCCTGGAGGCATACGCGTCTCAGCTTGTAAAGTGCAAAGGCGCCACCATCGGGTTGCCTGAAATTATGGCGGGGGACAAGATTGAAATCAAGGGTATGGGAAGCGGAGTAGACGGGGTCTACTATCTTACCCATGTTACGCACAAAATCAACGGGCAAGGATATATTACAACTTTTGACGCCAGCAGTTCCAAGGTTCAGAAGAGTTCCTGACGACACTGGAGGGGCAAAATGTCCATATTTGAACAGCTTATCACACCCGCGTCGGCGGAGGACCAATCCAACGGCGCCAGGGTCGGGATTACCCTGGCCAAGGTGACCAATATCAAGGATCCTGAAAATCTAGACCGGATCAAATGCGAATTCATCACCGCCAACACGGAGGCGCTCGAACTGGACTGGGCTTATGTAATGACGCCTTTCGGGGGTAATGAGTGCGGTTTTTATTTTATGCCTAACGTCGGGGATATCGTGCTGGTGCTTTTTGAAAACGGAGATATTCGCAGGCCTTACATTATCGGCAGTATTTGGGGCAAACTGGCGGAACCTCCGCAGCGGCTGAAGGACGGAAAAAATGAGGTTTACCAGATTAAAACGCCCAATAACAGCACCATTGAGCTTTCCGACGTTAAGGACAAGGAAACCATAACCATCAAGACGCCCAAGGAAAGACAGGTTGTCCTGAATGATGAAAAGCAGCTTGTTGAGTTAACCGACAAGGATAACAGCGTTACTTTGGACGGCGGTAAGGGAGAAGTCACTATCGTTTGCAAGAATAAATTAACGATCAAGGTGGGGAGCAGCGCCCAGATAGTGATTGACGGGGCGGCGGGAAACGTCAAGATCGAAGGGAAGCAGGCAATCAAACTGGAGGGCGCCCAGATTGAGGTTAATGCCACGGCCAAGTCCACCATCAAAGGAAACGCCCAGGTGGATATTCAGAGCGGCGGTATTACTTCAGTCAAGGGTGCGATGCTGAAATTGAACTAAGGAGGTACACGGGATAGTGGAAAGAGATTCTAAGAGCTTTCTGGGTCGGGGTTTTAAATTCCCTTTTTCCGTGGACGCGCAAACCGGTAAGATTGCCATGGTGGAGCACGAAGAAGATATCAGGGAAGCCATTGAAATAATTTTAAAGACCAGTGTCGGGGAGCGGGTCATGATGCCCGAGTTTGGATCAACCGCCAGCAATTTTGTTTTTTCTGCCAGCAGGCTGGAAAACATAGCGGCGTTTGAAATTGAGATCCGGGACGCTTTGGAAAAGTTTGAACCCCGCATTAGGAATATTGAAGTGGAGATTAACAACGACGGCGGGGATAAAAGCGTGGTTATCGTAAACATCCGGTATGTGGTGCGGACGACCAACAATCTGTTTAACATGGTCTACCCGTTCTATATTTTAGAGGGGGCGGGATCATGAGTATACCCATGCTGGACCCCAGAAAAGCGGCGGATCTTTTAAAAACCGTCAGGCAAAAAGCGCGGGTTTATACGCCCGAATGGAAATATGAACCGGACGAGACGGACGGGGGAGCCGCTTTAGCCGAGTTATTTGCGCTTATGTTTGGGGAGACAATCGACAGGCTGAATAGAATGCCTTACAAGCATTACCTTGCATTTTTGAATATGCTCGAAGTTGCGGCCCTGGCCACGACCCCGGCCGTGGGTATAGCCGGATTTGAACCGGCGGAAGGTATGGAACGGAGCGTGGTTGTAAAGCGGGGCACCCAGCTTTATTGTGATCTCACGAAGGAACAGGCTGGGAAAGAGGATACCCGGGTGATCTTTGAAACAACCAGGGACTTCAGCAGCATACCCGCGAAGATCACCGGCCTTTACTCCATCAACCCCCGGGAGGATATTATTGAGGAATTGCACCCGGAGGAGGCCCCGGTCAGGTTTTTCAATCCCGCGGCGGAAAAGAACATCCAGCGCCACCATTTTGCCCTGGCGGGCAATGACATTTTAAATTTAGTCAGTCCCGCCGAGATTACGCTGAGTATTGAAAACACCACTTTGAGCTATTTAAATGAAGAGTATCTTGCCCGCCTGGCGGACCCCGCCTTTGCCCGGTGGTCTTTCTATGACGGGACCGGCCGGCAGCTCTTTGACCGGGTTTCCGTCGCCGCCGGGAAATTGCGCCTGGTTAAGGATAACAACTTGCCGATATGCCGGCAAATACTGGCAGGCGATCCCACGGAAGAAGAACAGCGGTGGATTAACTGTACGATGATTGCCGGCGGCAAGACGGACGAGATTGTAATGAACTCGGTCCGGTTGGGCAGCTCTTACCTGCACAAGGAAAAACAGGGTGTACACATCACGCCCGAGCAGCTCTATGCCAATGACCTGTCCATTGACCCCGGAGAGGGAGGCTATTGCTTCGGCAATCAGCTTATGCCGTATGACTGCTTTTATATTTCTTCCGGGGAGGTTTTTTCCAAGCGCGGCGCCCGAATTAATATTGAATTTGATTTAAGAACAGTGACCAGACAGACGGGGAATCCCCAGGAAATTTCCCAGTATAATTTTTATCGCAAGTATGTGGTGGAAAAGACGGATCAGCCAATCGCCGCCCCCGACCCCATTTATATAGCGCGGGTGGCCTGGGAATATTGGAACGGGGCCGGTTGGGCGCATTTAAAGGTGGAAGGGGAGCTAAATCCTTTCCGGGGGGGCGAGGGCGCCTTTAAAAAGCGGATCTCCTTCCAATGCCCCGAGGACATAGCCGAAAGCCTGCAGAATTCCATCGAGGGGTACTGGATTAGAGCCCGGATCGTGGAAGTGGAGAATAATTTTTCCCTTTTTGCCCAATTGCTCTTACCGTATGTGGAAGCCGTGTCTCTGGATTTTGACTACCAGGGCGCTTTAAGACCGGCGGAAAAGGTCTTTGCGGAGAATAACTGTGAGCGAACCCTCTATGACGCGCCAAATTCCCGGACCGACCTGAGGTTGTTTGAGCCGATGCGGGAAAATGTTCATGGGGTGTATCTGGCCTTTGATTTGCCGCCCACCGGTTACCCAATCCATCTGTATTTCTTGACGGAAGGCCGGAGCAAATCCAAATGTATGCTGGGTATTGATTACCTGACCCGGGATGTGAAGGGTGACGGAGTTTGGAGTGAACTGAAGTTCAATGACCGGACGGAAGGCCTGGAGAAGGACGGCATTATCTCCGTCTATGCCCCCAGGGATTTTAAAAAGAGCGCCGTTTTCGGGCGGGAGGGTTATTGGCTGCGGATTGTGGACAAGAACCTGAAGTTTGCCGAAAGAACGGACCCGGGTCCACTGATCCGGAAAATTATCCCCAACGCGGTGGAAATCATTCAAAAACAAACGGTATTAAATGAGATGTTCCAGGCCGGACTTTTCGAACCGGACAAGCAAATTGTCCTGGCCAATCATCCGGTACTGGAGTGTGAACTATGGGTTAACGAGTTCAGTGACATCAGTAAAGCGGAGCTGTCGGAGCTGCTGGAAAATAAACCGGACCTGATTACCGTTCAATACAATAGCGAGCAGCATATCAGCGAAGCCTGGGTCAAATGGGAACGCTGCGCATCTTTTATTCATTCAACGGACGACAGCCGTCATTATATGCTGGACGGCAACACAGGGAAGATAACCTTCGGCAATGGGAAAAACGGTAAAGTGCCTTCTCCGGGAAAGGAAGCCAATATCAGGGTGGACTATTCCTTCGGGGGAGGAAAAAGGGGAAATTTGCCGGAAGGCAGCATTGAAGGGCTTATCGTCGGGATTCCTTATATAGATCGGGTAACCAACCTGGATATGACCTGCGGTGGGAGCGACCGGCATGATTTAAAAACCCTGGAGCGGGTCGGACCGAAAAAATTGCGGCATCGCGGCCGGGCGGTGACGGCTTCGGATTTTGAGAGTATCGTCCTGGAGCAGTTTTCCGAAATCAACGACGTTAAATGCGTGGCCAATTATGACCGGCTGGGGCAGCAGGCCTGGGGCTATGTGACCCTGGCGGTGGCGCCCAATGATATCGAAAATAGAATGTACAGCCTGAAGCTCTGCGAAAGAATAGAGCAATACATGAACGAACGGGTAAGCTGCGAGCTCCTGGCCGGCGGCAGATTCGCGGTGGTGCCGGCTGTGGTGATGCGCATCAGCGCCACGGTGTCGGTTTACCTGGACGTATATGAATTTGCCGCTGAAGTGGAGCAGGAGATTGTCGAAACCATTAAGGGTTATTTGAGTCCGGGGCCGGCCGGCGGCAACCGGCTGAAAATTGAGGAAATACCTACAGTCAGGGATTTCTTCAGCTTGCTCAGGAATGTCAAAAATGTGGCCGGGATACAGGAAGTAATTCTTGAAGGCCGTTATTACGACGGGAACGAGCTGAAGATTATACCGCTGGACACGGAGCTCCGGCTCAAGTACGTCGTGGCGGCCAGCGGTGAGCACACGGTGAAGATTTTGTAAATCAGTGTTTGAAAAGGAGCGCGGACCTTTCGAACTTCCCTTGAATGTGATGAGGTGCAAATGATTACTCTACCCAACTATGATGATCAAACCTTTCAGGACATTATGGAAACGGCCAGGCGCCGCATTCCGGTAATCTATCCCCAGTGGACGGATTTAAACGAGCATGACCCGGGGATCACCATCCTGGAGCTTTTCGCCTGGCTTAAGGAAATGCAGCAATATCATTTAAACCGGATTTCCACCCGAAGTTACGCCAGTATGCTGAAGCTGTTGGGCGTCACGATGGGGGAGCCCGCGGCGGCGCAAACCCGCCTGGGTTTGTCCGGCGGCGAAGCGGATCTGACCCTCCCCCGGGGGATGCGCTTCCAAACCAGGGAGATTGTTTTTGAGTGCCGTGATTCCGTGCGTCTGAACAGCCTGCGCATAGAAAACATTTATGTCGGCGACGGCTCGGTCTTCAAAGACGTCAGGGACATGATCCGGGAACCGGGTATTTACTGCCATGTTTTTGGAGCCAAACCGGTGGAAGGATCAAGCGCCCTGTATCTAGGCTTCGATCGCCTGGAAAAAGACCGGGAGATCGCCCTGTATTTCCAGATTGATGATGGTTATCCTGTGCCCAGAAATCCGTTTCAGGGCGACAGCCCGGCGCCCCGGGACATTCTATGGGAATATGGAGCGGCGGGGAAAACCGGCCTGGAGTTCAAGCCGGTGCAAATAGTGACCGACAATACATTTGGGTTTTCACGGTCCGGAGAGCTGATCTTTAAAATTAACGGTGAAACTCATTCCGCGAGCCCGGGCGGGGAACTCCCCGCCCGCTGCTGGCTGCGCGCCCGGCTGTTGCGCAAAGGGTGCGAGGAGAATCCCCGGCTGGCGCAGATCTGGAAAGATACGGTTCCGGTCTTGCAAAGACAGACCCGCTCTGAGACCATCGACCTGATGATGCCGGAAATTGACGGGGCAGCGGTTTGGGAGCTCCGGAACTGGCTGGCTTTAAGAGGAGAGCACCTCGTCTTTGTGCGTGACGCCCTGGGCTGGCAAAACTATCCCCACTTTGAGATTACGGTCCGGGCCGGCGAGGAAAAAGAAGAAATCGCCTTGCTGAAGCTGATGGACCTGCCCCCGGAGCCGGCTTTGGACGGAGCGGAAAATATCAGGATTTTGTGCTATGAAGCTGAATTCGGCAGCCTGATGGTCCTGGGCGACTCCGCCGGTTTGCCCTGCCAGAGGTTCTCCTTTCAGGCCGGGGATACCGTGCTTAAAGAACATCTGGCGGTGATGGTTTACGAAGAAACTGAAGCGGGGCCGAAACGCTGGACGGACTGGCGGTATGTTGCCGATCTGTCCCAAACCGGCCCCTATGACCGGTGCTTTACCTACGACAGTCTGACCGAAGAGGTGGTTTTTGGCGATAATGAGCATGGCGCGGTACCTCTGGCGGGAGAAAACAACATCATGGTTACCGGCTGCGCCGTGACGAAGGGGCATGGAGGCAACATAGGGGTTCAGGATTTTAGCCCGCTGGAGTATCAGGGTGTTGAACTGCTGCCGGCCGGCTTGTATCCGGCCCGGGGCGGCAGTGACGAAGAAAGCGTCAAGACTGCCCTGGAACGGTTCAAAATGTCGATGAAACAGCGGGTCAGGGCGGTGACCGCGGCGGATTACGAAACACTGGCGGCGGCAACCCCCGGGCTCAGGGTTAGGGGGGTGCGGGCTATTCCTTACTATGACCCCGACAGCAAAGTAGTGGGAGACAAGCAGACGGCCGCCACAGTGACCATTGTCGCTTTGCCCTACAGTGAAGAACCTTTTCCGGAGCCGGACAGCCGCTTTTTGCTGGCCATTCGCCATCATCTGGAGCAATACCGGCTGATTACCACCAATTTGAAAGTGATCGGACCTTCTTATGTCAAAATTTCCCTTTATGCGGAGGTCATGGTGGACGGCGCCGGCCGGGATAACCTGGAGGAGAACCTGAAAAGGGCCGTGGAAAGATACTTTGAAGGACTGCGGGAGGGGATCGCCGGAGGAAAGCCCGCCTTCGGGCAGCCGGTACTGGAGACCGTCCTGGCGATGAAAATCGGCGAGGCGCCCGGCATCATCCAGGTGAAAAAATTGACCCTCGGAGTCAAAAACGGTGAAAGCTATCTGGATAAGGACGGGAATATCATCCTGCCGCCGCATGGGCTTCCCTATCCGGGCGATATACAAATCCGTACTTTTATTTAAAAACCCTGGAAACCCCAAAAATGCGAGGTAAAAAGCGGACATGAACAGAGGCCGAATGTATATAACCCTTAACCGGACCAGGGAATGGAAACGCAGCCTGCTGGTGAATTTCGAAACCAGGGAACACCAGGTTGTGTTTGCGGACAGCCGGTCAAGTGAATACGGAATGCTGGCCACCGGAGTGCTCATCACCGGCTCCATTGACAGTACGGAACAGGATTTTCAATGGGAAAGCGTGCGCATCGAAGCCGGCATGCCGGAGAATTCCCTGCTCAAGGTGGCCTGTTTTACTGCGGACAGCAGGACTATACTGCTGGGAGATAACCCGGTTAACCTGGACGAATATATCAAAGCCGCCCAAAAGGACCCCGGCCGGGGGCTGAAGGAACTGGCCCCGCTTTTTAAAACTGCTTTTACCGGCTCCACGGACGGCCTGATTAATGCCCGGGGGCGTTACCTGTGGCTTAAATTGGAGTTTCTGGTGCCGCAGCCCCGGGACTTCCAGCTCTCCAAAATCAAGCTGCTTTGGACGGATGAAAAAATCATCCGTTATCTGCCGGAGATATACAGGGACAATAAAGAGAACGATACTTTTTTTCAGCGGTTCATGGAGATCTTCGACAGTATTTTCTTTGACATTGAAGAAAGTGTAAACCGGATCAGTGAAAAGCTGGATTACGCCATTGCCGGAGGGGAGATGCTGCGCTACCTGGCAGGTTGGGTAGACCTCCAGGGTATCAGGGAGCTGGGGGATATTGAGCTCCGGGAACGAATTGCGGCCGTTATGCCCGAGTATTGCACCATCGGCACCAAACCGGGCCTGGAAAGCTTTGTGGAACGCGAGCTGGGGGAGCGTCCAAGAATTATTGAGTATTTCGATTATAAACAGATGCGGCAGGGCAAAGACAGGGAAATATACGAGGAGTTGTTCGGCTCCAACCCTTACCGGTTTTTTATCTTGCTCTCGGAGGAAGCCTGGGACAGGGTCCGGAATGCCGGCCGTTTTCTGGAAAAATTAAAAAGCGGTATTCCGGCCCATACCGAGGTAGTGATCATCCGCCTGAGACGGGGCACCATTCTCGGCAAGCATACCTATCTCGGCGTTAACTCACTGGTTGGCGAATATACCTTTGGGAGTGTAGATGAGAATATTGAAATATCTCACGATACCTTGATTGGAGGAAACTATGATGAAGAATAAAAGCCTGTTTCCTTTAGAGCGGAACCGTTATTACCATGGCAAGATGCTGACGGCCAGAGACTTTGACGCGGAACAGAAATATTACAATAATAAGCGGCGCCTGGTCAATCGCTGTGTTTTCGGGGCCGGGGTCGTCTGCGGGCTGGGCGTGTATCGCAATGACGACACCTCTTTATCCGTTGAAACCGGCCTGGCGCTGGACTATTCCGGCCGGGAGATTGTCGTTGAATCTCCCATTATCCGCAAGCTGCAAATGATAGAAGGATTTGAGAGATTGACCGGCCACGAGCAGGCTTATCTTTGTCTTGAGTATGAAGAGGAGCTGAAAGAACCCGTCAACAATATCGGCGCGGCGGACAACGAAAGCCGGCAGTTCAACAAAATCGAGGAAAGCTTCAGGCTATACTTGGATACCGCCGAACCGGATATGGAGATCCTTTTCGGAGCAGCGGGCAAGAACCATGTCCAGACCCTTTATACAGGCAAGGGTCTATCCATTTATCAAATCACGCCGGCCGTTATCCTGGCCAACCAGGAGTTTACTATCAAATATGTGGTGTTAAAAGGGACGGGGCTGCCGCCTTTGTCCTTTACCTATTCCTTTGAGTCGGCCTATATCAAAGGCCAGGACAACAGCAGCGATATCCGGATCGTATTTAATGAAGATAAGAATTCGGACAGCGATATTTATATTCTTAATTATCCTCTGCAGGCCGCCGCCATATCCGATATGCAGGTGCCCTTCGGCAAAGGAAACGCAACCCTGGTTTGGGGCATGGGCGACTTCAGAGACCAACTGGAACTGCCTTTGAGGCAGGAAATTTACTTATGCGGCAGTCCGGTAAGTTATCAACAAATGATGGATATTCACCTCAGCAGCCTGGAGAAACAGTTGTCGGGCGGTGATACGCCTGTTTATCTGGCCAAGATCGATTATGTCAGTGCCGGCAGTACGCACATCATCAAGAAAATCACGCCCCTTCCCTTTGGGCAGCGAATAGCCGGACCGGACGGCAACAAAGGCGGAAATCAAATCACCGGTTCCGCCTGGGAAGAATTGAGCCAGCATGTGACCACGGATGTCCGGATGTTAAAATACTGGCAAAAACCTGAGGTTTCGGTTCAATACAACACCCAGAAGAAAGAGATGAACTTCCATTTTGGCCTGCCCTCCTCCGAAGCATATGACTACGCCACTTCTTCCGGGGTTGTTGAGGTGCCCCTGTCGGGCACTATCCGGGTAAACGCCAGATATTTTTCCGAGGAAGTGCCCCATAACCTGGGCATCGGCAATGTCAGCCTGAGCTTTGCGGTGGAGTTCGGCGACAATGAGAGCAGGAAGCTGTTGTTCGGGAATGGAGAGGTCTTCAATACCAAAAAGGAAGGCAAAGGTGTGCCCAAAGTGGAGGTGGCCGGAATTCTCAATCCGGACACAGGCACATTCCGGATCGGAGTCAGGTGCCTTGATCACGTGGACGGGCACCTGCTTAGAGTGCGCTGGTTCGCCTACAAGGTCACCAGGGATACCGCCGACCTGCGTTCCAAGGATGTCGTCAGTATAAAAATCAATCCGGATATTTACAAAATGAAGGTATTGGAAAGAATGCATTTTACGGCGGATGTCATCGGGACGGCGGATAAGGGGATCACCTGGAGCGTGAAGGACGGAGAAGGCGGCAAGATCGACCAGAACGGGTTGTACCAGGCTCCGAGCATACCGGGAACCTATGAAATTGTAGCGGCAAGCAAGGTTGATCCGGAGGCCAAAACCAGCGCCTTTGTGATCGTGGAAGAATAAAACCGGCAATTCTTTCATGGGGGTTACTATGAGGTCGCTTATTCAGGACGGTAAATACCAGGTGCTTGAGGTACTCGAAGAGCAGGACAACTATAAAGCCTGCCTTTGTATTGATGTGGAAACCAACAATGATTACAAGCCGTTGATTTTTTTGATCTATGAAGACGATGCAGACATCAGGCGCTTTTTGCCGGCTTTCTTTAATTTAAACCGGGAGCAATTCCCGGACTTTATCCGGGTCATGTCGGGAACACATAATATAATGGCCGTATTTGCCTATCACCAGGGGGTTAAGCTGCGGGAATATTTCCGGCGGGATAACCGGGTTGATTTTGAAGAACGCGTTAATTATGCCGGCAGACTGCTGAAGGAGTGCCTGATCCTGGACGTGGCGGCTGATTTTATCGCCGCTTCCTGCCTGGAGCCGGAGCACCTTGTTGTCGCGGATAAGTCCCAAAAAGTACGGATTAATTATTTGATTCGTCCCCGGAAGGATGACGGACTGCCCTTTAAAGGCCAAAAGCTGGCCGTCCTCTTAGAGTGCGTTTTTGTAAAAAACCGGTATGTACCCGACGGTCTCTGGGAGTACATCGACAGCCTGCGCAAAAACGAAAATGAAACCGTCGGTACAGCCTTTTCCAGGTGGAAGGAGATTAGCGAAGCATTGCTCCAAGAGCACCGGAGCCTGCTCAAGGAAACCTGGCCGGCCTACCTGGTGCGGCGACTGAAACAGCGTTTAAAAAAGAAAAAAGACAGATTTTTTCCCGAAACCGTTTAGGGAGGCCTGGATTTGAATAAGAAAGCAATCAGTTTGTTAATTATTATCGCTGTGCTCAGTTCGCTGGGATTCATCTTTGTGGCCGATGATCTTATGGCCGGCCTTTTTAGGCGGACCGGTGACGAAATGCTGCTGGAGTACGCCCACGGTGTGGACAGAAGCGGAAATATTTATTTCATCAGGAAGGAAAAGGACCAATCTTATCTGGTTAGCGTAGATTCCACAGGACGGCAGTCTTATAAGAAAAACATTTCCTCGCAAGTGATCGGGCAAGGCATTTTCGACAACATTTATGTCGACCAGGATAAAAACCTGTTTATCACCGTCTATGGCAGGACGCCCAACTCTTCCCGGATTAATCAGGCAGTAGTCTATATGTTCCGGGATGACGGCAGCTTTGTGGCCAAAATTTTTCACAGCCAGGCGGAGCGGGACTATGACAGCAAATTCCGGCTTATTTCGGCAATGAGCGATGACGATAGAAATCTGTATTTCGGCTTTCAAAACGGCACAACCCTGGAATTTTTTGCTTATGCCAAGGGGTCCGCGGAACCGGTAAAAAAAACTGGTTCCTATTCCATAGCCCAAATAGCGGACCGGATCAATGCGTTTTATGTACTGCCCTCGGGTGACGTGGTTTTTAGCCTGGAAGGCGGTACCCTGCTGAAAAAATCCCAAAACGAGGCGGATGTTTTTTACCGGTTCAGCGAGCAGGTGATTGTCGACCGGTTCTGGTTTGCCGGCAGCCAGTTTTATTTTCAGGATGCGGTGAGCGGTAATATATATATTTCCTCCGCCTCAACACTGGAGCCTTCCCTGGTCATGAAGGGCAGTAAAGTGATTTCCGAAGGGGACGGGATTACCTTTGCCCAGCTTAGTCCGCTGACGCTGGGGAGCGCGGGCAATGTTGCGGGTGTTTGGCATGAGGGAAACCTGAACCGGATCTTCCTGGGCGGCTTTGCCTTCCTGCCTGAAATCGGCAGGACGGATTCCTCCGACAGCAGCAACCTGGGTAGCTGGTTCCTGCTGGCGGGCATTATGGCGGGAATTATGATCCTTTCCTTACTGATATGGGATTTTTATTGCCATATTTTGCATATGAAGTTTTCTATCCTGCTCAGGCAGGCCTGCCTGGTAATCTGGGTGATCTTCCTGTCTTTGTATATCCTGACCAGCCATATTATCATCCCCCAGTCTACGGAGATGATCGGCAATGTGCACCTGACGGAGCAGATGAAAGCAGGGCAAATGGTGGCTGCTTCCTGCGAGGATTATGTCGCCGCCCCGGGGGGAAACGAACTGGATACCGTTCAGGCGGCTGCTTTCTTTGAGCACTTCAGGGAGAATTACGCCCTTTTCGCGGCCCCGGGCAATGACCGGGCGCCCAATAGCTATGTAAACCTGAATAAAGCCCGGTTCAGCCTGATCACGGCCGAGGACGGCCGGGGCGTGGTGGCGGCTTCCAACGAGCGCTACGAACAGGGCTTTCCCGCCGCCCGGCTTGGTTATGGTACTGAGTTTACCAGGCTGATTAAAGAGAGTGAAAATAAGACGATCAATTCTTTTGAGGTCATGACCCCCAGGGGTAAAGAGCTCTGCCTGCTTATGCCCACCGGGATGACTTTTGCCGGTTCTCCGGTGCTCCTCAGCATGGCTGTGGAACTGGATGTCCTTGAGCAATACATCTCCGATATGACCGGCGCCATTGCCTTCTACATGGGGATTATCGGCCTGGTCCTGGTGCTGCTGGTCATGCTGGTGGAATATTTTACGGTCCATAACGTCAGGAAGCTGAAAAGCAGTGTGGATAGAATTGCCCAAGGCAACTACGCCAGCGAAATTGCCATCACCTCAGGCGACGAGATCGAAGACCTGGCCGATTCCGTTCAGGACCTGTCCTACAGTATCCTGGCTACCACCAACAGCCTGAATAAATTAAATCAATCCTACTACAGGTTTGTGCCGCTGAGATTTCTGGAAATTCTGGGCGAAACCCAGCTGGAAAACGTGGGTAAAAAATCACAGGCGCTTAAGGAAAATGTGGTGATGTTATTTTTGCGTTTCAGGTTTCAAAACGGCATGGGTGAAAAGACCGAAGAGATTTTCTCCAATATTAATGATGTCTTTGAAAACGTGGCGCCCGTGGTGAGCGAGGGCGACGGCACGGTTTATGATTTTCTTCCCGACGGCCTAAACGCCTTATTTGAAACCCGGCCGGAAGATGTTCTGCGGGTGGCGATAAGGATCCGCGAGGTGTTGGAGGCTTTAAACACGGAAAGGAGAGGCAAAGGCCGGGGCGAGGTGGATGTCCGCATTTTTGTTTCCAAGGGCAATATCATGCTGGGGTTCATTGGAGAGGAAAAACGGATGGAACCGACGGCCATTTCCGAGGAGGCGCAAAAGGCCGAACCGATCGTGCAGATTTGTTTTGACAGTGATATTTATATCGCCTGTACCAGGGAACTGCTCAAGGCTTTGCCGGCGGGGGTCTATCGCAGCAGGAAAATCGGCGAAGTGGTGATCAGGGAAGAGGAAATCGAATTATTTGATATGTATGACAGCGATCCTTACTCCTTGCTGAAAGCAAAGGAGGTCCACGCTCAACGCTTTGACCTGGGGGTCAGCCTGTTTATGAAAAAAGATTATACCAATGCCAGAAATATTTTTATGGATATTATCAAGTATTCCTCACAGGATGGAGCAGCCCGCAATTACATGTATCTTGCCGAACACAACCTGCGTTCGGAGCAGAAGCAGGAAACTTATACCACTATTTACGAGCTGGAGAAAAGGCGTTAACAGGAGGAAAGCATGTTTATCACGCTGCTGATGAGAAACCTGCAAATGGCCTACCGTACGCTGAGAAGCGTGGCCCTCAGACCATTTGCGATTGTAAAATATAAAATTGCCAGCATGACCAACATCAGTAAACTTTTAAACAAGATCCCCAAGTTTTTTGCCGCCTTACTGGCCAAGGTTAAGATGCGGCCGGAGAAACGGGAAGATTTTGTGGATGCCGGACCGGTGTTTATTGCCAAGTCTTTGCTGGTGATCCTGACCGTGATTATCATCGCCGGCCCCCTGTTTGTCTATCATTTCGCCTGGCCCTGGTTTGTCGGCAAGGCACTGACGGCCCAATTTCATGTTTCCGAGCCCCGGCTGGCGGACTACAACGGCAAGGTCCGGATCTACTACGATGAAGAGAAGGAACAATTGAAGTTTGCAGGACGGTTGGAGGACGGGCTGGCCGTTGGTCATGGCGAGGAGTTTGAAGAAACCGGAGCACTGAAGTACGCGGGTAATTTTGCAGCCGGGAAATATGACGGGACAGGAGAGCTTTATTTCGGGGACGGCACGGTTTACAAGGGTGAGTTCAGCCAGGGTAAACGTTCGGGCCAGGGAAGGCTTTTTGACGGAGATGTTTTAGTATCTGAAGGGACCTATGCCGAAGGCTGCCTGGAGGGGGAGGGGGTAGCCTATCATCCCAACGGGAAAGAAAAATACAGGGGCGCCTTCCAGGGCGATTTGTATGCCGGTAAAGGCCTGTTGTTCAATGAAAAAGGAGTCAAAATCTATGAGGGGGACTTCGCGACGGGCCTTTTTAACGGCGCAGGCCGCTATTATGACGATTCGGGAGCATTGGTTTATGCCGGTTCCTTCTTGAACGGTTTGTACGACGGAGCGGGAAAGCTGACGGTTGTTCGGGATTCCCTGTGGTACGAGGGGGACTTTTTGGCCGGTCAGGCAAGCGGTGAAGGTAAATTATTTAAAAACAATCAGTTGTATTATGAGGGCGGCTTCCAGGAGAATATGCTGTCGGGAACGGGAACCCTGACCGATATACGGACGGGGTTAACTTACTCCGGATCCTTTGCCGGTAACGACATTGCTTACGGGGTGCTGTTTACGATGCCCGCGGCCGATATCTATGCCGCTTTCCCCAAGGGGCTGGCCGAGGATACTTCCCGGGAGGATTTCTTTTTCTTATATAACCGGAAATTCGGCCTGGTCTTAAAGTTTACTTACGCCGGCGAAACGGAAGAGGCCAGGCTGGTAACCGCCTACAGGCTGCTCCGGAAGGAAAACGTCCTCCTCACCGGGGAACCGGAGCAGTGGGAACCTCCGGGCAGCTATGAAAAGGGTGAAGAAGGAAGCGGCCGGCCGGACGGAAATGCCGCCGGTTTTTTGGGGATTGATCGGAGCGTTATGAACTATTACCAGGCTATTTATGAAGGTTACGGCGTCTGCTGCTGGATTGAACCGGAAACGGAAAAAGTGGTCGTGCTGGAGTATTATCCCGTGCTGGGGCCGCAGGACGAGGCTCAAGGGGAAAAAGAAAGCAGCTCGGAAGCCGGAGCGGGCGATGCCAGGCCGGCCGGGTATGATATGGTTTACTTCCAGGAATTAGGGTTAAATAAAGCCGACTTCGTCAGTCTGGGGTTTAATTGACGGAACAGGGAGGACAGGCCATGAAAAAAGGGTTGAGTTTGCTTCTGTTCCTCGGTTTCTTGCTGCTCGTGCAGGGAAGCGCCGCCCTGGCGGAAAACACCAAAATCACTACGTTGGGGCAGGCCGTCAGGGCTGCCTGGGCGATAAGCATCCAACCCGTGGATGCCGCACCGGAGGACCCGGCATCGCTGCCGGGCATTGATGTAGCCCAGGCTAACGGGGTGGCTTTGGATTTGGCCCTGTTGGTCATTGATCTGGATTTGGCCCGGCAAAAAATAACGTACCTGCAGGCCGAACAACAACAATTACAAAAACAGCTGGTCCAAGCCGAAAAAGAGATCAAAATGGGCAAGACCAAGGCGGAGACCGGTGAAGCCTTAAAAAAGGCCCTGGCTCAAAACGGTTTTGATTTGAATTATTACCGGATGCAGGAGGAAAATGGCCAAAAAATCTTTGCCAAGATGACGGGTGCGGCTATCGCCGACGGTTTTCAATATGAGTCGGCTTATCTGATTACCGATGCCGGGAAGTTATCCCTTCCCGCCTGGGCCCAGCAGCGTCCGGACGCCGGGGAACTCACCAAAAAAATGAGTGCGGTGCTTTTGGTTTACGGGGAGTTGGGCGCAGCCGTTTCAGCTTATATTGAGGCCGGAGAAAAACTCATTGCGGCGCAAAGGGATTTCAAGATGGGGAAAGTGGATCAGGAAGGGTTGGAGACAGCCGCCGCCGTGAAGGAAGCGGTCCGCATAGACGCCCTGGAAAGCAAAGCCGGGTACGCAAAGATTTTATATGAACTTGATTGCAGCCTGCAAGGTTATATCTCAAGGGACATCAAGCAAGTCGACGATCCCATCTTCCTGACCGGGGAAGGGAATCCGTAAATGAGTAGAAGAGCGAAAAGGAAGATTGCCAATGGGAGATTATAATGCCATTTATGAAGCGGGTCAATCTCTGGTGGAGCTGTTAAAAAAAGAAATGACGCCGCTGCCGGTCAACAGCCCGGAATCCATCGGGTTGTGCACTCCCCAGGAACCCGAGGATTTTCAGTTGACGGTCTGGATTTATAATATCGAAGAGCACAATGATTCGGGATTAAACGCGGGCTTTGCCGTCGATCCGGATAATATGCAGCTGGAAAGGTACGCCCCTTTGCAGCTCCGTTGCCATACCCTGCTCACAGCCCATTCCAAAGCCCCGGTTTCAACCCGGCTGACCGACGAATACCGGATTATCGGCCGGGCGCTGCAAATCGTACGGGACAACCCGGTTATCCCCGCCGCCGGCCTGGTAGGTTCACTGGCCAATAGCGCCGCCGGATTACAGCTGCAACAGATCAGGCTGAACAACGACGAGCTCGGCAAAATATGGAACAACGCGAGTAAAATTGTCAAACCGTCTTTCGGTCTTTATATCACTCCTGTAAGTATAGAATCCAACCGCGTAAGGCCTGTGGGCGCCAGGGTAATCAGCGCCAAGCTCGGCCTGGAACAGAAGCGGGAATAACCAAGGGGTGCTTGAGCATGGAAACGCATATCTCTGTGATTTTTAAAATAATGGACCGGTTCAGAAAAAGGCCCCTGCTTGCTCCGGAAATCAGCATTGCCGTGAACGGTATCATTACACGTCCGTTGTATAAAACGGGCGGGTATTTTATCTTTACGGATCTTGCCCCCGGCGAAACATGTTTCGAGTTTGCCGCGCCTGTTTTTCAAAAGGAAACCTTGACAGCGGAT
The DNA here is from genome assembly GCA_023439185.1 of Bacillota bacterium. Classification (GTDB taxonomy): domain Bacteria; phylum Bacillota; class Desulfotomaculia; order Desulfotomaculales; family Desulfallaceae; genus BRH-c8a. The sequence continues at coordinate 18,622 of JAEXOR010000014.1, read as the reverse complement.
ATTCCGGCGCCGGGCCGGGGGTACATCCTGAGCCATTTGCTCCTGAACCCCTCCCGGGCTTATCCCTTCGGCGGCTCCGTTACCACGGTGGCCGGAAGGATCATCAGGGATAAGCTTCCCTGGTCCAACCGGCAGTTTTACCTGGTTCCCGACAACGGTATGGAGCTGATGAAGGTTGCCGAAGACAATGCCGGGGCTGGAAATGATGATCTGAAATTATTTGTGTCGGGACCGCAAACAAAGCTGTCTTTTCCCGGTGAATACCTGATTAAGGACAAGGACGAGGGCAAGCGGGAAGTCTGCCTGATTACCCGGGGGGACGCCCGGGATGGAACCTACGCCCTGGAAAAGGGGATTAATTTCAGTCACTCCCGGGGAACTCCCCTGGTGGGCGTTGTCGCATGCAGGACAACTGCCGACGGCAGTTTCTTCACCGCGCTGCCGGACCTGGCGGGTGAGCAGGTCGCTTTGGATTTGCTGGTAGAAGCTAAAAACGGCAAGGGCAGCAAAAAGACGGTGCAGATTGCGGGAAACCAATATAATATCCTGGCGGATCTGGAAATTTAGGGATTATTCAGGCCGGGTGAAGGAGGCGGAAATTATGGGTATGCTGGCAGTCAATACGGCCATATGCATGTGTTCTTTCGGAATGGCGCCGGTACCCCTGACGGCGGCCTGCGCTCCGACTGTGACAGCACTGAATCAACCGGCGGCCACAATTATGGATTTACCAAAGGTGCCCTTTGGGATGTGCAGTTCCATGGCCAACCCGGCGGTGGCTTCAGCTACGGCCGCGGCCTTCGGCGTGCTGACTCCCATGCCGTGCACGCCGACGGTTGTAGCCCCCTGGGTGCCCGGTTCACCGACCGTAATGGTGGGCGGTTATCCGGCTTTGAACAACTCTTCCAAAGCCATGTGCGGCTTCGGGGGGGTCATTCAAATTACGCTGACCCCCGCTTTAACTGTACAGGTACCTTAAAGTGAGTTTTCGAACATCCTCCTAAATACAGTGGCAAGGAGAATTACCATGGCCGGGAAAACAAAAGTCCTATTTGCTTTGTTCCTGCTGTTCTCTCTGGCGGCGGGAATGTACGGCTTTCAGTACGTGAAGGAAAGGTCAATCCGGGATTTGTACGAGGACGTAACCTTTATGCGGATAGTGACCGAAGCCCGCCAGCATATCGGCCGGATCGAGTATGGCATTAATAACGGCAAGCAGTTGGACAACTTTTATAATATGCAGGAGACCCTGAAGGGGATTCAGGAATGCTCTTCCTATATGGAAGGGGCTTACGTGGTTTCCGCGGACGCCAGGCTCCTGTACCAGAGAGGTATGGCAGCGGATCGCCTTACCCTGGCGGTTCCCGGGAACAAAACGGATTCCGCGGGGAAGCAATATACCGTGCGTGAGGACGGAGCTTATTTCTACCTCACTGCTCCCATCAAGAACCGGAGCGGGAATGCGGAAGGTTATCTGATTATGTGTATCGGTCAAAATGCCGTCAGCAACTCCGCTTTGGATTACAATCATCAGAACCGGATCCAGGCTCTAATCATTGCCTTTGAAATATTTGGGGTCGCCCTGTTGATTATGATCAGAATCAAGCCCGATAAGAAAAAAATACTGGCTTTCAGGTTAATGATGGTGGTCTCCATAGCCGTAACCACGGCAATTATTCTGGATGCCGGTATGGTGGGAGCCAGGTTCTATCAAATTGTGGACGACACCACCACCCAGACCGCCAACAAAATGGCCCAGGCCCTGCAAAGTCAGGTGGATTCCGTTGTGGGCAAGGGTGTGCCGACGGAAAAAATATATGATTTGAACAGCTGGCTGGCCCAAAACAGCAGCGAGCTGGAAATTGTCACTTCCTTAACTCTGGACAAAAACAATAAAATAACGGCCAATGTTTCTCAAGGCTATATTAACGGTTATTTATACAAATTACTCCTTCATTCCATTTTAGCTGTATTGTTTACGGTGCTTTGCGGTTTGGCCGCTTGCGTCCTGGTTGCCTCGCGTTACCGGAGCGGGCCGGAAAGCGGAAATTTCCACGCGGAGAAAGGAATCCTTCGTGTTTAATAGAGCCCTGACAAGAGATATTACCCAACTATTGGCCGCCAGGCCGGAATATAATGCTCTGCTCCTGAACGTGATCGAAAGGAACTGCCATGAGGACGTGAGAATAATCGGGAATTCTGTTCGGATCAGGGACAGGACCAGCGGGGTGTATATGTTTTCCGGGCCCGCCCGGGATGAACTGGAGAGCCTGCTGGATGAAAGAAACGGAGAACTGGATACGTTTTTTATCAACGACAGTTCCGTTATGGAAGCCGTCTTGCGGAAATATCCCGGGGCGACAGCCGTCGAGTATCAGTCCTATGTGCTGCAGAGGAAAGATTATATTCCCAACCAGGAAACCAGGGAGGGAGTGGAGCTTACAACACTGGATTTAAGCTGGCTGGATTTTATTCTGGAACATTACCGGGACGAGGAATTCGGCCATGAACATTATATATCGGACCGTATCCTGCACGGGCCGGGAATCGGCCTTCTTTATTGGGGCCAAAAAGCAGCCTTTGGCCTGCAGCATAAAGACGGCGAGACAGGCCCTATTGTGGTGGACGCCAAATGGAGGGACATGGGACTGGGAACCTATGTGGTCTGCGCTTTAAACAGGCTGCTTTTTAAACGAAACTCCATGCTTATTTGTTTTGTAAAGCCGGGTAATTTGGCCTCGGCTCATATGATGATGAACAGCGGTTATCAAGCGACGGGTAACAATGTGCTGTGGGTTTACCGCAAGCTGAACAACACTTTGTATTTGCCGTAAAAAAAGCAATGAACAGGTGGGGGAATGTAGATGAAAAGGAAAATCGTCCTGTGGAGCAGCTTGATTTTACTGATCAGCCTGACGGTGCTGGCCTTGAACGGATGCTCCGGACTGCCGGGCGCGCAAAAGAACGGTGGGGAAATGACCAGCGTTGATATGTCTGCCGGAGCGGCGCAAAACAGGTTCCCGTCTTCGCCGGTGCAAAAACCGGGCGGAGGTAAATTCCGGATCGCTTATGTGGATATTGACGAATATCCCGTTACAGGCGGTATGCTGTATTACGTGGTAGAAAGTTTGAAACAGGACGGGTGGATTCAATATGACTCCCTGCCGGCGGACCCGGAGAATGTGGATGCCAAAATGCTGGTGAACTGGCTGGCGGGGCGTGATTTGGGACCGTACATGGAGTTTGTAAGTTCAGCCAATTACTACCTGGCTTATGAGGGTGAGGAAGCGGTAGGGCAAAGCTTGCGGGATCACGTGCAGAATAAACGGGATATCGACGTGATTTTCGCCATGGGCACCTGGCCCGGCACTTTTGTTAAAAGTTTAAATTTAAACGCGCCTTTGCTGGTGTACGGGAGCATTGATCCCATCGGCGCCGGGATCGTTAAATCCGCAGCGGACTCAGGAGACGCAAGAATCTGGGCCCAGGTGGACCCGTCGGCTTTTCAAAGGCAGCTGCAATTCTATTACGATACATTGCCCTTTAAAAACATCGGCATGGTGTATAACGATGAGGTTGTCGCCTCTATTCCGGATTACGAGGAGACGGCCCGGGCCAATGGTTTTACAATTACCAAGGTTAAGATTGATAAACTGGAAAGCAGTAGTCAGGCGGACCAGGACCGGTATTACGCCAATCTAAAAAGTATTTATGAGCGGCTGATTCAAAACGACAAAGTCGATGCTTATTTAATCAATACGGATGTGATCACGGATAACGCCAGGATGAAAGAGCTTTTTAAGTTGTTTTATGAGCAAAAAATCCCCATCTTCGTGCAGATTGGGGACAACTACATCCAAAACGGCGCTTTCATGCTTGTTTCCCCCAGGGATTACAAAGGAGGAGGGGCGTTTGTTTCCTATACGCTGGGAGCCATCTTTAACGGGGCGAAACCGGGGGAACTCCCCCAGGAGTATACCAGCTCTCCCTATCTGAGCCTGAACCTGGATGTAGCCGAACGGATCGGCTTTACCCCGAACTTCGAAATGCTATTGTCCAGTGAGTATATTTATAGCGGCGAAGGCCAATAGGGAAAATCTCAGCCGGATAGAAAGGCGGCGCTCCGGCAAGAACCGGGGCGTATGCCGGTAAAGAAGAAGGGGGCTTCAAGTTGACATCCAACAAGAATAGAAGATGGCTGATACTCACTTTCTCGTTGTTGATTATAGCTGCATCTCTTTTTGTCTGGTGGATGAGTTCTTCCAATTTTAAAGGAAGCTACAAGGAGATTAAACAACAATATTATAGCGTTGTGGCCGGCCAGGTGGTCAGCGAACTGGAGGCTTCCATCAAATACGGCAAAAGCCTGGACTCCTTTTATAATGTGAACGCCATCTTTGACAAACTGACCGCTCTGCTGCCTACCCATATCAAAGCGGCCATCACCAATCACCAGGGGGAGGTTCTCTATACCTCTTACGCCGGTTCCGGGGATCAGGACGCGGTCACCGGTGTTCTAAAAGACCCCAAAGTGACTCAGAAGCTGCAGGGCATGACCCTGGATCAGACTTATGGGTCTATGGAGCATAATAATTATGAGTTAATGCTTCTGCCCATCGGAGATAAAAGCAACGCGGTAATTGGAAATTTTGTTTTGATTTACCCTTCGGCCGCTATTACTGCCGAACTGGGGCCGCAACAGATGGAAACCCTTAAGATATCCCTGATGGTTTTGGTAGTCTTCCTGTTAATCTTAATTATCTTTTTGAGTGTCGCTCCCCTGCCCGGGGAAGCGCAAAACGATAAACGACGCCAACTGAACCTTAAAATTCTTCCGGCCCTGATCGTGATGGTCTGTATCGGGGTGCAAAGCTTCGCCATGTATGCTCAGTATCAAGATAAATATAAGAGCGCCCTCGCCGACGGAGCCGGCGGGATTCTGACCTATCTTGAAACCACCGTTGGTTCCATGTATGAAAAAGGGATTCCCTATGAGCAGATGAACGGCCTGTCGGAGTATCTGACCGTCAAGGCGAAAGCTACACCGATTATTTGGAATATCCGGGTCTATAACTCCATTGCCGATACGGGGCAAGTCCTGGACCGGGAGGATTCGTGGCGGCTGGCTGCTCCTTTGACCCATAAGGACGCCGGAGCCGACACCCGGGTGGAAATCCAGTTCTCCCAGGAATATATAGACAAACAAATGTTAAATATGCTGCTGGTGTTTCTGGTTACCATTATTGCGGCGGCGGTGATTGTTTTTGAAGTAACGCGTCTGCCTGACCTGTTGATGTTTAAAAGGAGCCCGGAATTTAATCATGGTTCCCTGCTCCAGGATGAAAAAGTTAGCAGCGGGCTGCGGGTCGTGAGCTTTATCTTCTTTTTGGCCGTCTATGCCAGCATGCCCTTTTCGGCAATCCTGATCCGGAAATGGGATCTGCAGTTGTCCGGCCTTTCCACGGACATGACGGCCTCTTTGCCCATGACCTTTGAATTGCTGTCCCTGATGCTGTTTTCCATGCTCCTGGCCAGGTTTTCCGGAAAGGCCGGGAATCAGGCTTTTTTAGGCATTTCCGCCGCCCTGATTATTTTAGGCAATGTATTTAGCGCTTGGGCCACGGATCCCCTCGCCCTGATATTATGCAGAATTCTGTGCGGAGCGGGATTCGCGGGCGTAAAAAATGAAATAAACGCCATCATTGCTTCGGGAATGGATGGAAACGAACGTACGGGATTGCATATCGCGGCCATGAATGCCGGGCTTTTAGGCGGAATTATGTGTGGCGGTTCCCTGGGAGCGGTAATTGCCAATTCCATCGGCGCTTCTTTTACTTACTTGTTTACCGCGGTAATTCAGCTGGTTTTCCTGGCGATTGCCCTGTATATCTTTCCCTGGCGGTATATAAAGGAAAAGGTGAAAACTGCCGCCACCGGGGTAAAGACCGCGCCCCAGGGGATGTGGCGGACACTGTGGAAGGGAAAGGTTCTGAAATATCTGGTGCTGGTAACTCTGCCGCTGAATCTTGGACTGATGTTTATTGTCGCCTTTATTCCAGGGTATGTGCAAAAGATGGGCTTCCCGGTGATCCTGGTCAGTTATGGCTATCTGATCAACGGGCTGTTGGGGATTTATTTGGGGCCGCTGTTCTCCAGAATATTGACCGCAAGACTGGGCAGAACGGTGAGTGTGTCCGTCATGCTGCTAACGGGTGGAATAAGCATCCTGCTCTTAAGTATCCAACCTTCAGTTGCCGTGATCCTGTTATCTACGGCAGTGATGGGGCTTTTTGACGGCTTCGGTTCTCCTGTCAGCACGGACTACTTCCTGGAAATGCCGGAAATCAAAGATCGGGTTGAAATTCCCCGCGCCCTCGCCTTTCTTGGCGTGGTGGGGAATTCCATCCAAATGATCAGCCCTGTGGTCTACGGCTGGCTTCTGTTAATGATGACCGTGACGGGAATAAACCCCATTCTGGTTCTAGGATTGGTTTATCTGGCTTTCGCCGTTTTATTCCTGTTTCCGTCCGGGGGAAAACCAGCCGCTCAAAATACGGCAGGCATTTAATTATAAATCAAGGTAATTTAGGTGAATCTTCCCTGGCACCTAATTATTGACAATGGCTGTGGAAATACTGCCGTTGCCATCACTGATGCTGAGAGTGATTTTAAAACATAATTTTTTTGACCTCGCTGTGAAATAATAAATATGAATTTTAAACGCAGGGAGGTCTTTCTATGCCGGCGGTTACGAAATGCATGTGTGAAGAGTGCCATTACAACGAGAACTTTAAATGTCAGGCGGAAGGAATCGAGGTCATGTCCAGCGGTGATAACCTGGTGGAAACATCGGATGGCACCTGCTGCAGCACATTTAAGCCAAAGGCTTACTAAAACCAGGCCTTTGAGCAGACAGTGGTTGTTTTTCGGGGCTGTTGATGAAGTGATCAACAGCCCTAACTTTTGTTCAATTCAAGCCCTTATTGATTTTTGAGTTTAAAAAGAGTATTAATTTTAATTAAAGGGATTGAAAATTAAAGGGGATTAAGAAATGAAAAATGTGCTTATCATCGGTTCCGGGATCGGCGGACTGGTTGCCGGCAATCTGCTGGTCAAAAAGGGACACAAAGTAACCATATTTGAAGCCCACAGCGCGCCCGGCGGCTATACCGCCGGATTTAACAGGCGCGGCTATTATTTTGAAAGCGGCACCCTTTCCTTTGAAGCCTCGGCATCGGTGTTTAAGGCCATGCGGGACATCGGAGTGTATGATAGGATTAACTTCGTGCAAATGAAACCGCGGCTGGTGGCGGAGGAGTTCGACGGGGCTCCCGGCAGTTATGAGGAATATAAAAAAATGATTTACTCCGCTTTTCCGTCCGATAAAGAGAAGCTGGATCCGCTGTTTGCGGAAATGGACCGCAATCTGGGAATGATGGGGGACATGGATAAACCAATGCCCTTCCTGTACAGCGGACTGGAATTGTTTAAATCAATGCTGCCCTACCTCCTGAGCGCCCCGAAGCAAATAAAACTGGCCAGGCAGTATGGCGACATGACGTCGTCGGAGTTTGCTGCCAGGTATTTCGAAAAAGACTCCATGCTGTTCAAGCTGTTCAGCGGGCGGTTCGGCTATCCGGATATGCCGGCCATGTACGCGGGGGCCGGTTTGGCGGGGATGTTCACCGATTTTTGGACCGTGCGGGACGGCATGCAGTCCTGGGCCGACATCCTGGCGGAAAACTTCCGGCAGCTGGGCGGGGATCTGCGGCTGAACAGCTATATCGACAAGATCATTACCAAAGACGGGACGGCGGTGGGGGTCTCGTGCAAGAATACCGTTTACGACGCTGATTACGTGATCTCCGCCGGGGACTACAAGAAAACTCTGCTGCAACTGTTAGACGACCGGGACATTGTTCCCCGGGAGATCAGGGAACGTGTCGGCGGGGCTGCCGTTTCCGAAGGCGTTTTCACAGTATACTTGGGATTGAATATGTCCGCCGGGGAATTGAGCGAATATATGCAGGTTCCTTATGTTTTTGTTTTTGACGCTCAGCCCGGTTACGACATTTACAATGCCGGGGATGCGGAGTTTTTCAGCAAGGCGCCCATCTCGCTTTATGCGCTGTCCATGATCAGCCCCAAACATGCTCCCGAAGGAAAATCCTCGTTAATGCTTCAGACCATGGTACCGTACCGCTGGATGAACAATTGGGGCGGCGGTGACAGGGAGCTGTACGGGCAATTGAAGAAAAAAGCCATGGAGGCCATGATAGCGGGTGCTTCCGGGTTGATTCCCGGCCTGCGGGAACGGATCGATTACCGGGACGCCGCCACGCCGCTGACTTATGAAAGATTCACCGGCAACACGGACGGGGCGACTTCCGCCTGGAGTTGGAATCCAAAGAAAAAGTTTTATAAAAACCCTATGAGTGTGAATATTGGAACCCCGGTGAAAAACCTTTATATCGGGTCCTGCTGGGCGATGCAGATCGGCGGCGTACCCGGCGCCATTGCGGCGGCTTATCAGTGTGTCAATAAGATTAAGTAAGAGGGTAATTAACCTATGACCTCATTCAAGAATAATATCGCCCTTTGCAAAGCACTTTTGTCAAACATGCAGATTGTCAGGGTAAAACCTTCGATTAACCGGTTCCTGGCCGGGTATATGGGCAAATTCAAGTTACTGAATGTGGACGGCCGGCTGATCATCCATTCGCATTTGCCGCCGGTAAACAGTAAAGCTTTCACCCGTTTTGTAAATGAGCATCTGCTGGCCGGGACCGAGGGCCCCTCCCACGCGCAAATCAGCCTGACCAATGTCTGTCCCCAGCACTGCCGTTACTGTTATAATAAGAACAGAAGCGGTGAGCTTTTAACCACGGCTGAAATCAAGCAGCTTATCCGGGAATTGAAGAAGATGGGCGTTTTCTGGCTGGGTTTTACCGGCGGGGAGCCGTTGATGAATCGGGATCTGGTTGAGATTGTGGAAAGTGCCGGGGACGACTGCGCTGTTAAACTGTTTACCACCGGGGCCGGCCTTACGGAACAACTGGCGGCGGAGCTTAAAAAAGCCGGTCTTTTGTATGTCTCGGTTAGCCTGGACCACTGGGAGGAAAAAGAACATGACCGGATCAGGGGCTGTTCCGGAGCCTACCGGACGGCGCTGAGGGCCATAGACATCTTTAAAGGTACGGGCATTCATGTAAGTGTGTCGGCGGTCATATCCAGGGAGATGCTACAGGGGAATCAGGTACCGGAACTGCTCAAATTTTTAAGCAGCCTGGATATCCATGAAGCCTGGCTGAATGAAACCAAGCCCACGGTGACGGCTTTCTGGAACCAGGCCGCGGTGTTCACCGAAAAAGAGCGTTTAAGCCTGGCCAGGCTGCAGGATCAATACAACAGAGAGGGAAAAATGACGGTAAATTATCTTGGCCATTTTGAAGGGCCAGAGCACTTCGGCTGTAACGCCGGCCATAAAATGATCTATATAGATGCCTTTGGCGAAGTCAGCCCCTGTGTGTTTACACCCCTGACCTTCGGCAATGTAAGGGAACAGCCGGTGCAGGATGTTTTTGCAGCGATGAAGGAGCATTTTCCTTCGGAAAACCGTTGCTTTATCAATAAGAATTATAACTTGCTGGCTGAATATTACCATGGACAGTCTCCACTGAGCAAAGAGGATTCCCTGGCACTGGTGAAGGCAGTCCGGTTTGGGCCGCTGCCTGAATTTGCGCGGTTGTATTACAGGCGATAAGGTGGTATGTATGAGCTTATATAAGCTGTTCAGCCTGGCCGCGGCGGTAATTTTCGCCGCCGTGGGTTTGGTTTTTCTGTTGTTTCCCGACGCGGTGCTGATTTTTTTCAACAGCATTTCGGATTATTTTAGCTTGCCCCTTGCTCCGCTGCAGGACGCCGGCTTTTATCGGGCTCTGGCCGCGGCTTATATGTACCTTGTCGCTTTGCTGGCCTGGCTGATGTACCGCCATCCGGAGCAGCATGTTTATCCGTTTTTATTGGCCCATGGTAAACTGGCCTCTTCAATTATCTCTGTCTTTCTGTTTTTTACGCACCAGCCTTATCTGGTTTATCTGGCTAATTTTGTTGTGGACGGCTGCATCGGATTGGCGGTATTATACCTGATGAAAATGAAAAAAGCAGGGGCGTGATGCTGCTGCTGAGAATAATGCGGTTCTACACGCCTGAATTTATCAAAAAGAAAAAGCTGTGGGAATTGTTCCGCCTGACAGCTGACGCCTTCCAGAGTGAGCCGCCGGAGCTCCGGGGGCTTTCCTTTGCCGGGTGCCTGTCAAAATACGCTTTATATACCAGAGAAGAGGCCGAGGGCTTTTTGCAAAGCGGCCGCCCGCCGGAAGAAGTACGGCGCCGGTTGTATCAAAACTCCTTTGTCTTCGGGCAACATTTAAAACAAAGCCTGCACATTGCATCCCGGACGGATGCCGTTGCGGCGCTTAAAGTTATCTATCAGCTAATCGGGATCGATTTTCAATCTGAAGGACAGGGTGGGTTCACCATTAAACAGTGTTTTTTCAGTCAATATTATTCGGCGGCAGTCTGCAGGCTCATTTCATCTTTGGATGAAGGACTGGCGGCGGGGCTGTCCGGCGGCGGTACCTTGCGCTTTGAGCAAAGGATGACCGAAGGCGGCGACTGTTGTAAAGGATATTTTATGCCGGGTGCCGGGAAATGAAAAGAGTAATCGTGGTCGGCGGCGGCGCCGGCGGGGCAGCCGTAGCCAAAGAGCTGCAGGGAAAATTTCAGGTCACTGTCCTGGAGGCGGGCGGAGATTTCAAGCCTTTTGCCTTAAATTTGTCTGCTCTGGCAAAGCTGAAAAAAACCGGGCTGTTTTTTGATGAACGGGAAATACAGCTGCTGTTTCCATACATGCGAGTCCAAAAAACCGCCGAGGGGATGGTCCTGGTCAGCGGGGCCGGTCCGGGCGGGACCACCACCCTTTCGGCGGGAAACGCGCTGCGCGCCGACGGCGGGCTTAAAGAGCTCGGCATTAATCTGGATGATGAATTCGATGAGCTATACAGGGAAATCCCTATTACCGGGGATCATCAAGATAAGTGGCGGGACAGCACCAGGCGATTGTTTGCCATATGCGGGGAAATGGGTTTAAATCCTCAACCCATACCGAAGCTTGGTGATTACAGGAACTGTAAAAATTGCGGCAGATGCGTTCTGGGCTGCCGGTACGGCGTAAAATGGGACAGCCGTCAATTTCTGAAGGCCGCCCGGACCGGGGGAGCGGAACTGGTTACGGGTTGCAGGGCTTCCCGGGTGGTGACGGAAAAGGGCTCCGTCAGGGGAGTGCAGACTAAAAAGGGCTTCTATCCCGCCGATATCGTCGTCCTGGCGGCGGGCGGATTTTCCACCCCGGTTGTTCTCCGGCAATCGGGTATTGAATGTGCAAGCAGGCTTTCCGTCGACCCGGTCCTTTGCGTAGCCGCCCGGCGGAAAGAGTGTCTGCAGAACGAGGAGCTATCCATGCCCTTTGCCGTGCAGAGGGAGCATTATATGATTTCTCCCTATTTTGATCACCTGAGCTTTTTCTTTAATAAAAGCTGGCGGTATCCCGCCGCGGATACGCTGGCGCTGATGGTCAAGCTGGCGGACGCGAGCGCCGGCAGTATTGACGGTAAAAGGATTAAAAAAACACTTACCGGGACAGATAAGGAAAGGTTACGGGAGGGAGTCGGGCTATGCCGGGAGATACTCGGCAGGTACGGGATCAGTGAGGACGAAATTTTCCTGGGCACCATCAATGCCGGGCATCCCGGCGGCATGCTGCCGCTAACGGCGCGGGAAGCTGAAACCCTGCACCATTCCGGACTGCCGGACAACCTGTATGTTGCCGATGCCACACTGTTTCCCAGGTCCCTGGGCAATCCGCCCATCCTGACCATCATGGCGATGGCCAAAAAAGTCGGTAAGATTATAGCAAAGCAATTTGGAGGTTAATGAACATGGAAAGTTACAGCATAGCTGTTGTGCTAATTATTATAATCTTTGCGGCTGCAGTGCTCTACTATAAATCCCAAAGTCTGAGAAAGGCGTATCAAGGGTATGTGCAGCAGGAACTGGAGCAGGTTCGCCCGTTGGCCGGCACGGTACTTTCGGTGGAGGATATAGAACACTTGCCCCAGCCTGTGCAAAAGTACCTTGCCTATACCGGCGTCATCGGGAAGGAAAAGGCTCAGTTTGTACGCGTGGTCTGTGAAGGCCGGTTTAGAACGGACCCGCAAAAGGGGTTTTTCCCCATGTTCACCGAACAATACAACTTCTTTGCAAATCCGGCCCGTTTTTACTACATCCGGTTGAAAATGTTTGGCGTGCCTGTGGTGGGAGTACATGCCTATAAAGATGCCGGGGCGTCCATGCTGATCAAGATCGCTTCGCTTTTCAAGGTGGCCGAAGCCAGGGGTGAGATTATGGATCAGAGTGAAACAGTGACGATCTTAAACGACATGTGTTTATTTGCCCCCGCCAGCCTTATGGACAAAAGAATCAAATGGGAAACAATCGATCCATTGACGGTTAAAGCCACCTTCACCAATAACGGGATTGCGGTTTCGGCGCTCCTGTATTTTAATGAAAAGGGTGAAATGATCAATTTTATTTCCGATGACCGCTATATGACTGCTCCGGATGGAGAATTCCGCCGGGCCAGGTGGTCGACTCCGATCAGGGATTACCGGGGTTTTAACGGCGTGAAGCTGGTGAGTTACGGAGAAGCCACCTGGAATCTGCCCGAGGGGGATTACTGTTACATCCGGATAAACGTTAAGGAAGTTGCCTTCAATTAGAGCCGGTTGTTAAGGTCGGGCTTGAAATTTTCACAGGAAATTCCTGGATGCCGGCGGCATACGGGAAATATTCATACTGCTGGAAATAAACCACCGCCGCATTGCCGGTCAGGTAAAAATCCTGGTCTGCTTTAATGGTTTCGAACGGTGTCAGTTCATAGAGTTCCCGGTCCTTAATCTTGTTTTTAACGATCTCGTTGATTAATGCAATATAATCCTCATCACCGGGGAACAGATCTTCCAGACTGTATGCCGCGCCCGTTTCCAGGCTGACGGTATGAGAGCTTTGCACCGTGAGGCCGTGCGCTCCCCCGGTATATTGGTAATTCAGGAACACTACGCTCAGCAGGCCGTTTTGGTTATATTTCAAATGGTAATTAAAATATGTTTCACATTTATTGGGGCTGTCATATCCGGAGGAGGCTCTTAATTCTTTCATTTCCGCGGCGTTTTTCAAACCCTCGTTGTAAGCGGCTTCAGCGGCCTCTTTAAATACCGAGTTCATGCCGTCTTGCACCGCCTGGTCGTCTAGTCCGCCAATTTGGGGGTACTGGATGGTTATTTTGATGTCCTCGTCCTCCGAGGTTTCCCGCACTGTTTTGACGGAGATCCCGTTTTCCTTTATTTTTTCCAGCTCGACCTTGGCATCGGGTTCTTCCCACTTTACTCCCAGGGCCAGATTCTCGGAGAAAAAGTCCGCTTCCAGGTAAGTGGCGCCGTTATGCATTACGCTGCTCAGATAGTAAGTGTGGTCGTTGGCGCTGACGATGCCGTTTTTCAAATCCAGTAATATATTCTCTCCGGTTTTAGTCATAGACACCGGGTTATCCTGGCCGGTCCACAGTATCTGATAGCCCAATGCCTCACCGATCGGCCGCAGCGGCAAATAAACATTTTCCCTGTCAACATAGGCGCCGGGTTCAATTTTCGCGCTGTCCAATTCAATTACAGTCTGCCCGGCGGCTGACGCAATACCGGACACGCCGGCGGAGATAACGAACAGGACAATTAGTACGGTTACGAGGATTTTGTTGGTCATGGGCGATTAGCTCCTTTTTTCAGGGTTTGGCAATTAAGTCAATCATATTACAAGCTAAATAAAACTTCAAATACAATTACTAACAGCCGCCTCATATAAAATTTAATCCGTCGCCGGCAGGAGTATGGTTTACGCGGGTGAAGTTATTATGAGGCGGAAGGAGGACGAAGCATTGAATAAGTCAGGCCTGACCCTTGGGCGGGTGGTTCAGCCCGATACAATTGAGGAAGCATATCAAGCATTGACGGAGCATAAAGACGGCGCCGTTCTCGGGGGGTGTGCCTTTTTGCTGCTCGGCTCCCGTAAAATCGGCACGGCGGTGGATTTGTCCAGGCTTAATCTGGATTATATAAAGGAACAGGACGAGCATATAGAAATAGGCGCCATGGCTACATTCCGGGATGTTGAAACCAGCCCGGTTTTACAGGCGTATTTCAGCGGCGTGCTGCCCAGGGCGGCCGGCTGTGTAATTGGCGTGCAATTCCGGAATATCGTCACGGTGGGAGCCACCGTTTATTCCAAATACGGCTTCTCCGACCTGATTACGCCGCTTATGGCCCTGGACGCGGAGGTGGAGCTGTTTAAAGGCGGCCGGATGCCCCTGGCTGGATTTATGGAGCAGCCCGCCGCCAGGGATATCCTGACCCGCGTGTTCATTAAGAAGAGTCCAATACAAGCGGCTTATCAAAACTTGAGGAATTCAGCCACCGATTACCCCATCTTAAATGTCGCTGTTTCATCCTTGCATAACCGGTGGCGCGTCTTTGTGGGCGCCAGGCCGCAGCGGGCCCAAATTGCCCCGCTGGCATCGGAGGAGCTGTCCCGGGGGACTCCAAACTATGAAGCCATGGACCGGGCGGCAGGCCTGGCGGCGGAGGAACTGCCCTTCGGGAACAATAACCGGGGCAGCGCCGAATACCGGAAAGCAATGTGCAAAGTGCTGATCAAAAGGGCCGTGACGGAGGTACTGGAATGCAAATAGAGGTGCTCATTAACAATAAAAAGATCACGATGGAGATAGAAAATGACGAATTGCTGGCGGATACTTTAAGAGCTAACGGCTGGCTGAGCGTAAGAAAGGGCTGCGACAGTTCCAGCTGCGGGTTGTGCACCGTATGGATTGACGAAAAACCGGTTTTGTCCTGTACTATTTTCTCTTTCCGGGCGCACGGCAAAAGCATCACCACCATTGAGGGAGTCCGTGAGGAAGCTGGGGAATTGGCGCGGTTTCTCGCGGCCGAAGGCGCGGACCAGTGCGGTTTTTGCAGTCCCGGTTTGCTCATGACTGTGCTGGCCATGAAAAGAGAACTGCCCGACCCCACCGAAGAAACAGTCAAACATTACCTCACCGGTAATTTGTGCCGGTGCACGGGATATATAGGCCAACTGAGGGCCATTAAGAAGTACCTGGGGGTGGCATGATGCGCAGCGTCGGCAAGGGGATCCCAAAACTGGATGGAATCGCCGGCGCCACCGGCAAGCCGGTTTATACCGAAGATCTGGCTGTGCCGGGCGCCCTGGAGGTTAAGATACTGCGCAGTCCGCACGCTTTCGCCAAAATAACGTCCATTGACGTGTCCGGGGCGGAAAAGCTGGCCGGTGTAGAATGTGTTCTTACTTACAAGGATGTTCCCGGGGTCAGGTTTACCACGGCCGGGCAGTCTTATCCGGAACCTTCGCCCTATGACCGGTTAATCCTGGACCAAGTTGTCAGGTACGTGGGGGACGAAGTGGCCATTATCGCCGCCGTGGATGAGAAAACGGCGCTTAAGGCCATGGGCTTGATTAAGGTCGAATATGAAGTTTGGGACCCGGTTTTAGACTTTGAACAGGCGGTGGGGCATCCGTCCGTCGTCCATCCCGAGGACGACTTGCACTGCAATTATGATATCGGTTTGGACCGGGAAAAGAATATTGCCTCAACGCACTTGACGGAAGCGGGCGATGTGGAGGAAGAACTGCGCCAGTGCGCTGTCATAGTGGAGGAAACCTGTTATACCCAGGCCCAGGCCCAGGCCATGATGGAAACTTACCGTGCTTTTACTTATCTTGATCATATGGACCGGCTGGTGGTGGTCAGTTCCACCCAGATCCCCTTTCATGTGCGCAGGATACTGGCCAGGGCGCTGCAAATCCCCGCCGGCCGGATCAGAGTTATTAAGCCGAGGATCGGCGGCGGTTTCGGGGGCAAGCAGACCGCCGTGGCGGAAGTTTTCCCGGCCCTGGTGACTTTAAAAACCGGGAAACCGGCCAAGCTGGTATATGAAAGGAAGGAGACCTTCACCTGCAGTAACAGCCGCCACGCCATGCGGCTGGCGGTCAGGCTGGGCGCCGACCGGGAAGGGTATATCAGGGCGGTGGATATCCAGGGTTTATCCGACACCGGGGCCTACGGGGAGCACGCGCCCACGGTATTCTCGGTGGCGGGGGAAAAAACCCTGCCGCTGTATAATAGGACCAGTGCGGTACGGTATACGGGCCACGCTGTTTATACCAACAAAATGCCGGCGGGAGCGCTACGCGGCTACGGGGCCACCCAGGGAACCTTTGCCCTGGAGACCGCGGTCAACAAGCTGGCGGCAAAACTGAACCTGGACCCGGCGGAAATCCGGCTGAAAAACCTGATTCGGGAAGGGGAAACGTCTCTGCTCCACAGTGATCATCCTTTGGGCAGTTCCTCCCTGCACCGGTGCATAGAAAAGGGTAAGGAGATGATCCGGTGGGACGAAAAGTACCCCCGGCGGGACGCCGGAAACAATAAATTCAGAGCGGTGGGCATGGCGGTGACCATGCAGGGCTCCGGGATTGCCGGTTTGGAGACGGCCTCCGCCGAAATACGCTTAAATGATGACGGCAACTATACGCTGCTGATCGGCTCCACGGATATGGGAACGGGCAGCGACACCATCCTGGCCCAGATGGCCGCCGAGGTTTTGTCAACCGAAGTGGAAAACATTATCGTCCATGCCGCGGATACCGACGTTTCTCCCTACGACCCGGGTTCTTACGCCTCCAGTACCACTTATGTCACGGGTATGGCGGTGGTTAAGGCGGCGGAGGACTTGAAACAGCAAATTATACACAGCGGGGCAAGTTTGTTAAATGTACCGCCCGAAGCAGTGGCGTTCGACGGAAAAATAATCAGCGCCCATGAAGGGAGCGAGTCCGTCAGTTTGAAAAAACTGGCCGAGCTTTTAGTCCTGGGCGCCGGAAAACAACAACTGGCCGGTATTGCCACTTACGGCAGCCCGGTGTCGCCGCCGCCCTTTGTGGCCGGGTTTGCCGAAGTGGAAGTGGATCGGGAAACCGGCAAGGTGAATTTAATCGATTTTGTGGCGGTGGTGGACTGCGGAACCGTGATCAACCCGAACCTGGCCAGGGTCCAGGCCGAGGGCGGTATTGTCCAGGGCATTGGAATGGCGCTATTTGAGGAAGTGAGATACGACCATCGGGGCAATCTGCAGACCAACTCTTTTATGCAGTATAAGATTCCCTGCCGCAAAGACATCGGCGGCATCAGGGTGGCCTTCGAAGAAAGCTTTGAACCCACGGGACCCTTCGGCGCCAAGTCCATTGGCGAGGTAGTCACCAATACGCCGGCGCCGGCCATCGTGGACGCGGTTTACAACGCAGTGGGCGTCAGAATCACCAAACTACCGGTAACCCCTGAAAAAGTGTTTATGGGTATGCAGGGGGCGAAAATTGGTTAAAAAATGGCAGCAAAGTTTGTGTAATAATTGCTATGCTTAGAAGGAATTATCGCATTGGGCAGCAAATAGTAGTATTAAACAACTTAAAGGGGAGGTGTGGGTTGTTAGGTAGACGGTCAATCCGTTCACTATCTGGCGCGTCAGGGATCCAACAGTTAACAACAAGGAGGTAGGTATAATATGAGAAAAAGCATTATTGCGGTATTCACTTTAAGTATTTTTTTAATTTGTGCCGGTTTGGCTATGGCGGCAGTCCCTGCTATTTTTATCAACGGAGTCGGCCTGGCTTCAGAAAACGCCGCTGTTGTTGAAGACGGTAGAACTCTTCTGCCCATGAGAGCGGTTTTTGAGGCGTTGGACCAGCAGGTAGACTGGAACGCTGAAGATAAATCAATCACATCAGGCACTATTTTGATGCAGATTGATAGCCCTGTTGCCACTGTTGACGGAGAAGAAATCGATCTGGATGTTCCGGCTAAATTAATCGATGGCGTAACATATGTGCCCTTGCGTTTTGTTGCTGAGAGTTTGGGTAAGGACGTTATTTGGGACGGCAGTCTGAACCGCGTTGATATTAACGACAAACAAGCCGCGGAAGAGGATGCTGACGAAACGGCAGTCGAAGAAGAAACCCCGGCTGATGAAGAAGCCGCGGTGGATGATGACGCGGTAGTGGATGAAGAAACAACAGAAGATGCAGATGAAGAAGACACAACTGAAGAAGACACAACTGAAGAAGATACAATTGAAGAAGATACTGAAGAAACCGAACAAGAATAAACAGCCGGGATAATTCTGGAAACACTCCGGGAAACCAAATTCTTGCCTAAGTATAATGTTTTAAAACCCCCGAAAATTAAAAAACGGGGGTTTTAAACTTGTGCACCATGCCTGGTGAGTAGTTACTTGATCAACCCCGGCAAGAACAGAGACAGCGACGGGAACATAATCACAATAACAGTAGTAATGGCAATAGCGATCATAAAAGGCACCGTGCCCCTGAAGATATTCCCCAGCGGAATATCGGGGGCAAT
>JAEXOR010000019.1 GCA_023439185.1 Bacillota bacterium | reverse complement strand
CCAGAATCCCCCCCGCCACCGCAAAGGGCCACTTGACCGCAGCCATTCCGGAGACCAGCCCGGTCAGGGCGGCCGCCGGATAAACGGACTTACCCCCGGTTTTTTCCCGTAAGCTTTGCGTATTCATCAATCAACAGACCTACTTCCCTCTGCCAGGTCAGGTACCGGCTTGCCCGCAGGGCGTTTTGCCGCAACTGTTCCAGGGCGCCGGCCCGCCCGGAAAGCAAAGCGTCCAGAACCGACCTGATATTTTCAGGCTCCCGGGGGTCTGCGAAGGCTCCCACCCGGTATTCCTCCACCAGCCGGCGAATTTCCGGCAGGCCCGACGCCAGCACCGGCACTCCGGCAGCCAAATATTCGAACAACTTATTGGGCAATGAGTAATACTTGCTCAAGTCGCTGCCCTCGATTAAAACCACGCCCAGTGACGCGCCGCTGATATATTCCGGCAGCTCCCGGGCCGGTACCGGGGCCAGGAAATGCACATTGTTGAAACCGGCTTGCGCAGCCATTTTTTTCAAGCTGTATTCAGCCGGTCCGCCGCCTATAAAGGCCAGATGCGCCCCGGCCGGCAGCCCGCCCCAAGCCCGGAGCAGGCTTCCCAGACCCCGCCCCTCCTGCAGCAGCCCGGCATACACCACCAGCGGCCGGCCGGCGGTCAGCCCCAGTTTTTCCCGCAAACCGCCGCAACCAACAGCACCGCCCCGGATGGGGTCGGCACAGTTTCTCAATACCAGCGGCGTTTCAATGCCCAGTTGTTTAGCTATTTCCCCGGCGCAACTACGGTTCACGGTAATCACCAGGTGGCAGCGGCGGGCCAGCCTTTTTTCCAGGCGGAGCCAAAACCTCCATACCAGCCTGCGAATCGCCCCCAACCCGCCGCTCCGGCCGGGCCAATCATATCCCGACCACAGTTCGTGGGAGTCGTAAACCAGTTTGCCGCCTTTGAGCCGGGCCGCGGCATAAACGAAAGGCAGCATTTCCAGGTCGTGACCGTGCCAGACTTCGGCCTGCTCCCTAAGCAGCGCCCGCAGCGTCTGCCAGTACGCCTTCAGGTAAGACCACCGGTAAGGAAACCTGGCCAGTTTACCGGTGGTGGGGTTAACCAGCCTGACGCCCAGGTGGTTTTGCTCCCGGGGGCCGGGCATGGTAAGGGCAAAAACCGTAACCTCGTAACCGGACCGGAGCAGGGCTAGAGCTTCCTTCTGCACCCTGGCGTCATTAAAAAAATTGCTGTTTACCGCCATCACTACCCTGGCCAAAAACATTCCTCCAGCACCCGGACAATCAAGCGCGACGCCTCGCCCCGGCCATAGGGAAAGCCGGACCAATCGGGGTTGAAAGCCATTACCGCCGCCCGGCGGATTTGCTCCGGGTCACAGTCCACCAGCACGCTGCAGCCCTTTTCCACCGTTTCCACCCATTCGGTTTCCCGGCGCAGGGTGATACAGGGTACCTGGAGCAAAAACGCTTCCCTTTGCAGGCCGCCGGAATCTGTAATCACCCGGGCCGCGTTACTGAGCAGCCAAACCATTTCCGGATAACCCACCGGTTCAATCACCGTCATACCCGGACAGCACAGGTAATGCTCCAGGCCGAAATCAGTTATTTTTTTTCTGGTGCGCGGGTGCAGGGGAAGCACCACCTTGGCCCCGGTCCCGGCCAGGCCGGCCAAAATGGCATCCAGCCTGAACCTGCTGTCGGTATTGGCCGCCCGGTGCACCGTGGCCAGCAGATATTCCCCGGGCCTGACCCCGCCCCGCACCGCCGGCGGGGGAACGCCGTCCCCGCCGTTTAAAACATTGATTAAAGCTTCCAGGGCCACGTCTCCGACGTTGCAAACCACACCGGCCCGGTGCGGAGGTCCGGCGAACGGGACAGGGGCGGGCGGGGAACATCCCTCATCCGCCGGGCCGGACTTTCGAGCCGGGGGGTGTTCCCGGCGTATGTTTTGCACCGCCCGTTGCGAAGGGCAGAATAACAGCGACGAAAGCCGGTCGGCAACGATCCGGTTGAATTCCTCGGGCATGGACAGGTCATGGCTGCGCAGTCCCGCTTCCACGTGCCCCAACGGTATTCCCGCCGCCAACGCGGCCAGACTGCCGGCCAGGGTGGTGCGGGAATCCCCGTACACCAGCACCAGAGCAGGCTGTTCCCGCGCCAGTACCTCCTTAATGCCTTTGAACATCCGCGCCAGCTGCCGCCCCGGCGATTCGGCCCCGGGCCGCAATTGATAATCCGGCTCGGGAATGTTCAGGCCGGTGAAAAAAACTTGTGACAGACCGGGGTCATAGTGCTGTCCGGCATGGATCAGCACTTCCCGGTGCCGCTCCCGCAGAGCGCGGGAAACCACCGCCGCTTTGATAAACTGCGGCCTGGTGCCCACCACAGTTGCCACTTTCAATGCCGGCCCTCCCCGGGCTAAGATCAGAATAATACGGTTCGATAAACCGCTGGTTTTATATCTGTTTTATATCTTATGAAATGAGCCGGCCACCTGTGAGGAGACCGGCTCAAACAATGAAAACCGCACAAAAAAAGACCGGTTTCCCGGTCAAAGGCCGTTGACAAACTCAATGTCAACAGCCTCTCATTTTGATGATAAAATAGCTTTATTTCTTTTCATCAACCAGACATTTTAACAATTCTTTAATATCTTGCAGCAGAATTTCAAGCTCATCCAGCTTTTGAACGGTCTTGCTTGGACTGCAGTTTCCGTATTGGGCGCATTCCGAACAGGTATCAATATAAGCCAGCGGGCATTGGTTCATTATTCAACCCCCTCTTATAAATTTATTTCTTTTATCCCAACCACCAACTACACTATCCCCTGGGCCAGCATGGCATTGGCTACTTTAAGGAACCCCGCGATGTTGGCTCCTTTCACCAGGTTGCCCTCATCCCCATACTCCCGGGCTACCCGGCTGCTTTGTCCATAAATGTTGACCATGATGTCCTTCAGTCTGGCGTCCACTTCCTCAAACGTCCAGCAGCACCGGATACTGTTCTGGGACATCTCCAGGGCTGAAGCCGCCACTCCGCCGGCGTTTGAAGCCTTGGAGGGCGCGTAGAGAATCCCATGGGCCTGGAATATTTTAATCGCTTCCGGCGTAGAAGGCATATTGGCGCCCTCCGCCACCGCCATAACCCCATTTGCCGCCAGCTGCGCGGCTATATTACCATTCAGCTCATTTTGCGTAGCGCAGGGAAGAGCAATATCACATTTAATTGACCAGATTCCCCGGGCATCCTCGTGATATTCCGACGCGGGGTGGTGTTCAACGTAAGCTTTAATTCTTCTTCTGTCAATTTCTTTTATTTGCCTCATGGTATCCAGATTAATTCCATCCGGGGCATAAATATAACCATTGGAGTCGCTCATTGCCACCACGCGGGCTCCGTTTTGTTGTGCCTTTTGGGCCGCGTAAATAGCTACGTTACCGGAACCGGAAATTACCACCGTCTTATCAGCAAGGGTTTGTCTATTGGCCTTAAGCATTTGATCAAGGAAATAAATCAAACCATAACCGGTAGCCTCGGTCCTGGTCATACTTCCGCCATAGGTCAATCCTTTGCCTGTCAGAACGCCGCTGTACAGGCCGGTAATTCTTTTATATTGACCGTACATATAGCCTATTTCCCTGCCGCCAACCCCGATATCGCCGGCCGGAACATCGACATCCGCCCCGATATGCCGGTATAGCTCAGTTATAAAGCTCTGGCAGAAACGCATGATTTCATTTTCCGACTTCCCTTTGGGGTCAAAATCACTCCCGCCTTTGCCTCCCCCAATGGGCAGACCGGTCAGAGCATTTTTAAATATTTGCTCAAACCCGAGAAATTTTATAATCCCCTGGTTTACGGAAGAATGAAAGCGTATTCCGCCCTTGTAAGGTCCAATGGCGCTATTGAATTGAACCCGGAAGCCCCGGTTGACCCGCACCCGGCCCTGGTCGTCCACCCACGGCACCCGAAAAATGATTTGCCGTTCCGGTTCCACTATTCTGGACAGGATACCGGCTTCCACAAACTCGGGGTGTCTTTCGATTACCGGTTCCAAAGATTCAAGCACTTCCAAAGCCGCCTGGTGAAATACCGGTTCACCGGGATTCCTTTTGGTTACCTGTTCCATTACTTCTGCAATAACTTGTTGTGGGTCCATAAAAGTGCCTCCTCGCATTTTTACAATTTTTTGTTTTTATATCTGACTCGACCAAACTGTTTTAACAAATTGAGAGGTATTCTTTCAGTTCCCAGGGGTGCACGAAGGCCTGAAAGCGTTCCCACTCTTCACCCTTTGCCCGGGCAAACAGGCGGTAAATATACTCGCCTAACGTGGCTCTGGCCAGTTGGTCGGAGGCAAGCTCCCGCAGCGCTTCTTCCAGGTTGCGTGGCAGACGGGCGATTCTAACTCCCTGCTGCCGGTAATCGTTTGGATAAAGAGCGTTTTCCGCCAGCGGCGGGGGCTGCGAAAGCTGTTTTTTAATTCCATCCAAACCTGCCTTTAAGATGACGGCCAGGGCCAGGTAGGGGTTACAGGCCGGATCGGGATTTCTTACCTCCACCCGGGGAACCTGTCCGCCGTCAATGGTCACCCGCAGCACTGAATTGCGGCTATCCTTCGACCAGGCTACGTACGTGGGGGTTAAGTCCTCGTGCACCAGCCGTTTATAAGAATTAATCAGCGGGTTGGTAATGGCGGTATTGGCCCGGGTGTGGGCTAATACACCCCCAATAAAGGGTCCGATTTCCCGGCTAAGTTGTACAGGTTGTTCAGCATCAATTATGGAATCGGACTCCTGATGCTGAATAAATAAATGCAAGTGCAGCGCCGAGCCCGGCAGACCGTTCAACGGCTTGGGCATCATGGAAGCGTGCAGCCCGTGCCGCTGAGCAATGGTGCGTATTATAAACTTGAAGGTGACCAACTTGTCCGCGATAGCCAGAGCGTGATCGGGTTTTAAGGTGATTTTATGCTGACCCGGCCCTAATGCGTGGTGACTGAAACCAATATCCAGTCCCGTTTCTTCCAGCGTCAATACCATGTCCCGCCTGACGTTTTCACCCATATCGAACGGGGTTAAATCGCAAAAACCGGCGTTGTCATGGGTATTGGTGGTGGGATCGCCTTTGTTGTCGGTATGGAAGAGGTAAAACCCGACATCCGCCCCCACCAAAAAATCAAAGTTCATTTGGGCGGCTTCATCCAGTACCTGTTTTAAAACGCTGCGTGAGCACCCCGGATAGGGTGTCCGGTTGGGGTTTGCCACACTGCAAATGAAACGGGCTACGGAACCTTCCCTGGGCCGCCAGGGGAAAACAATAAAAGTAGATAAGTCCGGTACAAGAAGAATATCTTGTTCCCGTTGGCTGATTGTTCCGTCCACCACAGAGCTGTCAAAGGCAACTCTGCCTTCCAGTACCCGCTCCAGTTCATCTGAAGTCACAGCGATATTTTTTAACACCCCGAAGGTATCTGTAAATTGCAGGCGAAGGAATTTTACTCGCTCTGCACTGGCCTTTTCTAAAATGCTGTTGCGGGTGAACATACGCACCTCCAATAAACTATAACTATAAATATCAGGCCGGTAATTATTAACGTACTTTTTTTATCAGCTAGTAATTTTAGCGGTTTTTTAGTAAAAAAGTCATAAGAAACCCCGGGCAAATGTAAAAAATTCATCAAAAAAAGCGCCGCTGACGGCAAGCATAATTTCCCAAAAGCACAAAAATAGGCGAGCCGCTTTTAAATTTAAAAGCGGCCCGCCTATTTTTAATGAATATCAGCTATAACATTATTCGTCTGTAAATTGATAGCCAATGCCGTGTTTGCCAATGATGTATTTGGGATTGGCCGGGTCGTCTTCAATTTTCTTACGCAAACTGCTGATATAATTTCTCAGGTAGTGCAACTCGTTACGATATTCGATGCCCCATACCCGGGCCAATAAGTCCTCGTGGGTAATTATTTTACCCGCATTGCTGCCTAAATGATACAAGACTTCATATTCGGTAGCCGTTAGCTTGATTTCTTTTCCTTTAACAAATACCCGTCTTTGGGCAAAGTTAATCACCACGTCCGCGTACGAATAGGTTGTATTTCTGGGACTATCCCCGGCCTGGTAAGTTCGCCTCAGAACCGCCCTGACACGCCGCAGCAATTCATCGACGCTGAACGGCTTGGTTAAATAATCGTCGGCGCCCACATCAAAACCACGGATCCGGTCTTGCTCGCGGGCCCGGCCCGTCAGCATAATAATCGGAATATCAGAAAACTCACGTATTCTTTGGCATACATCAAACCCATTTAAAGAGCCTGGCAGCATAATATCCAAAATCAGCAGGTCAAAGACAGTCTCTTCCAGCAATCTGATCGCTGTTTTACCGTCGGTAGACGTTGCCACTTCGTATCCGCTGGCCGTCAAATTAACTTTTACCAACCGCAACAGGCGGGGTTCGTCATCCACAATTAATATCTTTTTATGTTTCATGCACAGCCCCCTGGTCTCCCGGAGGTTGGCAATTTGATTTTTCAGCGGTTGGCTGTGGACTGGCGGGCAGCGTGAAATAAAAGGTTGTTCCCTGTTGCAGCTTGCTTTTGGCCCAAATCCTCCCTCCGTGACTGAATACTATTTGACGGGCCAAAGGCAATCCCAAACCCATGCCTTTCTGGTGTTCCCCAACCCCGTTATTAACCCGGAAAAACTTTTCAAACAACTGGTTTAAATGTTCATCGTCAATTCCAATTCCTTTGTCGGCCACCGAAATAATGATTTCCTGGTCATTAAATTCTCCTTTAATTGCAATGGCGGTGTTGGCCATGGAATATTTAACCGCGTTATCCACCAAGTTGCGCAGTACCTGCTCAATTCTGATGGGGTCTGCTTCCACAAAGGGAAACTCCCGGGGAAAAGAAACCGGAAACTGGTGGTTTTTATTGCGGTATGAAGGATCTTTTAGTACTTTGTCTATTATCCGGGGCAGTGAAACCGGCTCTTTCTTGAGTTCAATTTCACCTTTCCAACTGAAGGTGGAGGAATCCAATAGGTTATTGATTAGCACTTCAATATGATCTGTTTCTTCAACAATAATATTCAGGAACTCTTTCTGCACGTCGGGTTCCCAGGTTACGTCCTCCCGCAGCAAGGTGGTAACATAGCCTTTAATACAGGCCAGCGGTGTTCTCAAGTCATGGGACAGGCCGGCCAGCATTTCGGACCAAATTTGTGCCATATCTTCGGAAGGCAGAAAGTATGAGGCGGCTTTCCCGGTACGCTGACCGGTGTCCAGGCTGCATCCAATTACGTGGGTTGTGGCCTTTAAAATTTCTGTGACCGGAAAAGAGTTCAGCAGCAGTCCTTCTCCGCAGGCCATCAAAAAGCCCCGCTTGCCCGCCATGGGGAAACAGGTTACCTCCTGATCAGGTTTGCCGCACCTTTCGAGTACTTTTTGCCGCACGGGGCAATTAAAAACAGGACAGGGGATACCGGTGTCTTCCAATGTTTCCTGTTGAGAACACCAAAGCACATCAATACCGATTTCCGTGGTATTCGGGCCGCTGTTTTGATCATGACCGCTGAAATGAACGATGCATTGCTGGGCCACAGTAATGCCGATTGCACACACGTTAAGTCCCAGAGTTCCCACCAGCCAGCCCGGAACCCAGTTGAAGTTGCCCTGCTCCTGCAGCAGCTTGCCGGCAAAGTAAAGCATATTAATACCAACGGGGTTATTAAGTTTTTGGTGATTTTTTTGCTGCATACACTTATCTCCTCGCCTGTCATTCCTTTGATTAAAAGTATCTCTGCTCAAAACAGTTAACCGGGTCTTTACACCGGGTTTTTACAAAAGATGCCGGAGGAACAAAACTTTTATTACGTATGATTTAAGGCCTTACTTTAATTAATTATGCAGAAATAAGGCTAAAACCTTCTTAATTTAAATAATGATTAGCTTTGGGGGACATTACTCCAGAAGTGCATCCCCTTATCGCTGACGGCAAGCATAATTTTGGGCATAAAAAAACCGGGGCATCTGCCCCGGCGGAAGAAAAGCGATTTATTGGCGCACCGCAATACCGTCCAATTCGATCCAGGTGCCCTTGGAGCGTTCGTTTTTGTTTCCGGACACCTGGATGCAGATGGTATGCGGCTTATTGTCAAGCCGGGTGGTAAATACCGCCTGGCGCAACTGGCGACTTTCGCTGTACAGGTCGACGTCCGCCTGAACCGCCCCGTCAATCAACACCCTGGCCCGCCCCATATCGGGTCCGGTGCCTGATATCCACGACACTTCGGCGCCGCTAAACCGCAAAGAGGCCGAGGCGCCGGGCGTCTGTGCACGGTGCACGGTGTTGAGGAAAGCTCCTTCCACACCGGCGGCCTCCCAGGCCCCTTCGTATTTAATCAACGGGCTGCAATCGTCGGTGGGAACCACCGTACCCTGCGGCGCAGACCAGTCCCCCCAATTACCCAGGTCGTCCCTGGCCCGCACTCTGAAGTAATAGCTGTGTCCGCCCGCCCCCAAAAATACCTCCTCGCGGGCGGCGGTTTCGGCCAGCCAGTTCTGCCAGGTTCCGCCGGCGCCATCCTTGAACTGCACCCGGTAACCTTCCACCGCGCCTCCCGTGTTGGCGGCGCCCTCCCACTTGACGGCAAACTCTAAACAATGGGAAGTGTCCGTGGAATAACCAGGGCAGCCGGTAATCGCGGCAGAAGGCGGAACAACGCTGCCCTCGGCGGACTCGTAAGGTCCGATGTCGCACCCTTTCCCCCGGGGACGGGTACCGCCGTCAATATCCCCGGCCGGCGCGCCCTCCCCAAGACCCCGGTCTATGGCCGGGCTGTTTTTGGCCAGACGGTAATCATAGTTTTCCGGATCTACGAACCGGGGATCGCGGCAAAAGCTGTGCTCACCCCGGCCGGTTTCCTTAAACCACATCCGCCCGTTGATTTCGTTCCTGCCGTAGCTGTGGTTGCCGGTGGCAATTTCGGCGTCTTCGCGGCTCCAAAAAATATTGTGGTCTTCCTTTTCCAGCACCGCCGCTCCAGACAGAAAGACGCCGCCGTAGTTATAAGCTAAAATGTTATTGACCATGGCTACCCGCAAGGTGGCCGGGTTGGCCTCACATATGGCCGTCAGCCCGAAATCGCCCCGAAGACCGCACTTGACCAGCAGGTTATTGTACAGCACGTACCTGCCGCCGTTGTATAGATAGGCGCCGGCCAGCCCGTTGCTGTCCATGATGCAATTAGTCAGTTCATATTCACCGCTGCATTTAATGCCGTATGCGCCGTTGCTCCTGGCCACACTGGCTGTGATCA
Organism: Bacillota bacterium; assembly: GCA_023439185.1. GTDB lineage: Bacteria > Bacillota > Desulfotomaculia > Desulfotomaculales > Desulfallaceae > BRH-c8a. The sequence continues at coordinate 1,852 of JAEXOR010000019.1, read as the reverse complement.
CGGTATCCAAGGTCCGGCAGTGGAAACCGTTTCCGGCATTGAATTCGGCCCGGCATTTTTCAATGACAATATCGTTTCCGCTGTCCAGGACAAAGCCGTCCGGCATGCCCGGACCTTCGCTGCCGTTTGCGCGGGTGTCCTCGATGCGGGCCTTTACGGCCGGTCCGGGGGAAATCACCAGGCCGGCATTATTGTTGTAAAAACCGCATCCCTCCACCACCAAACCGGCGGCCGAGATAATCCGCAGTCCCGTTCCGCAGCCGCAGGCTTCCAAACCGGTCAACCGGATCTCCCTGTTTTCCCCCCACAGCGCAAAACCGTAGGCGGCAAAATTTTTCACCTTCAGCCCCGACAGGGTGACCCAGGAAACACCGGATGCCAGGTTAAAGCCGTATTTCCAGCCCACACCCTCGCCGTTGATTTCCGCTTCTTCCCCCTGGAATACCCGCACCACAATGGGGTTGCCGGCTGCCCCGGACTGTTTCATGGCCACGTATTCCCGGTAAGCGCCGCCCCGGACCAATAGCGTGTCGCCCGGATTCAGCCGGTTAACGGAATACTGCAGAGTACGCCAGGGATCGTCCATACCGCCGCTATTTTTGTCGTCACCCCAGGGGGCCACCGAGAAATACCGCTCCCCGTCCGAAGTCTGCGGGGGTGTTTGCACAGCGGTATTGTCCCGGGGCTCTTTAAAATATCTAAAATAAATAAACAACCAGACCAGCAGCAGCAATATGCCCGCAGCAATAAACGCCTCCAAATGGGAACCCTCCCTCCGGAATCCATCAGCCGCACCGGAACACAGGTTTTACAGCCATGAAACGTTGAATCCTCCACGAATATAATAAAAATATACGGGGCCGGGAGAAAATTTATGTTTTCTTTTTTAGCGTCAACAGCACGATCATCAATCCCGCCCTTGATAAAAATCAGGCTGATCCTTTAACCACCGGTAGGTTTGTGCCAGCCCGGCGGTAATTTCGACGGCCGGTTTGAAGCCCAGCGTTTTTTGAGCTGCCAGGCTGCTGATATGCAGTTTGCGGCCCGCACCGGGCTGGTCCAAGCGGGTTACCGGAACGGCGCCGCCGCTTACCTCCCGCACAGCCTCAGCCAGCTCCAACATGGTGACGCACCGCTCTCCCCCGATGTTGAAGATCCCGCCCGCCGCACCGGGAACGCTGATGCTTAAAACTACCGCTTCGGTAAAATCATCCACGTAGGTGTATGTCCGGCTGTCCAAACCGTCTCCGTAAACAGTAAGCGGCTGATTGTGCACGGCCTGCAGCAAAAACCGCATTGGTACGCTCAGGCGGGCATTGCCGGGTCCGTATATATCAGCCACCCGCAAAATAACGGTCTTTAACCCGGCGCTTTTTTCCATCGCCCGGCAGATATTTTCGCCGGCCAGCTTGACAGCGCCGTGAATGAGCACCGGTTCCAGGGGGTGAGCCTCGTCTATGGGCACATACCGGCCATTGCCGTAAACCGCGATGGAAGAAATATATATCAGCAGCGCGTCGTGTTCCAGAGCGGCGTTAATTAAATTAATCAAACCGGCCGTAATATCCGCCACCGCCCGCGCATCAACGGAACGCCGGCGTAAAACCATGGGAAAAGCCAGGTGCACAATGGTATCGGCGCCGGCGGCACAGTCCATCACCCGATCCGGGGCGGCCACGTTGCATGACTCCAGTGCATACCCGGCCGGAGCCGTCGGACCGGCGCCCACGCCCCCTGCGCATACGTCCAGGGCTTTGACGGCCGCCCCTTCGGCAACCAGCTTGCGGCACAGGTGAGCGCCCAAAAAGCCCGCCCCTCCCGTCACCAGCACATTACGCCCCGTCAGTCTCAT
>JAEXOR010000064.1 GCA_023439185.1 Bacillota bacterium | reverse complement strand
CAAAAGAACCGTCCCCCTGCTTCCTCGCTTAGCTAACCCGCCCGTAGCGGTGGTTGCTGCGGCGGTCCAGCATCAGCTTCAGTTCCTTGATTTCCCGTTCCAAAACATCCATTTTAAGCAGCGTCCGCCCGAGGACGCACTCCTTCAGCTTGTCGCAGTTTTGGCAGACGCCGGAACAATTTACCGGTTGCATGGTCATGCAATAAAACCTCCCGTCCATTTTGAACATATGCTTACCACTTTTAACACTTTAACTTTTAACACCTGGCACCAGAGGGTGTGGCACCAGAGGGTGGCGCTAAGCTGATTTGATTTCGCATTGGGTGGCGGTGTGGGTTTGGGTGCCCAGCCAGCCGCGGATTTGCATAACCTCGGCGAGGCGGGAAACGGCCGTCATGTATGCGGCGCCCCTCATGTCCACGTCCTTGCGCTTTTTGTAAATGCTGTATACTTCGTCGAAGGCTTCGACCATCTTCCTCTCCAAACGCTGGTTTACTTCGTCCTCGCACCAGTAGTAGCCGCTGTTGTTCTGCACCCACTCGAAGTAGGAGACAGTGACGCCGCCGGCGTTGGCCAGCACGTCCGGCAATACCAGTATGTTTTTGGCGGCCAGGATGCGGTCGGCTTCGGGAGTGGTGGGACCGTTGGCACCTTCGGCCACGATCCGGGCTTTGATGCGGCCCGCGTTTTCGCCGGTGATCTGGTTCTCCAGGGCGGCGGGCACCAGGATATCGCAGTTCAGGGCCAGCAGTTCTTCGCCTGTGATGCTCTGGCTGCCGGGAAAGTCTTTGACGCTGCCGGTACAGGCTTTGTATGCTTCCACGGCGGGAATGTCCAGACCCCGCGGGCTGTAGATGGCGCCGCCGGTGTCGCTGACGGCCAGAACGCGGCAGCCGTCTTCTACCTGGAGCAGCCTGGCGGCGATGGAGCCCACGTTGCCAAAGCCCTGCACCGCCACGGTGGCGTCTTTAAGCTTCAGGCCGATGGCTCTGGCGGCTTCCCGGATGGTGATTACGCATCCCCGGGAGGTGGCTTCCACCCGGCCGCGCGAACCGCCCAGGATGACAGGCTTGCCGGTGATAACGCCGAACTGGTTGTGGTTGATAAGCTGGGCGTATTCGTCCATCATCCAGGCCATGGTCTGGCCGTTGGTGCCCACGTCGGGGGCGGGAATGTCCGTTTCGCTGCCCAGCACGGGGGCGATGGACCGTACGTAGCCCCGGCAGAGGCGTTCCAGTTCACCCGGAGTGAGTTCCTTGGGGTTGACGATTACGCCGCCTTTGCCGCCGCCGTAAGGGATGTTTAATACCGCGCATTTAAGGGTCATCCAGGCGGATAAGGCTTTTACTTCGTCCAGGCTGACGTCCTGGTGAAACCGGATGCCGCCTTTATAAGGACCCAGGGCGTTGTTGTGCTGGGAACGGTAGCCGGTATACACCCGTACCGAACCGTCGTCCATTTGCACCGGGATGGTCACGGTCAGCAGGCGCTGCGGTTGGCTGAGAATGTCCTTTACCGCCCGGCCTAAATTCAGCTTTTTGACTGTTGTATCAATCAGGCCGTTGACAATAGTGAAGCTGTTGGTCTCTTTGCTCATCATGACACCCCTTTTCCTGGTTTGAGCTTGACGCCCTTTCTCCACAGGTAAAGCAAAAGGAATGCCAGTAAAAAACCACCGGGATTATTCCCGTGGTTTAACCCCTAATCTGCAGGGGCGCCCCTTGCGAGCGCCCGTAAATACAGGCAATCTTATTCTGTGGGCAACCGCGGGGGTCGCCCCTGCATGTTCAACCGACGTTCACCGGCTAATGCATTTTAGCATGAATTACTCCAGGCGATATTTGCATACAATAAACATTCGTCTATTTTCAAGGGTGGTCAAGTGGATAATGCATAATCACCGGCTATTAATGCATTTTAGCATTTTATTTAATCCGTCTCATTTTTACATCTCATTCTGATATTGATACCGGGGCCGGCGGTCGTAATCCCCTTGATAAAGGACTTCTTACCGCAACGCCGAATTAAATACCGAAAAAGATCCCGGCATTCTAATCCGGCCAAGGAAGTGAATATTATGTCGCTGCTGTCAGCCATAGCGGGCACGGCCCAACAGGTGGCCGAGGCGATTTCCGCGGTGCTGGACGTGGAAACCCAGATCCTGGACGACGAGTACACCATCGTCGCCGCCACCGGCAAATACAAGGAACTGGTGGGCACCAAGGACGCCGAGGCCTATCACCCCAATGAAGAGTTCCTGTATACACGGGTGTTCCGCACCGGTATGTCCTTCGTCATCGACGATCCCCGGGACAGCATGTACGGACCCATTTTAATCGGCGAGGTGGGAGAGATCTGCTGCCCCATCAAGCTTAATGAAAAGGTGATTGGCGCCATGTCGCTGGTGGCCTTTGATAAAAACCAGCAGGACAGACTGCAGGAGAAAAAAGAGCAGCTTAAAAATTTTCTGCATCGCATGGCCTTCCTGCTGGCGTCCCGGGTATCCGAAACCGAGGCTTACAAGAAGCTGGAGTTTAACTCTCATAAAATGCGGATTATCGTGGAGTCTATCAACCAGGGCTTGTTTTCGGTGGACCGGTCCGGTATAATCACCCATTGCAACAGTTATGCCGAGTCCATCACCGGCATGGGGAAAAAATACCTGCTGGGCCGCCGCATCACCGACATATGGCCCAAATCCCCGGTCCCGGAGGTGCTGGCGTCGGGCCGGGGTTATGAAGAAAAGGAAGAAATTCACGGCGCGCCGCCGCACCAACTGCACCTGCTGGTCACCGCCACCCCCATCTCCGGCGGCGGAGCAACGGTGGGAGCGGTCATATCCTTTCGCAGCATGTCCGCCGTGCGCCAGTTGGCCTATGACCTGACCGACACCAAGGTCGCCCTGGAGCTGGACCATATAGTGGGCAACAGCAGGGTCATCGCCGAGGTAAAATACCAGGCTCTGCGGGTGGCCCGGGGCAATTCCACCATCTTGATCACCGGTGAAAGCGGCACCGGCAAGGAGCTTTTTGCCCGCGCCATCCACTACGCCAGCCCGAGGTGTAAAAAACCGCTGGTGATAGTGAACTGCGGGGCCATCCCGGAGACTTTACTGGAAAGCGAGCTTTTCGGCTACGAGGAAGGAGCATTTACCGGGGCCAGCCGGGGCGGGCGTCCGGGCAAATTTGAACTGGCCTGCGGCGGCACAATTTTTTTGGACGAGATAGGCGATCTGCCGCTGCACCTGCAGGTGAAGATCCTGCACATCCTGCAGCGGCGCATTATCGAGCGGGTGGGGGGCAATACTTCCATCCCTGTGGACGTGCGCGTCATCGCCGCCACCAATCGCAACCTGGAGGCCATGTGCGCCGCCGGGGAATTCCGCGAGGACCTCTACTACCGGCTGAACGTGATCCCCATGTCGATCCCGCCGCTGCGCAAGCGCAGGGAGGATGTTATCATCCTGATGGAATATTTCCTGCGCAAGTACCGCGGTCTGCTGGACAAAAACATTGAGCGTTTCAGTGACAATGTCGTCCAGGCCTTTACCCGGTACCGCTGGCCGGGCAACGTCCGGGAGCTGGAAAACGCCGTGGAATACGCCGTGAATATGGAATCCGGCAAGGTAATATCATTGAACAGCGTACCCGGGAAAATCAGAAACCACTGGCTGGGACACCGCCCGGAGGACATGCGCCTGAAGCACCGCCTGGAGGACGCCGAAAGGGATCTTTTAGCTCAAAAGATAACGGAGTTGGCCGGGCACAACCTGAGCAAAAAAGAAATAGCCCGCCTGATGGGCATCAGCCGGGCCACGTTGTATCGCAAGATCAAGCAGTACGATATTAAGTAAGGAAGCTGGCCGGCTTTGATCGGGGAATACCTGGCCGACTTTGATGCCTGGTGTTAAAAGCTGCAAAAAGCGCAACTTTTAACACCAGGCATCTTTCGCGTCCCCCTGCTTCCTCTCCTTATAGTTTTACTTCGGACCAAATCTCGTCAAAGATTACGGTGGCTTCGCCCAGATCGTCCTGGAATTCGCCGTTTTCCACAGCTTCGGCGGGGGCGTAGCTGGCGGTATTATTTTGCAGTTCTTCGGGCAGCAGTTTGAATACCTCGGTGCTGGGCACCGCGTAGGGGAATTCAAGGGCGATCTTAACGCCCACCTCCGGCCTCAAAATGTAGTCGATAAACTTGTGCGCGTTGTCGGGGTGCTTGGCATTGGCGGGAATGGCCATGTTATCCATCCAGAGGATGGCGCCCTCCCCGGGGTAGATATATTTGATCGCCGGGTTTTCCTGCATGGCCAGCGCCGCTTCACCATTATAGGTAACGCCGATGGAAACTTCGTTGCTGATGAACAGCGTCTTGGGGCTGTCGCTGTCGAAGGCCTTCACCCGGGGGATCAGCTCTTTGAGCTTGGTCTTGGCTTCCCCGAGTTTGGCCGGGTCGGTCTCGTTAACAGAGTAGCCCAGCGACTTCAAGGTCATACCGATGATATCCCGGGGATCGTCCAGAAGTACGATCTGGTTGGCGAAGGCGGGGTCCCACAGGTCGTTCCAACTGGTTATTTCCCCGGTTACTTTTTCAGTGTTCACGCAGATGGACGACGAGCCCGCCATGTAAGGCAGCGTATACTTGTTTTCCGGATCAAAATTGCGGTCCAGGTATTCGGGCATGATGTCCTGGTAGTGGGGGATCTTGGACAGATCCAGTTCCTGCAGCATGCCGCGGACCACCAGGCCTTCCACAGAGTAGTTGGTGGGCACAATCACGTCGTAATTGGCGCCGCCGGCCTCAATTTTGGCCAACATCTCTTCCTGGGATGAAAAGGTGGTGTAATTAACCTTGATCCCGGTCTCCTGTTCAAAATTGCCGATTACTTCCTGGGGCAGGTACTCGGACCAGTTAAATACATTCAGCACCTTTTCTTCTTCTTCCCCGCCCGCTGTTTGACCGCCGCCTGAGCCGCACCCGGCCAGTACGCCGGCAGCCAGTGCCAGCACCAGGGTCAGAGTGACATACAACCTCAAACCTCTAATCATTTTGCATCCTCCTCTTGGCTTTTTATCTTATCTAACTGGAACGCGACCGCAGCCACTCTGCTGCAACGGTGACCACCAGTGTCAACAGCAACATTATTGTGGAGAGGGCGTTAATGGCAGGCGTCACCCCCTGTTTAACCATGGCGTAAATTTTTAGGGGCAAGGTGGTACTGCCCGGCCCGGTCACGAAATAGCTGATAATGACGTCGTCCAGGGAAAGGGTAAAGGCCAGCAGCGCCCCGGCCGCCACCCCGGGCATAATCAGCGGCAGCGTAACCTTGAAGAATGTCTGCCACTGAGTGGCCCCCAGGTCCATGGCCGCCTCTTCCATGTTGCGGTCGAACCCCGCCAGCCTGGCCCGCACCGTAATTATCACGAAGGGAATACAGAAGGTGATGTGCGAGGCGATCAGGGTATTCAAACCCAGGGGCACTTTACAAATGGCGTAAAGGGCTAGCAGCGAGATGCCGAGGACGACCTCGGGAATAACGACGGGCACATACAGCAGGGAGTCGAGCACCGTTTTGCCGCGAAAATGATAGCGGTACATGCCCACTGCCGCCAGAGTGCCGATCATCGTGGAGACTATAGTGGCGGTGACGCCGATAATCAACGAATTCTTGGCGGCCTCCAGGATCAGCTGGTCGTGAAACAGAGCCCGGTACCAGTCCAGGGTAAAGCCTGTCCAAACGGCATTTATTTTGGACTGGTTAAAGGAAAAGGCCACCAGTACCCCGATGGGCAGGTAAAGAAAGGCGAAAACCAGGGCGGCGTAGAACGCGCCCATTGTCGTACCCAACGACATTTTACCGCTCCCGGCGGGCCCGCTCATCTAAAGCACCTCCAGCTTGTCCCTGGACCCCGCCTTGCGCAGGTAAAGGGCGATCATCACCAGGGTCATGATCATTAATATCACCGAGGCGGCGGCGCCAAAGGGCCAGTTGCGCGCCACCAGGAACTGGTTTTTAATCAGGTTTGAGATCATCATAATCCGGGAGCCGCCCATCAGGTCGGAGATGAAAAAGAGCCCCAGGGTGGGAATAAACACCAGCAGCGAACCGGCGATTACGCCGGGCATGGTCAGGGGCAGGGTGACGCGCCGGAAGACCTGCCACGGGCCGGCGCCCAGGTCCCGGGCGGCTTCCAGCAGGTTATAATCCAATTTTTCAATGGAGGCATATAACGGCAAAACCATAAACGGGAAAAGGGTATAGGTCATGCCCACCACCACCGCGCCCAGGTTATAGAGCAGGGCCAGGGGCTCGCTGATGATCCCGAGGGACAGCAGCAGATTATTGATCACCCCTTCGGTACGCAGCAGCACAATCCAGGAGTAAGTCCTGATCAGAGAGCTGCTCCAGAAGGGGATAATGATCAGCATTAAAAGGATAGTCCGGTATTTAATGGGGGAACGGGCTATGATATAAGCAAAGGGGTAACCGATAACAAGGCAAAAAAAGGTCGTCAATACAGCCACCACGAGCGAATTAATAATTACCTGTATGTAAAGCGGGTCCAGGAAACGGACGTAGTTATGGATATTAACCTCGTATACTATGCCGCCGTACGTGCCGCGTTTCATAAAACTGACCAGCAGGACCAGCAGCATCGGCAGGGCGATAAATACCGCCGCCCAAATACTGACCGGCGCCAGTGTCCACCAGGCCGCCGGGTCGGTCTTTTTTACGCGCCGCCCCGGGGCGGAATCTGTTCTCATACCGGGAGGATCACCGCCTTACCGGAATCAAGTTTCAGGTACGCCGGGCCGTCCTCGACAAAGGGAATTTCCTGGCCGGCGGAGCTGGTCACGTATACCTGCTCGCCGGACGCCAGGCGGACCACAGTTTTGACGACGGCGCCGATATAAATGCGTTCCACCAGGTTGACCGGCAGCAGTTCGTCGCCGCCCGCCGACGCGAAGATGCCGGTCAGCAGGGTAAAATGCTCCGGCCGGATCGCCACCATCAACGACTGCCCGGAGGTATAGGAATCAGCCCCGGGAAAACCGACCTGCGTCCCGGCCATCCGGCCGGTTACCCACCCTCCGGCGACCTTTTCCACGGTAAAGGGCACCAGGTTGGCCTCGCCGATGAAATCAGCCACAAATACGGTGCGCGGCCGGGCATAGATTTCTTCCGGGGCGCCGATTTGTTCCAGAACACCGGCGTTCATTACTCCGATCCGGTCGGACATGACCAGGGCTTCCTCCTGGTCGTGGGTGACATAAACAAAGGTAATGCCCAGGTGCTTGTGCAGGCGTTTGAGCTCAAGCTGCATCTGCTTGCGCATTTTCAGGTCCAGCGCGCCCAGGGGCTCGTCCAAAAGAAGGACCCTGGGGTGATTTACCACCGCCCTGGCGATGGCCACCCGCTGCTGCTGCCCGCCGCTGAGTTGCCGGGGCAAGCGATCCTTGAAGCCGGCCAGCTGTACCATTTCCAGCGCGGCGCCGACCCGCTCCGCTATTTCACCGGGGGCGGTGCGTTTCATGCGCAATCCGAAGGCCACGTTGTCAAAGACATTCATGTGCGGGAAAAGGGCGTAATTCTGAAAGACGGTGTTCACGTTGCGCTCGTAAGGCTGTTTGCCCAACAACGAAACGCCCTCCATCAGTATTTCACCGCCGGAGGGTTCCTCGAATCCGGCAATCATGCGCAGGGTCGTCGTTTTGCCGCATCCGCTGGGCCCTAAAAGAGTAAGGAACTCGCCCTGTTTGATACTTAGGGTGAGATCCTTTACCGCCGTATAGCTGCCGAAATATTTGGTTATATTAATCAGCTCAATCATATCTTCAGCCTCCGTAAAGCGCTTCGGGCATAAGCAATAATACGCTGTCGACCGACAAATTTCCTTTTGAACATATGTCAGCCACTTTTAACAAATCAACTTTTAACACCTGGCACCATGCCGTAGGGGAAGCCGTACCGCTCCATCAGGGCCATGAAGGGTTCGGGTTCAAAGGCCTCGGGGGGTAAAACCCCGGCGCCCCGCCAGGTTTTCCCGGCCAGCAGTTCCGAGGCGATCACCGCCCCGACGGCGGTCTGCACCGCCACGGCCTGGCAGTTGTATTTGCTCATACTGTCCTGGTTGTCGGTTACCTGGTAGATGTACACCTCTCTGGGCTTATTGTCTTTGCTGCCTTTGACCAGGGTACCGACGCAGATTTTGCCGCTCATCAGGTGACCAAGGTTGGCCGGGTTGGGCAGACACGCCTCCACCACGTCCCGGGGCGCCACCTTGACCCCCTTCACGTCGATTGGTTCCTTGGCGGACAGGCCGAGTTTGTGCAGGAGCCGGATGATCTCGACAAACTCCCGGCCGAGGCCGATCTTGAAGCTGACCTTCCGCAACCCCTTGTCAATCCAGCGGGGGATGTTGATCACTTCTTCATGCTCCACGGATACCAGTTCCACCGGGCCGATGCCCTCCGGAAAATCAAAAACTTCCGTACCGGACATAGGCTCCGTGGTGTACCAGCCCCGGCCTTTTTCCCAGTATACCGGCGGGTTGGTGCACTCCTCCAGCACGCTCCAGATGGAGAAGCTGGGCGCGAATTCATAGCCTTCTATGGTCAGGTTGGAGCCGTCGCGGATCGCTATTTCGTCAATCCGGTCAAACAGGTGCTTTTCAGCATACCTGGCGAACACTTCCGACACCCCGGGGTCGATACCCATACCCAGCAGCGCCAGCAGGCCTTTGTCCCGCCAGGCCCGGTGCCGGGCAAACTGATAGTCTCCCAGCATTACGCCCGTTTTGTTGTAGGGGTCTTCGGGATGCGCTTCCGAGAGGGTCATGGCCATATCCATATAGTTGCAGCCGGCTGCATAGGCGCTTTCAAATATGGGTACGTTGAATACCTGGGCGCAGGCGTTCATCACCAGGTCGGCGTTATACTTGCGGATGAGGGAGATGATTTGCTCTTTCCGGGTTACGTCCACCTGTTCAGCCGGAAATCTGTCCGGGTCTCCAAGTTTGGCCCGCACCTCTTCGGCTCTCGCGTAGTTATAATCGGCCAGGACCAACTTCTCCAACCACCGGCCTGCGGGGTCGCCCTTTTTGGCCAGTACCGCGTACGCTTCTCCCACGGCGCCGACACCGAGCAATAAGATACGCATAAATAATCGTGCTCCTTTTCGAACTCTCATTTTAAATTTTAGCCAGGGAGTTTTCCAGAATCTTCAACGCTATTTCAACTTCGCCTTTAGATACCGTCATCGGCGGGGCGATGCGGATAACGTTCCCGTACATCCCGCTCTTGCCGACTAACAGGCCGCCTTTTTTGGTTTCCTCAAATAATCTGTCCACCGCGCCGGGGTTCGGCGCCCCGTTTTCGCCCACCAGTTCCAGCGCCTGCATCAGGCCCATGCCGCGCACGTCGCCGATAACGGGGTACGCTTCCTTGAGCTCCTCCAGCTTCCCGCGCAGGTAAGCGCCGGTCACCCGGCAGTTTTCCACCAGGTTTTCTTCCTCGATGGTTTCTATGACGGCCAGGGCGGCGGTACAGCTTACGGGGTTGCCGCCGAAGGTGGAGATGCTGGGTCCGGCAAACCGGTCTGCGATCTCCGGCAGGGCGATGGTTCCGGCCATGGGCAGCCCGTTGGCCGCGCCCTTGGCAAAGGTGATCACGTCGGGCTCCACGTCCCAGTGCTGGATGCCCCACATTTTGCCGCCGGTACGGCCGAAACCGGTCTGCACTTCGTCACAAATGAACAGGCCCCCGTATTTTCTGATGATGGCCAGCACTTCCTTGAAATACTCCGGCGGCGGGGTGACAAACCCGCCCACGCCCTGGATGGGCTCGGCTATAAAAGCAGCGATCCGGCCCGAAGTGCTGGTTTGAATCAACTCCTCCAGGTCCCGGGCGCACTCCAGGTTGCAATCGGGGTAGCGCCTCCCGAAGGCGCAGCGGTAGCAATAGGGGCTATGGGCGTGCACCACTCCCGGCACAGGCATGCCGCCCTGCTTCCACACGGCCTGCCCGGTAACGGTCATGGCGGTGATGGACCGACCGGTGTAGCTGTGCCTGAGGGCGATGATCTCCTGGTTGCCGGTGGCAATTTTGGCCAGCACGATGGCTGTCTCGTTGGCCTCGGTGCCGCTGTTGGTAAAGAAGCTCTTTTGCAGCCGGCCCGGGGAAACGGCGGCCAGCTTTTCGGCCAGGGCAATGATGGGCCTGGTGGGGTACAGCGTGGACGTGTGCTGCAGTTTTTGCAGTTGTTCAACGGTGCGGCGGGTTATTTCCGGATGGCAATGGCCGATGCTGACGGTGAGGATGCCCCCGAAAAAATCAAGGTACCGGTTGCCGTCCAGATCGTACATGTATAAGCCCTCGCCGCGCTCCATCACCACCGGTTCCCGGTAATAATTGCCCACGCATGGAAATAGATAGCGGTTGTGCCTCTCCCTGTATTCATTCATCTTATTCACCTTCCGTTTAAACAGCCGAATACTTCGTAGATCACCTTCAGCGCGGCCCAACTGGTGATGTCCGAGTGATCCAGGGCGGGGGACACCTCCACTATGTCCATAGCCTTTACCGGCAGGTTGCCCACAACCAGTTTAACCAGTTCCAGGAGCTCCCGGCTGGTCAGGCCGCCGGCTTCGGGGGTGCCGGTGCCCGGCGCACAGGCGGGGTCCAGCACGTCGATGTCCAGGGTAAAGTAAACGGCATCATAATTATGGTAACGCTCTTCCATGGCCCGCCAGGCGGCTTCGATACCCCGGCTGTACAGGTTGGGGGCCGAAAAAACCTGGATTTCCGGATGCCGGCGCAAAAAGTCCAGCTCTTCCTTTTCGTAGGAGCGAATCCCCAGCAGGGTAAGGTCGCCGGGCTTGATCACGTCGTCCAGGCACCGGCGCCCGGTGCAGGCGTGGGACCAGCGGTGGCCGGCATAGGAGTCGCAAAGATCGCAGTGGGCGTCAAAGTGAATAACGCCAATCCTGCCGGCCGCGTGACGGCGTCCGAAGGCCCTGTGCAGCGGAATGGTCACCGAGTGGTCCCCGCCTAAAAACAGGCAGAAACCACTCCCGGCCATCAGGTCAAAAGCCCTGTCCTCAACGGTTTTGTAGTACCGTTCCCAGTTCAGGTCCACCGGCACGTCACCGGCGTCAAAAACCTTCACCCGGTCCAGAATGACGCCGGTTTCAGTGGTAGCCGGCATGTACCGGGAAAGTTCTCTGATTCTTTCCGGAGCCTGGTAGGCTCCCTTGCCGCAGCTCACCGCCAGGTCGAAGGGAACCCCCATGACGCGGACCCGCGCTTGATCAAGATTATCGCTAAGGAGCTCACCCCACGGGCGGGGGTCGATCATGCCGTGTCACCTCGCAAATAACAGTCAAAAGTCATCGGACTTCACTAATCCTCAACCAATTTCGACTTTCGACTTTCGACTGATAATTCATATGCCGCCAAACCAGTTTTTAACCGGCATTTCATTGCCTTGCATGTCTTTAAGCGGCATCGGCGGATTGCTCTTTTGCGTCAGCAGCGATACCACCACTAAAAGCACGATGGATACGATAAAGGCCGGTACCGAGCCGATATATACCGCGTCCCAGATAGCCCACTCGGTGTATACCACGCCTTCTTCAATTATACCCACGTTGGCTTCGCTGGTGGCGGGCAGATAATAGAAAATAAAGGCGATCCAGGACAGAAAACCGCCGGCTATCGACGCCAGGGCGCCGGGCTTGTTGGACTTTCTCCAGAAGTAGCCGCCGATGTAGGGCGCCGCCAAACCGACCAGGATCACGCTCCAGGCTATCACCATCAGCCGGTAGATTGTTTCGGCATACAGAGCCAAAAGCAGAGAGGCTATAGCCACCACCGGCACCATCAGCCGGGTCAGGCGCAGGGTGTCCTGTTCGCTGGCCTCGGGCTTGAAGTAACGCAGCCCGTTGTAGCCGATCACCGCGGAAGCCGCCAGCAGCGCGCTGTCCGAACTGGACATCAGCGCCGCCACCAGGCCGGCTACGAAAATAGCGGTTAATACAGGCGGCAGGAAATTTATGGCCAGCCAGGGTAAAATCATTTCCGTGTCGGGAATACCCAAATCAGGCATGATTTCGAACATGGCGATACCGGCGACAACCGGGATCATGCCGATGGTGATATAAAGCAGGGCCGCGATATAGGAAGCCCGGACGGCGGTTTTCTCGTCCTTGGAGGACAAGACCCGCTGCATCAAATCCTGGGCCGGGATACTGCCCAGGCCGATGGCCAGCCAGGCGCCCGCGTAATAAAACCAGCCCGGCACGCCGGTGTAACCAAGGAAACCGGAGTCGCCCGCCATGCCCAGGGCGAAGGCGGGCAGTTCCGCCCAGTTGCTTGCGTTGGCGACGAAACTGTCCCACCCGCCGACATGGGAAATTACCGCCGGCAACAGGATCAGCAAGCCAACCGACAAAATAAACATCTGTACAACATCGGTTAAAGTAACCGACCACATGCCGCCCATATAAGTATAAGCCACCAGCACGACGCAGGATACCACGATGCCGACCCACAGGGGTATGCCCATAAAGATTTGCAGAATGGCGCCGAAGGCCACCAACTGGGCGCCCACCCAGCCCGATTCGGCCACCACCACCACGGCGGTGGATACCATGCCCATTTCCCGGCCATAACGGATTTCAAAGAAATCAACCAGGGTCATGTAACCGCCCCGGCGCATCAACCGGGCAAAGAAAAGACCGGTCAGCACCAGACACAGCGCCGCGCCCCAGGGATCGAAAATAACCCCCTGGTTACCAAACAGGTAGGCATTGGCGGCGCCGCCCATCATGGTGCCGGCGCAGAACCAGGTGGCAAACAGGGTACCGGTGGCAAAGAACACGTTCAGCCGCCGGCCGGCCACGATGTAATCGCTGACCCCCGAGATCTTTTTGGAGGAATACCACCCGATCAAAAGCATAACTACCATATAAATACAAAAAACAATGGCCACAATATTTGTGTATTTATAAGTTCCTAATTCCACTTCGCTGCCTCCTCGCAAAAAGCCTTCATTAAAATTATTAAACCCCATTCAAATAATAACCGTCTCCGGCATCACCACCTTAAACCGTTTTTACGGCTGACGCGTAATCTTCGCCGGGAAACACAAAGCGCCGCCGGCACAAAACATCATTGACATTTCCGTGCCCGGCGGCGCCTTTGCCGCTTAAATCCGTTTTTATGACGAGAACCAGCCTACAGGCTGCACATCAAGGTTGATGTTAATCTGCTTGACCTCGGTGTATTCATCATAACCGAAGGTCCCCAGGTCGCGTCCGATACCGCTTTGTTTGAAGCCGCCCCAGGGCGCCTCGTTATAGGTGGGGTGATAGGAGTTGATCCAGGTAATTCCGGCCCGCAGCTTGCGGATGACCCTTTGCGCCCGGGCGCCGTCGGTGGTGAATACCGCGCCGGCCAACCCGTAGATGGTGTCGTTGGCCAATTTAAGGGCTTCGGCTTCGTCTTTGAATTTCTGCACCGCCAGCACCGGGCCGAAGATCTCTTCCCGCACGATGGTCATGTCCGGTGCGGTGTTGATGAAGATGGTGGGCTCCACGAAGTAGCCTTTGACCAGTTCGCCCTCTGTGATTCTGTTCCCGCCGCAGGCGAGGGCGGCGCCTTCTTTTTTGCCGGTTTCAATGTAGCCCAGCACTTTTTCCATGTGGTCACGGGAGACCAGGGGGCCCATTTCGGTGTCGGGGGCCAGGCCGGGGCCGACCTTGATTTTTTTGGCCCGCTGGACCATGCGTTCTATAAAACGGTCGTGGACGCTTTCCTCCAGGATGAGCCGGGAGCCGGCGGAGCAAACCTGGCCCTGGTTGGCGAAGATGCCGAACAGGGCGTAGTCGACGGCGGTTTCAAAGTCGGCGTCGGCAAATACTATGTTGGGTGATTTGCCGCCCAGTTCCAAGGATATTTTTTTGATGTTCCCGGCGGCGGCGGTCATGATGCTGCGGCCGGTTTCGGTGCCTCCGGTAAAGGCTACTTTGTGCACGTCGGGGTGGGAGGCGATGGCGTGCCCTACTTTGGAACCTGGTCCCATGACCAGGTTGGCTACTCCGGGGGGAAAGCCCGCCTGGTCAAAGATTTCAAAAAGCCTCACCGATGTGAGGGGGGTAATGCCGGCGGGCTTAAATACCACGGCGTTGCCAGCGGCCAGGGCCGGGGCCAGTTTCCACACGCCCATCAGCAGCGGATAGTTCCAGGGCACGATCAGCCCGCAGACGCCCACGGGTTCCCTGACCACCATGGCCTGCATGGGGTCGGCCACCTCGTAGGTCTGACCGTGGGGCTTGGTGGCCAGTCCGGCGTAGTAGCGGAAGCAGCCGGCGGCGTCGGCGACGTCATAATAAGATTCTCTCAGTGGTTTACCGTTGTTGAGGGTTTCTTCGCGGGCCAGTTCGTCGGCCCGGCTGTCGATCATGTCGGCGACGGCCAGCAGCAGCCTGGCCCGTTCAGCGGCTGCGGTATCCCACCAGCCTTTTTCATAAAAGGCTGCTTTGGCGGCGGCCACCGCTTTGTCCACATCACGCTGGTCGCCGTCGGCGGCTTCGGCAATCACTTCGCCGGTGGCGGGGTTGATGATGGGCGCTGTTTTGCCGTTCTCCGCGTCTTGCCATTGGCCGTCGATGTACATTTGAAGCTTCATTTTTTTCCAACCCCCTTCAAACTTAAATTAATCCACGTGGTCATTCTGCAGGCCGGCGTTAATCTCCTTTAACGTGCCGGCCAAACGTTCAATCACCTGGTCCTGCTGCTCCCTGGAGATGGTGAGGGGCGGCTCAATACGGATGGACTTGGCGTTAATCAGGGTCCCGGCCACCAGCACGCCCCTGGCAAACAGCCCCTTGGCCGTTTCATAACCCAACTCGTTGGAGACGAACTCAATGCCGATCATCAGGCCGCGGCCCCGGACCTCGTCGACCACCGCGGGGTACTGTTCCGCCAGGGGCAGCAGCTTGCTCATCATGTACGCGCCGGACGCGGCGGCCAGCTCAGGCAGCTTCTCTTCCAACAGCACGTTGATATTGGCGATGGCCGCGGCGCAGCATACCGGGTTGCCGCCAAAGGTGGTGGTATGCAGGAAGGGGTTTTCAACCAGCTTTTCCCACACCGGTTTCCGGGCTACGGTGGCGCCGATGGGCATTATCCCGCCGCCAAAGGCCTTGGCCAGACAGAGGATATCGGGCGTCACATTGCTGTGTTCACAGGCGAACATTCTTCCGGTGCGGCCCATCCCGGTCTGCACTTCGTCCAGGATCAGCAGGGCGCCGTACCGGTCGCACAATTCACGCAGCCGGGGCAGGTAATCGTCCGGCGGAATGATCACGCCGCCTTCTCCCTGGATGGGTTCCACGATCACCGCGGCCACGTCTTCGCCCACAAAGGCGCAGCTTTCCAGCATCATAGCCACTGCGTCCGCGTTGCCGTACGGCACATGGTGGAAGCCCGGCACCAGCGGCAGGAAGGGTTTACGAAATACACCCTTGGAAGTGGCGCTCAGCGAGCCCAGTGATTTGCCGTGAAACGCCCTGGTGGTGGATATGAAGCTGCGCCGGCCGGTGTACATTTTAGCGAACTTGATGCCTGCTTCGACGGACTCGGTGCCGCTGTTGACAAAAAACGAATATTGCAGATCACCGGGGGTCAGGCCGGCCACCAGCCTGGCCAGAAAAGCGCGCAGCGGGTCCAGGAGCTCCTGGCTGTGCAAGGCCTGGCGTTTGAGCTGGTCGGTAACCGCCTTCATCACTTTGGGGTGCCGGTGCCCCACGTTGTAAATGCCGTAGCCCCCCAGGCAGTCGATAAATTCCTTGCCCCAGATATCGGTAAACGTGGAACCGGAATCTTTCCATTCCACAGAGGTGTAATCGGTGGATACGGATTTGCGGTAATCCAGAAAGCCCGGGTTTACGTTTTCCCGGAATCCTTCAACAACCTCTTTGACCACCCATTCCTTTTCCTCGCCGGTTAGTTCTTCCCTGGCAATCAGGTCCAGGTATTTTTGTGACGCGGCCATTATATTGTCGCAATCTTTACTCATTTTTGCCTCCTTAAAGCATTTTGTTTCTCTTTTGATCTTTTGCTGTAACAGTAATTCTTTAAGCAAACAAAATACCACCCGGCGGAGGTGGCTGAAATAGCGTGTTTATTCTGACCCGGGCCGTTTATTGGCGTGTCAGGTAATTCGGAAGCGTCTCGAAAATAAGACATCTTCGGCAACAAGATTATAATACATATTTGGTTCAACCACAAATGTCCCCTAAGAGTGTCAGGCGAAGTCCGACGGGGGATTCCCTGACGAGGAGATTCGTGGCCGGCTTTGATGCCTGGTGTTAAAAGTTAAAAACTGCAAAAAACGCAGCTTTTAACTTTTAACACCAGGCATCTTTAACGATAAGGAGCTCTTTCCGCCGCAAGTCTAAAATATGAGACACTGTCTCATACATGATACTACAGTATACAATACACGACACCTTTATTTACCGGGTTGCCGGCGTGATGTGATGGTTTGCATGGCCTCCAGCGCCCGATCGATATCTGCGTCGGTATTAAACCGGCCGGGGCTGAAACGCACGGCGCCGGCGGCGTCCGTCCCCAGATCGGCGTGCACCAGCGGGGCGCAGTGCAGCCCGGTCCTGACCGCAATCCCGTAATCACCGTCCAAAATAGCCCCCACGTCCTCTGATGATAACCCCCGTACCGTGCAGGTGAGCACCGGCACGTCATGGTCCGCCGGCTTCGGACTGTGCAGCGTTATTCCGGGCATTGAGTTCAAACCATCATACAGCCGTCTGAGCAAGGCCATCTCCCTTTGGTGGCCGCGCTCCAGGCCTTCCTCCGCCAGGTAGTCCAGCCCGGCGGACAGGCCGTATACGCCGAGAACGTTCAGAGTGCCGGCCTCAAGCCGGTGGGGAAACTCCTGGGTATGCACGGGACTGCGAGAGTCCACGCCGGTGCCGCCAAACCGGGTGGATTTGATTTGAAGCCCCGGAGAGAGCACCAGGCCGCCGATGCCGCTGGGTCCCAGGAGGGCCTTGTGGCCGGTAAAGGCGACGGCGCCGACGTTCCATTTATCCATCTCAACCGGGACGTGCCCCGCGCTCTGGGCCGTATCCAACAGCAGCGGCACTCCCCGCCCGGCGCACACCCGGGCGATGTCGGCCACGGGCTGTACGGTGCCCAGGACGTTGGAAGCGTGGGTGCAGATGACCAGTTTGGTTTCGGGTTTGATGGCCCGGGCGACGGCGTCGGGATCGACACGCCCCTGCCGGTCGAAGCCCACCAGATCATAATGCACCCCGTATTGCTGCCGCAGGTGGAACAGGGGCCGCAGCACGGAATTATGCTCCAGCCGGGTGGACACCACGTGGTCGCCCGGGCCAACCAGGCCGAAAATGGCCAGGTTCAGGGCGTCTGTGGCGTTGGCCGCGAAAATAACCCGGTCCGGGTCGGAAGCACTGAAAAAACGGGCTGTTTTCCGCCGGATTTGCATAACCAGCGCGGCAGCTTCCATGGCCAGGTCATAGCCGCCCCGGCCGGGTGAAACGCCCAACCGGGCATAGGTATCCACCATCCGATCCAGCACCGGTCGGGGTTTGGGAAAGGACGTCGCGGCGTTGTCAAGGTAAATTAATTGATCGCCCATGGCAGCACCTACAGACATGATTTGGGATTGGGCAAACCCGCCAACCGGCGGGCGCCCTGTTTAATCCCGCCGGGGAAAAGCGCTTCAATGGCCAGCATGCTCATACCGGTTCCGGCCGTTAGCTGGCGGTTTAACGGCGCCCGGCCGTTGGCGAAATAAAATTCCCGCAAAAAGCCAATCACTTGCCGGTGTTCGGCGGTAAGTTCATCCAAACCGCTTTCCCGGGCCAGGGCCAGGGCGGCGTCTTCGTTCCAGTCGCCGGGGTGCCAGAAGAACCCTTCCTCGTCAAATAATATTTGTTGCCCGGCGATCTCACGGTACCTGCGGCCGGTACGCTCATCCGTCATGGCGCTGCAAAGCCGCCTTGATTTTGTCCGGTGTGGCGGGCAAATCGCAGATCCAAACCCCGATGGCGTCCTTAATGGCGCTGATCACCGCCGGGGCGGTGGGCACCATGGTCATCTCGCCCACTCCGGTGGAACCTTTCCCGGTGCCGTGCGCCCTGGGCGTTTCCCTGATCACCGACTCCATGGCGAAGGCGGTCTTGATGCTGGGAAACTTAAAGGTAAGCCAGTCTTTGGTTTGACCCGCGATATACTGCTCCCGCAGGGCGAAGCCGGCGCCCATGTCCGCCCCGCCTTCCAGCTGACCCTCAAAGTTCAGCGGGTTGATTACCGGTCCGCTGTCCACCGCGGTGGTCATCTTGAGTATTTTTACCGCCCCGGTTTCGGAGTTCACTTCCACTTCGACCAGCTGCAGCGCGTGCACCTGGGATTCAAAGGACGGTCCCTGGCCGGTGGCGGGGTCCAGCGGGCCGGCCTGCAGGGTCTTCCTGGTACCGGTGTAGCGGACCGGGCGCCCGGCCTCTTTTAGCTGCCCGTAGTTGGCGGCGCCGGCGTCCAGCATGGCCTGTTTGAGTTGTTCTATAGCGTCAAGCAGCGCGGCGCCCACCATGTAGGTCATCCGGCTGCCCGCGGCGGGGCCGGTGGAGGTGGTCCGGCCGGTGTCTTTGGTTTCAAGGCGGATCTTATCCAACGGCAGCCCCAGGCTGTGGGCGGCCAGTTGGGTGAGCATGGAATCGTTGCCCTCGCCGGGGTCGGCGACGGCGGCGTAGATGGTGATGCCGTCGTCGGGGTCCAGTTCAATGGCCACAATGGCCTGGTCGCCGGGGCCGCCGATACCGAACGCGCCGGCGCCCAGGCCGACGCCGCGCCGGATGACACCGGTTTTGTGCTCTTTTGCTTCTTTATGGCTGCGCTCATAATGCGGACGCATGGCCTCGCAAAGCTCCGGGAAGGGCCATTGTTCCACCACGCTGCCGGTGGATTTGGACTGCCCTGGCCGCAGTGAATTGATGATGCGCATTTCCAGGGGGTCGATGCCGGTTTTGTCGGCCAGCATGTTAACGGCGCACTCCAGGGCGAAGTTGACCTGGGGCGGGCCGGCACCCCGGGCGGCGGAGCCCCAGGGGTTGTTGGTGTAAACCAGTTGGCTTTCGGCATGCAGGTGCGGTATGTGGTACGCTCCCGAAAGCATCTGCAGGGCCCGGTTGACGATAACGTCGCCGTTGGAATGGTAGGCGCCGTTATCCACGATAATGTCTATTTTGTAGCCGGTAATGCGTCCTGCACTGTCCGCGCCCAGTTTGACCCGCATGTCGAAAGGATGGCGCTTGGGGGTCATCAGCATGGAGTCGGCCAGGCTGGGAATGTAGCGCACGGCCCGCTTAAAGTGCAGGGCGGCCCCGGCGGCGATGCCTTCTGAGGTGATTTCCAGCTTCATACCGAACTGCCCGCCGGTGCAGGCTTCCTGGTAGCGCATATTATCCCAGCCCAGGGCTTCCTGGAGCATGTCCAGGTGCTTGTGGATATTGATGCTGCGCCCGATTACCACCAGCTCGGCGTCTTCGCCGGCGCCTTCGAAGTAAGCCACGCAGGCTTCGGGTTCCAGGGGAGCCTGGTGGTTGATCTGGGTGGTAAAGCGACTTTCGATAACAGTTGCGGAGCCGGCCAGAGCTTCTTCAGCGTTTCCCTTGATCTGGGGCTGGGTGAAGCAAAGGTTGGGCCGGTCGGCGTGAAGTTGGAGCGCTCCTTCGGCCATAGCTTCGGCCGGCGAATGAAGCACCGGGAGCGGCTCGTATTCCACCTGCACCGCCCTGGCGGCGTCCAGGGCTTGCTGTCGGGTGTGTGCGGCCACCACCGCCACCGGGTCGCCGATGTAGCGGACTTTGTCTTCACAGAGTACGGGCCGGTCGGCGACGCTGTATTTAAGCCGGTTGGTGCCCAGGATGTCTTTGGCGGTCATGACGCCGATGACGCCGGGCATTTGTGCGGCGGCTGAAGTATCGATTTTTTTAATTTTGGCGTGGGCGTGCGGGCTGCGTACCGCCGCCAATTCCAGCGCGCCGGGGACCATGATGTCCGCGGTAAACTGGGCGGTGCCGCAGGCCTTGGCCAGCCCCGAGGGACGGGGATGGGAGACGCCGTATTTGGGGCCGTCGGGGTCGGGACGGACGTCCGCGGGGGTTGTTTCGCCACGGATGAACCGGCCGGCCAGCTTGACGGCGTCAATTATTTTAGCGTAGCCCGTGCAGCGGCACAGGTTGTGGCGCAGAGCCTGTTTAATCGCTTCGTCGTCGGGGTCGGGGTTGACGTCCAGCAACGCCTTGGCGGACATAATGATCCCCGGGGTGCAGAAACCGCACTGCACCGCGCCGGCTAAAACCATGGCTTCCTGGATCAGATGCGGGTTGTCCGGGGTGCCCAGGCCTTCCACGGTGATTATATCGGCGCCGTCCAGTTTGGCCACTTTAAGCAGGCAGGACCTGGCGGCTTTGCCGTTGACGATCACCGTACAGGCGCCGCACTGACCCGCCTGGTCGCATGATTGTTTGGCTCCGGTCAGCTTAAGACCGTCCCGGAGCAGGTCAAGCAGGGTCAAATCCGGTTCGGCCACCACCTGCCGTAATACTCCGTTGACTTTAAGCTTTACTTGCATAAACGGTATCCTCCCATAGCTTCCTGGAATGCTGTTGTCGTTTGCAACACCCTACCGGATATGTTGGCCTGAAAAGCCCTTTTTATGAATTATACCTTCCGGAAGAGGCGCCGAAAAGATTAACCCCGGCATTTGGCAACGGCCTGTTCCAGGACGTCCAGCCCGCGGTCGAGCTGTTCGTCGGTGATGGTCAGCGGAATCAGGGTCCTGATCACGTTGCTGAAGATACCCGCGCCAATGACGATGACGCCGTTTTCCAGGCAGTATTTGGAGACGGCGGCGGCTTCATCCTTGGCCGGTTCCCTGGTATCACGGTCTTTGACCAGTTCAATGGCGTTCATGGCGCCCAGCCCGCGCACGTCGCCGATGACCGGGTATTTGTCCTGCATGGCCAGCATGCGGGCCCGGGTTTTTTCGCCAATCCGGCTGGCGCGTTCAACCAGGTTTTCTTTGGCCATGTAATCAATGGTGGCCAGCGCCGCCGCGCAGGAAACCGGGTTACCGCCATAGGTGCCGCCGATGTGTCCCGGTTCGGGCGCGTTCATGACTTCCGCCCGGCCCACCACGCCGCTCAGCGGCATACCCGAGGCGATGGACTTGGCCACGGTCATCAGGTCGGGTTCCAGGCCCCAGTTCTCCGAGGCAAACATTTTGCCGGTGCGTCCGAAACCGGTCTGTACTTCGTCGGCGACAAACAATATACCGTGCTTGCGGCAGATTTCCTGCAGTCCGGGCAGAAACTCTTTGGGTGGGACAATAAAGCCGCCTTCACCCTGAATAGGTTCGATAATCATCGCCGCGATGTTATCCGGCGCCACTTCGGCGGCAAACATGCGGTCGAACTGCTCCAGGCAGTGCATGCCGCAGTCCGGGTAAGTGGAGTGGTAGTAGCAGCGGTAGCAGTAAGCCGAAGGAATTTTATATACCTCCGGGGCATAGGGACCGAAGCCGAACTTGTAAGGCTTCACCTTGCTGGTGAGGGTCATGGCCATCAGGGTCCGGCCGTGGAAGGCGCATTCAAAGGAGATCACCCCGGTGCGTTTGGTGTAAGCCCGGGCTATTTTCACCGCGTTCTCCACACACTCGGCGCCGCTGTTGACAAACATGGCCCGCTTTTCATAGTTGCCCGGGGTAATGGAAATCAGTTTTTCCGCCAGGTCCAGGTAAGGTTCGTACATGGTGACCATAAAACAGGTGTGCAGCAGTTTTTCGGCCTGGTTTTTGATGGCCTCCACCACCGGGGGCGGGCAATGGCCGGCGTTTAAGGCGCCGATACCGGCGTAAAAGTCGATATACTCGCGGCCTTCCACGTCAATGATGGTGGCGCCTTTGGCCTCTTTGACAAAAATGCCGGTTGAGTTGGAGATGCCCCTGGCCACCAGGTTGTTTTTCCGGTTCAGCAGTTCTTGGTTGTTCATTTGGTCTTACCTCCGTTTAAAAATAATTTGTTATGGTTAGGTATTCAGAATTCAGCAATCAGAATACTCCTTCGGGTGCCCGCAATGGGCGCACCTGTGATTCTGACTCCTGACCCCTGACTCCTAAAAGAAGGGGCAGGGAAAACCTGCCCCTTCTTTCAGCGCTTTTTATTAATTAGCCGGGAAAACCTTTTCCATTACCCAGCTTGCCGAAGACATGCTCTTTCATGATCCTGTCGACTTCAGCGGTTCCATAGGAAGACCGGGCCCAGAAGAAGAACACGGCCCCCAAAACAGCCCAGCCCAGGAAGATTAGCCATTCATAAGGCCACACCAGGGCGGCCGGGCTCCCGGGCAGGTAGAGCAAAACAATTACAAAGCTCATGGCCACGGCCAGATAACCAATCAGGCTGCCGCCGCTTACTTTGAAGGGACGCTCCATATCCGGCTCTCTCTTTCTTAACACGATAAAGGACAAGGCCACCAATAAATAAGCGATAACGATACCCAGTCCGCCGGCGTCCACCAGCCAGACCAGCATGCTGCGGCCGAAGAAGGGAGCGGCAATGGATAACAAGCCAATCAGTAAAACAGCGTTATAAGGGGTTTTATATTTGGGATGCAGCTTACCCAAAAATGACGGCAGCATTTTAGCCTGGGCCATGGCGTAAATAGCCCTGCTGCCGCCGATATAGAAACCGTTCCAACTGGTCAGAATACCGCAAATACCGCCGATAATCAGCAGCTTGCCGGCCCAGGCGCCGCCAAAGAGAGCCGTCATGGCGTCGGCGGTAACCAGGGACGCATTGTTCATTTGATCCGCGGTAAGGGCCCGGGAAACGCCGAATATAACCAAAATATACCAGAACGCTGCCAGCAGCACAGAGAAGATCAATATTTTACCGATTGATTTATAAGGAATGTTGATTTCTTCCGCTGCCTGCGGTATGACGTCAAAACCCACAAACATAAAAGGAGTCATAATAACGACGGCAAAGATACCCTTCATGCCGTTTACGAAAAGCGGGTCCATGTTGGCGGAACTGCCGTTAAACGCGGCGCCGCCAATCAGCATCACGCCCACCAGCGCAATACCGATGGTAAATACCAATTGCAAAAAGGCTGCCAACCTGATGCCCAGATAATTAACCACCGTGATTAAAATGGAACCGGCGACACCAACGATCACCCATGAGGCATAGACATCCCAGCCCGCGATGGTCCACATGAAACCAAACTTATAATTCGGGAACAGGTATTCCGTTACGGTGGGCAGCGCCACCGCCTCGAAGGCCACCACTGAAACGTAACCCAGGATGATGGCCCAGGTACAAACAAATGAGGCTGTAACTCCAAGCGCCCTGTAGCTGTAGACGTGCTCGCCGCCCACCAGCGGCATCGCCGAGGCCAGTTCGGAGTATGTCAGGCCTACTAAAACCACCAGCAGGCCGCCAACCAAAAAGGCCAGCATCGCACCGAGGGAACCCGCGGAATTAACCCACGAACCCGCCAGCACAACCCAGCCCCATCCGATCATGGCTCCAAAGGCCAGAGCCAGAACGTCCTTTCTCGTTAATACTCTTACAAAATTGTCGTTGTTGCCTGAGCTCATACATTGTCCTCCTTATTCAGATGATTAAACATATGATTATATCTCTCTATATAAACAAGAATACCCTTAAATTCACCTCCTGACATTTGTTCTTTCCATCCCCCGGCGGAGCCGCTGTCGCGGCCTGTCCACCGTAAAACAATTATATACATGCAAGGAAGGTACCACAACAATATACAATTAAAAATGTTCTGAAAAATAAACCCAATCAAAACTTAAAAATGCACGCCGGCATTATTACCCGGCACCGGAGGCGCGAGGGCCTTACTCCGGGGAGGTTTTACATTAATGCACATCGAAACATAAAAATGCCCCACTGCATTAAAGGCGCCGGCAACTCAAAAGGGGCCGCGAGGGCCCCTGAAGGAAAGCGTCATTTACACTTATTGTTTGCCGGAGTATTTGATGGTAATGGCAATGTATTCGTCCAGGCCGGACAAGCCCTGCCGGGCATCCAGCCCACCCATGATCAGGTTGGCCGGGTCCGCGCTCCGTACGGCGGCCAACTCTTCGGCGGTGGGCTCCGCAGCCGTCTTCAGCCCGGGAGATACTTTAAGTTTCCAGCCCACCAGCGACTCGATATCCCGGACCTCCACGCCCGGGTAAACTGTATCCAGGTACATTTCATGGGTTTGGGGGTCAAATCTGAAGAGCCCTTTGTCGGTAACCACCGCCGCCGGGCCGCTGCCCAGCAGGCCGGCTTTCTTCCTGGCGTCCGGCGAGCCGTCCAGGAAACCCGGGGTGGTCAGGTAATCCACCTTTTCCACAAACCGCAGGGGTTCCAGCCTGAGCATCACCACCACCCGGCCGATATTGGAGCCGATGTCGTTGCCGCCGCCGCTGCCCGGCAGGCGCACCCTGGGCGAATAATAGTCCTGATCGCCGAAGATGGCGGTGGTATTCAGGTTGCCGTATTTGTCCACTTGGGCGGCGCCGAGCACGCCCACGTCGTAGTACCCGCACTGCATGTCGCTAAAAACCCGCCATTCGGAAGTAAGGCATAACGCCCCGTCGGCGGCCGAGGAATCGCCCACGTTAAAATCGACCCTGTATTTTTGCGGTCCGATGCAACCGGATTCATACACAATATTCAGGTTGGGGGCGTGGAAACGCTTGGCGGTGATGCCGGCCACCAGGGGGATGCCGATACCCACGAACGCCACTTCCCAGTCCCTGAACTCTTTCGCGGTCATAATGGCCATTAATTCGGAAGCCGTGTATTTTTGATTGCCCATTTTTGCTCCTCCTTAACCCGGGATGCGGTTGAAATGGCGTTCCATGTTCATCAGGTTCTGCAGCCGGCTCCAGCCCACCTTGGCACAGTAAGCGGCGTGGTCTTCGGACTCGAAAACATATTGGTCCAGCCAGCGCAAAAACCGGTCCCTGTCCTTGGCGGCCTCATGGTACTCGCCGCAGAACAGCACGTCATAGGCGTAATACCCGTAGCATGACTGCGGGTGACAGCCGTAAGGCACCTGGACCACCGCGTCCACGCAATAGAAGGGGATTAAGGTCATGTTGCCCCGGCGCCTGATTTCATCCGTGGTAACAATTTCCTCACAGGTAATAATGGTATGTTTAGCAGCCCGGGCCTTGTTTTCATCGTTGCCGGTAAAACCCCACACCTGGGCGTTGCCCATGACGTCGGCCCGCTGCACGTGAATGACGGCCACGTCCGGGTGAGCGGCGGGCACCAGGGCCACCGGCTCGCCCGCAAAGGGATCGTTGATGATTTTAATCCGCTGGTTGTATTTGACAATGTCGGTGCCCAGCATTGATTTGGTGGCCATGAAGGGTACGTTCAGGCTGCCGGCCAGGTAGCGCATGCTGATCCCCGCGTTGGACCAGTCTTCCAACTCAAATTTGGCGGGGATCCCCTTTTCCACCGCCCGCCTGATATTGGGCGCCAACCCGATGGCCCCGTAGCCCAGGTAAGCGCCTTCCCATCTTTTGACCGCGCCGGCGCCCACCAGCAAGTCCATCATATCTGTTTTGCTGTCGTCGATCACCGTCAGGTCTTTAATCCCCTGCCTGATGATCTCGTGCACCGCGGCGACGCAGTCCCGGCCGATAAAACCGCCAAAAGTGATGCTGCAGCCGTCTGTTACGAACTTTCCCACGGCATCTTTTAACGTCATCCGTTTGTTTGCATTATTGTTGTCGTCCAAGCCCGGTTCCTCCCCCGATTTTGAGCTTTGTCCATTATCACGTCTTGTTTGCGCTTATAGTTATGCGTTAGCCTCCAATAAAGCCGGCTCACCCGGCTTTCTGCTCCGGATGAAATTGGACGCCAGGGCAACGGCAATCATGGTCAGGCCGATAACATCGGTGTAAAACTGCGGGTGCATGGATAACAGCGCCCCGCCGATAAGCAGTATCCTTTCCCACCAAAGCGCCCTGGTAAGTACATAGCCGATATTTCCGCCTGCCAGCGCCATTACGCCAATCAATGCCGTAGTACATGCCCATGCAATATGCATGCCGTCTCCATTCCCAATCAGAGCGGGCTCCGCGGCAAACAGGAAAGGCACAATAAAGGCGGCTAAACCAAGCCTGCAGGAGGCAAATCCAATCCGCATGGGGTCGTCCCTGGCTATACCGGCCGCCGCGTAGGCCGCCAGGGCCACCGGAGGCGTAATGGCGGAAATGATGGCGAAGTAGAACACAAACAGGTGGGCGGCCAGGGGCAGTACCCCCATGTCAATCAGGGCCGGCGCGGCCATGGTGCCGGTTACGATATAAGCCGCCGTTGTGGGCAGGCCCATCCCCATTAAAAGAGCCACCAGGGCCGTCAATATCAGGGCCAGCCAGAGAACGCCGCCCGAGGCCGCTATGATGGCAGCCGAGATTTTCAGGCCGGCGCCGGTGAGGTTGATACTGCCGATGACCAGTCCGGCGGCGGCGCAGGCCAGGGCCACCGTGATGGTGTTGCGGGCGGCGGCCACCGCTCCGTCTTTAAAGCGTTCCACATTGATCCGGCTGTCTTTGCTGACAAAGGAAACGATAAACATGCTGATAATGGCATAAAAACCGGACCGGATAGGGGTATACTGCAGTACGGCCAGGAAGAAAATTAATACGCCCAGCGGGATCAAAAAGAACCAGCCCTCTTTAAGCACTTTCCTGGCCGAAGGCAATTCCGCTTTGGGCAGCCCTGTGAGGCCAAGCCTACTGGCTTCAAAATGGACCCCGAAAATAACACACATGTAATAAAGCGCCGCCGGAATAATGGCCGCCACCACTACATGGATATACGGGATGCCCAGAAATTCCGCGATAATAAACGCGGCGGCGCCCATAATCGGCGGCATCAGCTGTCCGCCGGACGAGGCGCAGGATTCCACCGCGCCGGCGAAGTGCGGTTTGTAACCGTTATTTTTCATCAGCGGGATGGTAAATGTCCCGGTCCCCACGACGTTGGCCACCGCGCTGCCGTTAATGGAACCCATGAAGCCGCTGGCAATAACCGCCACTTTGGCCGGGCCGCCGGTAAAACGGCCCATCAGCGCCATGGCCAGTTGCAGCAGGAACTGGCCCATGCCCAGTTTTTCCAGCATGGAGGTCAAGAAGATAAAGAGAAATATATAACTGGCCGAGACGCCCAGAGGCACACCGAAAATACCCTCGGTGGTGAGATACATCTGTGAGATTACCCGGCCCAGCGAGTAGCCCTTGTGCCCGAGCAAACCCGGTATATATGGCCCGAGAAAATTATATAACAGAAAAACGCCCGCTATCGCCACCAGCACCCAGCCGGTGGCCCGGCGGGTTGCTTCCAGGATCAGGAGGATCATAATGCCACCGAAAACCAGATCCATGGTGGTGGCGGCGCCGGCCCTCAATACAATTTCCTGGTAATAAAGAAGAATATAAGCACCCGACGCTATAGCTAACAGCACCAGAATATAGTCGATTATTGATGCTTTATCCATGGCGCCCCTGCGGGTCATGGGAAAAATCAAAAAGACCACGACCAGGATCAGCGTCAGGTGTATATCACGTTGGATCCAGGCGCCAAACATTGAATAACCGGCAGTGTATAAGTGAAAAAAAGTTAAAGCCAAAGCTGTAATTAGAATCAGAGCGGGGGTAAGTCTTTTCTTACTTTGCCCGTCGTTTGCTTGATCCATGGCGTTACCGCTCATTTTGCCTTCCCCCTTTATAAACGCCTTTTATGCTCAACTTCGATTAGTACCAGCGACTGGGGCGCAAAGTACCGGGCCAGCCGGAATTCTTCACCCCGGTAAACAATTGTGTGCTCCGCTACGGTGCCCACCCGCAGGGGCAGGGTTCCCACCTGCCTGTTCATGTCGTCGATAATATTCCACCCGTTTTCGCCCTTTAGTTCCCCCTGCCCGGCATACCCCAGGCCGGCGCCGAAGGAAAGACACCTGGTTTGCTCCAATACCAAAGCCCCGTTGCGGCAGATAAACAAATCCCGTACCGGCAGTTTATCCACCGAATGAATAAAATCAAGCTCAAAGGTTTCTCCCTCCAATATGGGACCGATTTCCAGCGTCTGCCCGGTTTTGACATCCCGGACCACCAGCAGATCCCGGCTGAACACTCCCCCGGCAAGAAAGGCGGCAACTATTAATACCGCGGCCAGCAAAAAAAAGAGGCGGCCCGGCCCGGGGAACCCCCGGGACCGGACATACTGCAGTTTAGCATACATCTATTTCATTTCAGGAGGAATCAACTCATCCGGAACTTCCAGGCCGATTTCTTCAAAGTACTTGATTACGCCGGGGTGCAGGGGTATAACGGCGCTGGCGATGGTATTTTCAGGGGTGCTTTCCACGGCGCCGGAATATACGGCCACCAGGTCCGCATTGTTTTCAAATATCGCCTTGGCCAGTTTGTAAGCCAGTTCCTCGGACATATCCTTATGCACAACAATGCTGTTCCAAACCGCCGGGGTCACAACTTCGGTGTCATAACCGGAATAGGTGCCGGCGGGGAGAGTGGTGGCGTTATAGTACGGATATTTAGCTGTGATCTTGTCCATTTCTTCATCAGTGAAAGGAACAATGTTTATTTTGTGGGTTGTAGCCAGGTCCATGATGGACGAGGTGGGAGCGCCCACCGACCAGACGCCGACGTCAATAACATGGTCGCGCAAAGCTTCAGTATTTTCAGTAAAAGACAGGCGGAATTCGTTAATGTCATCATAGGTGATGCCGAGAGCGTCCAGAATCTGGTTGGTCATGTTCTCGGTGCCGCTGCCCGGAGCGCCCACGGAAACCTTCTTGCCTTTAACATCATTAATGCTATTGATATTACCGCCCTCTAAAGCAACCACGTGCATCACATTGGCATACATGCCTAAAAAGGTGCGCAGTTCGATGGGCTTGTCGAACTGGTTTTCGCCCTTATAGGCCTGGTATACCACGTCGTTCATCAACAGGCCCAGATGCGCCTCACCGCTGTCCAGCAGCCTGGCGTTTTCAACGGAAGCCCCGGTCACTTCGGCGGTGGCTTCCACATTTTCGGCCCTGTTGTTGATTACGCCGGCCAGCGCGCCGCCGTAAGGATAATAAGTGCCGCCGGTGCCGCCGGTGGCGATGGAAAGCCTCTCCAACTGGGCGGAACCACCGTCACTGCTGCCCCCGCCCCCGCAGCCCGCGGCAACCAGGGACACCAGGGCAACCAGCAACACTACCGCAAAAAACTTGGACTTGGTACGAAACATCATATTCCCTCCTGATTAATTTATTGACATACATAATTAGAGCTTAAATATTTATCTTGGCATGAATAAACCACTGCTCCCGTTCTCACCCTCACCTCCCCATAATCTGCCGGGCGCGCCCCCAAGTCGGACTGAAGCGGCTCGCGCGCATTCCTTTGTTAAATCAAGAAACCCGAGCAGAACCTCTTCGTTCAGCCTGGCATAGGGCCCAAGTATGTTCAGTGACGCCACTACTTCGCCCTGCCTGTCCCAGATGGGCACCGACAGGCTGGACCCGCCCTTAATCCGTTCCCCATAGCTGACAGCCCACCCCCTCTGTCTTACCTCTTCCAATTCCTTCTGCAGTAAGCCCTGATCGGTAACCTTGTAACCATGGCTTTTCTTCTCATGGTTCAGGATATCGGCGACCTCTTCCCGGGACATATAGGCCAAAAACAATTTGCCCGGGGAGCCGGTATATGCGTTAATCGGTACCACCGTGCCCACACCCACGGAAAATTTCAGCGGGTGTTCACTAACTATTTCGGACACGCAGATCCGGTAACGTCCTTTTTTAATGTACAAAGTAACCGTCTCGCCCGTCAGTTTCCACAATTTTTCCATAAAAGGATAGACTTTGTGCACTATCCCCTGGCTTCTGTCCAATCCGGAGTGCAACAGCCCGATCAAACCCCAATGCAGGTAGTACTTCCCACTTTGGTCGTCTTTGAGGACGAACTTTTTTTTGCGCAACGTGGTCAACAACCGGTAAGCGGTTGTCTTGTTGAGGTCCAGCTCGCCGCTGATTTCCGTTAAAGTTTTTTCTCCTTTTCCCAGGCTAATCAGGATATCGGCGGCCCGCTCCACTGCCCGTACGCCTGAAGCGGAACCGCCTTCCGCCGACGATTCGAATCTTTTCAACAGCACCGCCCCTTTAGCATAGTTTCATCAGATGAAACACTATTTTCACATTTCCCAATTGATTGAATTATACAAAAATAAAAAAAATCCTGCAATGTTTTTTAAATTTTTCAAATATTTTTTATTACCCGGCTGCGGATTTCACGGAACATACCGGGACGTATCGGGACGTACAAAAACTAACAGCTTAAAAAGATTGATTTTACTTTGAATTAAGGCTAAATTAGTCTTAGCCATGGACATTGATTATTGATTTCTTCACCGTATTCACCAGCGATGATAATAATTTATTTCACAATAATAAAACTAGTTTCGTACTATGAAACAGGGGGGCGGTTTGATGCGGGTTAAAGATATCATGATTAAGAGCCGGTTAACCCTTAAACAGGATGAGAGTGTACTCAAAGCATGGGAAATAATGAACGATTCAAAACTGCCCGGCGTGCCGATCACCGATGATCATGGTCATGTGGTGGGCATCGTGTCCAAGGACGAAATAATCCGGGCCGGCCCCCACGCGCCGGCCGGGGATATTACTGTGCAAACCATCATGTTAAGCGACGTGATGGTTCTTAAAGAAGACACGCCGCTTACCGATTCCTGGACCATGCCGGCCGACGTTTTTCCCGTGGTTGACGGCCGGGGCCGCCCCAGCGGCGTGCTGGACCGCTCCGACGTGGGACAGGCTCTGTTCAGAGAGGCCAGCCGGATGTTTCAAAAGATCGATACCATTATGGATTCGGCCCATAACGGCATTGTGGCCATTGATGAAAACGGCATTATTACCATGTTCAACCAGGCCGCTGAAAAAATCACCCGGCGTAATAAAAACGAGGCCATCGGCCGCCATCTCTCCGAAGTAATCGTGCCCCAGGGGTTGCTGGACGTGCTCAGGGAAGGACAGTACCAGTCCCATTTAAAGTTTAACGTTGAATTCTCTTCGGGCACCCACACCTACCTGACCAACCGGACGCCCATAGTGGAAAACGGCCAAATTATCGGCGCCATCGGCGTATTTCAGGATATTTCCGAATTTGAATTTATCTCCGAGGAACTGAACTCGGTAAAACAATTGAACAAGGAATTGGAAACCATTATCGAATCGTCCTACGACGGGATCCTGATTACCGACCGCGACGGCAGAATAATCCGCGCCAACCGGGCCAACGAAAGGATTACCGGCATAGCGCGGGACACCCTGCAGGAAATGACCATTCAGGACCTGGCGGATAAACAAGTCTACACCAATTCGGTGGTGGAAAGCGTGATTAACAAAGGGGAAGCGGTTACGGTATCGGAACGGACCGCGGATCATAACGACCTGCTGATTACCGGCAGCCCGGTGATCAACCAGCAGGGCGAGATAGCGCGGATAGTTGTAAACATCCGCGATATGACCGACCTGAACAGCCTGCAAAACCGGTTGGAGGAAAGCCTGGCCCTCAGCGAACGGTACCACAGCGAACTAACCCAACTGCGCAGCCGGTTTCTGGAGCAGGAAGGCGTGGTGATTAAATCCGCGGAGATGAAAACCGTTATGGGCATGGCGCTGCGCCTGAGCCAGGTGGACTCTTCGGTGCTCCTAATGGGCGAGTCGGGAGTGGGCAAAGAAGTGGTGGCCAAAACTATTCACCGCCAAAGCAAGCGGCGGGAGGGGCCGTTCATTACGGTCAACTGCGGCGCCATACCCGAAAATTTGCTGGAGTCGGAGTTGTTCGGTTACGACAAGGGCGCCTTTACCGGCGCCAGCCGGGAAGGCAAACCCGGTATGTTTGAGCTGGCGGACAACGGCACCCTGTTCCTGGACGAAGTGGGCGACCTGCCCCCCGCCTTCCAGGTGAAGCTGCTGCGGGCCATCCAAGAAAAAGAAATCACCAGGGTGGGCGGGGTAAGGCCCCGTTCCATCAACGTGCGTTTCATCACCGCCACCAACCGGAGCCTTGAAGAGCTGGTCCGGCAGGGTAAATTCCGCGAGGACCTTTATTTCAGGCTGAACGTGGTACCCATCAGGGTGCCATCCCTCAGGGAAAGAAAGGACGACATCATACCCCTGGCCTATTTCTTTAAAAAGCATTTCGAAAAAGTATACGGACTGGAGAAAGAATTTACGCCGAAAACTTATCAAACCTTGCAGAATCATCCCTGGCGGGGTAATGTGCGGGAAATCAAAAACGTGGTGGAACGGCTCCTGGTTACCACTCCGGGTCAAATTATCGATATCGCTGAAATACCCGGCGACGTAACACCTCAGCCGAGGCCGGATACCGGCGCGGTCACGGTAAACGGAATCATTCCCCTGAAGAAGGCCCAAATTGAACTGGAGCGCCAGCTGATCGGCTCCGCCATCAAGCAACTGGGCAGCACATATAAGGCCGCCCGGGCACTGCACGTAGATCAATCCACCATCGTCAGGAAAATAAACCGCATCCGTGAGGAAGGCCTGGAGATCTAAAAAAGGGGGTCAGGCCTGACCCCCAATTGCCTTACTTGCGTGCCCGGGTGGTAAAGCTTAAGGTAAAATCGTCCGCCAGGTCGTTGCCGGAGATGTCTTGCACCGCGCAGGCCGGAATAG
Source organism: Bacillota bacterium (assembly GCA_023439185.1). Taxonomy (GTDB): domain Bacteria; phylum Bacillota; class Desulfotomaculia; order Desulfotomaculales; family Desulfallaceae; genus BRH-c8a. The sequence continues at coordinate 7,978 of JAEXOR010000064.1, read as the reverse complement.
TGACGGTGTAATGGGTATCGAAGTTAAGTTTGGATTCGGGATTTATGGTGATCTTACCTTTTTTGGTGGCTGTTTTAATATCAACGTGATTGCCCTGCGCATCCTCCATGGCAATGTTACCGTAAGCTACGCCGGCTTGAATATTCTCAGTGAAGACAACGGAGATAGTTTTGTTTACCGGCACCCCGACAGCGTCGTTAACCGGGTCGCTGTTATTTACCGCAGGTTGCGTCTTATCCCATGTTGTAAACTTAAATGTTTTTCCATTGCCCAGGCTATTTCCCGACGTGTCTTTGACTGCTCCGGCCGGAATTTTTAATGTATAAACAGTTGTTTCATTCAGGTCCGCCACAGGGTCTATGGTTAGCACGGCACCGGCAATGTTTTTGGTGAAAACGACGGAATTGCCCGCGTTATCGTGGAGAGAAATACTGTCAAAGGTCTCTCCTATCAATATTTTTTCGCTAAATGTGACAGTAATAGTCTTGTCCACCGGGACATCAGATGTTTTGTTGGCCGGGTCGGCGGCGGTTACTTTAGGGGCTTTTCTGTCTTTGGTAGTAAAACTGAATCCGTAATCCGCCTGCAAATCATTATTTGCGTCGTCAGTTACCGCCCGGGCGGGAATGGTTACTGTATATAGGGTGTTGTATTTCAGATTGGTCTTAGGGTTGATGGTGAGCGTGTCCTCGTTTATGGTTTTGGTTATAGCTACGGGTTTATTCGCGGCGTTTAGGACAGAAATGTTATCGTATGTAATGCCCGTTTGTATATATACGTTGAAGGTAACCGAGATATCCTGCTCAAGAGGCACACCGGTGTCGTCGCGGGCAGGAACGGTGCTGATTACAGCCGGGACAGCGGTTTCCTGAGCAGTTCCGGTTATAAAGGTGAAACTGTAATCGTTCCGCAGGTCGTTGTATACTATGTCAGTCACCGAGCATGCCGGTACGGTTACGGTATACCGGGTGCTGTAATCCAGGTTGTCCAACGGGTCGATGGTCACGGTATCGGCGGCAATGGATTTGATGATATCAACGGGATTATACGCGGCGTCCTGAACCGAGATGTTGTCGTAGGCGCTGCCCGGCTGTACGTATACGCTGAAGATAACCGAAATATCCTGGTCAACGGGCACATTGGCGGCTTTATCTTCCGGGACGGTGGATTTCACCGTCAGGCCCGGGGTCCCTTCGCTATGCGAAACGCTGGTGATATTTCCTCCCGCGTCGTATGTATAGGTGAGTTCCAGGCCGTTTTCGTACGTTACCGAGGTCAGGCGGTTCAATTGATCGTAGGTGTAAATGGCGGCGTTGACTGGAATCGCGAAACTTGCCAGTAATAATGCAATAATCAGTGTTATAGCGATGTTCTTTCCAGTTGGATGGCGGAGTTTCATTGTAATGACCTCCTAAATTTTATTAATGTAACTTTTTAATTGAATAAACTATTTATGTTTGAAAATACCCTTTTTAAAGGTCTATTTAGTCATTCTCTGCATTTTCCAAATCTTTCTGTTCAACGATAAGTTGAGCATAAGTGATTCCTGTTTTACTGTCTGAAAACTCAACTTCGCAATTCCTATCGTCATACATCTCTATAATATAGCCAATATCTCCTTTTTTTGCCCCTTCACCTGAAAATTTATCTGTTAATAATCTTACTCTGTCATATATTTTCATATCGCACCTCCATGCCCTATCGTGTGAATCCAGTAAATGGAGTGTTGAGTGAAAGAGAACCATCTGAATTAATCATCCAGCCAGTTTTTAAATAACTAGTTTTGCTTACTGAATCACCAATTCCCGATAATTCTATTTCTATGTCTATTCTTTGACCATACTGATCTGCTTTTCCTAAGGTGTATTGTCCTTTTGCATATTTTTGTGTAGCCTGCTCTCGGTAAATCTTCATCAAAGCATTTGAATCCTGTTTTCCATAGCCTAAATTTCTAAAGACAACATCTTTTCCATGTGTCGCTCCATCTTTGAAAATATAGTCTGTGAATTTTCTGCTGTCTATAGAAACCTTCCCCGCATCCTCAACAGTTTTACCCGCCACCTTTTCTGCAACCCATGTAGCAGCCTCTGAAGCGTTTTGACCTATCCATTGTGCCCCACTTACTACCCTGGGAGCAGCCCACTGGTATGCGCGAACTGTTTTGTCACCAACCCATTGAGCCCCACGTACTGCTTTGTCGCTTGCTTGCTGTATTATTGGCCAGTAAATGCGTCCCGTCGGATCCACATAATTTACCGGGTTGCCTTCGCAGTATACATACAGGTTCTGCGATTGCGGGTTGGTTATTTGACCGGTTATCGTGTCGGGGCTGATGAATCTTTTGGCCACCGGATTATAGTACCTGGCCCGCATGTAGTAGAGGTCGCTCTCGTCGGTGATGATGCCGTACCGGCCGCTGAACATAAACGATGTGGCGGTATCTCCGCTCCGGTAGAGCAGTTCACCGAAGGGGGCATACTGGAAGCGGTCGGTGACGTTGCCGCTATCATCGGTCAGGGCGACGGTGTCGCCCCGGCTGTTAAAATGGTAGGTGCTGTAGGCGCCGCCGGGGGATTCCTGGCCGATGAGTCCCAGGCCGTAGACGTAGTAGGTCTGGTTGCCCTGTGCATCGTTCTGGATCAGGACCTGGCTTAAGTAAGCGTTGGGGTTGATTGCGTAGCTGGTTTGCCGGCCACCGTCGCTGACCCGGATACGGTTGTTTTCTACGTCGTAGGTGTAAGTTATATTCCCCGCGCCGGTCAACCGGCCGCGGGCGTCGTAGGCGAAGCCGGCCATTTCGCCGGCCAAGGGGCCGGTGGTCATGTTGCCGTCGGCGTCGTATTCGACTGCCCGTTCGTTATAGGTGGCCAGACGGTTGTCTGCGGTATAGGTCAGGGCCGCGTCGTCCATGGTATAGGGTACGTTTTCATGGGAACCTTCTTCCGCGGTGATGCTGCCCGATTCATCGTAGGTATAATCGTAACAGCTAATAATATTGCCGCTGTCATCCTCGTCCGACAGTTGCATCAACCGGCCGGCGCTGTCATAGGCGCAGGTGGTTTTGGCGCCGTTAGGATGGAGGGTCTGAACCAGCCTGCCGTTGGGGTCATATTGATAGGCGGTGGTCCGGCCCGCCCAGTCGGTTACTTTAATTAACTGGCCCGCAGCATCATATTCGTATTGAACCTGCCTGCCCCCAGGGTAAGTGAGGGTCTCCAGGTTGCCGGCGGCGTCGTAGGCGTATTGGATGGTGTTGCCCAGGGCATCGGTGTATTTGGTAATCCGGTTCAAGGCGTCGTATTCTCTTACAGTTGTACCAGCGCTGTCGGCGGCGGTAAGCAGGTTGCCGTTTTGGTCGTAGGTCAGGGTTGCCATCCCGTCAGGGCTGGCGAAGCTGACCGGGCGGCCGACGGGGTCGTATTGGTAGGTGGTGGTCTGGCCCCTGGCGTTGGTTTTTTGGGCAATCAGGTTTCTGTTATTGTAATCCAAGGCTGTGTGACCGAGAGCGGCGGTGGTTTTGCCGGTGAGCCGGTCGGCGTTGTCGTAGCTGTAGTTTGTCCGGTTGCTGTTGGGGTCGGTCATGGCTGTCCGATTGCCCCGGGCGTCAAATTCCTGGTTGCCCTGTCCGCTCAGGGCGTCGGTTGTTGTAATCAGCCGGTTCAGAGCATCGTAGTCGAACTGGGTGCTGCTGCCCAGGGGGTTGGTAATGCCGGTGAGGCGGCTCAGGCTGTCGTATTGGTTGGTGACGGTGTTGCCCAATGCGTCGGATATGGTTTCGGGGTTGTCCAATAGATCGTAGTTTACTGTGAGGATTTCATTGCCTAGGGCATCGGTTTGGCCGGTCAGGTTGCCCACGGCGTCGTAGTGGTATTGGGTTGTATAACCCAGGGGATCGGTAATGCCGGTTATCCGGTCCAGGGCATCGCAGCTGTAGTTGGTGGTGTTGCCCCTGGCGTCGGTGATGCCGGTAAGGCGGTTTTTTGCGTCATAGATAAAAACGGTTTGGTTGTTTAGGGCGTCTATGATGCCGGTGAGGTTTGCGTTGCCGTCATACTGGTAGACGGTGGCGCTACCCCGGGCATCGGTTTCGGTGAGTATGTCGCCGCGCCAGTCGTAGGTATGACTGGTGGTGTTGCCCAGGGGGTCGGTCACTGTCAGCAAGTTGCCGGCGGCGTCATAGGTCATGGCGATGGTATGGCCGGCGGCGTCGGTGATGGAAACCGGCCGCCCGGCCGGATCATGGCCAAAGGCGGTGGTGTTGCCCGCCGGGTCGGTGATTGTTTGCAGCAGGCCGCTCTGATAGGTGTAACCGGTTGTGCCTGGATCGGGGGCGGGGGTGGTTTCGCTGAGTAAGAAGCCGTTGCCGTCATAGGTATAGGTGGTTGTGTTACCGAGCGGGTCGGTGATATCTGTCAAGTTGCCATTGGCGTCGTAAGTGAAAGAAATCCGCTCACCGACCGGGTTGGTCATCGACAGAAGGTTGTTGCTGTGGTCATAGGTCATGGCAGTGGTGTTGCCCGCCGGGTCGATAATAGTAAGGAGGTTACCGAAGTCGTCGTAGCTGCCGGTGGTGACGCGGCCGGCGGAGTCGGTAATGCCGGTGCGGCAGTTGTTGTCGTCATAGGTATAGGTTTCGGCAAGGGGGCCCGGGTAGGTGACGCCGGTGCCGCGGTATCTTGCGTCGTAGTCGGTGGTGATGATGTTGCCCATAGCGTCGGTCAGGGTGGTCCGGTTGGGCTGGTCATAGTTGAACAGGGTTGTATTGTCGTTGCCGTCGGTCTGTTGGGTCACCCGGCCGTTGCTGTCGTAGGTGTTGCCCAGGAGCGGGGCGCCGTCAGGAGCGGTAATGCCGGTCAGACCAAAATTGTCGTAGCTATACACGGTGACGCCGCCCAGAGTGTCCTGGACTGTGGCCAGGTTGCCGTCGGCGTCGTAAATGTAAGCTACGGTGCGGCCGGCAGTATCGGCGATGCCGGCAAGGCGGTTGTCGGTGTCGTAGGTGAAGGTCAGGCTGCGGCCGGCCGGTTCGGTGGCGGCGGTAAGCAGGTCGTTTGTATAGGTCAGGGTGAGGTTGTTGCCGTTTTGATCGGTGATACTGATTAGTTGACCGGCGGTGTTGTAGGTGTATTGAGTTTGGTCTTTAAATGTGAGGACATAGGTATCGGCCGGCCCGGCTGCCAGGGTTGTGAAGCTGCCGGCAGGGCGGTCGTAGCCGCTGCCGTTATATGTGTATGCCAGCACCTGGCCGTCGGCGAAGGTTACGTTGATATTTTGGTCTTGGTTGATGGTCAGGCGGGTGTTGTAGTTGTGGGTCCAGCCTTGGCCCAGGGGGCCGGTATAGTCGTCTTTGGAGTTATAGAAACGGGTCAGGGCTAAGGCCGGGCCGGTTGAGGGCAGCGCCAGGTCGGTTTGCTCCAGGATGAAGTTGCCGGTGGAGAGGTTAACCAGGCCGTTGCCGTACAGGCAGTAAGAGCGTTTGCCCAGGTGAGATTTGTCGTCGGTTGCTGCTGTCAGGGTGAGTTTGGAGATGAATAGATCATCGCCACCATTGTGCGATGTGTCATATGCCCCGATGGTAAGGGGATAGTCAACAGAATATGTATATCCCGTCACATAGATATTGTCCCCGGTGTCTATGGCCATAGAAGTAGCTTCGTCATCATCACTTCCACCGATATAGGTAGAAGTTTTAAGACTACTCAGGTCAGTGTCTAGCTTGGATAGAAAGGCATCAATCCACCCGCCATTGTGCGATGTATCATATGCCCCGATAGTGGTAGGGTAATCAATAGAGCTTGTCCACCCCGCCACGTAAATATTACCCGTGCTCTCTATGGCTAGAGAACAAGCATATTCATCACCACTTCCACCAATAAAGGTGGAGGCCATAAGGGCGCCCAGGCCGGCATCAAATTTGGAAACAAAAGCATCAACACCACCATTGTGCGATGTATCGTACGCCCCGGCGGTGGTGGGATAATCAACACAGTTTGTCCATCCCGTCACATAGACATTACCCGCGCTGTCTGCAGCCAAAGAATAGGGCCTGGATGAAGAATAAGGCCAGTCCTCGTCACTTCCGCCAATGAAGGTGGAGGATATAAGGGTGCTCAGATCGGTATCCAACTTGGAGACAAAGGTATCAACACCACCATTGTGCGATGTATCATATGCTCCGGCAGTAGCTGGATAGTCGTCAGAACTTGTCCATCCCGCCACATAGATATGACCCGCGCTGTCTATGGTCAAAGAAGTAGCTTCATCATTACTATTTCCTCCAATGAAGGTGGAGACCAACAAGGTGTTCAGGCTGCTGCCCAGCTTAGCAACGAAAACGTCTCTATAACCACTGTCATTGTGAGATGTATCATATGCTCCAGCGGTGGTGGGGAAGTTGCTAGACCAAGTCTCTCCCGCCACATAGACATTGCCAGCGTCGTCTATGATCATAGAAGACGCTCTGTCTTCGTCACTTCCGCCAATAAAAGTGGAATCCATAAGAGCACTCAGGTCGGCGTCCAGCTTGGAAACAAAGACATCGCCATAACCACCATTATAAGAAGCATCATACGCCCCGGCGGTAGTGGGAAAATCGGCAGATTCAGTCTTTCCCGCGACATAGACATTGCCGGCGCCGTCTATGACTAAAGAATAGGCCCAATCCCTACCACTTCCACCAATGAAGGTGGAAGCCATAAGGGTGCTCAGATTGGCATCCAACTTGGAAACAAAGGTAACCACACCGCCATTGTGCGATGCATCATATGCTCCGGCAGTGGTTGGATAGTCGTCAGAGTCTGTCCATCCCGCCACATAGATATGGCCCGCGCTGTCTATGGCCATAGAAGCAGCTTCATCCCACCTATTTCCTCCAATTAAGGTAGAGGCCAGCAGGGGGTCGATTACCAGGGGGCGGGTTTTGTCGTAGTCTTCCACCGCAAAACCATAATGGTCTTCATCCAATTGATAAGCCACCCGGACGTATTCCTTTTTCCCGTCCCTCTCCTGGAAGGCTGTCGGTTTGGTGAACCGCACCGGCCCAAGGCCGGTTTCTATTTCCAGTTCGCCCTGGTGGTTAATCGCCAGTGAATGAGCGCCTTCGAAGGCCAGTTTGATCTGTTCCACACCGGCGCCGGGATGAATGGTAAAGATTTTTTCGACATTGTTGCCGCGCGCTTGCAATTTCAGGTCGATGCCCGGGTATACTTCGCCGAGAGTTACCGTGTTGTAGGCGGCGACGCTGCTGCGCCACTTGCTTTTGTCGTCGCCGATAAAATAGTTGACTTTGGTTTGTACGGCTTCAGCACCCCGGGGAGAAATGTTCGAAGCCCCCACGAGCCGCTCTTTCAGGGTCCAACCCCCGGTAATCCCGGCTGAATATGACATATCCTTTGATTCATGCGTGAACAGCTTATCTTTTGGTTTCTCGTTGGCTTTATCCTTCGCTGCTTCAAATTTGGGCAGGGAGTAGACAATTTCGCCGGCTTGGGTAATATAGACCGTGCCGCCGAAAGTCCGGGCATAAAACATTACAGAATCGTTTTCTATTTGACCCTCATTGGCGATAAAAGGCATCTGTACCCTGGCAGCCTTCTCGATTATCTCGCTGCTGCGTTCATTTTTTCCAGCCTGGATGCCGATTCCGGCAGCGGTTTCGGAATCTGCAGCTGCACCGGTACTCGCAAAAAATAAGAGCATCGCTACAACAACCAAAGCGGGCAATAATACTTGGCCTGATTTTAATAAACCCAAGCATCTTCGCAACATATAGCCCTCCCCGTAAAAACGATTAATGCGCTGGTGGTTTTTACACATAATTAGTTAAAAAAGCTCATACTTTGAAATTAATGCCGGATAATTAAATGCTATTTCCACTTTATGAAACAATTTCCTGCAAATTAAACCAATAATATTTCTTACATTATTCGACAATATAGGAAAGGGGTCAGACTTAGCAAAGTTTGCTAAGTCTGACCCC
>JAEXOR010000029.1 GCA_023439185.1 Bacillota bacterium | reverse complement strand
GCCGCCGCCGGCCGCCTGGCGTTGCAGCATTACCCCGCTAATCCGGGCCTCCGGCAGACGGGATCTGACATTGTCCAGAATTTGTTGATAGGCTTTGGCCGCTTCTTCAGGGGAGGCAATATTAAGTATAACCCCGCCCAGATCCGATTTGTGGGGTACGTCCGGGGAGGCAATTTTCATCACTACCGGGTAACCGAGCATATCGGCCCGGCGGGCTGCTTCCTCCGGGCTTTTAACCAGAAACCGCCGCACGACGGGGATGCCATAAGCTTCAATGATGTCCAGGGCTTTTTCATCCAGGGCGGGCAGCCCGGTGCTCAAGGCGGTTTCCAGTGCGGTGCGGACCGCGCCGCAGCCGCTACTTTCCGAAGGTTGATACTCATTTAAGACGTTGCCTTTAACCGCACTGTGGTAATGGTAAAGCTTGGACAGGCAGTACATGGCTTCGTCCGGCGATCCGTAAGCCACCATTACGCCGCCCTCGGCATATTTTTCCGCGTATTTGATCTTATGCGGTCCGATGGTCCAGATGGCGGTTGGCTTATGCGGGTGTCGGGCAGCCACTTCGTTGAGCAGGCCGACCATATTATGCGGGTCGCTGTCCGGGTCCAGATACGCGGTGGTATTGCACAGCACCGCGTCCACCGAGTCGTCGGAAAGGATCTTGTCCAGGGCGCCGGTAATTACTCCCCGGTATCCCCTGGCCATTCCGGCCGGCCAAATATCCACCGGGTTGCCGGGGGACATCCAGTCGGGAAACACGCCGTTAAGCGCCGCCATGGTATCCGGGGAAAAACCGGCAATTTCCAGCCCGTATTTGCCGGCGGCGTCCGCAGCGATAATTCCCGCCCCGCCGCTGACGGTGATAATCCCGACGCGCTTGCCTAGCATTGACCGGTAGGTTGTCAGCGTGCGGTTCAGGCCGGCCACGCGGGCGGAACTGTCCACCCGGATGATTCCGCTCTGGGCAAAGGCGGCGGAAAAAATGTCGTCCTCGCCGGCCATGGAGCCGCTGTGCGAGCTGACCGCCCGGGCTCCTTCCTCGGTGCTGCCGGTTTTCAGCACCAGCACGGGTTTATGGGGCGTGATCCGGCGGGCGGCCGCTAAAAATTTGCGCCCATCCCGCAGTCCTTCCATATGAATGTTGATGATTTTTATCTCCGGACGTCCGGCCAGATATTCGAGACATTCCGTAAAACCGATGTCCGACCTGTTGCCGATATCTACGCCGATTCCCACGCCGCCGCTGAAATCATCGGCCGCGTTAATGAAAATGCCGGACTGACAGATTAACCCCACCGGAGCCGTTTGGAAATCAAATTCGATAAATGAAGTGTGGAAATTGATAAAACTGTTTACCAGGCCTATTGTATTGGGTCCCACAATCCTGGTGGGAGTACCGGCGACGGCAGCCATGATTTCCTGGTGCAGCCGCGTCCCTTCATTGTCGTCGGCGTCGGAGAAGCCCTGGGTGATGATCACCACGGCTTTGATGCCTTTGGCGACGCACTGTCTGACCACCGCGGGGACCTCGGTGCGAGGTGTGGCGACCACCGCCAGGTCCACCGGTTCGGCTATGTCCGTCACTGAAGGGTACACCGGTATATCCAGTATGGAGCCGCCCCGGGGGTTAACTGGATATATTCTGCCTTTGTAACCACTATTCAGCATTTGCTCCAGTACGTTGAGCGAACCCGGGCCGGTGCGGGAGGAAGCCCCCACCAGGGCTACCGACGACGGATACAGAAACAGGTCCAAATTGCTTTGCCGCTGTGACATGGGTTACCTCCGGTTTTGTGTTATAGTATATTTTAACATAAAAAAAGCTTGCCAGGGGGCTTGTCGGGGTGTTATATTGTTAAGTATCAATAAACCCAAATTCAGTGAAGGGGAAAAGTAGGCTGGAAACAGGTCTACAGGGAGGGAATGTCACCGACTGGAAGCATTCCCGGCCATGACCATCTGAAGTTCTCCCCGGAGAAGCCGGCTGAAATATGATAAACGCTTGACATCTGTTTATCGAGTAGGCTTGGACGTATGCTTCCCACGTTACAGGGAAGGGGGTATCGGAATTTATTCCTGTACTTATGCCGAGTGGGTCCGTATGACGAAGATGCGGATCAACCGGGGTGGTAACGCGGTGGCAACGCCTCTCGTCCCTGGACGAGGGGGTTTTTTGTTTGCGCGGAGGAATTTTCCCGTACCTTTGCAGAGGGGACCCGCATGCTCGGGTCAACCAGGGTGGTACCGCGGAAGCAGCCCGTCGCTTTCGTCCCTGTATGGGGATTTAGCGACGGGTTTATTATATTTACGGAGGGATTTACATGGTCATAGTCATGAAACTGAATTCCAGCCCGGAGCAAATCGAAAATGTGAATAACCGGCTGCGGGACAGCGGGTTCCAAATTCAAGCCATCCACGGTGTGAAGCGGATCGTCATTGGGGCGGTGGGCGACAGGGCGGCTATCAACACCTCCACCCTGGAAACCATGCCCGGCGTGGAAAAGGTGCTGCGCATCATGAAACCGTATAAAATGGTGTGCCGGGAAGTGCGCGGCGAGGATACGGTGGTGCAGGCGGGCGGTGTCCGGATTGGCGGCAACAGGCTGGCGGTTATTGCCGGACCCTGCGCCGTGGAAACGAAGGAACAGCTGTACGCCGCCGCCCGGGCGGTGAAAGGCGCCGGCGCCACGGTGCTGCGCGGCGGCGCCTATAAGCCCCGGACTTCACCGTACAGCTTCCAGGGCTTGGAGGAAGAAGGGCTGCATCTTCTGGCGGAAGCGGGGGCGGAAACAGGGCTGGCCACCGTTACCGAAGTGATAGACGAGGAAAGCATGCGGGCGGCCGCGCGATATGTGGACATTTTGCAAATCGGCGCCCGCAATATGCAAAATTTCCGGTTGCTGCAACTGGCCGGGCAGGTTAAAAAGCCCATCCTGTTGAAAAGAGGTTTATCGGCGACCATTGAAGAATGGCTGATGGCTGCGGAATACATCGTGTCTTCGGGCAACGAGAATGTGATCTTGTGTGAGCGGGGTATCCGTACCTTTGAGACCAGCACCAGGAATACCCTGGACCTCAGCGCCGTGGCGCTGGTTAAAACCCTGACCCACCTGCCGGTAATCGCGGACCCCAGTCACGCCACCGGTAAACGTGAACTGGTGGGCTCCATGTCCCAGGCGGCGGTGGCGGCCGGGGCCGACGGCTTGATCGTCGAGGTGCACCCCAACCCTGCGGTGGCGCTTTGTGACGGTCCCCAGTCTCTGGATCCCGAAGAATTTGACGACTTGATGCGCAGGTTACGCCCGTTGGCTGCCGCCGTGGAGCGGGAGATATAAAGAAGAGAGAAATACCCAAGCTTCAGCAGGTGTGTCCCCTTTCCTATGCGGGTCGGGGTCGGCTATGCGAAGATAACGACGGAGGGAGTTCCGCATGAAAAAACTTGGTTATCTGGGGCCTCCGGGCACCTTTTCGCACACCGCGGCTATGCAATACGCCGCCGGCAAAGACTTCCTGCCGGTCTGCTGTTCCGGCCTGGAAATTGTTTTTCGCCAGATCCAGACCGGACGGATGGACGCCGGAATGGTGCCCGCGGAGAATTCCACCGGCGGCACGGTGGCTGAAACCCTGGACCTGCTGTCGGCGGTGGAGGGCGTTTATATTACGGGGGAACTCCTTCTGCCGGTGCACCAGCACCTGCTGGTACGCCCGGGCGTTACACTGCGGGAAATTAAGAAAGTATACTCACACCCCCAGGCGTTGTCCCAATGCCGGCACACGCTCCAGGATAAGCTGCCGGGCGTGCCGGTAACCGAAACAGCCAGCACCGCCGTTGCCGCTTTTATGGTGTCGGCGTCCGACCGGCCGCCCGCCGCCGCCGTGGGCTCCATAAGCGCGGCCGAAAACTACGGGTTGGAAATGCTCTGCTCCGATATTCAGGACAACGGGGATAGTAACGTAACCAGATTCCTGGTATTGGGACGTGAGAAAGCGACGCCAACCGGCCCGGCCAGGACTTCCCTGGTGCTGGCCGTTAAGGACCGGCCCGGCGCCCTGTACCATATCCTGCGGGAGTTCGCCCTGCGCAAGATTAATCTGACCCGTATTGAATCCCGTCCGGCGGGAAATAAACTGGGCGACTACATTTTCTTTATTGATTTTTTGGGCCGGGAGGACGAACCGGCGGTACGGACGGCCATCGCCGATATCGGTGAATTTGTTTTGTGGCAAAGGCTCCTGGGTTCATATCCTGTGTACCGGGGCGCTGATGGGCTTGAGACGGACGAAATTTCCCCTGCCGACGGGACGGTTAACCTGGCCGGCATCCGGGAAAAAATTGATCTGGTAGACAGTGAAATTATGCGCCTGTTAACTATCCGGCAGCACCTGGTGGACGAAGTAGCCCGTTTCAAAGCCGGCCAGAATCAAATAGTGGACCGTCAGAGAGAGGAAGAAGTTGTAAACCGGGTTAGAGAACTGGCTGCGGAAAACAACCTTGATCCGGTGATTACAGAGCAAATCTACCGCTTGATTATCCGGGGTTCCGTGCTCAGGCAGCGGCAGTTGATCTCCTTTTAATCATATTAAACCACCGCATGGGTCAGGTATGTGACCGTTTACAGGCATTATCTTGACGCGGCTACGGAGCGAAGTGATAATAATAACGTGGAAAGTTTGTCGAAGTTCACCCGGACTTGCGACTGACTTTTTTTGCCCGGACGCCATTTATTAAGAACGTAAGGGTGATGATTTTGCCTGTCAGCCGGCAAAAAAACTCCGGGGCCGGGTTAACGGACCGGGAAATGCACATGCTTTTGGAAATTACCAGGGTTATTACCTCCAGCCTGCCTTTGCAGAATCTGTTTGAAGTGCTGCACGCCTATTTATCGGAACTGGTGCGGTATAAAATATCGGTTTTATACATTAAGGAAAAAAACAGGTTCAACATGAAGGCGGGAATGGGCGCCGATGAACAATACATGGCCGCTCTGGGAAAATGGGCCGGCACTAATTTTTTGCTGAAAAAAATAAAAGCCAGCGGCCGGCCGTGGCGCGCTTCTCAGTTTATGGAACCGGAGATGATTCAAAAGCATCCCTTTTACTTAAAAGTGCTGGCGCCCCTTGACGTCATGTACACCATGGGCGCGCCCATCCGGGAAGGACATAATACCCTGGGCAGCATTCACCTGGGCCGCGCTGTGCAGGACGGCGATTTTACGGAAAAAGAAATGCATATTTTGGAAGCGGTGACCAATATACTCTCCCCGGCCATACGCAATATCCAAATTCGCCGGGACAGTTGGCAGTCCGACGATATCATCGTTTCAGGCTGCGGCGCGGAATCCGCGCGTCAGGAGCACGCGCCGGAGGAAGAGAACGAGGAACAGAAAATGAAGGTGCTTAGCTCCGTATCCTCGGTAATGGCCAGTGAGTTGCGCAATCCGCTGGCCAACCTGAAAATGTCCTTTTATTCACTGGCCAGGAATTCAGCCACCGGGATGATGGCCCGGCAGGACCTGGAACAGATGGACAGCTCCATTAAGATTATGGACAAAACCGTTAGCTTCCTGAACAACCTGTCCAGAAACCTGGACTTAAACCGGGAGTGGCTGGATATAAACCAGTTGCTTGACGAGGTGCTGCAGGCTCTGGCGCCTCTTGTGGATCCCGACGTGGTAATTGTTAAAGACTATTCCAAGGTTTCCAAATTGTTTTTAGACCGGGGCAGAATGCATACTGTATACGGCAACATTATTGAAAACGCCCTGGAAGCCATGCCCTGCGGGGGACGCCTGCGTATCAGCACCTCGGAAAGCCAATCGTCCGTCAGTGTGATCCTGGAGGACAACGGCTTTGGGATGGACCGGGAGATCAGCCGCCATATTTTTGAACCGTTGATGTTCACTAAACCCAACGGTTTAGGGCTGGGGATGACGGTATGCAGGAAAATCGTGGAGGCGCATGGAGGCGCCATCAAGGTCCGCAGCACCCCGGGCAAGGGAACCGCCATCTGCATTGAAATGCCTGTTCACGACGAGGCGCTGATACCCGAAGAACAGTTGCCGGATACCCGGGAAACCCTGTATAAAATATAAGACACATGGGGGACGGTTTTCCCTGTGTCCTGTAGGAGCGCTCCTTGCGGGCGCCCGGAAAAACAAAAACACTTTTTCAAAGAGTTAGCCCGCCGTGAACAGGCGGGCTGTATTTAGTGCAGGGACTTTTTATAGTTTTCCAGAAGCTCCTTGGACAACTGTTCCAGTTCCTTCTGGGTATTTTCATCAATTATTTCCTGCATCTCCAGCATCTGTTCCTGCATGTCCCGGGAAATGGTGATGGGGATCTCGGCCCTGATAGCCAGGGCGATGGCATCGCTGGGCCGGACGTCGATCAGGTAGTTATCGCCGCCGGAGGCCAGGTATAACTCAGCGTAATAAGTGTTATCCTTAACACTGGTAATCTCCACGCCGGTTACCTGCGCGCCCAGGGTCCGGCAGATGGTCAGGGTGATGTCGTGAGTCATCGGCCGGGGCGGCGGTTCCCCCTCCATGGCCATGGCTATAGAGTGAGCTTCCAGTAAACCGACCCAAATCGGCAATACCTTTTGTTCGGTATTATCCGTCAACAAGATAATGGGAGAGCCGGAAATATCGTAAGCAATGCCCTTAACTTTAACGATCATAGGGCCATCCCTCCAGTGCGGTGTAAATTTAACCTGGAGCTGCTACTACATAATATCAATGATTATCCCGGTTGTAAAATATCAAAGCGGCTGTTTAGTGCCGGCGAAAGATTAAATTCAACAACCAGCCTACAATGCCGGTGACCAATGCCCCCCAGAATGCTCCGCCGAAACTGTAAATGTGAAATCCCGGTACCAGCAGGGAAGCCAGGTAAAAGGTCAGGGCGTTGATGATGAAAATAAACAGTCCCAAGGTCAGCATGGTGAAAGGCATAGTCAGCAATACCAGTACCGGCCGGACAAAAGTGTTTATAATGCCCAGGGCGGCCCCGGCCAGGAACGCCGGTAAAATACCCTGTATATAGATGCCGTCCAGCAGCCTGTCAGCCAGTACCACCGCCAGTGCGTTGAGCAAAAAAGACAGTATCCAGTTCATTTAATATCCCGGGCTCCTTAATTCAGGTTGTTGATCAGCTTAGAACCATTCTATTAATTATTTTACCACGAAATTACGGTTAAAAATTTTTTTTCAGGCCGGGAAACAAAAATATGTGACCTGTTACATGGTATTCAAAATGAATCGCAGGCGTTTTTTCTGGTACAATAAATTGTATAATTCTTCATTCGACAATTCATTCCTGCACAAAAGGAGCACAGGACGGCCAATATGACGGATTCACATTTGAAATGGGTCAAAGGCAAGGTCAAGAGGGCTATTTTAAATTACGGAATGCTGCAGGACGGAGACAGGGTGGCCGTGGGATTGTCCGGCGGCAAGGACAGTATGGCCATGCTGCATTTGCTGTGTCTGATCCGCCGGGAGATACCGGTTGATTACACCCTGCACGCCATTTACGTTAATCCCGGCTGGCCCGCCGAGGTTGAGGTGATGGAGGAGTTTTGCCGGGTAAGGGATGTGCCTTTCACCAATAAAATAACCGATATCGGGGAAGTGGTTTTTAAATACCACAGCGATAAGAACCCCTGCGCGTTATGCGCCAACCTGCGGCGGGGGGCGATTAACAACACCGCCCGGGATCTGGGATTGAACAAACTGGCCCTGGGACACCATCTGGACGACGCCATTGAGACGTTCTTTATGAGTCTGTTTTATACCGGCCAGTTCAGGACTTTTTCACCGGTCACGTACATGGATCGCAGCGGAATTACCCTGATTCGGCCGTTAATTTATCTGACTCAAAAAACAGTGGAAACGCTGGTGCAAAGACATACGATTCCGGTGGTTAAGAGCCGCTGCCCGGTGAACGGGCGAACAAAGCGGGAAGAAATGAAAGAACTGGTGGGTTTGCTGGAAAAACGCTACCCTGAGTTGCGGACCAGATTTCTCACCGCGCTGCAAACCCTGGACCAGCAAAACATGTGGCCGCCCATGGTGTGCCGCAATATGCGTGAATTGCACGTCCGTCAGACCGCGGGGAATGCGGAGCCCGGGGAGGAGGATTATTAAGATGAGGAAAAAGAGGGAAAGGTACACCTTTGGTTTGGCCATTATCGCATTAACCATATTTTTGCTGGTGTATACTTTTTTTTATTCCAGCACCTTTCAGGCCCTGCAGGGTCCGTCAGGCGCCTGGGCCGAGGCGGTGGCGCTATCTGCCACCGCCGTGCTGGCGGGTATGCTGATGGAACTGGGCCGTTTTTGGGGCTCGCCGATGGAGTTTAAAGTCGATGCCGACTTGTTAACCTTACAGGGGATACCGGCGGCTGTTTTGAGTGTAGTCCCCGGACCTTTCTGGCTGCAGGCCGGAGGCAATACCTTTCCATACATTTTCTTCGCCGACCCGGTGGTCACCGCTATAACGGGGGCCTGGCTGGGGATGGTTTTGCTGCGTGGTCTTTTCAACAACAAAACAGTCAAGGAAAAAGAAGATGCCAAAGACGATTTAAAGGGAAGAGTACCTAAAAACGTTTGATTTTTCAAATGTGGTACATGTGTGGGTTATTGCTGGTAAACGCAGGGTCGCCCCTACAACTGGTTCAACAGTTTTAACCGGGTGTTACCGCCGCCCGGTTAAAATACGCAAAATTTTTTTGCCAATAAGCAGGAAAATATTGTAAGATATGTAATGATAAGTAGTGGAGGTGTTGCCCCATGCTTTTTGACAGGTACGGCGAAATTTTGACGCGCCTGGAGGAACTGGGCGCCCGGGTCGGCAGTTTGAACAACCGGGACAGGCAGGTAATGCAAAACTTGCTGGAGGAACAGGAGTGGTTAAGCGCCACGCTGGTTAAAAGGGCGAAATTCCTGTTGGAGGAGATCGACCGCAGTTTTGAGAAGCTATTTGATTGGATGATTACATTTTCAGACCTAATCGATCGGGCCTCCGGACACGGCGGCACCCCGGCGGAGGTGCTGCGGATGGAGAGGATGATGCAGGAGGCGGATGAGCTAAGGGAACGGCTTAACCGCATGGTTACGGATCGGGACCATGACGAGGATGTTCCTTTCATCGTTATTGCCGGAAGCGGAGAAAAGGATCCGGGGCTGGCGCCGGACAGGGAGCAGCTCCAATTGCCGTCCGGATCCGTGTCGGAGGCCCGGAGAGAAGCGGCTCCGGCCGTCATGAAAGCGGAACTGCTGGCGGATACCGAGCCGCCCTTGCTATTGCCTACCGGTAACCGCGTCAATACCATTGCGCAGATGAAAGCGCCCCCGGCGGCAGTAAAAAGAGTCAAGAAAAAAGAGCGAAGAAAAAACAAAAATCGTGACGTTCAGCACAAGTACCTGCCGCCCAAGGAACTGCTGGCCGCTTTGGAACAGAAAATGGCTGCGGCTAATGTAAAAAGTGTAAAAAGCAGGAGTCAGGAGTCAAAGAAACAGGAGCCAGGAGTCAGAAGTCAGAATAAAAAAACCTGAAAAACACTGGCTTTTCGATTTTTAATCTCGTTTATTAACAATAAAGCAATGATTTTCATTGGAAAGCAGAGTCTTGGGGTATTCGAGTCTTAACTACTGACTACTGACTCCTGACTTCTTATGTTTTATTATTTCCTTGCAATTGAATGCCGGATGGCATAAGATGGTGGGCGAAGGCTATTTTAACACGAGGTGAATATCTTGCAGGATCAGACCGGCAGTTATTATGCGGAAGAAGGAATCGCCGTTGTGATCAGGTTCCTGGAGGCGATTAAGAATGAGGATACCTTAACTTTCTGGCGTTTAATAGACCGGCGCGGGCAGGGATATTTCATGGGCATGTGGTACTACGCCCTGGGTAATGCAGGTGTTGGCACAGTTTCCTTGCTGGCCGAGGACGAAAATTTCCTGCAAGATGCTTTGTCCGCCATTGTTGGAGAGCTTAAAGCAAACCTGGGGGAATTGGCGAATAACCCGGCCTTTGGTGAAATTCGCTATACCAGCGATCTGCAGGCGCTGGTGCCGGTAACCGCCGGATGCGGGCCGGAAGGGGTCATGCGCACCGACCAGGTCCCGTTGGTAATGGAACTTGCTTCGTCCGGAAACGGGGAGTGGGGCCGGTTTGCCGGCGGCATCGCGGGCATGACCTGCTGGAAGGTCGATGCCCTGAAGTGTTTCCGCGTGCAAATGGCCTGACCCCGTTGAATTAAGCTTTCTTAGCCAGTGCGCCCACCGGGCAGGCATCGGCGCAATCGCCGCAGTCCGAACATCCGCTTTCACCCAGGGGCAGGTCGCCGAAGGTGGAGACGACACGCTCAAAGCCTCGCCGGGTAAAGCCCAATACACCGTTGCCGCTGCGCCGGCAGGCCTTGACACAGCGCCCGCACAGCACGCATTTGTTGGGATCGAACATTATGCCGGCGGCGCTGTCGTCAACCGGCAGCCCCCGGTCCAGCACCGGCAGGTTTTTAGGTTTCAGCCGCAGTTTTCTGGCCTTGGCGATGCGCTGTAATGCGCAGTCGCCGTTGGCCGGGCAGTTTTTGCAGTCCAACCGGTGATTGGACATTAAAAGCTCGAACCCCGCGGCCACCAGGGCGTCTACCCGCTCGCTGCGGGTTTTGACCACCAGCCCTTCGGATACCGGCAGGGTACAGGCGGTTACCGGCATGGGGCGTCCTTCAATTTCCACGAAACACAGCCGGCATGAGGCCGGTTTTTCTTCGTCATCCCGGACGCCGCACAGGTGGGGGATGTAAATATCGTTATTCAGGGCCGCCCAGAGCAGCATTTCTCCTTCGGCGGCGCTGATTGTTTTGCCGTCAATGCTAAAAGATACTTGATTAGCCATTTATTTAGCCCCCTCTCTCTGCTCCCGCGCAGCTACTTCGCCGGGCGGAGAGAGTTTTACTACCGCCGCGTACTGGGGCGGGCAGGCCACCTTGCAGCTGTCGCACTTGACGCATTTCTCCTGGTCGATAACCTTGATGCGGTCCTCGTTGGAGTAAATGGCTTCCACCGGGCAGCTGCCCACGCAGGCGTCGCAGGAACGTTCGCATTTATCGGGCAGGATGTAGTAAGCAATCAGGTCTTTGCACATCAGGGACGGACAGCGTCCTTCCTTAATGTGGGCTTCGTATTCATCCCGGAAATGTTTGATGGTGCTGAGCACCGGATTGGGCGCGGTTTTGCCCAGGTTGCAGAGGGAGCCTTCCTTGACCCTGGCGGCCAGCTCCATCAGCAGGTCGATATCCCCCGGTTCCCCATGCCCTTTGGTGATCCGTTCCAATATGTCCAGCATCTGCTTGGTGCCCAAACGGCAGAAGGTGCACTTGCCGCAGGACTCCTTGCGGGTAAAATCCAGGAAGTAGCGGGCTATTTCCACCATGCAGTCGTCCTCGTCCAGCACCACCATGCCCCCGGAACCCATCATGGCCCCGGCCCCGGTGAGGGAGTCGAAATCAATGGGCGTTTCCAGCGCCGATTCGGGCAGGCAGCCGCCGGAAGGGCCGCCGATTTGCACGGCTTTGAATTGCTTGCCGCCGGTTATGCCGCCGCCAACCTCGAAAATAAGCTCGTTTAACGTGGTGCTCATGGGTACTTCCACCAGGCCGGTGCTTTCAATTTTGCCGGCCAGGGCGAATATGGCGGTGCCCGGGTTCTTCTCGGTGCCGATGCTTCTGAACCAGCCGGCGCCGTTGTTTATGATATGCGGCACGTAAGAGAAGGTCTTGACGTTGTTAATTACAGTTGGTTTGCCCCACAGACCGGCATCGGCCGGGAAAGGGGGCTTATGCGTGGGGATGCCGGCCCGTCCTTCCATGGAGGCGATTAAGGCTGTTTCCTCGCCGCACACAAAGGCGCCGGAGCCCTGGAAAATTTCAATGTCGAAGTTAAAATCTGTGCCCAGGATGTTTTTACCCAGCAGGCCTTTTTCCTGGGCCTGCCGTATGGCCATGGTAATTCGTTCCACCGCCAGGGGGTACTCGGCGCGGATGTAGATGTAACCCTGCTCCGAACCAACCGCCCGGCCGGCGATAACCATGCCTTCCAGCAGCGAATGCGGGGTGGATTCCAGGATGGTGCGGTCCATAAACGCTCCGGGGTCGCCCTCGTCGGCGTTGCAGATTAAATACTTCGGCGAGCCCTGGGCCTTGCGGCAGGTATCCCATTTTAAACCGGTGGGAAAACCGGCTCCGCCCCGGCCGCGCAGTCCCGAATCTTTCACGGCGGCAATGATTTCCCCGGGGTCCGTCTCCAGAGCCTTAACCAGCGTGCTATAGCCGCCGGCCGCAATATAATGGTCGATGTTCTGCGGGTCGATAAAACCGCACTGGCTTAATACAATTTTGTTTTCGTGAACTCCCCGGGGGAAGTCCGAAAAGGTGGGGAAGAAGTCGTTGGGCTCCAGGGCCACCAGAGCGAATTCGAAACCGGGGTCGCTATCGACCAGGTAGTCCCGGATGACCCTGGCGCCCACGCCCTCGTTCACGTTTCCGTACGCCAGGGGAGGGAAACCCTCGTTATAAATGACCATAATCGGTTCGGCGTAGCAGTGCCCCATGCAGCCCACCTCAACCACATTGGCTTCCAACTGCAGGCGGCTCAGCTCGTTTTTAATTTCTTCCACCAATTTCAGTGCCCCCGCGGCCCGGCCGCAGGTAGCGGTCCCGATAAGGATCAAGGGTTTTTCAAACAGCTGGTTCCTGTTTTGCTCAGCCTGCTCTTTAAGCCCAGCGTAAACTGCGGCTGGTTGGGTATTTCCGGCCATTATTCTTCACCGCCCTTTGCCGCGGCCGCGTTCTTTTTGTCCAGTTCATAGGAGAACAATATTCCGTCCACCCTGGTGGGGGTTATTTTCCCGTTAACTTCTTCGTTAATTACCACCACCGGAGCCATGGTGCAGCATCCCACGCAGGCCACCCGTTCCAGGCTGAACTCCCGGTCTGCGGTGGTCTCGCCCACCCTGATCTGCAAGCGTCTTTCCCAGGCTTCCTGGATGATATTGGCGCCGCGCATGTGGCAGGCGGTGCCCATGCATATCTTGACCTGGTTTTTGCCCGGCGGGGTCAGGCGGAACTGGTTGTAAAAGGTGATTATCCCGTATACGTCCACCGCGGGAACATGAAAATGGGCGGCTGTTTCCCGCATGGCCACCCGGGGTACGTAACCCAGTTTGTTTTGCACCTGTTGCAGTACGGGAATCAAGTTGCCCCGGCTGTCGGGGAACCCGGACAGGATGTCCCTGGTTGTTTCCACGGCTATTCTGGTTTCCTCGGCGGTTAATTTCAATCTTATCGCCCCTGTATAAATAAATTCATCAAATAGCGGTTTGTTTATAACTCAAAGAGATTTTTTTGCACCCAGTTGCGCAACGCTTCGTTAATATTATAAAGATTATCCAGGTTCAGGTTGCCCCCCTGCTCCATAACAGCCTGCGCCAGCATTTCCTCCGGCGGCTGCTGTTTGTCCTGGAGAGTCTGGGCCTTGCTGAGCCGGTCTTTAATCATATACAGCGCCAGGCGCGGCTTTTGATCGCATACGTCCACCACAAAGGCGTAGCCATTGCACCTTTCATGCTTAAACTCGTCCTCCAGACAAAAATCCCAAAGCACGTCATTTTTGATCTCCTGGAAAAAATCCATCTTGCGGCACCGTCCTATCAGTTATTTGGTCGTAAAAATTTTAGCACAGTTAATGAAAATAAGCAAAAAATGATGGACAAGGTTATCCCTTGGTCCCCATGTGCATGGCGGCAACGCCGCCGGTGTAAGCCCGCACCCGCACATCCGTCAGTCCGGCGGCGCGGAACAATTCAGCCAGTTCCCCGCGGCCCGGAAAGTCGCCGGCCGACTCCTGCAGCCACGAGTATTCCTTGTAACTGCGGGCAAGTATTTTACCCAGCACCGGCATAATATAGCGGAAGTAGGCGTAATAAAACTGCCTGAATACCGGGATAGTGGGCTGGGATGTCTCCAGACAGACCACTTTCCCGCCGGGCTTGGCCACCCGCCTCATTTCGCGCAGCACCTGCAGGTAATCCGGTACGTTGCGCAGTCCAAAACCGATGGTCACGTAGTCGAAGGTATCCTCGGCGAAGGGCAGTTCCATGGCGTTCCCCTGCACCAGCTCGACCTGGTCCAGGTTCAATGCTTTCACCTTGGTTTCCGCCACTTTGAGCATATTGGAGCTGAAATCCAGGCCGTAAACCCGTCCCCCGGCGCCGATGGCTTCGGCCAGCGCTATGGTCCAGTCCCCCGTGCCGCAGCACACGTCCAGCGCGGTTTGCCCGGGTTTGACGTCCATGCGACGCATGGTGTCCCTGCGCCAGGCGACGTGCCGCCGGAAGCTGATTACGGAGTTCATAAAATCGTATTTTTCGGATATGGATTCAAATACTTCGTGGACCCGCTTTTCCTTTGATTGGACCATCATGCTTTGCTCCTTAAATACTACTCTTCAACTTTAACAGTATATCACGGTGGAATAAAACTTTACAGGCCGGGCTCCGGGCTTATATAATTTGCATGATGACGATTAATGCATACACTTAAAAGCGAGGACGGTTATGTCGCAGAACAACAATACATATTTAGGGCCCCTGCTGGTCTTGTCCGGCGCGGTGTTATGGGGTACCACCGGCACCACTCAGGCTCTGGCGCCGGACGGAGCCACGCCCCTGGCTATCGGCGCCATGCGGCTGCTGGTGGGCGGGCTGTGCCTGCTGGTCGTGGCCGTTTACAAAAAGGCCTTTGAGTCCGGCGGGTATTGGCCGAAACACCTGGTGGCGACAGCGGCGATAAGCATGGCTGCTTATCAGCCGTTATTTTTTGGCGGGGTTGCCAAAACCGGCGTGGCGGTGGGGACTGTGGTCGGTATCGGCAGCGCGCCCATCATGGCCGGTTTGCTGGTGTTCATATTCAGAGGCGAGCGCCCGGGGATCAAGTGGCTGGTTTCCACTTTGCTTGCCGTTACCGGGTGCTATCTTTTGTTTTCCGTAAAGGAAAACGTCACCGTCAATTATACCGGGGTGTTGATGGCTCTGGGCGCGGGTCTGGCTTATGCTTCATATGTGGTGTTCAGTAAAACCCTGCTGGAAAAAAACCGGTCTGAAGCGGTAATCGCAGTTATCTTTTGCATCAGCGCTCTGCTGCTGGTTCCCTTATTGCTTATGCAGCCCCTTGGTTGGTTGTTGACATGGGGCGGCGCGGCGGTTGCCCTGCACCTTGGCCTGGTGGCCACGGCCATCGCCTACCTGCTGTTTGCCAGGGGGCTGTCGCTGGTGCCCGCCGCCACCGCCGTCACCTTAACTCTGGCCGAGCCGCTCACCGCCGCCACGCTGGGAGTAACATTGCTGGACGAACGACTGACCGCGCCGGCTTTTGCCGGTATCGGCCTGCTGTTTGCAGGGATACTGATTTTGTCCGTCAGCAGGAGAAAAGGTTAGTACACCGGGGCTGGAACACTATTTCATTCAACACTTAAGATTTTTGTCCGGCGGGCCAGTTGTTCACGGTTCGGCAGCAGTAAAGCCAGAAGCAGACCGATTACCGGGAACACCATCATCACGTGAAATACGGCGGGCAGACCCCAGTGGTCCGCCACCCAGCCCAGCGCGGTGGCGCCCACTCCGCCCATGCCGATGGCCAGCCCGAGCACCAGCCCCGAAGCCAGGCCGACGTTATGAGGCAGCAGTTCCTGGGCCAAAACCACGGTTACCGAAAAGGTGGAGATGGCTACAAAGCCGGCCAAAGCCACCAGCACCACCAGTAAAACGCCCCCGGTCCTGGTAAACAGGTACAATATGGGTACCAGCAGGGACATCGAGGTTACAATAATGGTTTTTAAGCCCCAGCGGTCCGCTGCCGGCCCGCCCGCCAGGGTACCGAAAACCCCGGCAAAAAGGAATATTGTTGTCAATGTAGCGGCCTGGGCCTCACTGTGCTGCAGGTGCAGGGAGTAATACTGCGGCAGAAAGGTGACCATGCCGAAATGGGTAAAGGAACGCATAGTTACCACCGTGACCAGGAGCGCCACCGGTGCGTATAAATACCAGGCGCTTATCGGGGGCCTTGGGGCCGCCGGTTTATCTTTGCCGGCCCGGGCCGGGGCCGGGACACTGACAGTGGTGGAAGCGTCACCGGCGAAGCTGGACAGGTAAATCCACAGGATGACGGCTATGACGCCGTTAATGAGCAAAAAACCGGTTGAGCCGGCCAAACCCGCCAGACCGAAGAAAAAGCTGGCCAGTACCGGACCGGCGGCAAAACCCAGATTGCCGCCCACCGAGAACAGGGACATGCCCGACGCTTTACGGTCGCCGCTGGCCAGACGGGCAAACTTGGAAGCCTCCGGGTGAAAAGCGGCCACGCCCAGGCCGCTGATCAGCGAAACCAGCAGCAAGGTGGGAAAGTTGGGACTGAAGCCGGTAAACGCCATGCCGAGCCCGGCGGTAAAACAACCCGCCGGTACCAGCCAGGCCGCCCGGAAACGGTCGCTCATAATGCCGAATATGGGTTGGATGACCGACGAACTCAGGTTAAAAGCCAGCATCACCATGCCTATTTGCATTTGAGTCAAAGCAAACACCGGCTGCAGAAAAAGCAGCATAATCGGCAGCGCCCCCTGGCTGATATCGGTTACGGTATGCCCCGTGCCTAAAAGCGCCAGGGCTTTTTTGTTCATTTTCAATACCGGCAGGCCTCTTTTCGTTAAAATTTTTATATGTTTAAAATTGGTTTTATCTATATATTTCAAGCACCATCGACAAATACCTTCATTTTAAAGGTGAACCATTTGATAAGGCGAATAATAAATGATAAATGCACTGAAGACAGGGGGTGCGGCCCGTTGCGGGAAAAGAAAAAGAAAGATGCCAGCAGGGGTTTGCGGTTAAGCATGCTCCTGAAACACCTGAACTATAAAACTCCCTATGGCGGCGTAACCGTAAAGGAACTGGGAGAAAAATTCGGGATTACCGAACGGCAGGTGCACCGGGATCTCAGGGCTATTCAAGATGAATTTAAAGAACCGCTGGTTAAAAGAGAGAGGGATATGGAAGGGAAGAAGTGTGTCTTCTATGCCCTTGAAGCCGGCCACCTGCCCAGCATTGCTCCCGAAAAGGCCACGGCTCTCTTTTTAAGCCTGCTGCAGCAGCAGGGCTCCGCCCTGGCCGGGCATATCAACGAGTTCAAGGACGTGCTGGTGTCCACCCTGTTCAAGTTTCACTATAACCCCCGGGAACTGGCGATGGATAAGCTGCAGAACCGGATCCATATGGTGGAGGAAGCGCTGGCGGAACCCGGTGCGGTGGGCAAGGTGTTTGCCGTGGTGGTCGGCGCCCTCAAGGATTGCCACCGGATAAAGCTGTGGTACTACACCGCCCACAGCGGAGAAATTACCAAACGGGTGGTGGAGCCGTACGGGTTGATCTGCAAACGCCAGAACTGGTACCTGGTGGCTTATTGCCGGGAGCGGCATGACATCAGGGTCTTCAGGGTGGACCAGATTAAAGACGTTTTAGCCTATACCGGCGAGAAATTCACCTATCCCGCTGATTTTGACTTGCGGCAATATATGTTAAGCAGTTGGGGGGTAATTAACGATGGCCGGGAATGCCGGGTCAGAATTAAATTCAGCCCGCAGGTGGCCCACCGGATCAAAAATATGATCTACCATCCTTCGCAGTCGCTGGATGAAGAGCCGGCCAACGGATCAGTGGTGGTATCATTCAACGTCTGTGGTATCGGTGAAATGAAAACCTGGATTATTCAGTGGGGCGATAACGCCGAGGTGCTGGAGCCGGATTGGCTGCGGGAAGAAATGAAAAAAATGGCCGAAGATATAGCCAACCTGTATCGCCGGGGTTCCTGGTCCGGCCATTAAAATGATGGCAGGATTTTTATCCGGCATAAAGAATACTCCCGGTGGGTGATAACGATGAATAAGAAAATTTTAGCCGGCTTGGTACTGGTCGTCGTGGTTGTTATTGTGCTGGTTGCATTTACCAGGGACAAAAGAGCAGAAGTTGCCAAACCGGACGATGAACAACAGGTTAAGTTCGTGGAAACGGCGGTGGTGGGGCAGGGTAAGGCGGAACGGGTTTCCGGGTTTTCCGGTGTTCTTGAAGCCATCGGGGAAACCGCGGTTGCTTTTGAAGTTTCGGGGCGGATTACCGAAATGCGCTATGCGGAAGGGGACAATGTTACCGCCGGCGCGGTGCTGGCCAGGGTGGACGCCACAGAGTACAGCCTGCAACTTACCAGGGCCAGGACCGGAATGGAGAAGGCGCAGGTGGGTCACCAGCAAGCCCTTGAGCATTTTGACCGGATCAAACAGCTTTTCGAGGCCGGCGCCGTTTCCCAGCTTGATTTTGAAAACGCCCAAAACCGGCTGAAAGTAGCCGGGGAGGATCTGGCCGAAGCCGGTGAGGCGCTGTCCCTGCTGGAGAAGGATAAATCGGTGCTGACTGCACCCACAGGCGGCACGGTGCTGGCCAAAATGGCCGACCCGGGGCAGGTTACCGGCGCGGGCAGTCCGGTCTATAGAATAGGTCAAATCAGTACCCTGAAAACAATTTTACCGGTACCGGACCATGAGATAAACGCCTGGAAAACAGGCCAAACCGTTGTTTTGGAATTATATGATCGGGAGCGGCAGGGCACGGTGACCCGGATTTTCCCCGGCGCCAACCGGGGTACCGGCACCATCGGCGTGGAGGTGAGCATACCCAACCCGGACCGCGACTGGTACCCGGGCCAGATTGTGCTGGCCGGGCGCGCTGAAGTCCGGGAAGGCATTTACGTGCCGGCTGCCGCAGTGATCAACCGGGGCGAGGAAAATCCGTATGTGTTTGTGGTTAATGATGGTCAGGCGTCCAAAAGGACCGTGACCATCGGTGAACTGTTCGGAGATAGGCTGGAGGTGGTCGCCGGCCTGGAAACCGGCGAGACGCTGGTGGTTAAAGGCGCCGAAAAGCTTTTTGAAGGGGATCGCGTGGAAGTGCCGGGAGGTAGCGGCAAGTGATCGAGTATTTATTGCGCAGGCGCAAGGTGACGTTGCTTTTCTTTGTCATGATTACCATCCTCGGGGTAATCACCGCGTTGCAACTGCCGCGTCAGGAACAACCCGACGTGGTAATCGGCGTGGCCACTGTAACCACGGTTTTTCCCGGCGCGGCGCCGGAAAAAGTGGAGCAAACCGTAACCAGAGAAATTGAGCAGCATATTAAAGAAATCCAGGGCATTAAAACCATTAATTCCAACTCCGGGCACGGTTATTCCCACATCACCGTCTGGCTTACAGACAATGTGGAGCCCAAAGAGAAATGGGATGAGCTGCGTAAAAAATTGACCGACGCCGAAGCCAACTTGCCCGAAGGGGTTAAAAAACCTGTGGTCAATGATAACCTGGCGGCAACGGCGTTTTTTTCTTTTAACGTAACGGCTGAAAACAGAGAGCAGCTTTTGGGCCTGCGGGAAACCCTGGATAACTGGAAAGATCAACTTAGAACAATTCCCGGTATATCCAATGCCGAATACTGGGGCCTGCCGGACCGTGAAGTACGGGTGGAACTGGACAACTGGAAGATGCAGCATTACGGCGTCGCCTGGCCCCTGGTAATGGGAGCGGTACAGGGAGAAAACGAAAAGATCCCTATCGGCAACCTGGACGTCGAGGGCCGGACATTCCAGTTGATCCTGCCGGAGAATTATCACTGGGAAAAACTGAATAACGTCATCGTTTCCATGACTCCGGAGGGATTTCCGGTATACCTGAAGGACGTGGGCAAGGTCACCCTGACCACTTTGGAAACCGACGTTTACCTCTACCAGGACGGGAAGCCGTGTATGGTAATGGGACTGAGCGTGGAGGAAGGTACCGACGTCCCCTCGGTGCATGAAAAGGTGGAGGAAAAACTAAGGATTTTTGAACAGGCTCTGCCCGGCGGTTCTGAAATAATACCGGTTTTCTCGCAGAAAGAAAGCCTGGACGATATGGCCGGTGAATTGTACCGGGAAATGATCATCGCCGTACTGGCTGTCCTGCTGGTCTGTACCCTGGGCCTGAACCTGGCCACCGCCGTGCTGGTAGCCATAGCCATTCCCGTTTCCATGGCGGTGGGGCTGATTTTCCTGCCGTTTCTGGATATCACCATCAACATGATGACCATCTACGCTTTGATTGTTGTGCTGGGGGTACTGGTCGACGATGCCGTGGTGGTTAACGACAATATCGAGCGCCGCCTGGAGGTATTGAAGGAACCGCCCCTGGAGGCGTCGGTAAGAGGAGCCCGGGAGGTTTCGGTATCTATATTAACAGCCACCCTGGCCACTATATTTTCCTTTGGCCCGCTGATGTTCCTGGGCGGCATTAGCGGCGACTTCATCAGGCCTATCCCCATTGTGGTCAGCCTGACCATGCTGGCTTCCATGGCCATGGCCCTGACCATTATTCCGATCTTCCGCCATTGGTACGAAATAAAATACGGCGGTGGTGACGGTCATAGAACGGCAGGTCTTTTGGGCAAACAGCTTAAACGCCTGACCCTCTGGTACGCCGGTTGGCTGATGCCGCGGATACTAAAACGGCCGCTGCGCACCGGTGTTATCGGCGTCATTTTGGGTACCCTGGCTTACGGGTTGATCCCCTTCACCCCGGTGGAGCTCTTTCCCACCGCCAACCGTGAGGAACTGCCTATTGAGATTCGCCTGCCCAAGGGCAGTGACGTGGAGGAAACCAGGGCTGTAGTGGAAGAAATGCAGGTCTGGCTGGCGCAACAGCCGGGCGTTAAAGAGGTTTTAGCCTGTGCCGGAGCAAAGGCTAATCTCTGGTTTGGCGGCGGGACCGGTCTGGATAGTGTGGCGGATGAAAACGGGCAAATTGTGGCCATGGTGGATTTGGGCCAGGTTAATACAGCCGATCTGGTGGACCAATGGAAAGGCGAGCTGGAGCGTAAATACCCGGGGGTGGAGGTTTACCCGTGGGAACTGAAAACCGGGCCCCCGGTGGGCTCACCCATTGAAGTGCACCTGTACGGAGAAGATATAGCCGAACTGAGGGCGCTGACGCAGCAGCTGAAGGAGAAAATTTCGCAGGTGCCCGGGGCCGCCGATGTGCAGGATAACTTCGGCCTGGACAACAATACCCTGGAATTTCAGGTGAACAAGATCGTGATGGAGCAGAAGCTGGTTACCTATACCGAACTGTCCCGCAGCCTGAGGCTGGCCGGGGAGGGCATAAACATCGGCCAGTTCGATAACGGAACGGATTTAATCGATATCAATATGTACGCGGCAAAACCGGACAGCGATCCGACTACAGTATTCCGCCATCTGACGGTGCCCAATGCTTTGGGGAGCCAGGTGCCTTTATCCGAACTGGTCAGCATCAAACCGTCTTTTGGTATTCAAAGCATTCCGCACCGCAATCTCAGCCGATCGGTTACCATCACCGGCGATGTGCGCGGGAGGACTGCCACCGAGGTTATGACCGCTGTAACAGCGATTCTGAAAGAAACCCCATTACCCCAGGGGTACCGCTGGGAAACCGGCGGCGAGATGAACGAGCAGACCGATATATTTAAGAGCATGGGCAAGCTTTCGATAATAGTAATCTTTTTGATTTTCATTCAGATTGTCATTCAATTCTATTCCCTGAGCCTGCCGATTTTAATTATGAGCACTGTTTATCTGGCCGCCGCGGGCAGCATGATTGGTCTTTTTATTACCGGTAACCCCCTGGGCTTTATGTCCATGATGGGTGTGATATCCCTGGCGGGTATCGTTGTGCGCAACGGTATCGTATTAATAGACTTTATTGAAAGGGCCAGGGCCGAGGGTGTTGAACTGAAGGAAGCGGTACTGCGCGGCGGCGAGGCCCGGCTGAGGCCGATTTTGTTGACGTCGATGACGGCGGTGGCCGGTCTGTCGCCCCTTGCCCTGTCCGGAAATCCGCTGTTCGCGCCGCTGGCGATTACCATTATTTCGGGACTGATATTTTCCACCATGATGACACTGGTGATAGTGCCGTCCCTATATACGGCACTAAATGAGTATAAAGAAAGACGCAAAATAAAACCGGGCCTTATGAAATAGACTGACTCCGGGCCGCGGCAGAACGTGATATTAATTTGACGAAATGTGTTGCCAGCCTGGGGTCGAACAGGGTGCCGGAGCACCTTTTAATCTCTTCCAGGGCTTGAATGACGGACATGGCCTTGCGGTAGGGGCGCTCCGAGGTCATGGCGTCGTAACTGTCCGCAATTCTGATAATCCTGGACAGCAGCGGAATAGTGTTTCCGCTTAGACCGTGCGGATACCCGGTGCCGTTAAAGTTTTCATGGTGGTGCAGGATAATGCCGGTGGTTTTATTCAACTGGGGCACCGCCTTGACAATTTCACTGCCCCAGCGGCAATGCTGCTGAAAGGTGTCGGATTCCCATTCGTTTAACATATCGGCTTTGTTCAGCAGGTTCCGGTCTATTTCTATTTTGCCGATATCGTGCAGAAAAGCGGCGTAACGTAAAAGGGTGATATCGCTTTCGGGCAAATTGATTTCATCCGCCAGCTTGACGCTGTATTCCATAACTCTTTCCGAGTGACCGTAAGTGTAACGATCTTTGGCGTTAATTACCTGCAGCAGTGTCTGAAAGGAGTTAATCAGGTTTTTCTCTTCTCCCCGGGCGGTTCTAAGCAGTTCGTCAAGTACCGGTGAATATAACTCGACCCTGTTTTTGCCCAATGATTTAGCCCTGTACAGGGCCTGGTCGGTGCGGTGGATCAGTTCCTCGGGAATTTTTGCAAATCCGGGGGCGGCGGCCACGCCGCAGGATACCGTAATTCCGCCCGCCGGTTGATGCTCCTCACCAAAAAAGACGAGGTTATCTATTCTAATTCGGATCTTCTCCGCCAGAGCAACGGCGTCAGCCGGGTTCAGCCCGGGGAGCGCCATGACAAACTCTTCTCCGCTGTACCGGGCCGCGAAGCCGGACCCGGGTACGTACTCATTGATTATTTGACCGATCTGGAACAGCAGGCCGTCGCCTTTTTGATGTCCGTGGGTATCGTTATAGTGTTTGAAGTCGTCGATGTCGATCATAATTAATGATAAAGGGTTTTCCACGGAGGCTTCTTTAAAGAGGACGCGTAACTGTTCATGCAGATAGCGGTGGTTGAAAAGCTCGGTCAGGTTGTCGGTGACGACGAGGCTGGTCAATTCCTCCCGGCTTTCCCTCTCCAAATCGGAGATGGCGCCGCTAAACCAGCCGAACAGAAACATGAGGCTGATGATAACCAGGTTGGATTCAATAATAAATACAAAATCAAAGGCGCCCAGGCGATAAGAATCATAAAATAAGATAATGCCGGTATTGATAAGAGGCAGGATATAGGCCATTTTTTTGCCCATCAGGGAGCCGGCAATGAGGACGGGGATTAATAATACGGCTTTCACGTCATACGCGTATTCTTTACTGATTATTAAAACGATTATTGAAGCTGCTAACGGAAAAGATATGAAGACGATATTTAAAAAAGTTAAATATTGTTTTTTTAAATGAAAGTTATGTTTCTTAGAATAATAAATTATAGTGGACTCAATTAGAAATAGTAATGTAAAAAAAGATATATATTTGGCAAAAATGTATCCATCAGTTTCGGTTAGATTAAAGCTTTTAAATATCGATCCCAGTAGAATAAACATGCAGGCCAGGTGGGTAATAAAAATGCTGGAATAAATATTATTACGTCTGTTTTGAAAAAAACTCAAGGTTTTCACTCCTGAAAGGAAAAAAGGTTTTTATCATCCGAAGCCCTGCCATTTCCGGGACGCCCTGGATGAAGAAAAACAAAGTTTCTTTCACACCTCGTTGTGTTGGTATTTCCGATTGTTTCCTGGTATTTCAGCAATTCATAATTATTCAATAACATACCAGATTAATCCTTCTTTTTATGAAAAATTCTACATTAAAGTATAAATAATCTTCTGATTCCAAACTATGTTCAAAAGCTTTTCTCTAAATGTCAAAAAAATGGCCGGCTCCGGGATTAGAGTTCTTCCCGGCCGGCCATTTTCTCGAAGGCGGTGATCCGTTCCACGGTGGGGGGGTGGGTAAACAGAAGGAGCCTGACAAAAGGATGGGGCTGGACATCCGCCAGGTTCCCGGCCGCCAGCTTGGCGGTCATGGCGGCCGCTCCGGCGGCGTCCCCGGTTAATACAATGCTGGCGCGGTCGGCCTGTCGTTCAAAGCTGCGGGAAACCGCGTTCTGCACCGGCATTATTAACAATGAGAACACCGTCATGAATAATAGAAACAGCGGCACTGCAGACGGGTGTCCGGCCGGAGTTCCGTACCCGGCCGTCACCTGCCGGTAGAGCAGGAAAAAAACAAGTGCGCCGGCGGCGCCCAGCAGCATGCCAAGAGTGATATGCCGATGTTTCCAGTGCCCGATCTCGTGGGCCACCACAAGTTCGGCCTCCCGCTGGGAAAAATCCCGCAGCAGGTTATCGTAGAATACGATGCGCTTGGTCCGCCCCACCCCTGTAAAGTAGGCGTTGGCCTTGGTGGTCCTTCGGCTGGCGTCCATTACCAGCACGTTATCCACTTTGATGTCTGCGCCGGCGGCCAGTTCCACCACCCGGTCCTTGAAGGGTCCGGCGGGCAGGGGCTCGAATTTGTGAAACAGCGGATCGATGAAGAGCGGCCCGAGCCAGGCCTGTAAAGCGAGGAACAGGGTGAAAGCCACGGCTCCCGCCACCGGCCAGTGCAGCGGCAAATTACGCAGGACAAGATAAAGCCCCCCCAGCAGAACCGCGGTCATTAACGTGTTGATCACAAACCTCATACCGTAATCCGCTGTCCACGCGCCCAGGCTCTGGGTGGAAAAACCGAACCGGTGCTCCAGCACAAACCCCCGGTAAAAATCAATGGGCAATGTGATAACGGCCAGCAATACCGAGAGCAGGATAGCGTAAACCATTACCTGCAGGTACGGGTTGGCCGTGACCGGCGGTACCCGGCCGTGGTGCAGGAAAAAAATCACCGCCGCGGAGAGTACCAGCAAGGTAAGCATCTGGCCCGCCGCGAAAGAAATATAACGCAGTTGGGCATAGTCCCGACCTTGTTCCACCTGTGATCGCTCAAAGTAGGTAAGCGTCCCGGGCGAAATTTCCGGCAGGGAGAGGCTGAAATATACCAGCAGCGCCATCATTACCAGGCCGGCCAATACTCCGCCCCACAGTAGAAACAAACCTCTGTTCATTTCCGTTATTGCTCCATTTCATCAAGAATTTATGGTAAGCTTTTTTATCGCAGTACCTGGTTAACATTATATGGCATAAACAAGGCGGACAGACCCCGGGCCGATTATTTTTTGATGGTTTTTTGCAGGAAAATTGCCTGCGTGGATAGAAAAATACATATATATACTTGTGGAGAGGAGGGTAAAAATGAGCTTTAAGCCAAATGAAGCTGAAGAGGAATATTTTGCGCGGCAAGAGTTTGAAAAGAAGAAAAAATTAGCGGAAGATCATATGCAATCCGTTGGTGAAAAGGAAAAGGAAGAACTGAAGAAGCTGCATTACATGCGCTGCCCCAAGTGTGGGATGGAATTGATTGAAATTAAATACAAAGATGTAGAGATTGATGAATGCCCCAACTGCAAGGGGTTCTGGCTTGATGCCGGTGAACTGGAAAGTTTGGCTTCGGACAATGAAAAATCCGGTTTTCTGCCTAATGTGCTGAAGATATTCAAGTAATCCGGCATGTAAGCTGCTAATTATAAAAATATAAAACCCCGGAATCAGTTATCTATACTCATTACGAGAGAGCCCTGTTAAAATAAGGCTCTCTCGTTCTTTATATATTCACAACGTATATTTTTGTTTCCTCATGTTAGGAGACAACAACTCAATCTTTACTTCAGCGATTCATAAAGCCTGCCACGTAGCATTTTTAGCTCCTCTTTCAACTGCTTGTTTTCGGCCTCTAGTTCTTTGATACGTTTATTCTTTGCAGCAATGATGATGTCCTTGCTGGCATTGGTCATTTCCTGTTTTATCTGCTTCGGAGAAGGCGTGGCCACCTGCTGCTTACGCAGGTTCTCGATTCGCTCCTTGATCTCCTGGTGGGTGTAGAGATAAGACTTGCTCACCCCGGCCCCCAGGGAGACACTGTTGAAGTTGATTTTTTCTCCGGTTTTAATTAGCTTTTGGATGGCCTCGTCAACCTTTTTCACGGTTTCCTCGCTCTTGTGCCGGGTGTATTTTTTCATTCCTTCCGTGTTACGCTGGTGTTTGCCGGACATTTTGGCGTTCCTCCCCCACGTATTCCCGCCCCTTTTTGCCTGCCAAATGGTGGGTATGGCCTTCTCTTATAACGGCCAGAATCGCTTCGTAGCGCTCCAGAAGGGCTTCGTTTTTCTCAACCCAGATGGTGCGGCCCTGAGCATTACCACGCTCAATGATAGCCTTTACCTCCCTAATTTCCGCCTCGTACTGTGGGATAAAATCAGGGGTGGTACACAAATTACGGCAGGTTAGGCAGGGGTTCAATTGGTGTTTACACTCCACCTTGTAGGGTTTGAGGCAATAACCCAGAGGCGTTCTCACCGCATCTAAGTTGTAGCGGATGTATTCCCACTCAACCAGGTCTTCATTCTCGATTTCGAAAGGGTCAATCTTCACAGGCTTACCCGTAGAGTTAATCCGGAAAAGGCCGTTTTTGGTAGCTTCTTCCCACGACTTCCGCATGGTGGAATCAAGGATTCTGGCATAGCGCAGGGTCATTTCCGGGGAAGCGTGGGCCATCCACTTCTGGACGTGGACAAGGTTCATCCCGTTATTAATTAGCTCCACGCCTTTAGTGTGGCGGAAAGCGTGGTTGCCGAAGTGGAATATCCGGCCCTGATCGTCCACAATGTTGCATTTTTGGGCTAGGCGATTGATAGCCTGTTGAATGTGCAAACCCATTGGTGGCCGACCCTTACGTTTTCCTTCCAGGCGGACAAACAGCAATTTAGTAGGGTTGTTTTCTGGCGTGCTTTTTTCCTTAACTTTATCAACTACGGCCTTAACTACTGCAGCCACCTCGTCGGTAATGGGAACACGGTGGTTTAACACCTGGGTTTTTGGAATATCACCACAAAGCCACCAACCTTGGGCGGTACGGTCCAGACAGTTATCGTAACGGAGGTTCAGGATGTCGGAGATGCGCCAGCCCGTAACACGGATAAGAATGACAATAGGGATATATTCTGCGGGCGTTAAATGCTCTAAATTTTCTTCAAGCTGTCTCAACACCCCTTCGGGGATATATTTAATATCATCTTCCGACCTATGGGGCCGCTTGGGAAAGTCTTCCTTGAATAATAGCATAACAGAGGGTTTTTTCGGCCCCTCCGGGTACCCAGCCCGTTGTATGTAATCCAAAAAGATCCGCAGGCTGGCTAAATATTCATAATGCTGTTTTCGCCAACCTTCTGTGTAAGACCGGTACCACGCCAGGTAATTTTCCATATCCTTACGGGATAATTCCTCGAGGTCTTTCCAGTGAGGATATTGCTTGTGGATGAAACCAAGGAACAAACGCAAAGCCATTAAATCGGTTTCGCATTGGCTATGTGACCGAATGCCTACCCGAACCTTCAGGTATCTTTTAGTCAGAGGCCGAAAGGGAAAGGGAATGTCTCTAAAGGAAAGCAGGTATTCGGACTTGTTTTGAGAATATCTTACTCCTGGTATTTTCCGCATGTCCCAGATGTCCTTTTCAAACTCATCCCGCTCGTCGTAGAAGTTGACCATAAATTGATATGCCTGTCGCAACAGTGTTTCGTAAATGTGGGTGGATAAACGCCCTTTTTTATTGACCGAAAGCCCCTGTTCAACCAGGTAAGAACGCCACTTTATCATAACTGTCTCTATCTCTAAATCCGTAAAGCTTACGATCCTGGGATAGGCCAGTTTCAGAAAGTCAGCCAGGCGGGCAAAGCAACCTCCGTAAATGACCGCCGTTTGTAGCCGCAAGGTGTGTTCCTGCAAGCGATGGACAAGGAAAAACTTGATCTCCTCCTTAATACCTGGCTGCAGGCGGGTAAAGTCAATAGTCTTGTTGGTTAAAGTCCATCTTTGAGACCGAAACTCGTCAAAGATGGGTTTGGTAATATCCCACCTATCCTTTTCCCAGTAGCCTGTCAGGGTTTCTTTGATTTCCTGCCATTTAGCTGGTGCTGGGATTGGCCTGTAAACCGTACTCAATGTTCCAAGCCCTCCTTTTGCTTCCGCTTAAGGCACATTTTTTCCTCTGCCTTTTCCCAATCCTTTCGCAGGTCTTCGTCGCTCGGATGCAGGTAAATTTGCATGGTAGTCTGAACCTGGGCATGTCCGGCCCGTTTTTGGAGATGTTCTGGTTTCCACCCGGCCCGGCGCAGTTCGGTTAAGGAGCTGTGACGGAGTACGTGGGGGCTGACATCAGTACCCGTTTTGGCCTTCAACCTGCGGAAAAGGGAGGCGACGTCCTGGTACTCCATGGGCTGGTTCTTGTTTTCCCCGGACAGCTTGATAAAAACGTGATTCGTGTCCACTTCATCCGTGTGGAATTCGGCCACATAATCGAAAAACAGGTTGATTAAATCCGGGGAAACATCCAATATCCGGGGGCTGCAGATGGTCTTGATCTCGGCAAAGTTGGAAAGCTCCCCTCTGTCCCGGATATGGATCTTTTGTCCGTCGGTCTCAAAATCTTCCAGCCATAGGGCCAAGGCTTCGCCGATACGCATGGAACTTTCCCACAAGAGTTGGATTAAAAACTTATCCCGCAGGTTTGAACAGGCTTCAATTAACTCGCTTACCTGCTTTTTGGAAATGATCTTGGGGCGAGAACAGCGGACCTTAATTTTCAAAATCTTGGCCGAATACTCCGTATCTTTGTTGATGTGATAGAGGAAGTCTTTGAAGCCACGTCTGCTCCCGGGGATGGTCTTTTTAAGCTTTTCGGAAAGCTGTACGCTGTAGTCCTCGTGACGCATGAGGTAATCGTAGAAATTGAGAACTGTAGAAATTACGGTGTTTACGGTAGCCGGTTTGCGGGGTGATGTTACAGGTGCCACCGGGATTACTTTTAGATTCCCAAAGGGATTCTGGAGCCAGCGCATGAAGGAAGCCATGTTGTCTATGTTTACCTGGCGGTAGTCCAAGTTCTCCTGTTCAATGAACTCAAAAAAGAGTTTCAAGTGCTGGCAGTAGGAACGGAGGCTGTTCCGTGCAGCCCCACTGTTGTCCTTGAACTTAATGAACCGCATTACGGGGAGGACTGGTTCACAATCGAATCCAACCAGCATATACCGGGTTTTTCCATCAGAAGTTGTAACTGTTTCCACCTTCATTGGGGAACACCATTATTGGAATATTTTCCCTAAAGTATACTACCAATACTATCCTAATGCAATATATTTAATTGTTTTTTTATGAATAAAAATAGGGATAAACCCTTTCATAGAATACTATAAGGTCTATCCCTAACCTTGGTATATTTAAACATTTGCCGGGGTTTTAATTTTGGCTGTTATATTCGATTAGCCGGTAAACATTTGGACGAACATTTTACCGTAGGGACCGCCGTTAACCACACCGATACCTACCTTGGTGAAGTTGCCGTTTAATATATTGGCTCTGTGCCCCGTTGAATTCATCAGGTTGGTGTGCGCCGAGTCCACCGTGGGGGCGCCGGCCAGGTTTTCTCCCGCGTACCGGTAAGATACGCCGTATGACTTCATCATGTCAAACGGTGAGCCGTAGGTGGGAGATGTATGGGAGAAATAGTTTTTGTTGATCATGTCCTGGGCTTTCAGTCGCGCCAATTTAACCAGGGAAAGATCGGCTTGCAGCGGTTTCAACCCCGCGCTGGCTCTGGCTGAGTTTACCAGGTTGAGCATTTTCTGCTCGTCCGCGCTAAGACCTTGAGCCGGTTGTTCAGGTTGAGGCTGCTCGGGCTGCGGCTTGGGTTCCGGCTGGGGTTGAGGTGTCGGAGTAGGTGTCGGCGTCGGCTTCGGAGTCGGGACAGGCTTGCATTCGGTTGCTTGATTGCTTCCGCCGGCGTACTCCAGCACCAACAATGTATGTGAATTGCCGGTGGCTGTTCCAATCCCCACACGGCTGAAGTTTTTATCCAGTGTGTTTTTCTTGCAGTAGCTGATGTTTTCTAGTAACCGGCAAGCTGAGGATGCGTTATCGGCCCTGGCCCAACTTTCCCCGGTAGCGGAGTTGCCGGATGGGCTCTTCAAAGTAGCACCCGCGACGGGCGCCGAGGACTTTAAATATCCGCCGGCTGCCATGGCTTGCGCCTTTTTCACGGCTTGGGCGGAAAGAGCGGGGTCTACGGTTAACGATGATACCCCCGCGTTATTGCGGGCATTGTTGATCATGTTAATCACGGCTTGTTTTTCCGTGTCTAAAGTGGCGGCCGAGGCTGAAGACAGCGATGCCGTTGTCAGCAGCAGCAATAAAACAGCAAGTGATAAAAGGGTAGCAATTGACTTGTTGACGAGACGTTTATGCATAATATGCCCCTTTCTTTTGCAGCCCCCCGTTAACTGAAGGTTCGGTAAGGCTGTGATTAGTTTTGTTGATCGGAGCCGGATACAGTTTCACTAACCTCCTTTCGTTATTTAGTTCTATATAGTTATTCGTATCCGGACATGCTTTTTAGTGGGTGGTTTAAGATTTTTTTTCTGTACAGGACATTTTGCCCATGAAAGCCATAATTACACCGGCATACTCGGTAAATACAATAAGTTGTGCCGTTAAAAAATGTAATCCATGTCATTATAACACATAATTTGTTTTATTGCGCAATTAAACTGCTATTTATTAACACAAATTTTTCGGGTTGCACTTTCGTTGATAACGGGATATATTCGGATTGGAAGGGATTAATACCATGTCTGGTGGTATGGCGGGTGGACTACAAGGAATTAGCCATAGAACTGGTTAACCTTTACGGTTACTGGGCTTTGTTTGTCACGATGTTTGTTGATACCATGGGAATACCCATGCCCTCGAAGACCATGCTTGTGCTCTCCGGTTACTTTGTAACCTTGGGGATTTTTGAGCTGCCGCGGATTTTTATTGTGGCGCTGGCGGGCACATTGGGCGGTTTTGCCGGTGGTTATACTGTTGGCAACCGGCTGGGTTCACCGTTTGTGCAAAAATACGGCAAGTATGTTTTTCTCACCCCGGAAAAGCTTTACCGACTGGAAACATGGTTTAACCGGTATGGCAGCTATGCCATCATCATAGCCTACTTTTTGCCGGTGGCCCGCAGTGTGGCGCCGTACATGTCCGGAGTATGTAAAATGCCTTTGCTCAAGGTAATGACCTGCGCGGCAATTGGAGCAACCTGCTGGATTATATCACTGATCTTATTCGGTTATATTATCGGGCGGAACAAAACCGTGATCCTGGAGTTTTTAACGGACTATTATCCCTATCTGATTGCCGGCGGGATAACCTTAACCTCCGCGTTGATCTATGCCAAAAATAAAAGAAAGGCCGGAAAAACGCGAGCGAATAAATTAGAGTAATGATAGCGGCTTTATATTAATAGTTGTTTTGTTCACAAAATAAATGTATAATAATGGATAATATTATTGATTAATTATTCCATGTGGTTGTATAATATTGTCGAAAGATTGTCGAAATAGATCCCATTTTGATGTCAATGGGGCTTTGAAAATGGGGGTCATAACTTTGCGCATTGAGAAGCTTGTCAGCGTCTTGTTGAGCGGGTTTAACAATGCTCTGTATACACATTCATGTAATGTCTGCAGTATATCCGTAAAAATAGCCAGACACGCCGGTTTAAGCTCCCGGCAGATTAAAACACTGGGTTACGGAGCGTTGTTGCATGATATCGGGAAAAACTGTATTAATGAAAGATTGTTGAACAAGCCCGACAGATTAACTTACAGTGAATTTAATTTAATTAAGACCCATACGTCGATGGGAAAAAGAATGGTTGAAACCCTTGAAGGGGTGGGGAAATACCTGCCTCTGATACTGTATCACCATGAAAGATGGGACGGTAACGGATACGAGGGGCTTTCCGGCGAAGGAATACCCGAGCTGGCCAGTATTTTGACCATCGCCGACGCCTTTGACGCGATGATCAGTCCCAGGTCGTACCAGACGAGAAAAACCGTATTTGAAGCGCTGGCTGAATTAAACCGGCACAAGGGTACCCAGTTCGCGCCCCTCTACGTAGAGGCTTTTGAGGACTATCTGCTGATGAATATGAAAGATGAACATTTGCTTTTCCAGAGTGATATTAAAGAGTTGGAGGCTTTTAGTATCCCGCACTGAAAACGGGCAAAAAATAAACAGACCGCCTGTAAGGCCGGGTTGGTGAGCGCAAAGCGCCGCTGCCCGGCTTTTTTGCTTTAAAAATTAATTTTGTCGGTTACTTGCTATATGTATGCTCTATTAACCGTTAAACTGCTACTATACTAAATCTAAAAAATCTAAATATTCGGTGAGGTGTAGGGCAACATGACAGATGTAAAAATTGTTGTATTTGTATTGATGACTGCTTTTGCTTTGTATTCCTTTGTGATGGGTATAATGGAACGTTACAACGTACTGGCTCTGGCCAAGCCCGAGAATAGGTTCGACCAGCCGGCTAAAAGGTTATCCGGAACACTATCCATTGTGCTGGGCCAGCGAAGGTTGTTCAGAGAGCCCGGCCCCGGCCTGATGCACTTCATGATTTTCTGGGGGTTGACGGTTTTTGCTTTGGGAATTCTGCAATTTATACTGGAGGGGTTGTTCCCGGGCGCGGCACTGCCTTTTTTAGGTCAAAACCCTTATTTTTATTTGCTGGTTGATGTTTTCGGCGTGCTGGCCGTGATTGGCATGCTTGTTTCGGCATATCGCAGGTATGTGGCCAAAGTGCCCCGGCTGGGCGTCGGCGACTGGGCTGAAGAGAGAGTAATTGTTGCTTTAATCTCAGGCATTGTTTTAATGGTGGCGAGCCTTTTCATAGCCAGCGGCGCAAACGCGGGCGCGGTTGGTGAGGGGCGTTATGCCCTGGCGCCGGTTTCGGGCGCGCTGGCCGTTCTTTTTGCATCAATGGAGCAATCCGCTCGTTTGACGATATATGAAATTTTCTGGTGGGTCCATGTTACCATGGCGCTTGGCCTGATGGTATTTTTCCGTTATTCGCACCTGGTGCACCCGCTGGCAGCGCCGATAAACATTTACCTGCGCAACCTGCAGCCCCGGGGCGGTTCCATAAAGGACCTGGACCTGGAAAACGAGGGCGAAGAGAATTTCGGGGTCAGCAAGGTAACTGATTATACATGGAAGCAACTGCTTGACTGTTACGCCTGCGCGGAATGCGGACGCTGCCAGGATAACTGCCCGGCCTTCATCAGCGGTAAACCGCTTTCTCCGAAGCAGTTAATTGCCGTGATCAAAGAAAGTCTGCCGCGCCCCGCCAGACAAGCCGGCGGTTTAAAGGAAGCCCACGCCGCGGAATCGGGGGACGCCCGGGACCACCTGCCGGAACTGGCCGGCAATATCATCAGCGAGGACATCATCTGGTCCTGCACCACATGCTATGCCTGCCAGGAGCATTGTCCCCAGTTGAATGAGCACATCAATAAAATTATAGATTTAAGGCGTAACCTTGTTTTGGACCAAAGCGAATTTCCCGCCGAGGCGCAACTGGCCTTCACCAACCTTGAACGCAATTCCAACCCCTGGGGAGTCGGCTGGACAAACAGGGGAGACTGGGCTGAAGAGCTGGGAGTGCCAACCA
Source organism: Bacillota bacterium (assembly GCA_023439185.1). Lineage (GTDB taxonomy): Bacteria > Bacillota > Desulfotomaculia > Desulfotomaculales > Desulfallaceae > BRH-c8a. The sequence continues at coordinate 55,390 of JAEXOR010000029.1, read as the reverse complement.
TGGAAGAAAACAGGGATGCGGAATATCTGCTTTACGTGGGCTGCGCCGGTTCCTTCGACGAGCGGATCAAAAACGTAACCGCCGCTCTGGTCAAAATATTGAAGGCGGCGGGAGTCAGTTTCGCCATCCTGGGCAGCGAAGAAAAATGTTGCGGCGATTCGGCCCGGAGGTTGGGCAACGAGTATTTGTTCCAGTCCCTGGTGGAAGAAAATATGGAATCCTTTAAAGAGTACGGGGTCAAAAAGATCATTACCGCCTGCCCCCATTGCTTTAACACCTTGAAGAACGAGTATCCCCGTTTCGGCGCCGATTTTGAGGTTATCCATCATACCCGGCTGATCAGCAACCTGATTGCCGACCGGAAGATAACTTTATCCGGCGCCGGCGGGACAATGAAACTGACTTACCATGATTCCTGTTACCTTGGCCGCTATAACAGCGAATATGAGGCTCCGCGGCAAATTATAAACAGTTTAAACGGAGTTTCCCTGGTTGAAATGGACAGGAACAAGGACAGCGCGTTCTGTTGCGGCGCGGGGGGCGGCAGGATGTGGCTGGAAGAAAACATCGGCACCCGGATCAATGTGCTGCGTACCGAACAGGCCCTGGCCACCCAGCCGGAGGTTATCGCTGTGAACTGCCCGTTTTGCCTGACCATGGTTGAAGACGGCCTCAAGGAATGTGATCAGACCGAAACCGTAAAGGCGAAGGATATAGCGGAGCTGGTGGCCGGATACCTGCAGTAACAGAAGCATAGTGCGTTTCAAATTAACGGGGCTGTTGACAGTTAGTAAGTCAACAGCTCTTTTATTTACCGTGCGCCGTTTTAATTGCATGTATTTAATAATTTTGTAAATAATAAGCAACAAACCCATTGAGCAGAGGTGTTGGTTTTAATGGCGGCAACATTCTTTTACCCGGTATATTTACTTACGGCATTCATCATGACGCTCATATTTATACCGAAAGAACATTATAAACAGTATTTCATCTATGGTATTCTTATCGGCGGACTGGGTGACGTTTTGGTGGTGGCGATATTTCAAAACATCTTTCATATAATATGGTTCAAAAACGCCGGCATCTTTAATGTTTTGGGGCAAAATATACTGTCCCCGCCCAGTTGGACTTTCACGGTGATGATTTTCCTGCGCTTCCTGCCCGTTAGACGCCCTTTTTTATATCTCTATCTTGTTGCCTTCGCTTTTGCAAGCACCGGTTATGGCTACCTGGTTCATAGCGTTGGGTTATTTGATTTTAGGCCCTGGTTTTATCCCTATTTCAGCGCTCTGACATTTTTGGGTTGGTGGGTTTTTGCTGCCTGGGTGTTTATGGCAACGAGTCCCTTGGTCAGTACCACCCGTTATAAAATTTAAGAAGCCCGGCCTGAAAAGTATAATCAGGCAGGAAATCAACATATAGAAGCATAAAAAAACAACGTAGTCGTGCTAATGTGCTGCGTTGTTTTTTTGCTGATAGTTCTAATTTTATAGATGAGGAGTGGGGGCAACATGGAAGAAACCAAAATTAAAATTTACGTTTTTGGTGTTGACGAACCCGTTAAATTTGCCGGCTGATGCGCAAGCGGTAGGTCCGCCTGCGGCGAACCGTCGAAAACCATGAAGGTAGAGGCCGAAGAACTGGCCGCAAAATTAAAGGATATTTTCGGTGACCGAACGGAGTGCCGGTTCATTAACGTCAAAACCGACGCAATTAAAGAATTTCCGGAGACAGAAAAAATTATCAACCAGGTACTATTGCCGATGACGCTGGTTAACGGCATACCCCGGCTGCACGGTTACATTGATCAGGACCAAATTATTGATACTGTTGGGAAGCTACTGAGTAACAAACAAAAATAAAGATTAACGGATTTTTTGGCATAATGTGTTTAGCTTTATTTGTATGTATTAAAAACATTTGTAAATAATAAACGAAACCCACTTACTATACAATAGGAGAAAAACTTCATGTTTAGAGATATTGTTATAATTGGTGCGATTATTGGCCTTCTTGCAGACGCTGTTAAGCTGTTGGTCAATTATATTTTTTATCTCCTGGGCTATACGAACGTTGTCTTCTGGCAGATTACAGCTTCTCGCTTTCTTGAACGAAAAGACCTGTTTAGCCCTGGGGCTTATATAATTGGCGGAGTGGCGGACATTACTGTTACTGCGGCTCTGGGAGTTCTTTTTGTCGTTGTAATTTATTTTACAGGTAAAAGATATTTATGGATTAAAGGTATTGGCTTTGGTTTATTTATATGGGTCGGTCTCTTTGGTACGTTGTTGGGTCAAGCCGTACAGGCCAAACTGCCGCAAGAACCTTCGGGGATTATGGTGACAATTGTTGCGCACTTTGTTTTCGGCTTAGGTTTGGCCGGGTTCACTCAACTACTTTACAAACCTCAAGTGAATAATGTTAACAAAAACAGCTTTTTCCCCATGCCGGCCCGAAAAATTTTCGTTTCAGAACTTGATAAATGCGGTGAGGAAAACAGCATTAATGATAAAAAACTTTCCGGCATCAGAGCATTATTGAGAGGCATTTGGGGCAAAAGGCGCAGTTAGTGCATTCACCCTGACCCGTTATAGTTACAAAAGAACCACACTTTAAGCATCTGACCAACTAATTATTTTTTCAAGTGTTTCCCTTCATCTGCATAAAACCTTCGCTTATCCTCATACATTTTTTGGTCAGCACAAGATATTATATCCTGTACTTCTATAGTTTCTAAGGATGAACAGGTGCCTATACTTAGATATACACTTATCGGTTCTTCCGCGGAAGGAATCTGGTTTTGCTCCCGAATTCTTTGTTCAATCGCCTCCAGCATATCATTACCAACTTCCGGTAACAAAACAAGAAATTCGTCTCCCCCGAACCTAAAAACATAATCCATCTGTCTTACATTATCGCTTATTAGTTTAGAAGCTTTAATAAGCAGCTTGTCCCCTGCTTCATGGCCATAATTATCATTAACATATTTCAGCGCATTCACATCCAACATGATGACCCCAAATGGTTTGTCCCCGGTGGCAAAGTCGCTCCATACCTGCTCGAAAAATTTTCGATTATAAAGGCCTGTTAGCGTATCTGTAATAGCAGCCTTTTTAATTACCTCGTGCATCATCTCACGTTCTGTTACATCCTTGGTGATAATCATTATCCCAGTAATATAATCAGGTATACGGATAGGGAAATAGGTATTTTCAATAAACCTTCCCTTAATTTTTATTATGCGGTGCCATTCTTTGTCAAGTTTAGGATTATTAATTTTTTGTATAACCTTATCGTGCAATGCTATTCTATGGCAGTTTAAAACCGAAGAGGTATTAGAATTTTGAAATTTCCAGCCTAATATTCCCATTGCAAGCTTATTACACCACAGGATCTTCCCATCTGTACCTACCAGGGTTAAGCCAATATGGATATCCTCCAGTATTTTATCAATTATTTCATTTGGGAACTCCTTTATCATATCGAACTTATGCTCCTCCATTATTTTTCTTTAATTAGACTTAATTAAAACAAGTAGTTAAGTTATGAAACTTTATTGATTATACTATCAAATTATGTCTTATCATGCCAATATGCAGAGGAAAAATTAATATCCAACCTTGGGATCTTGCTTTTTGCTTATGTTTAAAAAGAAATGGGCCTTCAGTGACTAAAATCACACCTGTTCCGTGACTTAGCAAACCTCCAAAAATATATAAATTGACTATTATTTTGTTAAAGGTTACGTGATCCATATAGGGGGTGGTCTCATGATGAACAGGTGTCCGGGGTCGCTGGCCGGCACCCCGACGTTGAAAATTAAAAAGTGCCCGGAGTGTGGCAGTGAAGTAGAGGTTTTTTCCAACGACGTAGGTGTCAAGTGCGATAACTGTGGATTCCAAGTATACAACGATGTGGAATCATGCGTGCAGTGGTGTAAATACGCTAAACATTGCGTAGGGGAAGAACTGTACAAAAAGTTCAAGCGCATCAGGGTGGCGTTCATAGGTGTGGGAAACACTGTGCGAAGCGTAATGGCTGAGGCGCTGGCAAAAGAAATCAATACATCTTCCAATCTTGGTTTTGTAAGCGGCGGTATATCGCCAAATGATACGGCAGATACCCAAACAGTGGAAGTCCTCGGCAAGGAAAATATCTCCTGGCGCGGCAGACCTAAGGATGTAGCTAGAATTGGTGCGGCAGACTTGTATGTAACAATGGGTCCGGAGGTGGAAATCCCTAAAGAATTGATCAAGGGCGAAGTTATCCAGTGGAATATTCCAAACCCCGGCGGAAAAGGGTTGCAAGAATACCTGCAGGTGGCAAGCATGATCAAAGAAAAAGTGGCTGAACTCATTAAGGAGGTATCTGCTGATGATCAAAAAAATTAGAAGTATTATACGTATTGATAAGGAAAAGTGTAATGGCTGCGGGTTATGTCTGCCAGGATGCCCGGAGGGAGCGCTTCAGGTTGTGGACGGTAAAGTTCAATTAGTAAAAGAGAGTTTTTGCGACGGTTTGGGAGCATGCCTGGGACACTGCCCAGAAGGAGCGCTCCAAGTAGAAGAAAGGACTGCTGAAGAATATGATGCCCAGGGAGTGCTTATTCACCTGGAAGAAAAATCGCCGGAACTTGCAGAGAAGCACCGTGAGCATTTACGTGCCCATGGACTGGAGGTAACGGAGCAGGGTAAACCTAATGCTGCCACAGGCTGTCTTTCGGGACAGGTTCGTTATTCAGTTGATCGTCAATGGCCGGTCAAACTATACTTGATTCCGCCAACTGCGCAATTTCTAAAAAATGCTGATCTTATCCTGGTCGCGGATTGTGTTCCCTTTGTTTATAACAACATACACAGCGATTTTCTTCAGGGCAAGGCGGTGGCTTCCGGATGTCCCAAATTTGATGATGTAAAAATATACGAAGAAAAGATTGAACAAATCCTGGAAAGTGTAAATATCAACAGTTTAACCGTGGTATACATGGAAATTCCCTGTTGCCGTGGTTTTGTACGGATTATTACCGAAGCCATTAAAAAGAGCGGCAGTGACATACCGCTGGAGACGGTACAAATAGGGATTAATGGTGAGGTTATCAAAAGAGAAATTATCACTGTTAATTAGCTATTGCATCAAAATAATCTTTAGCAATGGTTTTGTTAATTTCTCCAACGAAGCTGCCTGTTCTTCCGGATACCGGAGATGATAACGGAGTTATGATAAAATAATTCTTCTTTTAATAATTACTTTGCTTTACGCTTATTAGCTTTAGTTTTATCCAATACAGAAATCTGGATGTCATGGCTTTCGATTTTATTTTCAATGCGGTCAAGTTGCTCGGTATGACGGTCAAGTATTTCGGTATTTTGCCTATGGCCATCCATGAGGGCGCCGAGCCGGGTACCATGATCTTGCTCAATGCGGATGACGGTGGACTTTACTTTCTGTACGTCGGTTTTGATGGCCATGACTTCAGAGGCTAGGATGTCTTGGGATTTTTCAAGCCGTGCCTGGGATTCTTCAAGCTTGTCCATGCGGGTTTCAAGGCGGGTTTGGCCCTCTGTAAGTGACTTTTGGCCTTCTTTTAGGGATTGCAGTTCACCTGTAATGACTTGGAATTGCTGAAGCACTAAGTCTTGAAATTTGTCGTTGTCCATCATTATTCGCTCCTTTCACTGAGGATTTCTCGCATATTGATTCTCCTTTCGGTTTAATGCCTGCGGGGATCATATGAAAGATGTGGTGATAAATGTTAACGATAAAGAAATATAGACTTTTTAAAGGCTTATCCCAAGGTGAAAAAAAGCTTTCGGTCAAAATCCCGAAAGCCTTGATTTTAAAGGAATTTTTGGTGTCGGAGGCGGGACTTGAACCCGCACGGTCTCCCATACGCCCCTCAAACGTACGCGTCTGCCGATTCCGCCACTCCGACCCGTTTTGATGCAAATATCATTATAAGTTTACCGGTGCGGTTTGTCAAGGTGCGGGTTCTTCCCGTTTTTCCCAGGGTTAGCCCTTAATTCTCACCGTACAGCCAACTGTATATTCTATAATTCCACAAAACCTTGTGGACAAAATTTCTGGTTTCCGGGAAGGGAATGTTGTCCACATCCCCGATGCTCCCGGACATTTTTTCTTCATTTAGCCAGTTGCGCACATTGCCGCGTCCACCGTTGTAGGCTGCCAGCACCATAATTCTGTTGTCGCCGAATTCTTTTTGCAGGTCGGCGATGTACCAGGCGGCCATGCTGATGCAGGTGTCGGGATCGAAGAGCATGTCGGGGTGGAAGGGACCGGCACCGCTCTGGTGGGCGATCCACTCCCCGGTCTCGGGCATGATTTGCATTAAACCTCTTGCCCCCTTGGGGGAGACGGCGTTGGGGTCAAAATTGCTTTCCGTTTTCATAATCGCTGTAAGCAGGCATGGATCAACCCCCGCTTCGGCGGTATGGCGGAGGATGGAGTATTGGTAGGGCATCGGGTAAAATTGTTTTAATATGTTGTCGTAATTGAAAACCGCTGTCAGGAACAGGATCAGCAGCAGCAATCTGAAAAAGTTGATTCTGTATCTGCGGGCCAATGTCGATCACTCCGGACTGGTTGTTTTTGTCGCTTCTTTCCATGCTTGAAGCACCTGGCGCCTGGTGGCGTCCAGGTCACCGCTGTTGTCGATAATCCGGCGGGCCAGGGGTATTTTTTCTTCCTGGGGCATTTGGGCGTTCATGCGCCGGCGCGCCTCTTCCTCGGAACCGTCCCGGGCGGTTACCCGGGCCAGTTGTGTTGCTGGAGCCACAGTCACCAGCCACACTTCGTCCATTAAAAGGTGCAGGCCTGTTTCGATCATCAGGGGGGCTTCAATTACCAGCAGCGGGGCGGCGCCGCTTTTTCTGTAATCGGCGATGGCTTGCAGCAGCACCTTTCTAATTTCCGGGTGTACGATGCCGTTCAGCCGTTCCCGGGCCTGGCTGTCTGTGAAAACTATTTCGGCCACCTGTTGGCGGTTAAGCGTACCGTCCGGATTAAGTACCTGCGGGCCGAAAGTATCGGCTATTTTTTGCAGCGCGGGGGTGCCCGGCGCGACTACGTCCCGGGCCACCCGGTCTGTGTCGATAACCAGGGCACCCAATTCTTTCAGCACCCGGGCCACGGTACTTTTGCCGCTGCCGATGTTTCCTGTCAGTCCCACTACTGCCATAATTATTCCTCCAGATGAACAATTATTATTAATTCGCCCGATTTGAGGCCTGTCCTCCCGAAGGGTAAAAATTATACTCCGGCCGGGGTTTGGTAATTCATACCACATTCCTGCCGGAGGCATTGTTCAGTGGATTTTAAACAGACCCAGGGCGATGAGAATAAACCCCGGCAGCACGCTTATCTTCCGGCTCAAGCCGGTGGCTATGGCGCCCGTGCCGGCCAGCAGTCCCAGGTAGGTGAGCGCGAAGTGCCCGATACCGACCATCAGGGCGGTGGGCAGGATGCCAAAGCCAAGCATGGATACGGCGAAGCCCGCCGCGAAAGCGTCCAGCGCCAGGGCAAGGCCCAGCAGGACGGCTTCTTTGGATGATATGGTTCCGGACCGGTCCAGGTCGGCCCTGGACGGCTGGCGCAGAATTTGAATCACCAGGCCCAGGGAGCGGATATGAATTCGTATAATGGTGCTGGGATGCTCCTCATCCGCTTCTTCATCATGGCTTTTAAGCCGGCTTTCCTGCAGCGACTGGACCAGTACCCAGAGGCCGATGAGCAGTAAAATAACCCCGCCCAGCCTGTGGGCGAAGACGGGAGAAAAATAAGCGGTCAGTACGCCGCCCATCAGCATGGACATGGTTATCGCTCCCATGGACATCATGCTGATGATGGCCAACGAAGTGACGGGCAGCTTGATCTTGCGCACCCCGTACGCCACGCCGGCGGCAAAGGAATCCATGTTTAGAGCCAGCGCAAACAAAACCAGGGCCAGCAACTCCATTCAACTTTCCCTCCCATAGCGGTGTCTTGGTCTTTTTAAATACTATGGCTGGGAAAGTCGAAGTGTGATTGGCGGACCGGGCTGTTGCTTTTACGTATCCTTTTGGCAGGCAGTGCAGAAATAGGAACTCCGCCCTCCCACCTTGATGCGGGAGATGGCGGTGCCGCAGTAGCAGCAGGGTTCACCTTCGCGGTTATACACCCGCAACAGTTCCTGGAAGCTCCCCGCGCGGCCGTCTCCGTCCACATAGTCGCGTACCGAAGTGCCCCGGTTGGCAATGCCCTCCTGCAGCACTTCGATGATGGAGTGGTAAAGGGTGGCAATTTCCCGGGTGGTCAGGGTGCGGGCAATCCGCTCGGGATGGATGCGGGAGCGGTGCAAAGCTTCATCGGCGTAAATGTTGCCCAGGCCGGCAATGAATGTTTGGTCCAGCAGCAGTGATTTCAGGCGCACCCGTTTGCGTTTCAGTTCCCGGCGCAGGAATTCCCGGCTAAACTCGTTGCCGAGTGGTTCCGGGCCCAGATCCTTCAGCCCTTTTACCTGGTCCATTCGCTGTTCCTGCACCAGCAGTATGCGGCCGAATTGGCGCATGTCGGCAAAACGCAGTTGGTTTCCGTCGCTGAGGTGAAACACCACGTGGGTATGGCGCGGCGGCGGGTCTTCGGGCCGGGCATAAACAAGCCGGCCGGTCATGCGCAGGTGCACCACCAATACGCCGCCGTCGGACAGGTGGATAAGCAGATATTTGCCCCGGCGGTCCAGCCGGGTAATTTTTTTGCCGGTGGCCCCGGCGATAAAATCGGCGATGGCCGGCTCCCGGATAATTTTAGGCATTTCAATATCCACGCCGGTTATAGTCAGGCCGGTCAGCTTTTTTTCCAGGGAGCTTTTGACGGTTTCCACTTCCGGCAGTTCGGGCATTTGTTTTCACCTCGTATCGGGGGCGTTTGGCTATTACTTTTCTTTTTTAACGTCGTACCAGTTCGGACCGGTTTTAAGGTCCACCACCAGGGGTACGTCAAGCTGCAATGCGTTTTCCATGTAATCGCGTACCATTTGTTTGACCTGTTCCAACTCGTCCGCCGGCACGTCGAAGATCAGTTCGTCGTGCACCTGCAGGATCATCTTGGTTTTCATGCCCCGGTTCTTCAGTTCTGCGTTTATTCTAACCATGGCCAGTTTAATTATGTCCGCGGCGGTGCCCTGGATGGGCGTGTTAATGGCGGTGCGTTCGCCGAAAGCGCGGGTCATGCGGTTGGAACTGAACAGGTCCGGCAGGTAGCGGCGGCGGTTCAGCATGGTGGTGGCGTAGCCCTGGTCCCTGGCCTCGGCGATTTTACGGCTGATGAAATCCTTGACCCCGCTGTAGCGGGCAAAATAGCTCTTGATATAGCTGCCGGCTTCAGCCCGGCTGACCCGGATGTCCCGCGCCAGCCCAAAATCGCTGATGCCGTAAACGATGCCGAAATTCACCGCCTTGGCCCGGCCGCGCTGTTCCGGCGTTACCTGCTCCATGGGCACTCCGAACACCTCCGAAGCGGTACGGGTGTGGATGTCCTGATTTTTATTGAAAGCGTCCACCAGGCCGGGGTCCCCGGACATGTGGGCCAGAATGCGCAGTTCAATTTGGGAGTAGTCCGCCGCCAGAATTACGTTGCCCTCCTGCCGGGGGACGAAAAAACGCCTGATTTTACGGCCCTGCTCCAGCCGGATGGGGATGTTCTGCAAATTGGGGTCCGAACTGGACAGCCGGCCGGTGGCGGTGACATTCTGGTGGAACGTGGTGTGGATCCGCTCCGTATATGGGTTAATCAACGCGGTCAGCCCGTCAATGTAGGTCGACTTCAGCTTGGCAAGCTGCCGGTATTCCAAAATTTTGCCGACGATCTCGTGGGATGCGGCCAGTTCCTCCAGCACCGAGGCATCGGTGGAATAGCCGGTTTTTGTTTTTTTAATCACCGGCAGGTGCAGCTTGTCGAACAGAATATGGCCCAGCTGTTTGGTGGAGTTGATATTAAACTCTTCCCCGGCCATACGGTAGATTTCCAGTACCAGTTGGTCAATCTGCCGGCCCGTTTCCTCGCCCATGTCACGCAGTACTTCCGGGTTTACCGCCACACCGTCGATTTCCATTTCGGCCAGGATGGGTACCAGGGGTAATTCCACATCGTAATAAAGCCTGTCCATACCCAGTTCGGCCAGCTTGGCGTCCATTACGCCGTTCAGACCGGCCAGGACTTCCGCGCCGGCGGCCAGAGCGGCTCCGCCGTCCGCGGGCAGGATCAGGTTCATATACTGCGCCGCCAGGTCGGGCAGCGTGGGCTGGGCAGTGCCGGGGCTTAACAGATAGGCGGCCAGGGCCGCGTCGAAGGACAAGCCCTCCAGCCGGCGGTTGTGCCGGTGCAGCAGCCAAATGATCTCCTTGCCGTTAAAACACAGTTTTCCGGGGCGGGGGACGGCACACAGGTCACCGGCCAGGTCCAGGGCGGCGGGCTGTTCCCGTACCGGCAATAGATAAACCATGCCGTCGCCGGGCGCCAAAGCGGCCCGGCTGATGCCGCGTTCCCGATCGCCCTCCAGCAGCAGCGCGATGCTTTCGGCGGCGCCGGCTGTTGCTCTTAATTTATTTAATGCCTGTCCGGTGGCGGGGGTGTCATAATCCACCCGGTGGATATCCGTGCCGTCGTCGGCGGCGTTATCCTCCGGGGCGCCCGCCTTTTCAATGAGGTTACGGACCAGGGTCTTAAATTCCAGCCGGTTGAATAATTCAAGCAGCGCCGGGTAATCCGGGCCGGGCCAGTGCAATGTGTTGTGGTCGAACTCCAGGGGCGTCCGGCACTCGATGGTGCCCAGTTGTTTGGATAACAACGCCTGGTCTTTGTATTCCGTAATCTTATCCCGCCAGCGGGGCGCCAGCCCGGAGGCGTTGGCTACCACGTTCTCCAGGGAACCGTATTCCTGGATCAGCTTCATGGAGGTTTTTTCGCCAATCCCCGGCACCCCGGGGATATTATCCGACGTGTCTCCCATCAAGCCCTTGATATCGGTCAACTGGGACGGGCTGACGCCGTAGCGGTCCCATACCCGGCCTTCGTCGTATTCCGCCGTATCGGTGATGCCCTTTTGGGTCAGCATTACTTTCACCCGCGGCGAAACCAACTGCAGCGCGTCCCGGTCGCCGGTAAGGATCACGCTTTCCAGGCTGCTGTCCTGAGCGATGCGGCACAGGGTGCCGATAATGTCGTCGGCTTCGTAATTATCCAGTTCCAATACGGCTATGCGCATGCGGTTTAAAACTTCTTTAACCAGGGGAAACTGGGATTTCAGCTCGGACGGGGTGGCCGCGCGTTTGGCCTTGTATTCGGTGTAACTCTCATGCCTGAAAGTGGCTCTCCCCTTGTCGAAAGCCACTGCGACGTGGTCCGGCTCCACCACCTGGAGCGCCTTCAGCAGCATGGTGGTAAAACCGTATACCGCGTTGGTCACCGTGCCGTCGGCGGTGGTTAGCGGAGGCAGGGCGTGAAAGGCCCGGTGGACCAGGCTGTTGCCGTCAATGATTAAAAAGCGGTTATGGGACATGGAGTTACCTTCCTTTTAAATTTTATGAATCAGTATTTTCCACAGCCGGAATATAAATACCTGCCTGCGGTTCCTGATTGACCCAATTAGTTGCCGTATACGGCAGGACTTTGGTCCGGGGCGGTCGAAATATATATGCGACTGGATGTTACTGGAGGTTGCCGAATATGTCCAAACGGTTGGCTTTTTGGGTGTTGGTTGCGCTGGCGGCATTTTCTTTGGTTTTCCCGGCCGCGGCGGCGGAAAATAATGAAAACCCGGCCTTGCTCCTGGAAGTGATGGAACTGGTGGAGGATTATCATTTATCCAATCCGGAGCCGGGGGCTATAACCGGCGGGGCCATCCAGGGCATAATGTATGAGCTTGACGACCCGTATGCGGATTACTTTGACCCGGAAGCATTAAAAGGCTTTACCGACGCGTTAAACGGTGATCTGATCGGCATCGGGGTGGAATTAATCAGCCGGGATGGTTACCCGGCCATAATAAGCGTTTTCTCCGGCACTCCCGCCCAGCAGGGCGGCCTGCAGGCCGGCGACCTGATTATGGCGGTGGATGGCAGCAGCACCGCGGGGTGGTCCCTGGCCGAGGTGGCGACGGCAATACGCGGTCTCCGGGATACCAGCGTGGTGCTGACCATCCGGCGCGGTGAAAAAGAGTTCGACGTGGCCCTGCAGCGGGCGGAAGTGCATGTCCCGTCGGTGTATTCCGAACTGATGGAAGGTCAAACAGGTTATATTGCGGTTAGTACCTTTGGCGCGCATACCACGGTGGAATTTGAGACCGCCCTGAAAGATTTACGGAGGCAGGGCATATCGTCCCTGGTTATCGACCTGCGGGGCAACGGAGGCGGCTATCTATACGAAGCGATTGACATTGCGGATAATTTTTTACCCGCCGGTTCAGTGGTGGTGTTCAGCGAGGACAACAGGGGGCATACGGAGGAAATTCGTACTGAAAGCGCCCCTACGGTGACAGACCTGCCGATAGTGGTGATCACGGATGCAGCCAGCGCCAGCGCTTCTGAAATTCTGGCCGGGGCGTTGCGGGATCATGGATTGGCTAAACTGGTGGGCGACGTTACTTATGGTAAGGGCGTGGTACAGACGATATTTCCCTTGAGCAACGGCGGCGCCTTGAAGATTACCACCGCCAGGTACCTTACGCCTGCAGGCACAGATATAAACAGCACCGGGCTGTCGCCCGATCACGGCGTACTTACCCCGGCCCTGCAAAAAGAGGTGGCCTGGCAGTTTCTGAACCCCCAGGACGCTCCCGACCTCAGCTTCGCTCCCGAAGGAGAGGTCTTGCTGAACGGGAGAAAAACCGGCCTGGTGATTGAGCCGTTGGACAGGGGAAACCGGGAGTACCTGCCGGCGCGGATGGTACTGGAGTCGATGCTGTACGAGGTTTACTGGGATCGGGGAGAATTGATCGCCATTGACGGTAAAAACGGGCAAAACGTTAACCGGTTTGGTATGGCCGGACCGGACGGCAGTCCGGACGTCGTCTTAAATCATGGTATCAGCTATATTGCCGTGGATTTATATCCGCAACTGAATATAAATATTAAGAAGGAAGGAAAAGTTTATAAACTGGAGCGTTGGTTATAACTGTTTTAAGGAGGTGCCCTGAGATGCCGGATAAACAGTCCCTGCATGGTGATGGTGACAATAAGGGACCGTGCGGAAACAACAATATCATTGACATCAACCAGTACCGCCGTTGGCGCAGTGGGCAGCATCTCCGGAGGAAGTTGGCTGAATTTGCCGACAGCGAGATTTTTGCCCGGGAAATCGAAATCGCCCGCGAAATTTACTTCGCGGTATTGGATCCGGATTTAGTGGACGATAAAGATGATTTCCTGATGGAGCGTTTTTTTGAATGGTTTATCTTTGATTACCGAATCCGGGGAAAATCGGTTTTGGAATATTTTAGCATGACCGGAGGTCTGACCGGGGAAGAAAAGGCGTTGCTGGAAAAGTGGAAACGGGCCAGGTGCTCGGTTTACAAGGTAACGGAATTGGGACCCGGATACGAAATTATCCTGCGTGATATAATTCGCGGTAAGGATGTCAGGGTCAGGGACCGCCAGGCGGTCTGCGAAATCACGCCGGGTAACATTCTGTATATTCGCGTATTGCCCCTGGGCGAGGAAAATGAGTTTTCCACCGGCGGGTTGATTTTGCCCGGTTATTTTGAAGGCTACGTGCTGAACAGAATCAAAGTGGATGTTGAAGTTTACTGGAACAAACGCTCCCGCCGGGGAAGCTGGGACACCTATCTGCGGGACCGGGCCCATATACTTAACAACATGGTTATGGAGATGGGAACATTATGGGAACTGCCCGAAGGGGCGGTGGAACCTGCGGACGCCGAGCCGGACCAACAGCCGGCGGGCAGCTTTTTGGATTATTTTTACGAACGCTGGATCAATGAGCCTATGGATATACTGAAGGGGAAAACCCCGCTGGAGGCTTATGAGACCAAAGCCGGTCGTAAAAAGCTGCAGGAGCTGTTATGGAAGCTGCAGCATGATGAAGGCGCCAAATCCGGACCGGCCATGGACCTGTCTCTGTTATGGCGGAAACTAAGCGCCGCCTCCGACCCCGGTACGGGTGACGGGAGAGTAGATTCATTAATCCGGGATGGTTTACAAAAGATGGGCTATCAGTCCCAGTATGTAAAAAGCGCTGTTGATATATGGCATCAATACAGGAATCTGGCCAGACCAACCTTTAGAAAACCCGGCGCCTGGGCGGCCGCGGTGATTTACGCTTTGGCCCGGACCCAGGGAAACGACGGCATTAACCAGAACATTTTGGCCCAAATGTTTAATGTTTCCGCTGCCACCATATCCAGTAATTACAGCAGCATCCGCCGCACTCTGCACCTGGAAGGTAAATAACCACAGGATTGAAACGCAAGCAACTGATTGTTTAAAGCGGGGTGTGTGTTTTTTTGGGCTTTGTTCCGGATGTGTTTGACGCGGTTTTGGAATTTTTGATGCACGAGGTAACCGCTTTTATCGCCTCGTTGGGATACTGGGGTATTGCTCTGGGGATGGCCATTGAAAGCGCCAATATTCCACTGCCCAGTGAATTTATCCTGCCCTTCGGCGGCTACCTGGTTTCCACCGGGCAGCTTAATTTTGTCGGGGCGGCCATGGCGGGCACCCTTGGCGGCCTGGGCGGTTCAATCGTATCTTATTATATCGGTTACCGGGGCGGCCGGCCTTTTTTGAGGAAATACGGCCGGTATTTCGGTTTTTCCGAAAAGCATTTCCTGCAGGCTGAAGAATGGTTTGCCCGTTACGGCGAAGCCACCGTGTTTTTCACCCGGCTGATGCCGGTGGTGCGTACTTTTATCTCCCTGCCCGCCGGCATTTCGGGGATGAATTTTTATAAGTTCGTGATCTATTCTTTTCTCGGCTCACTGCCCTGGTGTTTTTTCCTCACCTATCTCGGTCTCAAGCTCGGCGAGAATTGGCTGGCTCTTAAACCGTGGTTTCACCGGATGGATATTGTAATTCTGGCGGTTATCCTGGCGTTGCTGGCCTGGTGGTTGATTAGGAGGCGCCGGAACAGGAACCGCTGGATTTAACAACGAAAAATAATAATATAAACTAACATAAAAATGCGAAGGAGAAATATCCCTTCGCATTTTTTATTGCCCTTTGCTCCATAATACCATTGTAAATATAGCGTCGAAATATTTGCGTCAGTCCGTGACACCCGGACCATGCTTGAGCAGTTCGGAAACGGTGACCAGCTTATAACCCTTTTCCCGTAATCCGTCTATCACCGCCGGCAATGCCGCCGGGGTTCGGTCGCAGGTATCGCTGGCATGCATCAGGATGATGGCGCCGGGGTGTGCTTTCTCCAGTACCCGGCTGATAATCTGGTCTACCGAGCGGTCCTTCATCCAGTCCAGGGAATCGTCACTCCACTGGATTACCTTATAGTCAAGATCCTGGGCTGTTTTCAGCACCATGTCGTTCCAGTGTCCGTTGGGCGTTCGGATCAGGCGGGGAGTTACCCCGGTGACCTCTTTAATTGCTTCATGGGCGGTCATGATATCGTTTCTAACCCATTCACTGCTTCGGTCTCCGTAATTAACGTGCTCATTGCCATGGCTGGCTATCTCATGCCCCTCGGCAGCCAGGCGCTTGGGAAATTCCTGGTGTTCCTTTACCCACGGGCCGCTCAGAAAAAAAGTTGATTTGACCTTCTTTTCCTTGAGGATATCCATTACCGGGCCAGGCACCTTGGTGCCCCAACTGATGTCAAAGGTAAGAGCCACCAGCTTTGCATCGGTCTGCACCTTGTAAATAGCGTGCGGTTTTGGTTCCACTGTGGCTGGTACGGCGTTTTGTTGCAACAGTGCCGTAAAAAGAACGGCGGTAAAGACCACCAGCGTTCCCATTATTAAATTGCGCCTGAAATTGCGCCTGATCCTGTGTACATCGAAAAGGTAACTGCGCACAATTTTTCACCTCTTTAATAACCCTTTGAATTATTTTCATTGTTTTATAGTTATTTGCGTGTTAATGGTTGTATGTCCAGAGTTTGGGTTTTATTAATATGGAAATATTTCCAGAGAGGGTGGACGGCCTTGGGACTTGTAATACGGCGGGTAATCATCAGTGTGCTTGTGTGCGCGGCACTGTGCAGCATGGGCGGCACTGTTGCCAGGGCGGATGAAATGCGTGTGGACGCCTATGCCGCGTTATTAATGGACGCGCGTACCGGGCAGGTTTACTATGCGTACAACGCTGACCGGCGCAATTTGCCGGCCAGCCTGACCAAGCTGATGACCGCCATCATAGCGGTGGAGAATTCCAAACCCGGAGAAGTGGCGGTGGTCAGTAAAAAGGCGGCCAACATTTCGATGGGTTCAACCATTCGCCTGGACGAAGGCGACCGGATTACCATGGGCAACCTAATGAAGGCGGCCCTTATTACCTCCGCCAACGATTCCACGGTGGCCATCGCTGAACACGTGGCGGGCAGCGAAGAGGCGTTCCTTTACTTGATGAACAGAAAAGCCTTCGCCATCGGCGCCCGGGATACCCGGTATGCCAATACCAACGGGTACTATGACCCCGGGCACTATACCACGGCCTACGATCTGGGCCTGATTGCTCGTTACGCCCTGGAAAACCCCCGAATTAACTCGCTGGTGCGGATTAAGGGGACAACGGTCAAGTGGATTAATCCCCCGGAACGGGAAAAGGAAATTGCCAACACCAACCGGCTACTTAGAGATGAACAATTGATGCCGGGCGCCGACGGTGTGAAAACCGGCAGCACGCCCCGGGCGGGCAATTGTTTGATAGCCTCCGCCACCAGGGGTGACCGCAGACTAATTTCGGTGGTGCTGCATGCCAAAGACCGTTACGAAGAGTCGATTAAGCTGCTGGAGTATGGTTTTAACGAAGTGCGTCCGATGGTGATATTCCCAGCCGGAGGCGAAATGGCTCGGGTAAAGGTCCGGGAGGGGATGGAATCATTTGTTACTGCCACCGTCGCGGACCCGGTACGGGTGAACATAGCCCGCGATCAATTCCAAAATATTCAGCTTAAGGTGAAGCTGGATGAGAATTTGAAAGCACCGGTCCGGGAGGGACAGTTGGTGGGTCATGCCGAATTCACGGTGCAGGGGTATCCGTTAACCAAAGTGCCGCTGGTGGCTGTAAAAGAAGTACAGCCGGAAAACCTGTTTGGCCGGTTGATGTTCTGGCTCTCCAAATAACCCGGATCTGCCACTTGACTTTTTAGGTGTCATAGGGCATAATGATTTTTGCAGCAAATGAAAGATAGATTCGGGTGCATAGCTCAGGGGGAGAGCACTTCCTTGACGCGGAAGGGGCCGTAGGTTCAATTCCTACTGCACCCACCAGTAAAATACCTGCGAAGCCGTTATATACAAGGTTTCGCAGGTATTTTTGTTTTTCAGGATGCTTTAATTTAGTTCCGTATGGAACCCTTAATTTATGCGGGTTTCCGCAACTATTCAGGCAATTAGTCAGGCAGAAAGTCAGGCAGAAAAGACAGCCCTGTTTTTACCGGGTTGTCTTTTTATTAATGGATTTGCTATTACCGGGAGGTTTAATGATATGGAAAAAACACTTGTATTTCTTGATCCCACAATGAGGGATGGAATGACAGCCGTCCCAAACGCAGTGCTTAAGTCCCTGGTCCTTTCCCTTGAAGCCAAAGCCTTATTTTCGATATTTCTAATGCTATCATGGCGGAATGCAAACATAACCGAGGGTGTTCTGGCGGAAATGACCGGTAGCGATATTGAAAAGATCCGCCGATGCGTTGCCGAGTTACGGCAGCATAGGTTAGTCCGCGAGGCAGTATGATGCGGGACAAAACGTTAATCCTGGAGGACCAGAAGCAAAAAAACGGCTATACTTGCGTACCAAATGCCGTTATGGTGGCCACTGGATTGAGTATTGGGGCAAAGATGATTTACGGGCTGCTATTGATGTTCGCCTGGCAGGATGATGAGTGTTTCCCGGGCCAGGAGCGTTTGGCCGCTGCCGCAAGCATCAGCGTAAGACAGGTGCAAAGGTATCTGGTGGAGCTAAAAGAGTATGGTCTGATCACCTGGCGGTGCCGAGGGCAAAATCAGACCAACATATATTACATCAGGGACGTTAAAAAGGTGGAACGCTTGAAAATTCCGGATACGACAGATATGTCGTGTCCGGATGCGACATATTTGTCGTACAAAGAAGACTCAGATCAAAATGTTGTTGATCACCAGGAGGATAGAAATTCTAGGCAAGAAAAGGAGGTGGTTGAAAGCCCGGGCCCGGAACCTGATCCGAAACCTAAAGCCGATGACATTGAAATCGTTCAAGAGATCCAGGAGGTGGCCAGAAGCAAATGCAACACCGGCCTGCCGGGTGGGTTTGCCGCCCGGCTGTTAAAGGAATATCCGCCGGAGCGTATTGTTGAAAAAATTGAATTGATTGGCGCCATCACCGGGCAAATAAGGAATTTGCCCGGGTTTCTTTTTTGCGCGCTACGTGATAACTATGTCCATATGCCAGTGAGATCAAACCGGCAGCATAGCAGCAATAAGAGAACCTCCCGAGCGGGTCCCGGCCGTGCGGTGCATGGGAAAAAGTATGATGATCTTGAATGGTTTTCGCCGGAACAAAGGGATGAAATCAGGAAAAAAAGACGGGAGTTGATGAAAAGTCTGTATATAAATTAGTGTTATTCCACGTGGAATAATTCTGTGCCACACCTTCATGCAAGGCTACTCCTATGTTTCAAGGTAATAGTATTCGGTTTTGTGGCACAGGTACTGTGCCACGGCCTGAGAAGTGATATATCTGGCATAAAGGCAATTCTTTAATTATTTTGTGCCATGCCAATCTCTGTATGGCACAAAATCGAGAAATAAGGCGTTCAAGGCTACAGTGCCAATGACTAGGGGTGTGGCACAGTAATTATTTATCAAATTTTTAAGGTGCCGGCTGGGGATCTTTCCAGTGCTCGTTTGTCAAGTCGTGCACCTGGAGCATCCTTGTCTGGGGTAGGAAGGCCGCCTGACCGTCTTGCTTTGTGGTTTTTTTTGGGGTCTAAGACCGTCAGGCTCGTCCCGGGGGAGGCACACTCCAACCGTGCTCTGGGGGATGTTTATGGGGTCCGGTCGGAGAGTGCCCTTGCATGTCTTGCTTTGGGGTTGAAAAAAGAAAAATTTGAATGAAAAATTTTTTCCTTCATCCTTGACATAAAAAATAAAATTTATTAGCCAATTATGGGCGATGTGACCGACAGGTTAAAGAAAATGTCTATCACATCGCCTGCTCAATTTTATAAATTTTATTTTCCATGTCAAGGCGGAAAAATTTTTTCATTTGATTAAATTAAACCTTGGGGGGTTTCCCCCCCCAAACCCCCTCCGGGCTTCTGCTCCCAACAGGTGGTTTGAAAAAAGAGGCGGTGAGCTGCAACGAGATATTCAAGCGGTTGGAGGCTGAAAACGTACGGGCAGCCCTGGAGGGGCTAACAGCAAGATATGGATATTGATACACAAAACGTTTGTCTGAGCCTGCTTGGGGGAATATAGTCGGGCAAACTTACCAGTTATTTAATTCAAGCGCAACTGTCACATAATGCATACCTTTTTTCCCGGTCCCGTAGTCTGTTTGCATCGTCCTTCGGGGCTAACTATTGCGCAGCTGGGTGGGCAAGAGCTCCTTAAAAAATCGGAGACTTGGCTCCGATTTTTTAAGGCAGGATAAGGGGGCGTCCCGCCCCGGTTAACAAATCACCGGCAGGGCCGGTGATTAAAGGATTTCTGCACGTTGGAACATATCCCTATTCAATATTTTATATCCCTTTGGCGGGATTGTTTATTGCTGTTTCACTTGCATTCACTGGTATTTTAGAGGGACTTTTGAAGGGAGGTTGATGTTTTATGAGAGAGATCCATTTGAGATTGGATGATGAAACATCCAGGAAATTAAAGCTATTGTCTGAGGAAAGAGGTGAACCTGTTGCGGTGATTATCAGAAGGTTCATTGCTGAAGCTATAGCATCTGAAGCAGCGATATCATCGCTGGATGTTATTAGAAGGTCTATCAGGGAGGTTACCAGGAACGAGATAAAACCGCTGGAGAACCGCTTAGCCAAATTAAACGCCAAAACTGGTATAGCAAGTGCTACTGCAATGTTCATGCTTGTCCAGACTCTTGAGGATCTGGGGAAACATGATTGTGTGGAGATATATGAGAAAGGCCGTAAGAAAGCATACGCCTATTTGAAAGACCGTAACGATCCGGAGGTTTAATATATGGGAGCGCCTTTTATTTTTAAGGCGTTTTGAAGGCTGGTTGTAATGGTGACTTGGTTTTGCACCCGAAGGATGATGCAAACAGACTACGGGAACGGAAAAAAAGGTATGCATTATGCGACAGTTGCGGCCCAAAGGATGGCCCAGGTGCACAGCTTAGCAGCGGTCACCGGTTTGAATTATTCCATGTGGAATATTTGCTTGGTGTAGCGAAGGGGCAAACGTGGGTACTCGGCAGAGCGCGGCTTTGGGGGATGTTTATGGGGTCCGGTTAGAGAGTGCCTTGCATGTTTGGCTTTGGCCGTTGATCTGTAACCTGAAACTGTTGGAGCACTAATTCTTGGAATTTGTCGTTGTCCATATTGGAGCTCCTTTCGGTTTAGTGTCGACGGGGGTCGTCGCTACGGCCCACCAGGTAGTCCAGGGATACGTCAAAATAGTCGGCTATCCGAATAGCAGCATCAAAGCTAATAGGCTGTTTACAGTTTTCTATATCGCTTAACGAGCTTTTGCGTAAGTCAACTGCCTTGCCAAGCTGATCCAACGTTAAATTATGGTTTTTTCTTAATTGTTTTAAACGGTATGAAAATATTTTTGAAATCATCATTAAACCTCTTGACAGTTCGGGATACCCGAACTATAATTAGATTAAGCAGTTCGGAATATCCGAACCAGCGGGGGTGGCACATATGGGATTCCGTTACAATTTGGTTAACGCAAGAATAGAACAGGGATTAAAGCAAGTCGAAGTTGCTAAATGTGTGAAGTTAGCCAAGTCAACTTATTGCGAAATAGAACATGGGCATCATAATCCGTCCTGGGCCGTGGCCCAGCGTCTTGAACAATTTTTCGGCATCCCTGCTAGTGAGCTGCTGGTTGAATCCGAGCAACAAAATAGCGACTTATTATAAAATTTTAACACGAAATTGAAGAAAAGTAACGATTAATCGGCATTTAGGAATTTAGAAAACGGCGGAACGGAAGAGGATGAAGCTTTGTATGTTCTTAAAGTTGCTGTTAACATTTTTACCGATTCAAACAGGGTGCGCTGCAATGAGATATTCAAGCGGTTGGATACTGAAAACGTACGTACGGGTAGCCCTGGAGGGCTTATGAACACAGCTAATATCTAACATGGGAGGGTGTTTTGCATGAAGGTAATTTTAGAAAACGAGCTGGAGAAATACGCTTGGGAAATGATGATGGCGGCTCATTACAAATGGGAGAAAAATCATGGTGAAACATTGCGTTACGCAATGGATTGGTATTTTGAGGATCTCTACAAGGAAGAAACTGAGAAAGCCGTTAAAGGGGAAATTGGGCGCCGTGAACGTCGGCTGCGGGATGTGTATGGCGAAAAGTTTTTTGTTAGTGAGGATGAACACGTGAAATCGGAGATGGAAGGGTATGCCGATGATGGCCTGTCCGGTGAGGAAATGCAGGAGTTGGAACAGGAGTTCCGCGAGGCTTACAGGGCTGTCCGGGAGGATATAGATGCTGATATGAGATACCTTCCGATAGAGGTAAAGGATAATCTGAGAGCCATTTATCACACGTTTTTTAATGCGCCGGAAAAATTGGTTGTGGTTTATAACGAGGTTATCCAGGGGGGTGATGTGAAGTAACAGTGGGTTTAAACGGCGGTCTTTGTTTTTTAGAGGGGAGTCATTACACCCGCTTTGCTTGGCGGCGAGAGGGTGTAACGCTCCCAGCACACCCCAAAGGGTAGTACCAACATTATAGCCTGCCTTTGGGGTGAAGTAAACCTGACTCCAGGGGGTGCGTTATTATTATTGGCAGGCAGTGTTTGGTTAATGATGCAATGTCAGAGCGTATTTATCGGTTTTTACTCAACTTTGCGGCTAACCGTGATATTTCAATTGTGTACTTTCCATTAAGACATTTCGCAAAATATAACGGTCTATTTTTTTCGATTGATAATTGTATTTTTATTGATCAAGATTTGCCGTTGATGAAAAAATGCTTTGTTTTAGCCCATGAGTTGGGGCATTATATGCTGCACAGAAAAGAAATGAAAAATGGTCAATGGGCGGCTTGCCAGGAAAATGAAAACTATCAGGTAAAAAAGGAGCTGGAAGCTGATAGGTTTGCTGAAAGCTTGATAGCTATTTTAAGTCAGGTAACGGATTCCGACTTGGATTTTTTAGAAGATATTGCCGGCCATATTGTAATGTGGAGTCCTAAAACGTGCCAAAGGGTCATGAATGAAGTAAAAATGGAATTTTTTTTGTCTGGTCCAGAGAACCATGAGGAAGCTGAAATCTGCTTGAGACTTTTTAAGGATTTATTGAATCCTGGTTGTGCAGAGTTGGTATTGTCTTGCTGCCGGCGTTTGCGCAAACAGGATGCAACTATGGCTTTAGAGTCTGAATCTACAAAAAGGACAAGTTTTCTCCGAGTGCAAGATGGTTGACACATGGCTAAAATAAGGCCATAAAAAGACGGGCTTTGGAATTTTCCTTTACAGGGCATGGGAAAGCGCTTTAAAGCACCTTTTAAGTGCCCTGAGAAGTGTTTTACTCGTTAATTGGTATGTAAGTATGGAATGTGATGTAGTGGCTACCGTAGTGGTCACTACATCACAACTATTTGCAAAGGTGGTGGTGCCGGACAGCCTTGTGCCCGTAACTCATGGTATAATGTACCAGAATTGAATTGAAGGAGGTATATCACATGCGAAGATTTTTGTTTATTATCTTGATTTTTATGGCATTGCTGGTTGTGTCGGGGCCGGCCATGGCCGATGATAAGAGCCAGGTAGACGTATATGAGGATAACCAGCTGGTCAAGTCCGTTGTGTTCGTGGTTGGCCAGGCTGAATACTACGTTAACGGCCAAGCGCCGGGCGTCAGGATGGACGCCAAGCCCTTCATTGAGCAGGGCCGCACTTTTGTGCCGGTGCGATATCTAAGCAACGCCCTGGGCGTGGGAGACATACACATCGGCTGGGAGAGCCCCAAAGTAACACTTGATGAACCCGGTTTCCCGGTGGTGGAGCTGGCCGTAGGTTCCAAACAACTCACAAGTAATGGCCAGGCCACAACTATGGACGTTACTCCGCAGGTCAACCAGGGACGGACATACCTGCCGGCCCGATGGGTTGCCGAGGCCTTGGGCTATGAAGTGGCCTGGGATGCTCAAAACCAGGTGGTTTTATGCTGGCCTAAAGGGATAGACAAGCCGGATATCAGCACAGTGGTTGAGTACATCATCGGCCAGGCGCCGGAAACCCCGGTGCAGCAGCCGCCTGTTGGGGAAACGCCGGCGGGTGAAACCAGACCTTTCAGCGGCAAACCATTAAACCCAAATGATTATGCCGCTTATGATGGATGGGCCATCCCCTACGAATTCAAACAACCAGGTGCCAGCATCATGGAAATGACCGTGGAGGAACTGCGGCAAAAGCCGGTGCGAATGGGCAATAGCGGTTGGACAATTATCTATGATGTAGATGTGCAGAAAGATATGGTTTATGTCAAGCAAGCTGCAGAAGGTTTTATACCAGCAGTATTAGTACTTGCCAAAGGCAACGACGTGTCGGTACAAAGGGCTAATACGCTGAAAGAATATAGCAGCAACCCCTTTACCCACGGCTATTATGTTAGCCTGGAAGCCGATCCGGGCGGCGGCACTAAAATCGAAGACGTCACCCATATCATGTTGCTATACAGCAACCAAGCTCTGGCTATTGAAAATCCTCTTTACAAAGGAGGCAAATAACTAATGCGTTTAACTAAATTAATACTTTTCCTTGCAGCCCTGCTGCTGTTGCTCCCAGGAACGGCTTTGGCCGAACCCCAGGAGCAATTATTTTTGCGCCAAGTAAGCGTCGGCAGCTTTGATATATGGCAGCATACGGATGGCACATGGCAGGATACCGACCATGATGGCGTGGCTGATCCTTACGGCCAGACAAATAAGACATTAAAATCCGAGGTTCTCACTCTGCCCCAAACGCAGTACACCAGTGGCTTTACCGTAACCAGGGTAAAAGTAGAATACGACTTTACCTTAACTAATGAGGAACTTAAAAACGCTGGCCGGTCAGAAAGTTGGGATCTTTTTAAAGCAAAATATCTAAGATACCTCCCCAACAACTACTCGGCCACCAAAACCAGCGAAGATCTAGCCCAAGGTACAGTAACCGTTCAAAAGACTCTTGACTTGATGCCGAAGTTACTTAACTTAAAAGACCCCGCCGTCCGTGAGGAATTGGGCCTGGCCGACCAGGACTTCTCAGACATGGCCCAGGGCTGGCGCTGGTACACGCCGGTGCTGATTGAATGGTACGGGGTACCCAAGGACAAAGAAAAAAAAGAATTTGATTGGGGTTTGACAGTAAGTGGAGTTGAGCCATCGCCTAGCGCAGTTCCCGGCGGGTCATGGACAGTTGAATTCGGTGGATATAATGAGCCTGTAGAAATTTGGATTTGGGATATGCATATGAATAATATACCTGATTTCTCTGGTTCATCTGAAGATGTTAGAAGAGTCAAGCCACTTTATATATTAGAATTAGAATCGGGTGAAGTTAAGACACGTACAATACCTGGAGAAGATGATGCATATAACGCAGGATATTATTGGGCTGTGTGGAAATGGGAAAAATAAGAATGAATAAACTATAAAACATTAAATAATAAACGGCTCAGGTAAAAACCTGGGCCGCTTATAATTAATAAGGACTTTGGATATTGACGGTGGTATTGGGAATTTCGAAGTGATGGAGGTTAATAATATGGCCAGATGGGCTAAAAGTAAAAAAGCAGTAATTCTTAAGGCATTGGAAAACGGAAAACCGGTATCAGTTAAAAGGATAGCAAAAGAGTTGTATGACGAAGATGGTCTGGTTGGCGAGATTCGAGTTATCAATTTAATTTCCGCATACAGGTCAAGAGATCCATTTTTTAAAAACGTAAGAATAAGAAATAAACATATTTGTGTTATACCGAATAGGGAAAAAACCTAAACCGATGAAAAACAATAACACCACTCTCCCGGGTGAAAAGGATTTCTTACACATACCCGAATTACTGCGTTTTCAGGTATTTTAAATAAATGAATATCGTCAACATCTTTTTTCAAGGTTTCAGAAAAAGTAGGAGCGCGAAATATTGGTGATGTCAGCTTGAAAGTAGCATGAATTTTGGATGCTCCGAGTATTTCTGGATGCTTAAAAAACTCTGCATAATTGAAGTAACTTGCATAAACTGAATGATAAGTTTTAAATACGTTATCATTTTTATTAGCGCAACAATTCACTCCTTCTACTGATATCGTGATTTCTCTTAATAATGAATATATAAGAAATAAAGCGAAATAATAACTTGTTGGATGTGAATAAAATATTTGTCTTTTATCATCGTTATTCGATTTAAATAAAATTCCATATTCTGCACGGTTATTGTAAAAGGGTGGTGTCCCACTCCATCCTTTAGGCTTCCTACGACGAAAACTATCAGGTGTATAATAGCGTTTACAAAAATCAGTGATAATGTCGTTCAGATATAACTCTTTTTCGTTTATGCTTGGGAAAAAGAACAATATCCCTTTATGTTTTTTTATATCATCATTAAAAAAACATCTTAATAACACAGTAAGCAAAGGGCCGCGTCCATAACCATCAGGTTGCGTTATTAAAGCATGCCATAATGAATGTCGTAATGAGCTGAAAGAATGATCTGCTTCAAGGTTTAATGATTCAAAATGTTCATATATCATGGGTGAATGATCTAACATAAATTCTTTTACTTCAGCTATTAGTAATCTGCCAGATTTATTGGTAATTCCTGGTTGGGGAATAGTCATAAAATCTTCGAGTTGGGATAAATAAGTATGCGATACACCAATTCTGTTAGCTGCTTGGCGAACGGAGAGATTTGTTTTTGAACGTATGTAAGCAAATGTTGGGAAAACAGAGTACATAGTATTCACCCCATAAGTTATCTTACATTAAAAACTATGTAAAGTGAAGTATTTACATGATTTCCTAAGATATGACGAAATAATTTAAGATAATTTATCTTAATTAAAATCATTTACACTTTACAATAAAGCAGCATTAACACTAAAATAAATGTGTAAATTATTTTGTTTACATATTTAAAACCCGCTGTGCCGGTAGCGGACCGGTTTCAACCGCCCCAGTATAATAGGAGAGCGAGGCGCTCTAATAAATTAACAAGGGAGGAATTTTTTTGTCTTTTCCACCTGTCATAAAAATAATTTTTGCTGCTGACGGCACAGGTTTAGTGAAAAAACGACTTGATCCGGTCAAAGCAGCAAGGGCAGTTCGGCGGAAGCGTGCAAGAAAGATATCAGATAACCTAATTCAGTATAAACAAATATGGAAGGACACGCCGGCAATAGATTTAAATAATGATGAGGTAGTGCTACTGGGCACTATCTCGTGTTATACGAAAAAATCGGGATGGTTGAGGACAAGCGATCCGTCTATAGCCAGCAATATTTTCCGGCATAATATTGCCGTTGTTAAGCGAGCCATGCCAAACCTGCATAAAAATAGTTAGTCAACCATCTATACACCTAACCCCAAAAAGTCTAAAATATATGCAAGCGAGAAGGGGTATTCCAGTTGAGCAAATTTGAAAAACTGTTAAGAAGGTTTTATCAGTACCCGATCCCTGTTGATATATCCTATCAGGAAGCATCCCGGTTCCTACTGGCTATTGGGTGTGCCATGCGAAAGAGAACTGGCAGTCATCGAGTTTTTACATATCCGGGTTATTCGGAATCAATTGTTCTCATGGAAGGCGAGAAATTACGTTCGTATCAGGTGCAGGACATCAAAAATTTGCTTAAGTACATAGGCGTCAAGGCCAAATAAGGGGGTGTATCAAGTGTCCATGGTTAAAATAAATACTGATGCGTTAGAAGGAGATTTAGACCGTTTTCTTGATATTCCTGCCAATCATTCTGAATTAATTCATCGAAGCGAAACGTATAGGGATGTAAAATATCCGGTTGTGCTAACTAGGTTGGCTGGTGGGGAATGGTTGGCCGAGCATAAGGATTTGCCTGGCTGTAAAATACACGGCAGCACTTCGGAGGAAGCGTTGGCCAGGCTGGAAGAAGTTAAACTATCTTGGATCTATGCGGCCATGGCCGAGGGTAGGAAAATTCCAAAACCTTCTCCGGGCCCACAAGTTGTAAAAATGGCATAATAAGCACCAGATAATAAACCTCCGGGGGACCGGGGGTTTTGTATTTCAAAAATATGAAAGGGATGGTGATATGATGGATATGTATACGGTGGCTGAAGTTTCGAAAAAGTTGCGGGTGCGGAAGTCCTTTGTCTATGAGCTCATTTATACTAAGCGATTACGGGCTCTTAAACTGTCGGAACGCCGCATCCGCATATCGTCAACTGCATTGGAAGATTTCATTAAAAACTTTTCTGAAGAGGAAAAAAGGAAATTTTAGTGTGGCAGGGAAGTAAATCCCTGCCTAACTTTTTCCTGCTTTTTGCCGTTACAGGAGGTCACAAATGGCAGGTGTGAGAAGACGCGGAGTGAACAAGTATCAGATTTCAGTATATCTGGGGCGTGATGAAAATGGCAAGAAAATAATCCACTATGAAACCTTTCATGGTAATAAAACTCAGGCTAAGCACCGGCAGGCTGAACTAGAGGTTGAAATGAAACGCCGTACCGGGCCGAAGGCGGCGGCCATGACCGTGGATGAATATCTTAGTTCTTGGTTGCAACAGATTCAAAATCACGTCGATGAAGGGACTTACAGAACATATACATTTGATGTTAAAAGAATGAAACCGCTACTAAAGAATCTACCCATGTATGGCCTACATGCAATAGATCTTCAGGAGAGACTTTCGGGATTATCCAGGTTGAAACCAAAGACCATAAAAAACACCTGTGGCACCCTAAAAACGGCCTTACGGCAAGCTGTTTCATGGGGCATTCTTTCGATAGATCCTACAGTGGGCCTACGTACTCCGAGGGTACCCAAGTTAGAAAAGAATGTCCTTGATGGTTCAGAGCTTACTAAGCTTCTCAATGCCGCAAAAAAGTATAAACATAACTTGATCATTAGGGTTGTGGCCATAACCAGTTTGCGCCTGGGAGAAGTGCTGGGGCTTAAATGGAAAGACGTTGACTTTGAATCCGGAACGGTGGTTGTGCGGCGGGCAGTGAACACCCGCAAACGTGAGCTAAAGCCGGAACCCAAAACATCAAGCAGCCGGCGGACTATACCGCTTGATGAAGAAACGCTTTTGTGTTTACAAGCTTTAAAGGATCAACTCCAAGAAACTAACCCCATAGTCATACGGGATACGCTTATTTTCCATGCGGATCACGATATTAATCTTCCAGTTCGAGACAACTGTGTGCGGCGAAGCCTGCAAAGAGTTATCAAAGCGGCAGGGTTGCCATGCGTTACCCCCCATGGCCTTCGTCATACGGGCGGCAGTCTTCTTATAGCAGCCGGGTACCCATTGCCGTTGGTCGCAAGTTTTCTTGGCCATAGCAGCCCCGCAACGACTTCGGCAGTTTATGCCCATGCCATAGGACGCGGCATAAACGTGACAAACGCTCTAACTGGTTGTCTGGCAGATAGTCAGGCAAATAACTAAAAACCCTTTAATAATGCGGCTTTTAGGTTGGTGCTGACTGTTCAATTCCTACTGCACCCACCAGTAAAATCAAGGGTTCCGGAAAAACCGGAACCCTTGATTTTTATTTCTTGTGATTAGTGCTATACAGTAATTTTTTATAGTGTCAAATCTATTAATTCTTTGGCTTTTTGATTTTGTTCGACTAGCGTCTATTTGCTTTGGTTCGATCCAGTACGGAAATCTGAATATCATGAGATTAAATTTTACTCTCTATGCGTTCAAGTTGTTTGGTGTGGCGTTCAAGGATTTCCGTATGCAGTTTATGATCATCCAAAAGGGAGCCAAATTTTTCGCCGTGGTCATTTTCAATGAGAGGCGGCCGGTTTCAGGCTGCTTCTTTAATGATGCACTGAAATTTGCAGGACAACCGACCGGTTAAATCAAATTCCTTTAGATTGATTCTGAATTTCTTGAGGTAACTCACCATGGCGTCTCACAGGAAGCTAAAAAGCGCTTTGATTTTTTCCATTGCCTGTCTTTATCTCGCCAGCAGTTTTATTGAAAACCATTTCTTACATTACCTGCTGACCGCGTTATCCGCGGTAACGGTTGTAATTTGTTTGTTCGACGCGGGCGGAATGAACAGGACCATAGGGATATTGCTCTTCGGGGTTGGATCTGCAATCCTGTTTTATTACCAGGCTCCGGGCGTGGTCTGGATCGATTCGATGCATGCGAACGGTAACCTGATTGCCCTCATAATTCTGGTGCAAATGCTGGGTATCCCGTTGAAATTCGAACGTTACATAAAGGTGCTGGAACGGGCGCGCAATTTTTTATCCGGCAGGGGAATCAGGGAACTGTATCGGGGTTCTTACGGGTTATCACACTCTCTGGCGGTGATATTGAATTTCGCCTGTATTCCGATCAGCTACCAGGTGCTGGGCTCCGGTGGGAATAGTGCTGTCGTGCAAAGGACTATGTTAACGGCTATTAGCAGGGGATATGTTACTTCATCCATTTGGTCCCCCAATACCTCAATTATGGCGCTGGTATTGATGTGGGGGAGCAGTTGGTTGGGTGTGCTGCTGCCCGGGTTGGTACTGGCTCTTATTGCGCTGCCTGTGGGGTGGTGGCTGGAAAAAACCAGATTACGCAAGGAAAATATTGATTATTTATATAGCTGTTTAAATAATCATGAATCACTGCTGGCGGAGCCCGGCAATAAAAACTATACCGGCCAGTTTGTGAGCATTATTTCTGTTTTTCTGGCGGGTGTTATCTTGTTGGACCAGTATACGGTGTTCGGTATTATCACCATTATACCCGCTCTTTCGTTGTTGGTGCCGCCACTTTGGGCTAAAGGGACCGGGGAGTGGGAATCCTATGTAACCGGGCTGAAGGGTTACTTTGCCGACAGGCTGGCCGTTATGGATAACGAAATAATCATTTTCCTGGGTGCCGGTTTTTTTGCCGCTGCGATTGGTTATTCGCCAATCAAACATGCACTGATTGCTGTTTTTTCCCACGTTGCGGGATTTCCCGCGGCGCTGTCTCTGACAATTATATCTCTGGTGGTAGTCCTGTCTGTTGCGGGCTGTCACCCGATCCTTGTGATCAGTGCCATGGTGAGCACCCTCACTCCCGAACTGATGCGGTGTTCGCCGCAGTTTTTAGCCCTTACGGTATTGATAGCCTGGGCACTGGCCTTGATCATTTCGCCGTTTTCGGTCACCAGTTTAAGCGTGGCCGCGCTGGTTCGGAAAAGTTCCGTCGAAGTAGGCGTAAAATGGCACTTGGTATTTGTTTTAGCGATGTTGGTCATATCCGTTATGTATCTTTCGTTGTTAAATAAAGTCTTTGGTTATTGAAAAACGTGTTTTTCAACCCGGAGCATAATATGTTACTCTAAAAGAAAAATTAAAGAGGGAGAAATGACATGGGATTTGACGCTTTAGCTGAACACCTGGGGGTTGAGCTGCTTGAGGTAAGGCCCAGTTATGCCAGAGCTGTTCTTAAAGTAACCGGAGCATTACTGAATGGAGCGGGCGTTACCCATGGCGGCGCAATATTTAGCCTGGCTGACATTGTATTCGCCGCGGCCAGTAATTCACACGGCCCTGTTGCTTTGGCACTGAACGTAAGCATTAATTTTTTAAAGACCACCCGGGAAGGCGCAACGCTTACAGCCACGGCAACCGAAGATAATCTGACCAGAAAAACCGGTCTTTATAGAATGGAAGTCAGGGACGAAAAGGAAAATGTTGTCGCCATCGCCGAAGGTCTGGTATACCGGATAAATGATTAAGCCTATCTTTTAGCAAAGTAAAACGCCCCAACCAGGGGCGTTTCAATGGTTGCTTGTTTGTCCGGTTATTTCGCACCGTAGCCTGGGAAGAATCCTATGCCGAACACTAACAGGATCAGAATCAGGAACAGAATGAAACTTCCGTCAAAATAAGGTGCTTTTGCGCCGTAACCCATTAATGCATACCTCCTTAAATTAATTTTTTGTTTTTTGCTGTTTTATATTATGCAGGTGCGTAGAATGGTGTTACCAAATTTAAGCAGTAATAAAAACATCTTTGGGAAACAAGGATAATTGTGGCTTATTCTAAATTTCAAAACCAATGACTTCACATTTCTGCCAGAGTGTAGTAAAATTATAGAGCAAGCAGGTTATTACTATTCCGGGGAGGAAATTATGCTTGACAACCAACTATTAATTTTTGTTACAGTTGCGGAAAAAAAAACTTCTCCCGGGCAGCGGAAGCGCTGAATGTGTCCCAACCCGCCATCAGCCAGCATGTACATTCTCTTGAGGAATATTACGGGGCCAAGCTCTTTGAACGGTCCAGTAAAAGGGTTGAGCTGACTCAAGCCGGGTCCACACTTTATTTATACGCCAAGGAAATATTGGGTTTACACCGGGTAGCCAAACGGGCTGTTTCCGATCTGGTGGAAATGGTTACCGGTACTTTGACCATTGGAGCCAGTTTTACCGTGGGTGAGTATGTACTGCCCCGTTTAATGGCTGCTTTTTCACGCAAGTTTCCGGATGTGAAATTTTCAGTCACCATTGGCAACACCGAGTTTGTGCACGAGCGGGCGCGGGAAAACAGCATCGATATCGGCCTGGTGGAGGGTATGGTTGAAGACCCGCACCTGAGAATCAGTAAATTCCTGGACGACGAGATGATTTTCATCGTGTCCCGGGAGCATCCCCTGGCCGGCGCCGGCTACCTGGAGCAGGTCGAGGCGGCGGAAAAGCTAGGTGACGCGGTATTTATCATTCGCGAAGAGGGCTCGGGCACGCGACTGGCTATGGAAAACATGCTGCGCAGGCTGAATTTCACTCCCGCCCATATTATCACCCTGGGCAGTACCCAGGCCATTAAAGAGGCGGTGGAGGCCAACCTGGGCATATCCATGCTGTCCAAGTGGACGCTGAGCAAGGAACTTAAGCTTGGTTCACTGAAACCGATGCGGATCAAGGATTTTTACACCACCCGGGGATTTTATTTAATCCAGCACAAGGAGAAGTTTGAATCCAGAGCTTGCGAAGAGTTTTGCCGGTTCGTAACGGACCAGGATCTGACGGGCGTGTTACGTTAATAACTTTCGTTAATAATAAAAAAATAATAAAAAATTTTCATTGAATATATCTCTATAAACACCAGCCTTTTGGTTGGTGTTTATTTATTACCGGGCATTGGACAACGATTTTTTGTCCATACTGGTATTGCAATTACATGACAACCGCAGTATACCGTTTTTTTCAGGCACATATAATGTTTACACATATAATGTTTAGTGAAAGGAAGTGAACCACTTGTCCTCATGTATTTCCATCGGCGCCGCCCATCACCAGGAGCTGTTAAAAAATCATCTTGATCGTGAACTGCGGGCCCTGGAAAGCCGGGGCTTAAAAATTCGTTTGCAGGAAAAGCCCCTGGGTTGGCTCACCTTCTTGAACTGCAGTATTTCCGGCTCCGGAAAGATGGAAACCGTTATCCGGCGCCGGGTGGCGGGTGTGATCACGGATTTAATCCTTAATAATTGGGAAACGACCCTGCTGCAGCATATCATCAGGGAAAATTATTACTATTTTAATGAAGATGAAAAGGGAACCATTTTTAATTATGCCCGAAAAAAATTAAATGTCTGCGATTACAGCAGAAAGCACAGCAGAGTGCTTATTTTGCAGCGGCTGACCGAGTATATGGAGGCGAACAACAATATAAATATTGACGGATTTATCCGTTTCAGGCTGAAGGACTATGTAAACGAGCTTTATGATATCGCCGACCAGGCTGCGGATGATTTTATCATGGACCGGGAATACCAGGAATTTATCGAACTGCTGAAATACTTTGTGGAAGTGCAGGACCCGAAGGCGGAACTGGTAAATGTGGTTATGAAAACAAACGGCGCGTTCACGCTCTTTGACGAGCGTGAGCAGCTTATTAACAGTAATTATCTCGAAGAGTTTATGCTTAACATCACCGAAAACGAGATTAACTATGAAGATATGCTGATCAGTGCTCTGATTACCATGGCACCGAAAAATATAGTTTTTCATCCGGGCAGCGGCACAATGCCCCGTAATACGATAGACACGGTAAGCAGCGTGTTCGGCGGCCGGGTGACCGTCTGTGACGGCTGCCCCTTATGTATTAAGGCCGGCAAATAACAGGCAATAAAGTTATTTGACAACTGGAAAGCGGATTAATATAATATACCTTAGAGATTAAATAGCAATAACAAGCGGTAATGACAAAGACGAGTAAACTCCAACCGGAACTCAGAGAGAGAGCGTCACCGGCTGCAAGCGCCCTTGTTGACGGGGAGTTGAAAACCACTTTTGAACCGTTGCTGAAGGCCCGGTTCGAACTTCGAACCTCGAATTTCGAACCTCGAGAACGGCCGGCCCGGCACCGTTAACGCCGACTGAGATGAGCCCCTTTGGGGTTGAATCAGGGTGGAACCGTGGGATCGCAATCCTGCCCCTGGCATACATGCCGGGGGCTTTTTAATTCATTGGAAGGGGTTAGCAAAATGATTAATATTACTTTAAAGGACGGCTCTGTGCGCCGGTATGAACCCGGCACCTCGCTGCTGGAAATGGCGTCCGACATCAGTCCCAGGCTGGCTAAAGAAGCGCTGGCGGCCAGGGTAAACGGCAACCTGGCCGACTTGAATACCAGGCTGGCAGGCGACGCCGGGGTGGAGTTTTTTACTTTCGATAGCGAGGAAGGGCGGGAGACCTTCCGGCACAGCGCGTCACACGTGATGGCCCAGGCGGTGCAGCGGCTTTTCCCGGGGACCAGGCTGGCCATCGGCCCGGCCATCGCCGACGGATTTTATTACGATTTCGACTCGCCGCATAAGTTTACTCCCGAGGATCTGGAAAAGATCGAGGCGGAGATGAACAAAATTATCAAGGGAGATCTGCCTTTTACCCGGTCGGAAATATCCAGGGATGAAGCTCTGAAAAAATTCGGCGGCCGGCAGGAACAGTACAAGGTCGAACTGGTGGAAGATCTGCCCGCTGATGTGGTGATTTCCTGTTACCAACAGGGCGATTTTGAGGACCTGTGCGCCGGACCCCATGTGCCGTCAACCGGCCGGTTAAAGGCGGTTAAATTGCTTAATCTGGCCGGGGCGTACTGGCGCGGAGACGAACGCAACAAAATGCTGCAGCGCATCTACGGTACTGCCTTTCCCAAAAAGTCACACCTGGATGAGCACCTGCACCGTCTTGAAGAAGCCAAGCGCAGGGACCATCGTAAACTGGGCGCGGAACTGGACTTGTTCAGCATTCAGGAAGAGGGGCCGGGATTCCCGTTCTTTCATCCCAAAGGAATGATTCTGCGCAACGAGCTGTTGAATTTCTGGCGGGAAGAGCACAAAAAGCGCGGGTACGACGAGATCAGCACTCCCGTGATATTGGATCGCGCGTTATGGGAACGCAGCGGCCATTGGGACCACTACCGGGAAAACATGTACTATACCAGGATTGATGAAGCTGATTACGCCGTTAAGCCCATGAACTGCCCCGGCGGGATGCTGATTTACAGAACCCGGCTGCACAGCTACCGTGAACTGCCCATCCGGATGGCGGAACTGGGCCTGGTGCACCGGCATGAATTGTCCGGCACGCTGCACGGGTTGATGCGGGTACGCTGTTTTACCCAGGATGACGCGCATATTTTCATGCTGCCGTCCCAGATCCGGGAAGAAATAATCGGGGTTATTGACCTGGTGGACTATTTTTATAAAAAGTTTGGTTTTGAGTACCATGTGGAACTGTCCACCAAGCCGGAAAAGGCCATGGGCTCGGATGAAATATGGGAGCAAGCCACCGATGCGTTAAAAGACGCCTTGGATACCAAGGGCATGGCCTACAAGATCAATGAGGGCGACGGTGCGTTTTACGGGCCCAAAATCGATTTCCACCTTAAGGACTGCCTGGGCCGGACCTGGCAGTGTGGGACCATTCAACTGGATTTTCAGATGCCCGAGAAATTTGATCTTACTTATGTCGGTGAGGACGGCCAGAAACACCGGCCGGTAATGATCCACCGGGTGGTGTTCGGGAGCATTGAGCGGTTTATCGGCATCCTGACCGAGCATTTTGCCGGCGCTTTCCCTGCCTGGCTGGCTCCGGTGCAGGTCAAGGTGATGCCCATTACCGACCGGCAACTGGAGTATGCCGAAAAGGTGCACCGGGAACTGGCCGGTCTTGGGGTACGGGCGGAACTGGATGCCCGCAATGAAAAGGTTAACTATAAGATCAGGGAAGCCCAGGCTCAGAAGATTCCTTACATGCTGGTGGTCGGCGACCGGGAGGCCGCCGCCGGCACGGTGGCGGTACGGCACCGGAGCAGGGGCGATCTGGGCGCTGTGGAACTGGACCGGTTCAAGGAACTGGTTGTCAGGGAAATTAAAGAGCGGGAAAGCGCCGCTGTCTGCGAGGAATAATATCCGCGCTTGAGATGTTGACTGGCCCGAAAGTCCATGATATAATAACGCGAGTTAAATATGGTTAAAAGTAGAAGCCGCTCGCTTCTCACCCCATGACGCCGGCAAGTGCAGTCCAAGGGTTAACGTAAAGATGCTATGTTTGCAATTACAGGCATTCTAACATGCTGATACGTTTAAGCGGGTGGGAACCCGCTTTTTATTTTTGCCGGGAGGTGAAATATTATTTCCAAGGATCATCGGATAAATGACCATATCCGAGCCAGAGAGGTCAGAGTCGTGGACGCGGACGGGGGGCAACTGGGGGTGCTGCCCCTGCGTGAAGCTTTACGTTTAGCCGAGGAAAAACAATTGGATTTGGTTGAGGTGGCGCCGCAGGCCAAGCCGCCTGTATGCCGTATCATGGACTACGGTAAGTTCAGGTACGAACAAAGCAAGAAGGAAAAGGAAGCCAAGAAAAAACAGCGGGTTATTACCGTTAAGGAAGTAAAACTGCGCCCCAATATCGACGATAACGATTTTAATGTCAAAGCTAAAAACGCGATCCGTTTTTTAAAGGATGGCGATAAGGTTAAGGCTACCATTATGTTCCGGGGTCGTCAGATAGTACACCCGGAATTGGGCAAAAAACTATTGGTCCGGTTGGCCGGTGAAGTCGCCGATTTGGCCAATGTTGAAAGAATGCCCAAACTGGAAGGCAAGAACATGATTATGATTTTGTCGCCCAAACTGCAACCGCAGCAGCAGTCCGAGCAGCAAACCCAGCCACAGCAGCAACCTTCGCAGCAGCAGGAGTAGGCAGCCGTCAGAGTAAAAACCCTAATTTATTGCAATAACGGAAGGAGTGAACCTGCCTTGCCTAAGATTAAAACGCATCGCGGTGCCGCCAAGCGGTTTAAAAAAACCGGAACAGGCAAATTCAAGGCTGAGCATGCATTCCACAGTCACATTCTGGGGAAAAAAAGTGCCAAACGCAAGCGTAACCTGCGCAAATCCTCCATTGTGCACCAAAGTAACGAGGATAAGCTGAAGCGCCTTCTTCCCTGATCGAGCCAAGTGAGTTTCAGTAAAAGGAGGAATTGACATGCCACGGGCGAAGAGCAGTGTGGTTTCGAGAAATAGGCATAAAAAGATTTTAAAACTGGCCAAGGGTTACCGGGGTTCCAAGAGCAAATTGTTCCGGGTTGCCAACCAGCAGGTGATGAAATCCCTTTCTTACGCATACCGGGATCGTAAGGTTAAAAAACGTGAATTCAGACGGTTGTGGATAGCCCGCATCAACGCTGCCGCGCGGAATAATGGGATGAGCTATAACCGTTTTATGAACGGCCTGAAGAACGCCGGTGTGGATATTAACCGTAAAGTGCTGGCGGATCTGGCTGTTAATGACGGCACAGCCTTCGGCCAACTGGTCAGCCTGGCCAAGGACAACGCCAAGGCGTAAAATAAGCTACAATAGAGTTGCTCATGAGATAAGCATGGCGTTATACCCATGCTTATTTTTTAATTACCGGTAATGACCGGCCACTGACGTCCGACGACCAACGACTGACGACCATTAATGGAGGTGCCGCGTTGCTTGGCAAAAGCAACCCCTGTGTTAAACTGATCCGCCGCCTGAGCCGGAGACGGGCAAGAGAGCAGGAGGGAAAGTTCCTGGTGGAAGGGGTCCGCTTCCTGGAGGAGGCGCTCCGGGAAAGCTGGCCGCTGCGGCAGGCTGTTTACACTCCGGGGATGGCTGAAAGCCCCCGGGGCGCCAGGCTGCTGGAAGCCCTGGTGAAGCAGGGCGTGCCGGTGTATGCGATAGAGGACGAGCTTTTTGCGGAGCTGGCGGAAACCGAGACCCCCCAGGGAATTATGGCGGTGGCGGAAATGTCCGTCCGTCCGGACCTGGACCTGCGGTATCTTTTGAGCGGTGAGCATGATCTCCTGGTGCTGGTGGACGGAGTACGTGACCCGGGCAACCTGGGCACCATCATTCGCTGTGCCGACGCGTACGGGGCCGATGGAGTGCTGTTGCTGAAGGGCACGGTTGATCCGTATAATCCCAAAACCCTCCGGGCTACCATGGGAGCAATTTTTCGCGTCCCGTTGCTGCAGGTGGAAAATCCGGATCGCCTTCCGGCGGCTTTGGAAGCGGGCGGCTGGAAACTGGTGGCGGGGGACCCCGCCGCAGACAGGCTGATTAACCATTGCGATCTGACCGGTCGGGTGGTTCTGGCGGTAGGGGGAGAGGCTGCAGGATTTTCCGGCGCCGTCGGACTGGCTCTTGGGGAGACAGCCCTCATCCCCATGCCGGGCCGGGCGGAATCGCTTAATGCCGGCGTGGCGGCGGGCATCCTACTTTACGAAGCGGTGCGGCAACGGATGGATCGTTAACCGGCAAGCCCCTGGCGCGGCGAAATAGCTTCATTTTTTAGTTAACTTCCTTGTTTTGATTTCGACCGTATGATATAATCAGTAACAGCAAAAGGTCCCCAAAGAATGAGGGAAAGGTTGTGGTTAAATGTTTATAACCGCCGACTTTTTTTGGAGGCTGTTTGAGGCTACCGGTTCCGTCCGCGCGTATATTCTGTACAGAAGGTTGGCTGTACATTGAAGTAAACCGAAAACGGTAATGATGGGGAGAAGTAAGCGGCAATTGCCTTTACAGGGAGTGCGGGCCGTTGACTGGGAACCCGCGCAAGCGCAACCCGCCGAAATTCACCCCGGAACTGCAGCTGAACGTTTTATTCAGTAGGTGTAGCCGGTTTCCCGCCGTTAACGGGATCCTGAAGCGGCGGTTGCCGTTTTTGGTCTGAGCGGTGTGCAATTGTGCCAGAATTAGGGTGGTACCGCGGATTTTATTAATCCGTCCCTGGAGGGCGGTTTTTTTATGTCCGGATAAATGGCAATAATAAGTATTGTTGTTAGGTGTATATTGAGGAGGATGAGCATGGAAGAGAAATTGAAAAACCTGCTTGCTGACGCCGGCCGGGCTTTATCCGACACCGCGGATCTTGACGAACTGAACGAAATCAGAGTCCGCTACCTGGGCAAAAAAGGTATTCTCACCGGGGTGCTGCGCGGTATGGGCGCCCTGTCCGCCGAAGAGCGGCCGCGCATCGGACAGTTGGCCAACGAGGTGCGGGCGAAACTGGAAGACGCGCTGGCCGGCCGCACATCCGAAATCAAAAACAAGATCAGGAACGCCAGGCTGGAGCGGGAAAAGATCGACGTAACCCTCCCGGGCACTGCCTTTATGACCGGCCGCCGGCACCCGCTGGCGGTAATCCAGGAGGAAATAGAAGATATTTTTCTCTGGATGGGCTATACCATCGAAGAGGGTCCGGAAATTGAACTGGACTATTATAATTTCGAAGCTCTGAATTTCCCGGCCGAACACCCGGCCAGGGACATGCAGGACTCATTTTTCACCGCGCCCGGAGTTTTGCTCAGAACGCATACGTCCCCGGTCCAGGTGCGGACAATGGAACGTACCAATCCCGCTCTGCCGGTGCGGATTATCGCTCCGGGCCGTGTTTACCGCCGGGATGACGATGCCACACATTCGCCGATGTTTAACCAGGTGGAGGGGCTGGCCATTGACAGCCGGGTTACCTTCGGCGACCTGAAGGGCACCCTCGGGGCTTTCGTGGAAAAAATGTTCGGCCCGGAAACCAAAACCAGGTTCCGGCCCAGTTTCTTTCCCTTTACCGAGCCCAGTGCCGAAGTGGACATTTCCTGCACCAATTGCGGCGGTAAGGGTTGTCGCGTATGCTCCCATACCGGCTGGCTGGAGATTCTGGGCTGCGGGATGATCCACCCCCGGGTTCTGGAGTCCGGCGGATATAACCCCGAGGAAGTTACCGGTTTCGCCTTCGGCATGGGCGTGGAGCGGATCGCCATGCTCAAGTACGGCCTTGACGACATGCGGTTATTGTTTGACAATGATCTGCGTTTTCTGGCCCAGTTTTAACATGGTCAAAGACGCGGGCTTAAATAATTCGGAGAATTGATCAAGGGATTACCGAGGGAGGTTGCTAAGCTTGCGCGTTTCGTATAACTGGTTGCGTGAATTTGTTGACCTTGGAGGCATCTCGCCTGAAGAACTGGCCGATCGTCTGACCATGGCGGGTTTGGCCGCCGAGGGCATTGAGGAGCCCGGCAGAGGTATTGAGAAGGTTTACACCGGCAAGATATTGCAAATTGAGGCCCACCCCAATGCGGACAAGCTGGTGGTCTGCCGGGTGCTGACGGTGGGCGGGGAAGAAGTGCAGATTGTTACCGGCGCTCCCAACGTAGCCGAAGGACAGGTGGTGCCGGTGGCGGTGGTGGGCGCCAAACTGGCCGGTGGTTTGACAATCAAGAAGGCCAAGCTGCGCGGGGTCGAATCCCGGGGCATGTTGTGCTCGGGTAAAGAACTGGGGCTTGACCCGTCCACCATGCCTGCGGATCAGGCCCATGGAATTATGATTTTGGCGGCCGATACGCCGGTGGGCGTGGACGTTAAGCCATTAATCGGCCTGGACGACGCGATCATTGAATTGGAGCTGACCCCCAACCGGGGCGACTGCCTGAGCATGCTCGGGGTGGCCAGGGAAGTGGCCGCAATCCTGGGCCAGCCGATTAAAATGCCGCCCACTGAGGTATCGGCCACAGTACCGGCCGGGAATGAACTCGTGCGGGTGGATATCGATGATCCGGAACTTTGCCGCCGTTACGTGGCCCGGCTGCTGGTAGACGTAAAGGCGGGGCCGTCACCGGCCTGGATGCAGCAGCGGCTGCGGGCGGCGGGAGTACGCCCCATCAGCAACGTGGTGGACGTGACCAACTATGTGATGATGGAACTGGGCCAGCCGCTGCACGCCTTTGATTATCATAAATTACAGAACGGTCATATTATTGTACGCCGGGCTGCCAAGGGTGAAACCATTGTTTCCCTGGATAACGCGACCAGAAATCTGACCCCGGAAATGCTGGTGATCACCGATCCTTCGGGGCCGGTGGCGGTGGCCGGGGTAATGGGCGGGCTGGATTCTGAAGTTACTGACGCCACCAGTGCGGTGCTGCTGGAGTCCGCTTACTTCAACCCGGTGAGTATACGGCGTACGGCCAGGGACCTGGCCCTGCATTCCGAATCATCCTCCCGGTTTGAGCATGGTATTGATGTTACCGGCTGTCCCCGGGCCGCCGACCGGGCCGCCCGCCTGCTGGTGGAGATGGGCGCCGCGCAGGTTGTGGACCTGGTGGTGGATAACTATGCCGCGCCGGTGGCTGAAAAAACCATTTTGCTGCGCCCCGACCGGGTCCGGCATGTGTTGGATGTGGAACTTACACCGGCCGAGTTGACCGGCCTG
Organism: Bacillota bacterium; assembly: GCA_023439185.1. Lineage (GTDB taxonomy): Bacteria > Bacillota > Desulfotomaculia > Desulfotomaculales > Desulfallaceae > BRH-c8a. Next base: position 14,079 of record JAEXOR010000029.1, on the reverse strand, counting down.
TTGACCAGCCTGCAGCTTGAGGTGCGGGAAGACGCCGGCGGGCTGATGGTAACGGTGCCCGGCCACAGGCCGGACATTGCCATTGAAGAAGACCTGATTGAAGAAGTGGCCCGTTTGCACGGGTATGGCCGGATGCCCGGTACACTGCCCACCGGATCCATGACTTCCGGCGCCCTGCCCGGTACGCAGCTTCTGGCCCGCCAGGTGCGCGGTTTTCTGTCCCGGGGCGGGTTTTACGAAGTGGTTACTTACAGTTTCCACAGCCTCCGGGTATTTGACCGTCTGGGGGTGCCCGATGATCACCCCCTGCGCCAAACAGTGGACCTGCAAAACCCATTGAGTGAAGAACAGTCTGTAATGCGTACCCAGCTTTATCCGGGGTTGCTGGATGTGCTGCAGCGCAACGGCAACCGCCGTAACCGGGACGCGGCAGTCTTTGAAATGGGCCGGGTGTTTTTCCCCGCCGCCGGCCAACCGCTGCCGAAGGAAATTACGGTGCTGGCCGCCGCCGTGACCGGACGGACACCGGGCGGGTGGAATACCCGCTCCGTGGAAATGGATTTTTACTTCCTTAAAGGTGCCTTAAGCGAATTGTTGGCTGCCGTCGGGGTGCGGGACGTGGTCTATCGGCAAGCAGAGGGCGGACCGGGATTTCATCCCGGCCGGACGGCGGAGGTTTATGCCGGCGAACAAAAATTGGGCGTAATCGGTGAGTTGCATCCGGATGTCCAGGAGGCTTACGATTTAAAACAGCGGGTTACTGTTTTGGAGCTGAATTTTGACCGCCTGGCCGCAGCAGCAGGCAGTATGATGGTTTATCAGCCACTGCCCAAATTCCCGGGCGTGGAACGGGATCTGGCCTTGCTGGCGCGTGTGGATATCCCGGCCGCCGGCCTGTTGGAAGTGATTCACCGCGAGGGCGGGTCTATTTTGCGGGACGTACGGCTTTTTGACGTCTACCAGGGCGAACAGGTGGCCGAAGGGTATCGAAGCATCGCTTTTGCGCTGCGGTTCCAGGCCGATGACCGGACGCTTACCGATGAGGAGGTTGCCGGGAGGGTGGCCCGCATCACGGCGGCGCTGGAAAAAGAGTACGGGGCGTCATTGAGAGAGTAGAGCAAGAAAAACAGCGCCCGGATGAAAAATTGTCCTTTGCGGCAGGAATATGGTATTTTATGTGGAATAAGCATCCCATGTGCCAAATATGCTGGGAGGGCGGCCCATGTCAGCTGACCGGAACCGGGTGGATGTGGAGATTTACGGTGTGCGCTATACCTTAAAAGGGGACTCGGCGGCCGAGACGATGGTTAATATGTCAAGGGACGTCGACGAAAAAATGAGACAGGTGTTGCAGCGCAACCCAAGGTTGTCACTTTACAAAGCGGCGGTACTGACGGCCCTGAACATGGCGGAAGAATTATACGCACTTAAAGAAGAATATGATAACCTGGTTAAGATGCTGGAACCCGAACGCAGAAAGAAAAGCAAATAAAACTCATGGAGCGGGCTTCATGAGTTTTTTTATCTTCATTGAGGCAAATTATAAATTGAGACAAATTATAATTAAAATAGATTTAAGGTGCTAGGTTATTGAAAAAGAACAAGTTGATTGAAAGCCCGCTGCCAAGGGAGTTTTATGCCCGGGATACCGTTGCCGTGGCCAGGGATTTGCCCGGGTGCACGCTGGTCCACCGCACCCCGGAAGGAACCACCGCCGGGATAATAGTGGAAACCGAGGCCTACCTTCAGGGAGACCCGGCCTGTCACGCCTCCCGGGGGATGACCCCCAGGAACAAACCGATGTTCGGCCCGCCGGGTTTTGCTTACGTTTACTTTACATACGGCATGCATTATTGCTTTAACGTGGTTACCGCCGCCGAAGGGACGGGCGAAGCGGTGTTAATCAGGGCACTGGAACCGGTGCAGGGTATCGAACTGATGATCAACCGCCGCGGCCGGGAAGCCTTGCGCGAACTTTGTTCGGGGCCCGCCAAACTCACCCGGGCCATGGCCATAGGAAAAGAGCAGAACTGTTTTGATCTTACTGGAGAGCAGCTATTTATATGTTCGGCCGGGCCTGCCGGGCCGCTGGTAACCACAACCCGGATCGGCATCCGGGAAGGGGCCGAACTGCCACTGCGTTTTTACCTGCAAGATAGCAAATACGTGTCCAGGAGATAACATAAAGTAGAATAAAGAACCGGTATTTTGAGAGGAGCAGTGATAGTATTGAAAATCAAGGAGATCTATGAATACGTGATTGCCAGGGGGATGGAGAAGGACCCGCGGGGCGCGCAGATCGTGGCCGAGCAACTGGAAAAGGAACAAAAACGCTACGCCGACATGAAGGAAGAAGACAAAAAGGACTACGACACTGATCGCCTGGCCAACCCTTACAGCGACACCAGGGTTTTGTATGGCGACCCCGAGGCGGAGGTGCGCCGGATCCTGGTGGGCGTGGACATTGAAGTGGGCGAGGTGCTGCTGGCGGACCGGCTGGGGGAAAAGGGGAAACCGGTGGATCTGATCATGTCGCACCACCCGGAGGGAAAGGCGCTGGCCGGTCTGCATGACGTAATGCACCTGCAGGAGGATATCCTGGCCCGGTACGGTGTGCCCATCAACATCGCCGAAGGCATGATGGCTTCCCGGATTAGCGAGGTCAAGCGCGGGCTTATGCCCATCAACCACAACCGGGCGGTGGATGCCGCCAAAATTATCGGTATTCCCGTCATGAGCGCCCATACCGTGGCCGACAACCAGGTGGCCACCTTTTTACAGGAGCTCATGGACCGGGAAAAACCAAAGACCCTGCAGGACATTGTCAAGCTGCTAAAGTCCATTCCCGAATATGCCGAGGCCGTCCGCCACAACGTCGGTCCCAGCATTGTGGTGGGCGGCAAGGAGCGCCGGACCGGTAAAGTGCTGGTGGATATGACCGGCGGCACCAGCGGTTCCCAGGATGCCTACGCAAAATTAGCCCAGGCGGGAGTGGGTACCCTGCTGGTGATGCACATAAGCGAAAAACACCGCAAGGAAGCCGAAAAAAACCATGTCAACGTGATTATTGCCGGGCATATGGCCAGTGATTCGCTGGGTATGAACCTGCTTTTGGACGGTATAGAGCAGCAGGGTGTGGAAATAGTTCCCTGCGCGGGAATCATCCGGCACAAACGATGATGAAAAAGCCGGAACTATTGGCCCCGGCCGGCGGGAAGGACGCGCTGGTGGCGGCGGTACAAAACGGCGCCGATGCCGTATACCTGGGCGGCCGTCAGTTTAACGCCCGCCGGGGGGCCGAAAATTTTGAGAGCAAAGAACTGGCCGAAGTGATTGAATACGCCCATATGCGGGGCGTAAAGGTCTATGTTACGGTTAACATTCTGCTGGCCGACTCCGAACTTAGGGAGGCGGTTCGTTTTCTGCATACCATTTATAATGCCGGCGCCGATGCCGCTATTGTGCAGGATTGGGGCCTGATCAGGCTGGCCCGGCTGGTGGTGCCGGAATTGGAGCTGCACGCCAGTACCCAGATGACCGCGCATAACCTGCCCGGGGTGGAGTTTTTGCGTGACGCGGGGTTAAAGCGGGTGGTACTGGCCCGGGAAATGGACCTGGATTCAGTGCAATATATCAGGGAGCGCGCCGGGGTACAATTGGAAACCTTTGTCCACGGGGCGCTGTGCGTATGTTATTCCGGCCAGTGCCTGATGTCCAGCATGATTGGCGGCCGGAGCGGCAACCGGGGGCGCTGTGCCCAACCCTGCCGCCTGGAATATCGTCTGGCGGACCAAAACGGGCGGCCGGTGACCGGTGCCGACCGGTGGGGCGAGTATTTGCTCAGTCCCAGGGATCTGAACCTCAGCGAGCATATACCGCGCCTGATGGCGGCCGGAATTGACTCTTTTAAAATTGAGGGACGCATGCGCAGGCCGGAATATGTGGCCACGGTGGTGGGAATTTACCGGGAACTGATTGACCGGGCCTCAGCCGGCGGAAACTCCCAGGTTACCGATGCAGAGTCCGTGGACCTGGCCCAGATATTCAACCGGGGTTTTTCCACCGGTTACTTTTTTGACCACCCCGGCCGGGATTTAATGAGCTATCAGCGGCCGAACAACCGGGGCGTGCCGCTGGGCCGCGTGCGAAGCTACAACCGGCAATCCGGGCGGGCGGAAATAGAGCTCGGGGCGCCGCTGGCGGTTGGTGACGGTATTGAGGTGTGGGTTACCAAAGGCGGCCGGGTGGGCCTGGAGGTGCACGGGCTGTGGGTAAAGGGCGGCAAAGTGGAATCCGCGGCTGCCGGAACGGTGGCGGAAATTGAAATCCAGGGGCATGTCCGGCCCGGTGACCGAATTTTTAAGACCCATGACGCCGGATTAATGAACCGGGCTTTGCAGACTTACGCCTCCAGCCGGGAAAAACTGCAGATACCGCTGGATATGCGGGTCCGGGCGAGGGTCGGGGAGCCGCTGCTGCTGGAGGCCGATGACCGTGAGGGGGTCAAGGTGACCGCCCAAACCACCCTGGCGGGCGAGCCGGCTCAGAAACGCCCCCTGACGGCTGAATTCCTGGTCGGGCAGCTCGGCCGGCTGGGTAACACGCCCTTTGTGTTGGGTAATTTAGAATGTGATATTGAAGGCCGGGTGATGGTGCCGGCCAGTGAAATAAATGACGCGCGCCGGCGGCTGGTGGAAATGGTGGCCCGGGAAAGGATCAAAGAACGGCGGCCGGAGCCTTTGGCCGCGGCCAGAGTGGAACCAAGGCTTGCCCTGGCCCTGGCGGAAAGGGATGCTGCTGTACACGGGCGTTTTCCCAGGCTGGCGGCGGCGGTGAGCGACCCGCAGTCGATCCGGGCGGCGGTGGAAAATGGAGCCGAAATCATTTATTATACCGGTGAGAGCTTTCGCAGCCGGGGCAAGCCGTCCCGGGCGGATGTCTCCGGAGCGCGGAAGCTTTGCCGGAAAGCAGGGGTTGCGTTTATTCCGGTGACACCCCGGATCCTGCATGATTTGGAGCTGCAGCGGTACAGGGAAGAGCTGGTTGCGGTGCTGGAGCTGGAGCCTGACGCAATAATGGCGGCCGGGTACGGTCTGCTGCCCGTGCTGCGGGAGAGCACGGACCTGCCGCTGGCAGCGGATTTCTCATTTAACGTATTCAACCGCCAGGCGGCTCTCTTTCTTCAGGAACAGGGCTTGTTCAGGGTAACCCTGTCACCCGAGCTGAACGGGGAACAGGTGCGGGAACTGGCCGCTGCGGCAATCCCGGAAACCGAGCTGATGGTGCACGGTTATCTGCCCCTGATGGTGTCGCGTTATTGTGCCTTGGGGAGCCTGCTGGGCGGCAGAAGTGAAGAAAAGAAGTGCACGGCGCCCTGTCGCGGCGGTTCTTACGGTCTGCTGGACCGCAAGGAGGTGCTTTTCCCCGTGGAGACCGACAAGCGTTGCCTGATGCATGTGTTTAATTCCCGGGAACTGTGCCTGTTGGATACGCTGCCCTATCTGGCCGGGTCGGGTCTGGCGTCCGTCCGTATCGAGGCCCGCCGGGACGACGCAAAATACGTGGCTAAAACGGTACGGTCCTACCGGCATGTACTGGACAGGCTGCGGGATCAGCCGGACCGCCTGCCCGACCTGGAAACGGCTGTGCGCGAATTGACCGCCGGGGGTCCCGGCTATACCCGGGGCCATCACTATCGCGGCGTAACAGACTAAGGGAGACTTGCAATGGATGAGCGGCATTTAAAAAGACTTGAATTTGACCGGGTTAAGGAACGGCTGGCGGAATATGCCGCCTCCGGGCCCGGTCGTGAGATGGCGTTGAACCTGGCCCCCCTGGGGGACATTGATGATATTGCCGACGCGCTGGCCCAGGTTACCGAGGGCCGGGATGTGCTTAGATTGGAGCCGGGCGCCCGGCTGGACGGATGGAACGACGTACGGGAGCAGGCCCGGCGCTGCGCCAGGGGCGGCGTATTGGAGCCTTTGGAGTTGTGGCATGTGCTGCAAACGCTGGCTGCCGCAAGGCAAATCGCATCTTTTTTCCGTGAGCGGCGTGAACAATATGTCCGGTTGAGCGAAATCGCATTGGGACTGGGCGATTTCCGGACCGCGGAGAAGAAAATAAGCGGCGCCATATTGCCGGGCGGGGAAATATCCGACCGGGCTTCGGAAAAGCTTTTCAGCCTGAGAAGGAAGATTGTTTCGACCCAGCAGCGGGTCAAAGAAAAGCTGGACTCCATTATTAAATCAACGGCCTGGCAAAAGTACCTGCAGGACCCCATCGTCACCATGCGGGAGGGCCGTTACGTGGTGCCCGTGAAGCAGGAGTACCGGTCCCAGGTGCCCGGTATCGTGCACGACCAGTCGGCCAGCGGTGCAACCTTGTTTATTGAGCCCATGCCGGTGGTGGAGGCCAATAACGAAGTGCGCACCCTGCTGGCGGAGGAAAAACAGGAAGTGGCCAGGATACTACAGGAGTTGTCGGCCGCGGTCGGCAATATAGCCGAAGACCTGTTATATGCGCTGCAAATTCTGGGCCTTTTGGATTTCATCATGGCTTGCTCCCGTTTTAGCGAAAGCCTGGACGCCCTGGCTCCGAACGTGGCGCCCGAAGCCAAACTGGATATTCGAAAAGCCAGGCACCCGCTGCTGCCGGGCCAGGCGGTACCGATCAGCGTTAACCTGGGTGAGAGCTTCGACATGCTGGTGGTCACCGGTCCCAATACCGGCGGCAAAACGGTGGCGCTTAAAACGGTGGGACTGATGGTGGCGATGGCCCACGCCGGGCTGCATTTGCCTGCCGGTGAAGGCACCACCGTCGGAATGTATAAGGATGTTTTTGTGGATATCGGCGATGAGCAGAGCATTGAACAGTCTTTAAGCACCTTTTCGTCGCATATGTCCAACATTGTGGATATTTTGTCCCGGGCGGAATCCGGCAGCCTGGTGCTGCTGGATGAATTGGGGGCGGGAACCGACCCCGATGAAGGCGCGGCGCTGGCCCAGGCCATACTGGACCGGCTCAGTGAACTGGGCGCCGCCACGGTGGCCACCACCCATTACGGGGAGTTGAAAAATTACGCTTTTGCCGGCGACCGGGTGGAAAACGCCAGCGTGGAGTTTGATCCGGAAACATTAAGGCCGACCTATAAGCTGCTAATCGGCCGGCCCGGTCAGAGCAACGCCTTTGAAATTGCCCTGCGCCTCGGGCTGAATGAACCGGTGGTGCGGCAGGCTAGGGCTTACTTGACGGCGGAGCAGCGGGATGTGGCCGACCTGATGCGTGATCTGGAAAAGGCCCGGGTGCAGGCGGAACGGGAGAGGGAGGAAGCCGAAAAGCTGCGCCGGGAAGCCGAGGAATACAGGCGGGAATATCAATTAATGGCGGATAAAATACGCACCCGCCGGGACGAGGTTATCTCCAGGGCGGTGGCGGAATCCAGGGAATTGGTACGCAGGACCAGGCACGAAACCGATTTTCTTGTTGAGGAGTTTAAAGCGGCGCTGAAAGAGGAATCGTCCCGGGTTAAACACGCCGGTGTCGATAACGCCAGGCGGCAGCTTAAAAAGCTGCAAGCTGAACTGGACCAGAAAGCGCCGGATAACGCGCCGCCGGCGGACACCCGGCCCCTTGAAACGGTACGGCCCGGGGACGAGGTTTTCATCCCCCGTTACGGGCAGCAGGGGACGGTTTTGGAGGCGCCGGACCGGGACGGTAGCGTGCAGGTTCAGGTGGGCATGATCAGGATGACCATCAACCTGACCGAGCTGCGTGAACCCGCCGGTAAAAAAGTCCGGCGACAGGAAAGCGGCGCCGGCGCCGGAAAACTGGTCCGGCAAAAGGCCCGGGATGTTTCCACCCGGCTGGACCTAAGGGGCGCGCGGGTGGAGGACGCGCTGGAAGAGGTGGAGAAATATTTGGACGACGCGGTACTGGCTGGTCTGCCGGTGGTGTACCTGGTGCATGGTAAAGGAACCGGGGCGCTCCGTTCCGCCGTGCAGCAACTGTTAAAGGAGCATCCCCGGGTCGGCTTTTACCGGTTGGGTGAACAGGGAGAAGGGGGAAGCGGGGTTACGGTTGCCGAATTAACTTGATTATGATGGTCTGTTACTTAATGTCTACAGTGTAAAGAACTCCGTCTCCATCTTCGCCCTTCAGTCCGAAGGAAACAGTTCGTCCATCGTCACTCCAAATAAAGTGCCGGGGCGGTTCGTAACCGATAAGTTCTTTTTCCGTAATGCCCACATTGTTTTCGAGATCGTATATCTGGGCGCTAAAGTGACCGTTTTGGGGTGTCTTGACAAGCACAGCGAATTTACCGTCAGGACTGATGCTGCCTTCCACTGTGTTCTCTCCCACAGGAAGAATACTTATTTTCTTATCTTCAAGGTTAAGCAGACCGGTGGAAGTTATTATATTTTCGTCATATATCACCACCAGTGAGGTCCGGTTGTCGCTTGTTGTGTCGCAGTATATAACATAATAGCCATCATCTGTGTCGGTTAACGGCGTACATTGGCCATTGTCGTCTGCCAGCATCAGGTTGGAGCGGTACCCGTTTTCCCTGTATTCCTGTTCCTCGGCCTTTGACTTATTGGCATACATGGTAAAAAGCAGGCCGTTTTCATTCCAGTCAACCGGAGTGGAAAGGAAATTGGGAACATTGCCGAAGGCGTATTCTTTCTTTTCTCCGGTCTGCGTATTGTAAATGAAATAATCAGACGACCATTCCTTTACGAACATGTATATAAACTGATCCGCATCCGGTGACCATAATCCGGACTCCAGGGATGCATCACCTGCTGCCGGGTTTTGGTCCACGGGAGTTACAGAACCGCTGGCTAAGTCCATAATCTGCAAACCCTGGTCATTGATAAAGGCTACTTTCGCGGCGTCCGGTGAAAGCACCGCGGACCAGGCGTCGCCGATGGTTTTAGTTTCATCATCTTTCGGATTCCAAATGGTCATTGTGGTGCCGGCCAGGCCAAACAGAGAACCATCCGGCATGGCTGCCTGGGAAATAAAGTACTTTGGCGCCTTGGTTTCGGTTATCTCAGCGTTATATGGAGATTTTGGTTCCTTATTTGCGCATCCGGAAATGAGCAGCAGAATGACTGCCAGTACCAAAAATAGCTTTTTCAAATTTAAACCACCTTCAATGCTAAATTTTGATTTATTGGGATAGACGTTATGGATCGGAAAAAGTTCCTTAAAATAAAAGTAGGGCGGTTATGCCGCCCTACCAGCGATTTTCATTGCCTCGATTCTCATTCCAGTTTGGTCCGGTAACATTCTCCTCCTGCCCGTCGGGAATGTAATCCGGATCCGGCCAGGGGAACCCGTTTTCACCCGGTACAGGGAACAATACGGAGTCGGCATTGTGTACTGTGCAAACTTCAGTTGGCAGCCGTTGGTCAAAATCGGCCACATTTTTCGGTACGGAGTAGGGGAGTTTAAGCATGACCCGGGTAATCCGATCCGGGCAGTATTCACTCGGCAACTGGCCTGTTGTGGCGCAAACCTCCGCCAGAACATGCACATTGTCCGTTGCGGTCGGCACGGTACCGGCGGCAAACAAATCGGTCACCAGATGCTCGGGCGGGGTGTTTGGTCCCGGCAACAGGCCGGATTTGCTGTCCACCGTGGCGGAAACGATACCGGCCGGGCGTACGAAATTTTCGACCGGCAGATCCTTATGCGCCTGGGTCATTACCTCCCGCCAGATTTTAGCGGGGAAAGTGCCCCCGTAGCTGCGGGACATCCTGGTGGGTTGGTCATAGCCAATCCATACCACTCCTACCAGGTCCCGGGTATACCCGGCAAACCAGATATCCTTACCCTCATCCGTGGTGCCGGTTTTACCCGCCGCTGGGCGGCCGGCCAGACTGGCGCCGGTGCCGGTACCGGATTGGACCACCGATTGCAGCATGCTGGTCATCAAATAAGCCGTAGTCTCCTTCATGGCCCGCCGGGGAGATGGATTAGCTTCATAAATGGTGTTGCCCGCACGGTCTTCTACCTTTACTATGGCGTAAGGGGAGTTGAAGGTCCCCTGGTTGGCAAAAGCGGCGTAGGCCGCCGCCAGTTGCAGCGGGGTCACCTCCTGGCTGCCCAGCGCCATGGCCGGACCCAAAGCCTGAAAGTTTAAATCCATCCGGCTGGCGAATTTGATTGCCTCCGGCATGGTAACCTGATCCATCAGCAGTTTAACCGCGGCGATGTTAACCGAACTGGTCAGCGCGGCACGCATGGTGATCAGGCCCCTAAAACTGCCGCTATCGTTTTTGGGCTCGTAATTACCGTATGCCGGGTACTTCACCGGTGCGTCGTCAATGATGCTGGCCGGCCCCATGCCTTTAAATTCTACGGCCGGCCCGTAAGCAAGAATGGGCTTGATTGACGAGCCGGGCTGACGGGGCGACATGGTGGCCCGGTTCAACGCCCGCATCTGGGTGTGTTCCCGGCCGCCAACCAGCGCCTTGATGCCACCGTCCCGTGGATTAAGTACCACCATGGCGCCCTGGGGCTGTAACAGTCCCGCTTCGTTTTTATTGGAAGCCGGGAAGTTTTCCGGCTTGGCCAGGGCAGCTTCAACATAACCCTGAATTTTGGGGTCCATCGTGGTATAAACTTTTAAACCGCCTTTGAAAACCGCATCTTCGCCGAAGGTGGCCAGCAGCCGGTCGGTAATATAATCAACAAAGTAAGGGTACGGATATTTGGACGGCGCGTTTTCGCTTTGACTGAGTTGTATCGGTTCAGCTTTAGCCTGCTGGTAAATGGTCTCTTCAATAAATCCGTAAGTCCGCATGTCGTACAGCACCTGGTTGCGGCGGGTCATGGCCGCTTCCATGTTCACGTAAGGGGAATAGTTGTTGGGAGAGTTGTTTATTCCGGCCAGGACTGCCGATTCATTAACGGTCAATTCTCCGGCGTCCTTACCGAAATACACCCGGGCGGCAGCCTGAACGCCGTAGGCTCCTTCTCCCAGATAGATCCGGTTCAGGTACATCCCCAGAATCTCGTCTTTGGAATATCTTCTTTCTAATTGAAACGATAATAAAGCCTCTTGAATTTTTCTCTTCAGAGACTTTTCCGGCGTCAGGAAGGAAAGTTTTACCAACTGCTGAGTAATTGTACTGCCGCCCGAAAAGACGCGGTCAATACCTGCAAGATGAAGCGCGTCGTTGAAAGCGGCGCGTAAAATGGCCGAGATCCTGATTCCATGGTGATCGTAAAAAAGATGGTCCTCGGCCGCCAAAAAGGCGTCTTTGACATGTTCAGGCAAAGTGCTGACGGATACCTCGACCCGGTTTTCCAGGCCGATCTGGGTAACCAGATTTCCGTCCTGGTCATAAATCCGGGTTGCCGTGGCCGGGACAAGCTTAGCGTCATCCAGCGGCGGCAGATCTTTAACGCTGACTGCCACCAGGCCCATGGCGGCGCCGGCGCCGGTCAACATGACCAAAATGGCGATGAAAATAAGCAGTCTTACCGGATTAAGCCTTTTTCTCCGGCGCTTTGGGGGGCCGTTATCGTCTTTGGATCTCCGCGGCATTTTAATCCCTCCCTTGGGAAATCGGGCCGGGGCAATCAAAAGAATTATACCATAACCGGTTGAAAAGTATTAGCACAGAAATTGGTATGCAAGAAATTGGTATGCCGGACATATCTGTCCGGAACGTATCTTGTAACCCAAAACCGTTATTGGTATAATTTAAAACTAAGGTTATTGAAAGGAGTCCTAATAGTGCTTTCTGTAAATCAACAAATGGAAATTATAAAACGGGGCGTAGTTGAAATAGTGCCGGAGGAAGAACTGGTTGCCAAGCTGGAACGCTCGGTGAAGACCGGAGAGCCTTTGCATATCAAGCTGGGCCTTGACCCCACTGCTCCCGATATTCATTTGGGGCATACCGTCGTGCTGCAAAAAATCAGGCAGTTTCAAGAATTGGGCCACCGGACCACCATTATTTTAGGCGATTTCACCGCCCGCATCGGAGATCCCACCGGCAAATCGGAAACCAGGAAACAGCTTACCGAAGAACAGGTACTGGAAAACGCCAAAACTTATGAAAGACAAATTTTTAAAGTTCTAGATCCGGCCAGGACAACCCTTACCTTTAACAGTAAATGGCTTTCACCGCTGAATTTTGCGCAGGTGATTGAATTGGCCGCCAAATATACCGTGGCCAGGATGCTGGAACGCGACGATTTCGCCAAACGGTTTAAGGAAGGCCTGCCGATTAGCGTACATGAATTTTTCTATCCCTTGATGCAGGGGTTTGATTCGGTGGCTCTGCGGGCCGATGTTGAGCTGGGCGGTACCGACCAGAAGTTTAATCTGCTGATGGGCCGCACTTTGCAGCGGGAATACGGCCAGGAGCCGCAAGTGGCCCTGATGATGCCGATCATTGAAGGCACCGACGGTGTGCAGAAGATGAGCAAAAGCCTGGGCAACTACATAGGTATTGATGAAAAAGCCGGAGAAATGTACGGCAAAACCATGAGCATACCCGACCAGTTGATGGTCCGGTATTATGAGCTGCTTACGTCTGTACCGCTGGAAGAAGTGAAACAAATTGCCGAGGGAGTAAAAACCGGTGTGCTGCACCCCAGGGACGTGAAAATGCGGCTGGCCCGGGAGATAGTGTCATTTTACCATGACCGGGAGTCGGCGGCGCGGGCCGAAGAAGAATTTAAACGGGTTTTCCAGCAGCACGATCTGCCCGGGGATATGCCTGTCTTTGCCGTCCCCTCCGACATGCTGGAGAACGGAACGGTGTGGCTGCCGAAACTGATGCAGCAGGCCGGTTTGTGTGCCAGCACCAGTGAGGCTAGGCGACTTATTTCACAAGGTGCGGTAAAGGTGGATGGTGAAAGGTTTGACGACGCTGAACAGAAGCTGACTCCCAAACCGGGAATGGTGATTAAAGCTGGTAAACGGAAGTTCCTGCAGATAAAATAGACAGTTTTATCCTTGTTAAGTCCGGCGCGTTAATAAGCTCACATTAGCGCGCTTTTTTCATTGTATATCAGTTCACCCCATATAATGATAGAAAATGATTAAAACGGGCCGGGGGTGGAGCTGGTGTTTAGGAGAAGAAGGCCCTATCGCAGGCGGTTGGCCCTGTTGCTGGTGCTGACAATGCTTTGCGGGGTTTATCTGCTTTTCGAGTTGCGGGTTCGCCCCACGTTATTGGCAGTGGCTGATGTTCAGGTTACCAGGATGGCCGTCGAAGCGATCAATCAAACAGTGCAGCAGGAGGTTTCCCGCAATAACATCGGGTACCAGGATTTCATTACCGTACACCGCGATTATAACGGCCGGGTGGCCTTAATGCAGGCCAACACGATACGCATTAACAAGCTGGCGGCGGATATCACCCTGGATGTGCAGCAAAGGCTGCGCTCGCTGGAAAGGGAGACGGTCCTTGTTCCCTTGGGCCAGATTATGGGCAGCCGGATCTTTGCCGATCTGGGCCCCCGGATTAGCATTCGCATTTACCCCATGGGAGTCGTTAATGTGAATGTTATGGATAGCTTTGAACAGGCGGGGATAAACCAGACCAGGCATAAGATCTACCTGGACTTTAAAACCATGGTTCGGGTGGTTATACCCCTGCATAGCGGTGAAGTGGAAGTAGTCACCAAGGTGCCGGTGGCGGAAAGCATTGTTGTGGGTGATGTCCCCGACGCGGTAATCAACCTGCCCAGCGGAATCCTTGGCAGCGGCGGTTTAAGGTAAAGAACAATTCAAAAACAAAAAACCTTGCATAAAAAATGGCGGGTTAAGAATAATTTATAATTGACACAGGGATGCTAAATATGCTATATTAACAAAGCTGTCGCGGGCGAGTTTGCAAATTTGGCCCGGCTGGAAAAAAATAAGGGTTGAGTGCGGTCGCCGGAAGTGATAATATAAAAGGCGTCGGCCTCGCAAGACGAGCGCGGCAGTCAAAAAGCGGCACTTGACAGTGCCCCGGAGCCATGATACAATGAAAAACGCCGCTGGAAACAAGGCGGCAAAAAACGGCAACACCCGGTCTTTGAAAACTAAACAGAGTAAAGAGAAAC
>JAEXOR010000044.1 GCA_023439185.1 Bacillota bacterium | reverse complement strand
GCACAAAAGAACCGTCCCCCTGTGTTCCTTGTGTTCTGCTAAACCCATTACGTATTTTTGATGTATTTGGACGGATTCACGCCATATTTCTTCCTGAATTTCTCCGCAAAGTGGCTGGCGTCGCTATAGCCCACCAGCAGGACCGCTTCAGTCACCTTCAGCCTTTGCTCCTCCATTAAAGACCGGGCCATTTCCAGCCTCTGATCAATGATATAGGCGTGAACGGGCATACCGAACATTTTCTTAAAGCCCGTTTTTAACTTATACTCATTGAGATAGACCAGCCGGGCAAGCTTCCCTATCGTCGGCGGCGCCGCAATATTCTCGTCCAGAATCCTTCTGGCCTGCCGGAGCGACTCGGTATCAGCCTGAGAAAGTTCCACCGGAGAACAATGCGATTCTTTTTCCTGCATTAATTCATTCATATAAATGGCAATGAGTTCCAGTATTTTCCCTTCCAGATAAATCCTTTTGACCTGATCCCGGTAGGGGCAATTAACAATATCGTTTAAAATAAGCTTGACCGCCGGCGAGAACCTGCGCTTGTAAAAAACGCCGTTTCCATAAGCCAGTCCGGACCGGAAACCTTCTTTTTCCATCTGACGCGCAATATTGATGATTATTTCCCGGTCCAGGTGAATGGAAAGCCCGTAAAACCGCTGTCCCGGATTATAACGGCAAACACTGTCGCCCTGGCTGCCGCAAAAAATATAGCTTTCCCCGCATTCTATCTCGTGTTCCTTTTTACTTCCCTCCACTCGCCACCGGAATCTCTCACCCAAGCAAAAAGCAAGGCAATACTGGGGATTACCCGATTCTTCTTGCATCGTCAGACTTTCATTGAACGTCACATCGGATATAAACACTTCCATTGAAGGTTTGAGGATCACCCTTTTAAAATAACCCTGGCCTTTTTCCCCGGTGATGACCATTTCTTTTTGCAGGACGTCCGCCCTGTAAATATTGTTCAGGGCGGCGCACACCGGGCAATTCCTGTTGCCCGGATTAAATACCTGATATTTTTGCAGAACCGCGTTTTCCATCATCATCATTACCCTTTCAATTCAACCTGTAATGACAACAACATAATGATAATAATAATCATTCTCATTTTTATAATATATGTCCATCGCTTATTAGTCAAGTAAAATCTGTTTATACCTTGAATCGAACCGTCATCTGCCGCAACTCACCGGCCATTTGATTCAGTATGTCGGCGGAAGAGGCCACCTCTTCCATGGCGGCCGTTACTTCTTCAGTGGAGCCGGCAACATTCTGGACAGCGGCGGATATTTGCCCGGTGCCGGAAACAATTTCGTCTATCTGTCCGGCCAATCCTTCGACTTGATTAACAATACCCGTAAATACCCGGCCCACTTCCTCAACTACGGCAACCCCCCGTTGGACCTCTTCCGCGCCCTGCTCCATAGCCGCAAAGGTTTGCTTGGCCTCGGCCTGCACACCGGCGATGAGCTGCCGGATCTCCCGGGCGGCCTGGGCCGAGCCTTCGGCCAGTTTCCGCACTTCCTCGGCCACAACGGTGAAACCGCGGCCGTGCTCACCAACACGGGCCGCTTCAATGGCCGCGTTTAAAGCCAACAGATTGGTCTGGTCGGCTATCTCGGTAATGGTCTGCACAATCACGCCGATTCTTTCAGCGGCGGCGCTAAAGCTGTTCAGGGCCCGGACGACGTTTCGCACGGCCTCGTCGATATTGTGCATCTGCCCGGTGACCCTCCGGACGCCTGTGCGGCCTGTTTCCGCTTCTGCCGCGGTAATTTCGGCGGTGGCCCGGATTAGGCCGACGTTTTGCGCCGCCTGTTCAACCGTGGAGGATATTTCGGTCATCGTCGCGGTTGTTTCGGCAGCCCCGGCCGAGGCCTCTTCAGAGCCGGCCGACAGCTGCTGGGCGGATGAAGCCAGACCGGCGGCTTTTTCTCTAAGGGCCAGGGTCATGTCTTTAAGATGAATAATCATTTCATTGAAAGCGATGGCCAGCCTGCCGATTTCGTCTTGACCCTTAACCGCCACTTTTTGTGTCAAATCCCCCTCAGCAACCAAACCGGCGACCCGGCTCAGCTCCACCAGGGGTCTGGCCACTGTACCGGCGAAGAACACGGCGACAATAATCATCACCAGCAAACCCACCGCGGTGATGGTTAAATTGGCGGTACGCATGCCGGTTAACGGCGCCATGACATCAGCCATGTCGGCGGTTTGGGCCAGGGACCAGCCGGTGGTTTCTATGGGAGCGAAGGCCATGGTTTTACTGACGCCCTCGTAGGAGTATTCGGCGCAGCCTTGCTCGCACCGGCTCATGCGCCTGAAAATATCGGTTAAGCGTTCATCGCCGGCAGTAACGATATCTTTATTCCCCAGCCACTTTTTATCCGGGTGGGCAATGGTGGTCAAATCATCGTTTTGAATGGCGCCGTAGCCGCAGCCGTTAAGGTGCATATTTTCAACCAATGCCTGCAGGTGGTCAAGTTTGACGGCGGCGCCTACAAAACCAACTGCGTTTCCTTCTTTATAAACGGGAGTCCCGACGGGTATAACCTGCCCGCCGCCGGTACGGCTCGGGACAGGATCGGAAATAACGGATTTGCCGGTGGCCATTGCTTCTATAAAGTAGGATCTTTCAGCAATATTAACGGTGTCGCCGGCGGTTGTAAAGCCGCTACCGCTGCCGTCAACCACATAAATGGCCTCGTAATCTTTATTTTTCTCAACCATACGTCCGGTCACGGGCATGTATTGCTCCGGTTCAAGGCTCTGTACCGCATCCAATTGGGCCAAAACCTCAATTTCCTTTTGCACGCCCAGCAGCCAGGCATCAATTACCTGGGCATTCTTTTCAGCGCTGGCGGCAGCCTCGGATTGTATTTGCTCCATTAGAATGCCGGCTGCCGCATTGCAGTTGAAGTAGGAAATCATGCTTATAATCACTACGGAAAAAGCGCCAATTATAACTGCCAATTTAGTCTTGATGCTGCGCATAAATAATTATCCACTCCTCTCTCTTCGCCAAAGGCACGGCAAAAACCCGCTGCCTTTAAAGGCAGCGTACAAAACGGTATTTATTGAGAATGATTATCATTATCATTAATATAGGTAATCCTAGCTGATTAGTCAAGTAAGAATATGGAAGTTTAATTAACCGGACGATGCTCGGCAGGCCAAAAGTATTGCTTGACTTGCCCTCCGTTATTGAATAAAATTATAAAAACCTTGAAAATCCAGCTTTTTTTGTTAAAAGGGAGTAGCTGGCTGCAGGTGAAGTCAACATACTGGCCAAAGGCCTGGCTTCACCGTTGGCGTAAACATGCCAATCAGCGAGACTTTTAACATAACCTTTTTTCCGGTTATGTTGAAAGTCTCGCTTTATTTTGCTTAAGGGGGTAGGATTATGCTGGTGTTTCTGGGTGCGGTTTTAATGGTGGTGCTGGCGGAAATGGGAGATAAAACCCAGCTGCTGGCCATGGCCATGGCCGCGCGGTTTTCAGCCAAATCCGTATTGATGGGAGTGTTTTTAGCCACTGTGCTGAATCACGCTCTGGCAGTGGCATTGGGCAACTATCTGGGCACGAGCCTTAATCTGGGCGTAATTCAGATCATTACCTCGGGTTCCTTCATTTTGTTTGGTTTATGGACCATCCGGGGAGACAGCCTGCAAGGGGAAGAACAGCGCAAATCCCTTTGGGGTCCTGTGTTAACCGTAAGCATCGCATTCTTCTTTGCGGAAATGGGGGACAAGACCCAGTTTGCCACCATTGCCCTGGCGGCGAAATATAATGCCCCCCTGGCTGTATTAATGGGAACCACCGTGGGAATGCTCATTGCCGACGCCCTCGGCATATACGTCGGCGTGGTGGCGGGCAAAAAAATGCCCGAGCAAGTTGTTAAATGGATATCCGCCATGCTCTTTATCGCTTTCGGGTATATCGGCCTGTACACGTCGGTGCCCGGGGACTACCTGACCGCCCCCTACATCGCGGGGCTGGTTGGCGCTACGGCACTGGCCGTCTATATCATCGCGCGGAAAGGCGCACCGGAGCGCTCCCAAGAAAAGCCGTAGGCGCAGATACCCGAAAAAAAGCATCTAACCGGGTTGGGCGAATAGTTTAAGCAATCCCCTATTGACAATCCAAAATGGTGGAATTATTATATACTTGAACAACTCTTCATATATTCATGTGATTAAATTTTGGTGGTGAAACTGTGCGCGCAAAAAAAGAAGAAAAAATGCTGTGTGACTGCAACGTTATCCATGACGAGATTGTCGGCCGGGTGCGGCAAAAAATGCCAGCCGAGGAAACACTTTATGATCTGGCTGAATTATTCAAGGTCTTCGGCGATTCCACCCGGATCAAAATCATCTGCGCCTTGTTTGAAGAGGAAATGTGCGTCTGCGATATCGCCTATCTTTTAAATATGACCCAGTCGGCGATATCCCACCAGCTTCGCGTTTTAAAACAGGCCCGGCTGGTTAAACGCCGCCGGGCAGGCAAAATTATTTTTTACTCCCTGGACGACAAGCATATTGAAGAGATATTCAACCAGGGCTTAAACCATATCAACGAGTAAACCGGGGAACTGGAAGGAGCATCAAACAGTGGGTCATCATTGTTCAACCGAAGACGGCTACGGTTGCGGCAAAGCTTTAATTCCCGCGGCGGAGCATCATCACCACGAAGGCGGCGCTTGTTGTTCAACCGCTAACAGCTGCGGCTGCGGACAGGCTTTAACTCCCGTGACGGAGCACCACCAGCATACCGGCGGCACCTGTTGTGCAACCGAGGACGGCTGCGGCTGCAGCACCGCGTTAACCCCTAAAGAGCTCCTGCAGCCGGCCAGGCTTGCCCTTTACGCTGGCGGTGCTCTTATTTTTGCGGCCGGCCTGCTCCTGCCGCTGCGCGGACTTATGGAACCGGCCGTTTTTGCCGCCGCCTACCTCATTTTTGGCGGCGGCGTCCTGCTCAAAGCAGCCCAAAATATCATCAGGGGCAAGGTTTTTGATGAAAATTTCCTCATGTCTCTGGCCACCCTGGGGGCCTTTGCCATTGGCGAGTACCCCGAGGGAGTGGCGGTGATGGTTTTCTACCAGGCGGGCGAACTGCTCCAGGGGCATGCCGTAAACCGCTCCCGCAGGTCCATTGAACAGCTGATGGACATCCGCCCCGATTACGCCTGGCTCCAGGAAAACGGGCAGACAAAAAAAGTAGCTCCCGAACTGGTTAAAACCGGGGCCATGATCATAGTCCGGCCCGGAGAGAGAGTTCCCCTGGACGGTACGGTCCTGGACGGCAATTCAAGCCTGGACCTTTCCGCCCTGACCGGCGAATCCCTGCCCCGTGATATAGCGGCGGGGGACGAAGTCCTCTCGGGCTCAGTCAACAAAACCGGGCTTGTCAGCATCAAGGTCACCAAAGAGTACAGCCAGTCCACCGTGAGCCGCGTGCTCGCCCTGGTGGAGGGCGCCGCTGCCCGCAAAGCGCATACGGAAAGATTTATCACCCGCTTTGCCGGTTACTATACCCCCGCCGTGGTGGCGGCGGCGTTCCTGCTGGCCGTGCTGCCCCCGTTATTGATACCGGGACAGGCTTTCTCCGCCTGGGCTTACAGAGCGCTGGTCTTTCTGGTCATCTCCTGCCCCTGCGCCCTGGTGATCTCCATCCCCCTGGGATTTTTCGGCGGTATCGGCGGGGCGTCCAAAAGAGGCATCCTGGTTAAAGGCGGCAACTATCTCGAAGCGCTGAGCCATGTGGATACGGTGGTCTTTGACAAAACGGGCACCTTAACCCGGGGGGTCTTTACCGTAAACGGCATCTACCCGGCCAACGGCTTCAGCGCGGGGGAACTGCTGCGCTACGGGGCCGCCGCGGCCAGCTACTCCTCCCATCCCGTCGCGGCTTCCATTCGCCGGGCCTGGGACGGAAAAATAGACGGGCATGACGTGCACAGCTTTGCTGAACTGCCCGGCCGGGGCACGCGGGTAAAACTGTCGGACGGAGAAGTACTGATGGGCAACGGAACGATGATGCGGCAGCATGGCATAGATTTTCCGGAGGACAGGGACGCGGATATGCGGTTATATATAGCCGTGGGAGGGAAATATGCCGGCAGCATTGCCGTGGCGGATGAAGTCAAAGAAGACGCGGCGCCGGCAATCAAGAGCCTCAGAAGCCTCGGCGTGCGCAAAATTGTCATGCTGACGGGAGACAAAAAATCCGTGGCCGAAGCAATCGGCAAAAAACTCGGCCTGGACCTTATTTTCGCCGAGCTTCTTCCCCAGCAAAAGATGGAAAAGATTGAGGAACTGGAACAGCAGAGCGGGGCCGGGAAAAAGGTTGTTTTTGTGGGCGACGGCATTAACGATGCCCCTTCCCTGGCCCGGGCCGGGGTGGGGGTAGCCATGGGCGGAGTCGCTTCCGATGCGGCCATTGAAGCAGCAGACGTGGTGCTGATGACCGGCCAGCCTTCCAAACTGGCCGAAGCGATTGTTGTGGCCCGTAAGACAAAGGCCATCGTCATGCAAAATGTAGTCCTCGCCCTGGGGGTCAAAGGGGTGGTGCTCCTGCTGGGCGTCATTGGCCTGGCCTCAATGTGGGAGGCGGTATTCGCCGATGTCGGCGTGGCCCTGCTGGCGGTCCTCAATGCCATGCGGGCAATGAAATAACCGGTTCGCCGGTTATTTCTTCATCCTACCCGTCCAATATATCCCGGTAGAGAGCGTCAAAAATTTCTTCCAGTTTGTCCCGGTTGTTTTGAAATACCTGCTTGTCCGAAAACATTTTTTGGGCCAGGACAACAGCGTTAATCAAGCGGCTTAAAAATTGTATTTTGGCCTTTAAGCTGTCAAAGGCAAAATCCGGCAGTTGTTTCCGGATGGCCTTTTCAAATAAAGCGAATGATTCCTGTTCCAATTGCAAATATATCTTTTCGAAATCCGGGTCATAGATCATTTCATACGCAAACATTAAATACAGCTTTCTTTCCGGCTTCTCACCCAGGATTCTATCCAGCGTGCTTTGGGTTAAAACCTCCCGTATTTCCTGCCGGGAGGTTTTTTTCTCCAGCTTGACGCTGCCCTCTATGAACCGGTAGTTGCTGAGCTTCATAATGTCGATCAATATTTCCTTGGTGCTGCTGTAATAGTGGTAAAACCCACCCTTCGAGAGGCTGGTGGCATTGATGACATCCTCCATGGTGGTGTTTTTATATCCCTTGGCCAAAAAAACATCCAACGCCGCGGCCCGTATCTCCGCCTTCCGTTCCTCCCTGGTTTTTCTGATATATTCCTTCATGCGTTCTCCTTTAAAACGATCTTACGATACCATTTATATCCACGTTCAAGCCAGTCTTTGGAGAATGAGAATGTTTTCTCCCCGGCCTTAATTCAACTGGTCCTTCAGCTTTCTAACGTCTTCGGCACTCAGACCGGTTATTTCAGCAATCACATCTTCCGCCAGCCCTTTCTTCAAGGCGGCCCGGGCGGTTTCCAGCGCTTTTTTAGTTTCGCCTTCTTTAATGCCCTCTTTTATGCCTTCCTTTACACCTTCTTTAATACCCTCGGCGCGGCCCTCCTCATGCCAACTGGTTCTTATCTGCATAATTTGGTCAACCTCCTTGTAATCCAGTTTACCCAGTTCACGGTTAAACTGTTCTTTTTCCGCCGGGTCTAATTTCAGGTAGGTCTCGAAAAAGCCGGTCAGCAGTTCCATCCGGGCCAGATTAAGTTGCATCCGGATCAGCATGCGCATGAATTCCAGCTTTACTTTGATTCTTTCTTCCGTCTGATAGCCCATTTTGCTTAACAGGGCGGCGGCCACCGGATTGTCGCTGCGAATATATTCCCGCCAGTGCAGTTTCTTTAGTTCCAGCTTGTAAAACCGGAAATCCAAGACTGCCAGAAAGGGGAACCCCAGCCCGAAACTGTCCGGTTCATCCCGTACCCGGTCATAGCTGAATACCGCCACGGGCAGTATCCGGCGCCGGTATTTTTCATATAGCCGGCTGAAGTAGATAAACATCCGCTCGTTGAATTTCTTTTGCTCGTATGCCTGGGGCTCAACATGGACCAGGATCAGGCCGGGTTCATCTTTTAGACGGGTCTCCGCTAATATGTCCACGGTGTGTTTTTCCCCGGCTGTTACGTCGGTAAATATCTCCTGCTGGAGAAATTTGATTTGCTTCAGGTCAATGGATTGGGCGGCTTCCGGAAAGAAAAGTTCCATAAATTCGGCAAAGAATGTCTCCAGCAATTCTTTAAACAGGCGGTCATGATCGATCTGGTTGTTTTCCATTTGGAAGTACTCCTAAGTCAATTCCTGTTTTTAGTATATAACCGGCGGGAGATGGTTTCAAGATGATATTATGCAGTAAAAACAGATGATTTTTTCCGGACATAATCAAGTGCTGCCGCCCTGCGCTTCGGGCTTGACTTTAAACCGGGTCGCGTTCCCTTGCTTCATTGACCGGACGTGCCGGCGCTGTCCGGCTCGGTCTTCAGCAGCTCCTGGTTCCCTAATTTCTATTGGCATTGCCGTAATTTTATCTGCAATTGTTCAATATCTCTAAAATTTTCTCCCCATATTTCTCCGCCTTCACTTCTCCGAATCCAGAAACCCTCAGTAAAGATGCTTTGGAATCAGGCATCTTTTCAATGAGATCCACCAACTGCTTGTCGTTAAATATATAGTAAGGTTTGATTTTTTCTTCTCTGCATTTTTCTAATCTAAATGATTTTAGGTTCTGTGCCAGTAATTCCTTATCAATTATTTTTTTACTCATCTGCCTGGTCGCATACTGTTTTTCTTCAAAATCTGTTTGATTACCTGTATCCAGGTTATTGTTTATCTCTGCATATTTCCTTACCCAATCTGATTGTTTCGGCCTATGTAATTTCAGCAATTTTTCAGCCCAGGCCTTCATATTTGCATCACTATCTTCTGGGTTCTTGGACCGATTGTAAACGGCTTTTATATATTGAATCAGTTGATCGGCACGGATAACCTTTTCTTTAATTTCTTTTTTTGCATTTTTAGCATTTAATAACGTTTTGGGATTAGCCAAAACCACAATAGATTTATAACTATCATGAAAGAATCTATCAACCACCATTTTCATCAAAAAATTTGTCTTGGCGTTTTTCACTATCTGCTTCAGAACTTCCAGGTGTCTTTGATTCTGAGTTATGGGGGAATATATCCCCTCTCGGATACGTTTCCCATTGAATTCGTAGTTTCTTATAAAGTTCCCTCTACTGTCAATTTCGATGTCACCGATAAGATTCTTGCACTCAATGACAAAAGCTATTTTTCTAGTTACCACTATGAAATCTATTTGTGCAGTCAAATTCCCAGATTCAAGATGAATATCCCGTAAGATATACATAGGCATGCCGCTGTTTTTTAATTCAAACGCAATATTGTTCTCCCCGAATTCTCCAATAGAGAAAATTTTTATTTCCCTATCTATTATTTCTCTCATTGCTCCTTTTGCTATGTTTCGAATGGATTTTAGTCTAGAAATATAGTCTGCTACGTCACTTTCTTCTTTCAAGAATACAGGTTGATCAAGCTTGTTAAAAAGCGCCATGTTTACCCCCCCCCTTTTTCTCTTTATATAGATGGCTTTGATTTGCTCTTCGATCTGCTCACTTTACACAAAGGAGAATAGACGGCATCGTCTATATAAATCAAAAAATATCGACAAACCTGAAAACCAATTTTACTTTTACGAGTGCCTCAATCGTCATGAGCGTCTATTAAGAAAATAATAAAGACAATGAGAATCATTGTCAAAATAATTTGGTCGCTTAATTATTTGATTTTTAATAGAAAAGCATGTCCTCTCTTTGATTATCCAGGCCGGAGACGGAATTATAATTCAGCAAGCGGAATTGTTCTCCCGCTTTATAGAATTTAATTCTTTTCCGAGTTTTTTTATGGTTTCCGAATCCAAACCGGTAATCTCCGCCACCATTTCTTCCGGCAGTCCTTTCTTTAATGCTGCCTTGGCGGCTTCCATTTTACCTTCTTCCCTGCCTTGTTCCCTGCCTTCTTCCCTGATCCACTGTTCTATCTGGGTCATTTTCAACACCTCCAGGAGACGTTTTTTGTATGCTTCGGATAGATGTTTGTCGGTGATTACTATTATGCCGGACATGGCAAAGACTTTTTGTTTTTCGTCTTTCAGTTGCCTGGCCAATTCCAGGGTTTGAACCGCCTGCTCTTCTATTTTGGCCCTGCTTTTCATCAGGGGCAAAAAGATCAGCTTCAGCAGTTCTTCGTCGTCCAGCAGCGCTTCAGCGGTGATCCGTTGCCGCAGCTTTTGGTATTCCGCGTCGCCGTCGTAGTCTTTCATGTAGATGTTGGTTACCCGGTAGTGTATGGAGCCGCAGTCCAGGGTTTCGGGGGCCTGCTGTATGTCGCCCGAGTAGATGACGGCGGTTCTGATGGTCCGTTCCTGTTCTTCCCGGTTGGTCAGCCTGGCGTCATACAGCAGGAAGCGCCTGATGTCTTCTTTGCTGACGGTGGTCTGGAATTCCAGGTGCAGCAGTGTTTGGTCTTCCAGCAGGAAGATTGTGTCGGTTCTGGTTTCCCTGGCTTCTATGGCGGGCAGCGCGGTGGGTGAAAGTCCCACTATCTTGGCTGTTTTGAGGCCAAAGAAGGCCAGGGTTTTGTCTTTGAAGCTTTCAGCCATGCATTTCATTAGGATGTCGTTGCCGCTGCGGGTTATTTCGGCGTCCATTTTTATCACCCGGTTTATTGTAATTATATCTTACCCGGCGGAAATTGAGAATACTGTGGCGTTTGCTTGATTTGTACAATGCGAAACGATAATAATTTGGAGTATTATTCCAAAGGGTAGTCCCATTGATATATTATCCATGGGCTGTATTCATTTGTTAAAAGCCAGTCTACGGCTTCATTGAGTGCCTCCGTACCGGCGGCATTTTTATCCCAGAATTTCCTGCCCAGTAAATGATTTTGTGCCATTGCCTCCCAGGAATCAAAGTTTTCTTGAAGCACTTTGGCGGCGTTCATTATTTCCGTTACGGCTTCTTCTCTGCTTATATAACCGGCATAATGGCAATTCTGCAGAATTCCTACCAGCCTGCAATAATCCCACGCCAGCAAACTTTCTTCGCCAATTTTATCGCGGTTCTCTTGAACAAAATGTATATATTCACCGTACTCTTCATCGTCAGCATATTCTTGATATTCTTCGTCAGTTGCTTGGGCAATAAAAGAAAGGATTTGATTGTAAAATTCCCTGTGCCCTTCATTCTTCAACCAGCTTATGGTATTTAAAGCATCTTCTCTATCGTTTATTCCCCACCAGACTGACAAAGCTTCTTTATTAGCATCTAAGAATTCTTGCCCATCTGAGAATATGCTAAAGGCCTCATCCACCATAAAAAGATCATAGGGTATTTCACTGCTGATATTGTAAACCGCGCTGCATGATATGGCGCGCCCTAATTGGTCTTCAGTCGGCCATGCGGCGCCCCCGGCGTCATTATTATTGCTTAAGATTGTAATTGTTTGGGTTTCTTTGTTCCAGTCAACAGCGGCACCCAAGGCCTCGGATACGAATCGCAAAGGAACCATTGTGTTTCCATTTACTATTTTTCCGGGAGTCTGCAATAAAACCTGGTTGCCATTACAGTAAGCCACTTTTGAACCGATTTGAAGTTCGATAGTGGTTTGCTTTTTATTGGCCGTAACGGTTTGCGTTTGCTCATCCCAATTGACGCCGGCTCCAAGGGCCTGAAATATTGTTCTTAGCGGCACCAGTATGGTATCGTTTTTTGTTACTGTTAAAATGTTTACCTGTCGGCCGTCAACAGCAACCTTGGCAGCTTCGGCAGAATAAGCCGGAGCTAATATCAATGCGATTAGAAAAATAAAAGTAAGCATATTCTTTTTCAAAATACACGACTCCCTATCTCAATATTTTATTAAAAACCTACGATTATCTCATTCAATCGCTATTTTTCGTTTTTCTCAATCTGCGACAATCAGTACAAAATTGTTTTGTGGCTCTGTAAACCTATGCAGCTTTTTGCTTAGCTGTCAAACTTGAATTTTCTTACAGACTCCACGGACTATTTGAGGCAGTCAATCGTATTAAACACTCAAAACGACCAATATGTAAGAGCATTGGCAAAGATATGGCTTACATGTATTGGACAGTTTTTCGTGGTAGATAAACGGTGCAGGTTAAAGGCGGGTGCACCTTTGGGTGCCCCCGCCGGTTTACAGCAACCGGCAATGCCAACCGCTTAGGGACTTTGGGCACATAGTGTCTATTTTTCCTTAATAGCTGTAAATTGAACAAAGTACACCTTTTAGGCCGCTGTGATTACTGCAAACTTGCTAAATTTTAAGCTTTTCAAGGTGTCTATTAAGGTTCATATGGGTCAGTATTATTTAAATAGTTCATCTTGAAAAGGGTAATCTCAGCGGTCGGCAATGCCGACCGTTTAGGACTTTGGGCAACCGATAACAGTTTTTCTAAGGTAGCTGTAAATTCAGCAAAAGTACACCTTTCAGGTGGCTGTAATTACATGGTTTAGCCCAAACCCACTCTCTATAAAGTATCTATACATACAGGTGCACTCTGCATTTGTCAAGGAACGTAGCGGAGTTATTGCTGCCCCCTGTTTTCAATAATCAATTGGCGATAAGGTAATTGTCCCTGTTGACAAAGTAATATTAGTGCCAACTTGAAATGGGTCACCTGTTGTTAAAAATGGTATAATGCTGTCGCCTATTCTCAATACTGTATATCCATCCTCATCAATGGAGTCTATGCATCCAGAAATAAGAATAAAATCATTTTTTAGTTGAATAGCGCATTCATAGTTTTCATGACGCAATACATCTTTATTCCAAACCAATGTATTATTAATATCTACTTCGACTTGGTACTCGCTATTTGCAATCGGCTCCTCCCCATCCCAATAGGCCTTTGCACATCCAAAACTTGAGGAAAAAGCCACAATAATATTTGAGTTTTCATGAATTATTTCGTTAATTTGGACTCTCATATTGCTCACCCTTTCTACGGAATAATTCGTTGCAACGTATTTGTAACTGTCATTGTATCTGTTGCAGCATTATATGTCCAAGTTTCATAATGGAAATGTCCTTTAGGCGTACCCATACTTCCCATTTCATGATTGCCAAATCGAATGCTTTTTGTACCATCTGCCGAGAATATCCTATTCGGATCAGCCACTCCTGTTCTAGGATTTATATTTGTAGTATTTTTGCCTAGATAATTGTCCCAAGCATTTGTAACATTAGTTGATTTAATAGCATTTGGAGCTTTCACTTCGGGAGTACTTATAACTTTAGTACTCGAGCTTGGTATCTTACTACCCACGCCCTTAACAGCTGCCGTCCTACCTGCTCCGACAGCCTTGCCCCTTCCGATAAGAGCAAGGTTTATTGCAATTATTTCACTGGTCTTCTTGAATTCCTTCTCTGACATTTGACCAGTTATATACCTGTCGAAGGTATCAGGGTCTATTCCCAATAACCCTGCGGTGCCAAATTCTTTAAAGCCCTCCGGGAAGTTTTCTTTTGCTACATTCCAACTTTGGGCATATGTATTGGGATCGGTTGCTATGCTAAAGCCTCTCTTTATGCTCTCCCATATTTCACATTTCGTCATGTGCCCGCTGGGGTCAATATACATTATGGGGTTGTTGCCGCAATAAACGTACCGGTGCTGCGACAGCGGGTCGGTCAGTTCACCTGGGTAGGTGTCCGGGGTGAGGAACCTGCCGGTAGCCGGGTCGTAGTATCTGGCCCGCAGGTAAATCAACCCGCTGGGGTCGTACGGCTCGCCGGTGAACATGAAGGGGTTGTATACGCTTTCCGCCACGGAGCGGGGGCTGCCGAAGGCGTCGTAGGTGTAGCGGTTTATGGTATTGCCGTAGACGTCGCTGATCACCGATACGCTGCCCAGGCCGTCGGCGTGGTAGTATGCTGTCCCGGTGGGGCCAATGCGTCCGTAAAGGCTGTTGGCGTACAGGTAGTTGTTGGTGTTGCCCTGACTGTCTATTTCTGCCAATAGCAGCGGAAGTCCTGCATTGATGTCGTAAATGTAGCTGTAATTCCCATAGACCGCGCCGCTGACTGTTTGGGTCAGGCGGTTGCCGTCGCCGTCGTAGGTGTAACGGCAGGTGTTTTTGTCATCGGCAAATTGTATCAGCCGGTTTTCGTGGTCGTAATCGTAGTATACCGCTTCGCCCACGGAGATGAGGTTGCCGTTGGGGTCGTAGCCGTAGGGCGTGGTGTCCACCCGGAGCAGCCGGTTGGCGGCGTCGTAGGCGTAGCTTGTGTTGTTGGCGCTGAGACGGTTGCCCACGGGGTCGTAGGTGTAGGCCACTGAACCGCTGTTGGGGTATTGCACTTCAGTCAGTTGATTGAGGTGATCGTAGGTGTAGCGGGTGGTCTCTCTGTTTTCGTTGGTGGCGCTGAGGCGGTTGCCCAGGTTGTCCAGGGTGTATGTTATTCCGGCCAGGGTGGTGTCGCCTTTGAGGTGCTGCAGCGAGGTAAGCCGGCCGATATTGTCGTAGGCATAGCTTACCGTGATACCGTTGGGCAGTTGTTCGCCGGTGATGTGGCCCAGTTCGTCGTAAGTGAAGGTGGCGGTATAGACGGCGGCGGTTACGGATGCCAGTTGGTTGAGTTCGTTGTAGGCGTAGGTTATGTTTAATCCGCCGGAGTAGGTGAGGCCGGTGAGGTTGCCGGCCAGGTCGTAGTCGTAGCCGATGGTGTAGACGGCCCTGGTCACCGAGGTAAGCCGGTCTAGGTGATCGTAGCTGTAGCCGGTGGTCCCTGCGGGGTCGGTCATTTGGGTCCGGTTGCCGTTGGCGTCGTAGGTGAAGCTGACCCGGCTGGAGCCGGGGTAGGTGATTTCCGCCAGGCGGTTGTTGCTGTCGTAGCTGTAGCTGATGGTGTGGCCGTCGGGTTTGGTGCTGCCAATCCGGTTGCCCGCGGGGTCGTAGGCGTAGGCCGTGGTCTGGCCCAGGGGGTTGGTTGCGGCCGTCAGGCGGTTTGTGGCGTCGTATGCGTAGGCGGTGGTGTGCCCGTTGGCGTCGGTGACGCCGGTGAGGTTGCTGTTTAGGTCGTAGGTGTAGGCGGTGATGTGGCCCAGGGCGTCGGTGACCGCCGCCAGCCTGTTTAAGGCGTCGTAGGTGTAGGCGGTGCCGGCTCCGTTGGCGTTGGTGCTGTTGGTTACGTTGCCGGCGCTGTCGTATCGCAGGGTGCTTGCATAGCCCAGGGGGTCGGTGGTGTGGAGCAGCCGGTTGGCGGGGTCGTAGGTGTAGGTCCATTGATTGCCCCGGGCGTCGGTGACGCTGGTCATGTTGCCCGCCGGGTCGTAGGTGTAGCCGGTGGTGTGGTGCAGCGGATCGGTTACGGCCAGCAGGCGGGACGCCTGGTCGTAGGTGTAGCGGGTGGTGTGGCCCCGTTGGTCGGTGACGCCGGTTTGGTTGCCCAGGGGGTCGTATTGAACGGTGACGCTGCCGCCCGCCGGGTCGGTGGTTTTGATCAGGCGGTTCAGGGCGTCGTATGCATAACTGGTAGTGTTGCCCCTGGGGTCTGTGTGGGCAATGGTGTTGCCGTTGCCGTCCAGGGTCAGGGTTTCGGCGCTGCCGTCGGGGTAGGTGGTGGCGGTGAGCCGGTTCAGGAAGTCGTACCCGTAGGCGACGGTGCGGCCGTTGGCGTCGGTGACGGCCGCCAGGTTGTTTTCGGCGTCGTATTGGGAGGTTGTCACTGCGCCGTGGGGATCGGTGACGGCGGTCAGTTTGTTGTTCTGATCATAGGCAAAGGTAGTGGTGCTGCCCCCGGGATCGGTGGTGCTAATCCGGTTGCCGTTTTGATCGTAGGTGTTGGCGGTGATGTGGCCCAGGGGGTCGGTGATGGTTATGACGTTGCCGGCCGGGTCGTAGGTGTAGGTCCAGCAATATGTTCCGGGGTCTGCGCCGGTTTCATTGCCCCGGGGGTCTGTTGCGGTTAGTTTGCGGCCGATTGGGTCGTAGGTGTAGGATGTGGTCTGGCCCAGGGCATCGGTTACCGCCGTGCGGTTGCCGTATTGGTCGTAGGCCACTATGGTGGTGTGGCCGTTGGGGTCGGTAAGGCCGGTGATCTGGCCGGTTTGGTTATAGGTGAATGTGGTGGTGGCGGTGGCGCCGTATACCGCTTTGCTGACCGAGAGCAGGTTGCCTTTGGCGTCGTAGGCGTAGTCGGTGATGTGCCCGGCGGCGTCGGTAATTTGCACCGGGTTGTTCAGGCTGTCGTAGGTGTAGGTGGTGGTGTAGCCCAAGGGGGCCGGGTCTGTTTTGGTCAGCAGGTTGCCCATGCCATCGTAGGTGTAAGTGGTGGTGTGGCCGTTTTTGTCGGTTTCGCCGGTGCGGCAGTTGTTGTTGTCGTAGGTGTAGGATTCGGTTTTGCCGTCGGGGTAGTCGGCAGCGGTGGTGCGGTATTTTTCGTCGTAGGCGATGGTGACGGCGTTGCCTTTAGGGTCGGTCATGACGGTTTTCTGGCCGATCGGGTCGTAGGCAAATTGGGTGATGTTGTCCCGGCCGTCTGTCTGGCTGGTGACCCGGCCGCTGTCGTCGTACTGGTTGTGGAGGACGGCATGGCCCCGGGGGTCGATGATGCGGGTGAGGCCGCTGCCGTCGTAGCTGTAATGGGTGACGCCGCCCCGGACGTCTTGTACGGAGATGAGGTTGCCGGCTGGGTCGTAGGTGAAATGGATGGTTCTGCCGGCGGGGTCGGTGATGCCGGTGATACGCTGGTTGCCGTCGTGGGTAAAGGCCAGGCTGCGGCCGGCCGCTTCGGCGACGGCGGTCAAAAGGCTGCCGGTGTAGGTCAGGGCGGTAAGGTTGCCGTTTTTGTCGCTTTGGCTGAGCAGTTTGCCCGTGGAGTCGTAGGTATATTTTTTCTGGTCTTTAAAGGTCAGGGTATAGGTGTTGTTTTCTCCCCGGTCCAGGGTTTCAAAGCAGCCCGGGGGACGCAGGAAGCCGGCGCCGTTTTTAAGAAAGATGACGACGTGTCCGTCTGCGTAGTAGACGTTGGCGGAGCCGTCGGCGTTGAAGGTCAGGCGGCTGTTGTAGTTGTGGGTCCAGCCTTGGCCCAGGGGACCGCTGTTGGTGTCCAGGGAATTGTAGTATCGGGTGAACTCCAAAGGCAGGCCCGGGGTGGGGATGCTGAGGTCCGTGGCGTCCATGAAGAAGTTGCCGGTGGAGAGGTTGACGGGGTCTGAGCCCTGTGAGACGAAGGGGCATTCGCCCATGGTTTCTGCCCGGGAGATTAGTTTGGCCCACACCGGTATTTTGTTGAAGCTGTAGCCGGTGTCCAGGGGTTTGGTGATCTCCAACGTGTTGAAGCGGGAGTAGTATTCGGAATTGAAGTCGGTGTCTTCGAAGCTGACGCGCTGCAGGCCGCTGCCTGACAGCAGCACTTTGTGGGTACCCGAGGCCCGGAAGTTGTTATTTTGGCTATAGATATAATAGTATTGCCCGTTATAGGGATTACGATAAGAATAACTATAGCTGCTTTTTTGCGTAAAGTCTCCCTTTACTTCCAGCACGCCGCCGGTAAGGCAATCAATGTGGCCGGAGCTGCTGTCCATGACAAAATCGCCCCGCACCTGCACGTAGTCCCCTGCGTTGGTCATTTTCAAAATACCGCTGCTGTAGCTGCCATTATTTTGTATCAAATAATCTCCCTGGACCAGCAGCTCACCGCTGTTTACAGACAGCGTGCCTCCTTGGTGCAGGAGGTCGCCGCTGATGTGCAGCTGATGGCCGTTCAGGTTTAACGTGCCGCCGGTCAGGTACAGGTCTCCGCTGTGGACCGTGTCTTCGGTTAGGGTCAGCCCCGCGTTTATGGTGTCCGTTTCTATGGCTGCCGCCGCCTTTGGGGCGGGGAATAAGGCACCGGATAAGACCGTATATTGCACCGCCATGATCAGTGCCGTCAGCAAAATGGTAATCCCACTTTTTTTCACTTTATTCATCTGTACTTCTCTCCTTTGCTCCGGCACCCGAAGACACTCTTCTCTCTTTGGGGGAAAAAATGTTCACCCACAGCACGACTCTCCCCGCCGCTTAAACAACCGGTTGGTTTTCAATACATCATCAAACGCTGCCGTTCTGCGCTTCGGGCTTGATTTTAAACCAGGCCGCGTACATGGCCGGCAATACCAGCAGCGTCAGCACCGTGGCGACAAACAGGCCGCCGACAATGGCCACGGCCATCGGTCCGAAGTATTCGTTGAACACCAGCGGAGTCATCCCTAAAATCGTGGCCGCCGCGGTGAGCATAATGGGACGGAACCTGAACACGGCCGCGTTGATAATGGCGTTCCAGACAGATTCCCCGGCCTTGATTTGCCGTTCGATCTGGTCGATTAAAATAATGGAGTTGCGGATGATGATGCCGGACAGGGCCAGAATACCCATTTGCACCACAAAACCCATCGGGCAGCGGGCCAGCAGCAGGGCCGGGGCCACCCCGATGATGCCCAGCGGCGCCGTCAGCAGGGTCAAAAACGTCTTGGAAATACTTTGCAGCTGAAACATCAGCAGCGTAACAATGATAAACAGCATTAATGGCGCGGGCTCCAACAGCATTTGGAGGGATTTTTGACTGTTTTCCAGCGCTCCGCCAATATTGATGCTGTAACCGGGCGGCAAACTGCCGCGCAGTTCCGCCAGGCTGTTATATACCCGCCGGGTGGCGTCGTTTCCCGTAACGCCCGGTACCACGCCGGCCTGGACGGTAATGGCCGGTTTTAAATCGCGGCGCCAGATTAACCCTTCTTCGGCTTCGCAGCTGATTTTGGCGATGTGGTCCAGCGGCACGAATTGGCCGCCGCCGATGTGGATATTCAGGTCCTTAATCCGGGATAAATCCGGCAGGTCCCGGGCATCCAACCGGAACACGATGCCGATGGTTTGATCCTTTTCATGAAATTCCGCCAGGGGCGCGCCGGACAACTGCGTCTGCAGACTGGAGGCCAGAGCCGTGCTGCTGATCCCCAGCAGCCGGGCCTTATCCTGATCGATTTCCAAACGCAGCACTTCATTTTTTTCGTTCCAGTCCAGATTAATGTTCCGCAGGTCCGGGTCCGCCGCCATCACATCGCGGACCTGTCCGGCCAGCCTGCGCACCTCGTCATGGTCGTAACCGGTAACCCGCAGCACAACCGGGTACGGGTCCGCGACCCCATACTGCACGATCCGGGTGTTTAACCGCACGTTGGCAAAATCCCCGGCAAACAGTTGCTTAACCTCCTGGTCGAGCTCCACCCGGGCGGCGGTGTCTTTGGCGACAATGACAAACTGGGCAAAGTTGGTACTGGCCGGCGCCGGGGCGGCGGTTAATACGAAACGGGGGGCGCTCTGCCCGGTATAATAGGAGTAGTGCTCAATGCCGGAACGGTCATTTAGCCAGGCGGCAAATTTTTGGGCTTCCCGTTCGGTTTCCCGGACAGGCGTCCCCTCCGGCAGCTGCAGATCCACAATCAGCTCCGGCCGGGTCGACGACGGGAAAAACTCCTGCTTGACGAAGCCCAGCAGGAAAACGGAACCGCAAAAGCAGGCTACGGTTATCCCCAGCACCAGCCGGCGGTGATGCAGGCACCAGGTGAGGAACTTCTTAAACAGCCGGTAGAACCTGGTGTCATATACATCGTGGATATCGCGTTCCCGGCCGTGGGGCGCCGCTTTTGCCCGGAGCAGACCGTAGCCCAGCAGCGGAGCAACCGCGCCCGCAACGACCCAGGATATCAGCAGGGCCATGGACACCACCCAGAAAATGCTCCCCACCATCTCCGCGGCGGCGCCCTTGGACAAGCCCACCGGAATAAATCCGGCGCTGGTAATCAGGGTGCCGGTCAGGCACGGGAAGGCCATGGTGGTATAGGCAAAACCGGCGGCTTCAAACCGCTCCCAGCCCTGGGCCAGCTTGACGGAGAACATTTCCACGGTGATGATGGCGTCGTCCACCAGCAAGCCCAGGGCGATGATCAGCGCCCCCAGGGAAACCTTGTGCAAATCGATGCCCGTCATTTTCATGCCGGCAAATACCCCGCATATAATAAGCGGGATGCAAAGCGCCACCACGATCCCGGAGCGCAAGCCGATGCTCAGGAAAATAACGGCCAGCACCACAATTACCGCCAACCCCAAATCTCTTACAAATAGATTAATTGAGTCTTTCACCACCTGGGGCTGATTCGCCACCCGCTCTATTTCCAAACCCAGGGGCAAGTCTTTTTGGATTTGCCCGATGGTTTTTTCTAAATTTTCCCCCAGCGTCAGGATATTGCCGCCCTGATCCATGGACAGGGCAATGCCGACGGCCGGCTGGCCGTTGTAAAACATTTTCGGCTCGGGGGGGTCCGCATAGCCGCGCTTGACCTCGGCAATATCACCCAGGCGCAAATTGCTGTCCCCGACCCGCACCGGCAGGTTGCGGATGCTGCCGATATCTTCGAACACGCCGCTGACACGCAAATAGACATTGTCGGACGACGTTTCCAGCATCCCCGACGGGGTCATGGCGGCCTGCGCCTGCACCGTACTGATCATCACGGCGGGATCAATGCCCAGCCGGGACAGTTTGGCGCTTTCCATGGTGATGAAAACCTTCTCGGGCTGCAGGCCGATTAGCTCAGCCTTTTTCACATCGGCCACGCCCAGTAAAATCCGGCGTATCTGCTCGGCTTTTTCATGCATTTCCGCATAAGTGTATCCATCGCCGGTAACGGCATAGATGCAGCCGAACACATCGTCGAAACGATCGTTGAAATAAGGTCCCGCCACGCCTCCCGGCAGAGTGCCCTTGATATCGTTGACCATATTGCGCACTTCCAGCCAGGTGGGCCGGATATCTTCCACGGCAGTCCCGTTTTCCAGCGCCACATAGATCACCGCCTGCCCGGGACGCGAGTAGCTTCTCAAAAAATCCAGTCCGGGAGTGTTCTGAAGCTTTTTCTCGATTTTGTCGGTCACCTGTTCTTCCACCTGGCGGGCGGTGGCCCCCGGCCAGGCCGCTGAAACAACCATTTGACGGATCACAAAATCCGGGTCCTCCATCCGGCCCAAGTTTTGATAAGAAAATATCCCCGCCACAAAGATGACCATGATAAAGTAATAAACCAACTGTTTGTGATTCAGAGCCCATTGGGCCAGGTTGAATTTTTTCATAGCACATCACCGGTGGTTACTTTAAGCCCTTCCCGCAATTTGTGCACTCCCGCCGTAACGATGACCTCTCCCTCCGCCAGCCCCTCCAGCACCTGGACCCGGTCGTCGCCAAGGGCGCCGATTTTCACCGTCCGCAGTTGAACGGCGCCGTCACGGACGGTCCAAACCGCCGGTTTGTCTCCGGGCTGATAAACCGCCGACAGGGGAATATATGCCGAGGCCTGCTGCTGAGCCGCGCCGGTTGCCGTCACCGTAGACGTCATGCCGAGCTTTACCTGCGCCGGCGGATTTGACAAGCTGACGCGCACCTTGTAGGTGCGGGACGCCTTTTCCGCCACCGGCGCCACTTCCCTGACCCGGCCGTCCGCAACGACATCGGGCAGCGCCCAAAAGGCGACTTTGATTTGCCCGGCCCGGCGCAATTCCTCCAGGCGGTTTTCCGGGACATTGATTTCCACCTCCAGCTCGTCGTCCCGCACGATGGAAATCACTGTTTGCCCGGCGCTCACCACCTGTCCGGTTTCCGCGTCAACGGACGCCACCACCCCCCGGCTTTCCGCATTCAGGCTGCAGTAATCCAGCTGATTGACATACTGATCATGTTGAGCCAGCGCCTGGCGCAAAGCGGCCTCGGCGACGTCGTAAGCATTTTGGCGCTGGTCGTATTCCGCTTGGCTGAGGGCGCCCTGCTCATATAAGGTACGGTAGCGCTGCAGGTTTTCTTCGGCCAGCCGCAGTTGTGACTGGGCGGCGGATACCTGGGCCGCGCTGCTGTCAACCCCCTGCCGGATAGTTCCGGGATCCAGCTGCATGAGCAAATCGCCGGGCTGCACCACGCTGCCCAATTCCACCTGGCGGCTGATGATTTTACCGCCGACCCGGAAAGCCAGCCGGCTCTCCTGCCGCCCGCACACCTCGCCGGAATAGGTGAAGCTTTGACCGGCCGCCGCAAATGCCACGACCTCGGTACGCACCACGGGTATTTCTTCGGCCGCCGGTTCCACCGGCCGGGCATTTCCTTTCCACCACACCGCCGCCAGCACGCAAACCGCCAAAACGCCCGCGGCGGCCAATGCGTAACGCATTTTGTTTTTACCAATTGAAGACATTTTGACTCTCTCCTTGTACACCGCGGGGCGGGCCGGATTAGAATACCTTGTTCCAGTCCTCCTCGGCTATTAAACCTTCAATCAAGCTTCTGTACGCGGCAAACATCCCTTCAATCACCGCCTCTTCAAAGGCTTCCTCGACAAAATCCCAGATCAGCGCCAGCGAACCGTTCCGCTCATACGCCTGATGATCGATGGCCACCTGCGGTGTTTGACTGATGGCATATACTTCCCGCAGGTCCGGAGGAAAGAACTCTTCATCGCCCGCGGAAAATTCTCCAAAGAGCAGGCTGGTGAAAACCACCGGCATCACCGCCCGGCCCGGAGCGCCCCGGGCCAGCCTGCGCAGCAGCTCAAGCCCGTTGTACGTACGGTACTCCACCGCTTTCCACAACTGGTCCCTTATTTCTTCCGTCTCCTGGACAAAGGTGCCCCCGTGTTTGTGGAAAAAAGAAATCAGGGTGATATTGGTGAAATCACCGAGCATGCGCGGCACGTCTTTATCCAGCGGCAGACGGTTGAACAGGGTGAGATTAAGGGTGATATCCTTCCGGCTGCTCCAGCGGGAAAGAACCTTCATGTAAGCGGTGCAGACAACCGCCGAAGGCGTAAACCGGTACTTCTTAATCCGCTCATTGAAGGTCCGGGAATCCTCCGGAGACAGCACAAACTGCAGCCGGCGAAAATGAG
This sequence comes from Bacillota bacterium, assembly GCA_023439185.1. Taxonomy (GTDB): domain Bacteria; phylum Bacillota; class Desulfotomaculia; order Desulfotomaculales; family Desulfallaceae; genus BRH-c8a. The sequence goes on along the minus strand of JAEXOR010000044.1, from coordinate 242,796 downwards.
GCTCGGCAATGGCGCTGAAATCTTTCTTCAGCGGCAGCTCCGGCGCGGGCGGGATGTTTTTGATCCTTTCCGCCCAGTATTTTTCCGCTTCCCGGTGGTAGCTTTTTTCCTGCAGCCAGCTCTCTTCCAGGCTGAGATATTCCCTGAAGGTAAAACCGGGCTGCGCCACGGGCTGACCGTAATAGGCCCTGAATATTTCCCGGAACAGCATTTCCGCGCTCCAGCCGTCCACGATCAGGCAATCAAAACTGAAGTGGAGCCGGCAAAGGTTGCTGTCCAGCCGGCTGATCCGGATATGAAACATCGGCCACCGGCCCAGCTCGTAACGGTGATGCGACCACCGGCGCCGGATTTCCTCCAGCTCCCGCGGGTCGTCAATCTGCCGCACCGGAACTCTAAAAACCGGTATTTCCTCCAATACCTCCTGGGTGCCGTTTTCGTAAATGACGGTCCTCAGCATTTCGTGCTTGCCGATCACTTCGTTTACGGCCCGCTCAAGCCGCGCCGAATCGATGCCGCCGCACTCGAACTCCGAATAATAATGGGCGCCGGTGTTGCCCAGCTCGTAGTCGGGCGAACGCCCCATCACATAAGCCAGTTGAATGGGCGTCAGCCGGAACACCCGGCCGGCCGGCGATGTAAAGCCGCCGGTCTTGCCCGGGGTCTCCCGGAGATACCGGAGCAGGCTTTCCTTATTTGACTTCAGCCCGGCCTGTATTTCCGGAGTCATGGCGCCCCCGGGCGCTCTGAATTTCAGCCGGCCGCCGTCCGTCCATAAACGGATATTCCTCGAGCGGCACCGCTCCAGCAAAATTTCCATGGCCCGGGCATTATTGTCCGCAGCCGGCGGAAGAGCTTCGTGCTCCTTCTCTTGCCCCAGGGTAAGCTTGCCAATCCCAGGGGCCGGCTGGCCAGCCCCCGGCGCGGTCCCGGGGGGCGTCTCGTTTTCCTCCCGGAGACCGGTATGCCCCTGCCGGTAGTAATCAATCAGTTCGGCCACCGACCGGTAGCCCATCATTTCACCCACCGACGGCCGGGCAGAGTAAACGACTTCCAACTGATTGGCCAGCCGGATCATGTCCACGGACGAAACACCCAGGTCGCCGAAGCTGTCGTCCGGTTTTAATGCCGGCAGCTTGAACACCTCGCGGACAGTCTGTAAAACCGGATGCCGCGCCGGCGCATCGCCGGTCCCGCCGGCAGGGGCCGCCGGCGCGGCCGGGCTGTAATCCTCCAGGAGCTTGCGGCGGTCAATCTTGCCGTTTCCGGTCACCGGAAAGCCGGCCACCGCAATGATCCTTTCCGGGATCAAATAACCCGGCAGATACGCCCGGAGCCGGTTTTTCCAATCCCCCTGGTCAAAGGACGCCGGATCGCCTTTAACGTAAGCAATCAGCTTTTTGCTTTCCATGCGGTCTCCCACGGGCAAAATAACGGCGTCATCGGCCAGGCCGCATTTCCTGAAAGCCCACTGGATTTCTCCAACCTCCACCCGGTGGCCGTTTATTTTCAGCTGGCTGTCCTTGCGGCCCAAAAATTCAATGGCGCCGTCGGACATATAGCGGCCGTAATCCCCGGTGTCGTACACCCTTTGGTTCAGCCCCGGGTGGTGAAAAAAGGCTTGCCCGGTAAGTTCCGGTTCATTCAGGTAGCCGCGGGCCAGTCCCTGACCCGCAATGTGCAGTTTCCCCGTTACCCAGTGGGGGCATGGCCTGCCGAACTCGTCCAGGATGTGGAAAGACTGGTTGGCCAGGGGATAACCGTAAGGGATGGACTGCCAGTCGGGATCAATGCCGGTGACGTCGTAATAGTTGGACCAGATGGCGGCTTCCGTGGCCCCGCCCATGCCGGTCAGCTTCGCGTTGGGCAGCGCGCGGCCGAGCTTGTCGAACAGGCCCAGGGGTATCCAGTCGCCCGACAGGATGACGTGCCTGATGCCGGTGTCCGGGCCGCGGTTCCCGCTCAGGATGAAATCGGCGTAAATCTCCATTAGGGCCGGCACCGAATTCCACAGGGTCACCCGGTGTTCCTGGCAAAGCCTCCGCCAGCATTTGGGATCAAGCCGCTCCCGCTCCGAGGGCAGAACCAGGGCTCCCCCGGCGGCCAGCAATCCGAAAATATCGTAAACCGAGAGGTCGAAGTTCAGGGCGGACAACCCAAGTACGCGGTCCTGCGGCGTCACGCCGAGGCGGCTGTTCACGTCAAGAATGGTGTTCATGGCCGCGCGGTGCTCGACGCAGACGCCCTTTGGCGTTCCGGTGGACCCCGAGGTAAAAATCACGTAAGCCGGGTCCGCGGGACTGAGCCCAACCTCCCGCCACACGCCTTCCTTGCCGTCCAGATCCGGCGGGGTGAATTGCCGCACCGCCGCCTCCCGTAAGTCCAAACGACTGTCGGCAAACAGCGCGGCCGCCTCCGACTTGCGGAGGATCTCCAGGGTGCGGCCCGCCGGATGCTCCCGGGCGATGGGGACATAGGCAGCGCCCGCCTGGACAATGCCCAAAACAACGGCGATCTGATCAAAGGACTTGCCCATCTGCAGCGCCACCCGGTCGCCTTTTTTAATCCCCTGCTCCTGCAGCAGCTGGGAGACCTGGTCGGCCCGCCGGAGCAGCTGCCCGTAGCTGTATTCCCGGCCGTCGAACACAACGGCGGTTTGGCCGGCGCCGGCAAAGGCCCTGCGGCGGACCGGCCCGTGCATGAGGGTGTCTTTGATTTCCCTGGCCGTGTTGTTCACCATCCCGTGCCCATGTTGCTGGCTGGCGGTGCGCAGGTCCGTCAGGGTTTCCTGCCAGAACCCCACCTCCCCGGCCGCCCTGGTCACCAGCTCCACGTACGTTTCGAACATGGCGTCCACCACGCCCGGCTGAAAAACAGCGTCCAGGGTATCCCAGGAAAGGGCCACGCCTTCTTTTTCGTGGTAAACCTGGTGATCCAGCCAAACCTGGGGGGTGGACGACACCGACCAGCCCATATGGGCCAAAAACCCCTCCGGTTCGGCGTCTTCATTCAGGTTCTCCATCCCCAGGGCGCTGGTGAACACCACGGGATACATGCGTTCCCGGGAGCTGTCCCCTTTGTTCAGTTCCTTCACGAAATCGATGGCGGAATAACCGCCGTGTTCAATGTCCGCCTGCATTTGCAGCTGGACGGCAGCGGCGTTCAGGGCGGCGGCGACATTTTGCCGGCGCACCTCCACCAGGGTCAGCCGCGTAAAATCGCCGATGATCCGGTTGATCTGCGGGTGGACGTCCTCCCGGCCGAAAACGGTCAGCATCACCGCGAAGTGCCCGCCGCCCCCCCAGGCGGAAAGGACCTCCGCGTAAAGGCTGAGCAGCGCCGCCGACGGCGTCAGGTTCCGCCGGGCCGCCGCCTGAACAAAACCAAGCCAGGTATCGCGGTCCAGCAGCTTTTTCCGCCTGATAAATTTGCCCTGCACCGGCTTTCCCCCCGGCAGGCGCACGGGAATTTCCGGCGCCGCCGGGAACCCGGCGGCCCGGTCCAGCCAGTACCGCCGGTCCAATTCATACGCCCCGCCTTGCTTGCGCCGCAAAGTGTAGTGCAAATAATCCCGGTAGGAAACCTCCAGGGCGGGCAGCTCTTCACCCCGGTACAAGCGGTGCAGGTCCTGCCAGAAAATAAAGAGGCTCAGGGCGTCGGCAATCAGGAAGTCGATGCCGAAATGAATGCGCCATTGGCCGCCGTCCAGTTCGGTAAGCCGGACGTCGAACATGGGCTTGCCCAGCGGCAGCACCTGGGCGGCCATCTCTTCCCGCACCCTTTCCAGATGCGCCGGCAGATCCCGGACCGCTGCCCGGCGGTAAACGGTCAGCGGGGGCTCCAGCTCCGGCATGATTCGCTGGGCGCCGTCCGGAGAGATGATGTCTCTCAGCATTTCGTGCCGCCGCACCAGGGAGCGCAAAGCCTGCCCGAACCTGGCCGGGTCCAGCTCGCCCGGGTCCAGCTCAAAGCTTACGCAGCAGCCCACCCCTCCCCAGGCCAGCTCGGCGTTCCGGCCCGCCCAATAGGCGTACTGGACTTCGTTCAGGGGGAAGGGCGCGTATCTTTCCCCGGGCTCCGGCCGGAAGGGGATCTGCTCCCCGGCGGCGCCCGGCCCCGGGTTTTTGGTGGCGGCATAAACTATTTCCGCCCACTGGTCGATGGTGCAACGGCTTAAAAAAACTCCCGGGTTCAGCGGCGCCGCCAGCTCGCTTTTCCACAACGCCGCCAGCCGGGCGGTGATAATGGAGTTCAAACCGTATAAAAGCAGGTTTTGATCATCCGGCAGCTCGCCCGCCCCGGTTTTCAGCTCGCGGTTCAGCCCGGCGCGGATATATTCCTTAACCTCCTCCGGGCCTGCAAACACGGGGCCGGACGGACGGACGCCGGCATCGGACCGGCTTAACCCGCCGGACAGGCCGGCGGGGCGGGGTTCCGTGATCAGCGGCCCGCCGCCGGCTTCGGCCAGCCCGAAATGCTTTTCGTCAAACCGGTAGTTGGGCACGGCAACTTTTTTGCAGCCCGAGCCCGCATAGTACTTCCGCCAGTTGACGTCGATCCCGCGGCTGTAAAGGTGGAACAGGCTTTTTTCCATTTGCTCCGCCGTATTTGCGCCCGGGTAATGGGAGGCGACATGGTCCGTCCCGGCGCCGCAAATGCTTTCCACCAGGGGAGTCAAAACGGGCGCGGGACCGATTTCCAGAAACACGCAGGCCCCGGGGTTTTCGATGGCCAGGATGCTTTCATAAAACCTGACCTCCGACAGAATGTGCCGGCTCCAGTATTCCCACGAGGCGATCCCGGCGCCGGCGGGTTGGCCGGTGACGTTGGAAATCAGCACCTTGGTCGGGACGGCATACCGCACCTCCCGCGCCACGGCTTCAAACCGGGGGAGCACCGGTTCCATCAGCGGGGAGTGAAAGGCGTGGGACACCTGCAGAAAAACCGTTCGGATCCCTTGCTCCTGCAGGGCGGCGCAAACCTCGTCCACTTCCCCGGCGGCGCCGGAAATAACGGTTTGTTCGGGCGAGTTGGTGGCGGCAACGGTCAGGCCCCGCTGATCCCGCAACAGGCCCTGTACCGCTTCTTTGCCGGCCAGCACCGCCGCCATCCGGCCGTGCCCGGGCAGCGTGTGCATCAGCTCGCCCCGGGCGGTAATCAGTTTAACCGCGTCCGCCAAATCAAACACGCCGGCCAGGCACGCCGCCACATATTCGCCCACGCTGTGTCCCGTCATCACGGCGGGTTCGACCCCGTACTCCATCCACACCCGGGCCAGGGCGTACTCCACGGCAAAAAGAGCCGGCTGCGTGTAGCGCGTTTCGCGCAGCAGGCTGCCGGGCGAAAAAATCACCGCCCTCAGGTCCCGGCCGGTATTTTCTATGTAGTATTGATTGCATTCGTCCAGGCAGGCTCTGAAAATACGGTTTTCCCGGTAAAAATCCTCAAACATGGCGGGATACTGCGAACCCTGTCCCGTAAACAGAAAAACGACTTTTTTCTCCGCGCTCCCGAGGCTGACGGCGGGGCTCGCCTGCCCCGCCAGGGCCCGGGTGATGCGTTCCCGCAGCTCGCTTGAAGAGCCGGCCCAGACCACCGCCCGCTCCCTTAAATCGGCCTTGGCAATATTCTGGCTGTAGGACAAATCCGCCAGGCTGACGCCTTCCCCCGGCCCGTTTTTTTCCAGGTAAGCGGCAAAGGACGCCAGCTGCTCCCGCAGCCCCCCGGGGGTGACGGAGCTGAATTTGAAAGGCCGGCTCCGGCCCCGCCGGTAAGGAAGGACCTGCCCCCCTTCCCGCGGCGGCCGGCCGGGGTACTGCTGCACCACCACGTGGGCGTTCGTGCCGCTGAGGCCGAAGGAGCTGACGCCGGCAATTCTCGGCCTGTCCGGGCCGCCGGCCCAGGCCAGGGTCTCCCTGGGCACCGTCACGGGAAGATGCTCCCAGTCTATATGCGGCGAAGGAGTTTCAAAATGCAACTGGCCCGGGATCCGGCCCTTTTCCACCGCCAGAACCGCCTTGATCAGCCCGGCGACGCCGGCGGCGGCCTCCAGGTGACCGATATTTGTTTTCACCGTGCCCACGTAAAGCGGAGCGCTTCTGTTTCCGGCCACAATATTGCCCAGCGCAGCAATTTCGATGGGATCGCCCAGCGCGGTGCCCGTTCCGTGGGCTTCGACATAGCCTACGTCCGGGGAGTCAAGCCGGCAGCGCCTCCACACGCCGCTAATCAGCTTTTCCTGGGCGGGGCCGTAAGGAGCGGTCAGACCGGAGCTCAGTCCGTCATGGTTGACGCCGCTTCCCCTGAGCACCGCGTGGATGTGATCCCCGTCCCTTTCGGCGGCGGAGAGCCTTTTCAGCACCACCATTCCGCACCCCTCGCCCCTGACGGCGCCGTTGGCCCCGGCGTCAAAGCTGCGGGTTACGCAGTCGGGAGACAGGATATTCAACGTCGCCAGCAGCGCCGTGGTTTCCGGCGTATACATCAGGTTTACGCCGCCGGCCAGCGCCATATCGCATTCGCCCGCCAGCAGTCCCTTGCAGGCCTGATCCACGGCCACCAGAGATGAGGAGCAGGCGGTGTCCACCGTAATGCCGGGACCGTGCCAGCCGAAAAAATACGATACCCGGCCGGACAGGAACGAGAAGCCGCTGCCGGTGACATCGCCCGGTTCAAGGGCAGAGCTGTTTTTCCGGTCCAGGTACAGCGCCTGGATATAGTCCGGCAGGGTGGCTCCGGCGTAAACTCCTGTTTTGGAGCCTTTCAGCCGGTTCGGGGCATAACCGGCATTCTCCAGGGCTTCCCAGCAAACCTTCAGCAGCAGGCGCTGCTGCGGGTCCGTCCGCTCCGCTTCCCGCGGTGAAAACCTGAACAGCCGGTGATCAAAGGCTTCAATGTCTTCCCGCAGAAAACCGGCTTTCTTTAAATACGGATGCTCCAGCCTTTGGCCGCGATACTTCTTCCACCGGGTCTCCGGGACGGCGCCGGTCAGGTCCCTCATTTCCACCAGCGCCTGCCAGAATTCCTCCGGGCCGGCAACGCCGCCCGGGAAACGGCAGGCCATGCCGATGACGGCCACCGGCTCGTAATCAATGCCCCTTTGCAGGCTTAACTCGCGTTTCAGCTTTTTAATTTCAATCAGCGCTTTCTTGATAATCTGGCTCTTGGCTGCTGTTTCGGTACGCATGGCCCGCTCCTTCCAGTTCTTTTTCCAAGAGTTCCAAAAGCTCGTTTTCCGAAAGCTTGTCCAGCTCCGCTTCCAATGGCACAACGCCGGCCGCGCCTGTTTCACCCCGGGCCGGCCCGCCGCCGGGATTGTTTTTCAGGTCAAACAGGTACCCGCCCATTTGCCGCACGGTATTGTAATTAAACAGCGCCGCCGCCGGAATGATGAAACCCAGGGTCTGTTCAAGGGCGTTGCGCACCGACAGGGACATCATGGAATTGACGCCCAGCTCCATAAAGGGCATGTCGCGGTCGATCTCCGCCGCGGGAACGGCCAGCTGTTCCGCCACCAGGGCGGCGATATAATCCGCCAGGGCTTCCCGGCTGTCAATCCCGGCAGCGGCGGCAGGGCCGCGGCCGCCGATTTCTTCCAGGGCGGAGACGCCCACCACCTTGTCCCACTGGTTGTTTAAGTACATCGACCTGGCTTTGTTCCGCTGGATCTTGCCGCTGGTGGTGCGGGGGACCCGCAGGGGCGGAATAAAGACGATGGCTTCCACCGGAATACCGTGCACCTTCAGCACCGCCGCCCTGATTTTTTTGGCCCAGCTGCCGCAGCGGGGGCTGCGCACCGCCGGCCGGTTCACCTCCTGAATCAGCACCAGCTTTTCCTCCCCGTCCCGGACGACGGAAAAGGCGGCGGCGCCGTCGGTGCGGAGGTCGGGATCGGCGCTGAAGGCCGTGCGCTCGATGTCCTGGGGATAATGGTTCATCCCCCGGATAATAATCAGATCCTTGATCCGGCCGGTGATGTACAGCTCGCCGTTGGTATCCTTGAAGCCCAGATCACCGGTTTTCAGGTAAACCTCCCCGGTTTTTTCATCGCCGGGAAAGGTCTGCTCCGTTTCCGCCGGGCGGTTCCAGTAGCCTTTGGCGACGGAAGGCCCCGCAAAGCAGATTTCGCCGATGGCCTGCGGCCCCAGCCCGGTGCCGTCCACCGGGTTTCTGACGGTCAGCCGGTGCCCGTCCACCACAAAACCGTTGCCCACCAGGTATGTTTCTCCCGGCGTGGATTCAGCCGGCACGGCCGGAGCATCATCCAGCCGGCCCCGGTCCAGGACGGAGACGGCGCCGCTCTGGAGAGCGTTCCGGTCCAGCTTCAGCCAGCCGGCCGGTTGTCCCTTTTTATAGGTCGACACCACCAGGGAAGCCTCGGCCAGCCCGTATCCCGGATTTAAAACATCTTCCCCCAGCCCGAAGGGCCGCGCCGCCCGGCTGAATTTGAGCAGCGTGTTCAGGTGGACGGGCTCGGCGCCGCAAACAACCCTTTCCAGGGATTGCAGGGAGATATGCTCCCCCCCGGCCCGGGTCAGCTTCTCCAGCTTGTCGGCCGCCAGCTCGTAGGCGAAATTCGGCGCCGCGGTATGGGTCGCCCCATAAACCGAAATGGCCTTGAGCCAGTTTAACGGCTGCTGCATAAAGTCGGCGGGCCTCATTAAAATAACCCGGCAGCCCGCGTAGATACCCAGCAGAATACCGAGAATCAGGCCCATGTCGTGGTAAAAGGGGAGCCAGCTCACCATGACGCTGTTTTCGTCAACGGCCAGGGTGGCTTCAAGCTGCCCCAGGTTGTTCATCAGCGAGGCGTGGGTGACCATCACGCCCTTGGGCTCTCCGGTGGAACCGGAGGTGTACTGCAAAAAGGCCAGTTCGTTAGAACCCGGCATGGTCCAGGCCAAAGCGCCCTCCTGCTCCGAATACACGGGCAAGGCGGACAGGACGGCGGAATTTTTCCGGATCTCGCTCAATGAAGCAACACCGGCTTGTTCGGTAATCAGGCACCGGGCCCCGGAGTTGACGGCGATGTTTTCCCATCTCGCCAGGGACTTGTTCCGGGCCGGCATGTTGACGGGGACGGGAATGGCGCCGATGCGGTTGCAGGCCAGCAGCGCCGCGATAAAATCGATGCCCTGCTGAAACATCAGCAGGCAGCGGTCGCCGCCGGCAATTTTAAAGCCGGAGAGGCGGGAGGCAAAAACCGACACCCGGCGGAACAATTCTCCATACGTGACGGCGGATAAGTGGAAATCCGCGTCCAGCATGCCGTAAGCGGTTTGATCCGGCGTGCGCCGCGCCCGGCACTCCAGGACCCCCGCGACGGAGCTGTGCCGCTCCCCTGTTTGTTGATCCATGGCCTTTGTCATATTGTCCTCCTTTGCAAAAGGCGCCGCCCTTGACCGTTTCCGCCGGGCCTTACAGGCCGGACGAAGGCAAATCGAGCATTTGTCCGCAGCTCAGATCAAGCTCGGCCAGGGTTTGATCAATTTCGGCGTCGGTAAACTTAATTTCAGCCAGCACCTGCTCCACCTGTTCCCTGGTAAGCGTCCCCCGCCGGATCTGCGCCGAAAACTCCTTCTGCATGTAATCCGGTATGTTTTTGCGCCGGCACAGGTGGATCAGGGCGCAAACCAGCCGGCACCCGGACACCAGGTAGTTTTTTCTGAACCTGTCGATGGGCTGCCAGTCCAGCCGGCTTCGGATGGTGTCGAGCATGCTCAGCGGCTGGTACGGGAAATGCTGGTAATAGTACAGGATCGGCGTCCGCGGCGGCTCAAAATAGGCGGCCAGGTCCGGACCCTCCTTTTGCCGGGTATGCCGGCGGGCGTCCTCCATTTTCCCGTCCAGCACCTGCTTAATCATTTGCTGGTACTGAATCCGCCCCGGATCGGATTCCACAATGCCGGCTTCACCCAGCTCCCAGACCTGGTCCGGGTTGTAGCCGGAAAAGATATAGGCGGCGTCGAATTTTTCGGCAAAAATATCCACCTGCCGCTTGAGATAATTGCCGCAGTAAAAGCAGATCTGGCTGTAATCCTCCTGGCGGAGGTGTTTTTCCGTCAGAATGTATCTGTAAAACCGGCGCAGCTCAATCATATCGGGATGCAGAATAATATAGGGAATCCCCAGCCGGTCGCAGACCTTCTTGGCGTTATCGAAGGAATCGGGATACTCAAAGCCGTTGTCCACGGACATCCCCAGCAGGTTCAGCCCGTATTCGCTTTTCAGCTGCAGGGCCAGGTAGGTGCTGTCCTTCCCCCCGCTCATCATGATCATCCCGTCATAGCGGTGGCGGCCTCTTTTTTCGTCAATCAGCCTGTCGAACCGCAGCTTTTTTTCTGCCCACGACATCACCTTGTACCGCGCCGGATCGATTTTACAATGATTGCATACTCCGTCTCCGCCGATGACGATGCCGAAGGCGCGATTTTCTATGGCCAGGCATTTGGCGCATCTTTTGCTTCCGGCGCAGCCGTTGTCCATACCCACAGGTCACCCCCCTCAGTCAATATGCACCGGCGGCATCTTTTGTTCCGCCTGATTTTTGGCCAACGCCGCCCCGATCACCGCGGCCAGCTCGCCCGCATTGGGCTCGCCCTCAAAGCAGGTCAGGTGATTGCCGGCGATTTCCCACACCGACAGGTCGCCCAGGCAGGCTTCCCGCCAGAAATCAAGGGTTAATTCATTGGTGCCCGGCACCAGGGGAAAGGGCTCCCGCGCCAGCAGAAACCGGATGTCTCCCAGGTACGGCTGCGGCGTGAAACGGGCGGCCTTCAGGCTCTGGCGAATCACGTCAAACATGCCCTCGGCCATTTCCACCGGCATGCGGTCGCCGTTGCCTTCGGCCACCGCCCGCACATAAGCGTTGAAACGCTCCCGCCGGGACAGGGCGGAAAGTCTCTTAAACAACTCGCCCAGCCGGTCGAGACCCTCGTCGCCGCCGATGGCCAGCGAAGCTCCCGCGGGGATGCTTTTATTGTTGGCTTCATAGATTTGCCTCAAGCCCCGTTCCAGGTCATGGGCATCGATATCGCCAAAACCCGCCTGGGCGGGGGAAATGTGCAGAAACGGCAAAAAGAAAAGTTCCACCACCAGGTCGTCGTCCACATCGTAAGGGAAGGGGTGGCTGTTAATCAGCACCAGGTCCGCCACCCGGATACCCTGCTCAAGCAGGCGCCGGGCCACTTCAACGGCAATCAGCCCGCCCATGCAGTGGCCGATCAGCTGCACCTGCCGGGGGCCGGTTTCCGCAAGCAGCTGGGCGTAATCATCCGCCAGCCGGGCAATGAGGTCCGCCGGGTCCAAAGAGCAATACAAACCGGTATCCGCCACGCTGACGCCGACCACGGGACCGAGCTGCTGGGCCTGCAAATGCGCCAGCAGCAAACGGAAGGAAAGCATCGTCCCCAGACCGTTATGGAAAACGACCCGCAGCGGACCCGCGTCGCCGCCGCCGTAAGCGGTCAGCACCGCGTTGCCGGCGCTTTGGCCCTGCTGTCCGGCCGAATCATCGGCGGTTCCGGCTCCGGCGCCGGCGCTTTGGGCGCGTATAAATTCGGCCAGCGCGGCCACCGTGGGATAATTGAGCATCTGTCGGAGCAGCGCGTCAAAGGGCATATCAATCAGCAGCGGCTCGCCGGCCAACTGCTCCCGCAGCTTGCCCGCCACCTGGGCCATAATGAGCGAATCCGCGCCGTGCTCGTAAAAACTCTGCCGCCGGCCGACGGCGGGCACGCCCAGCGCTTCCGCCCATACCCGCGACAATTGCGCCTCCAGGGGGTCCGGAGCTTCATCGACGGCTGCCGCGTCGGCAGCGTCCGGCGCCGGTTCCTCTCTCCACCGGGCCAGTTCCTTCCGGTCCACCTTCCCGTTGCCCGTCAGCGGCAGCGCGTCGACAATCCGCAGGGCGGCGGGGATCATGTAGGCGGGCAGATATTGGGCCAGAAAATCCAGCAGCTCCGGCACACTCACCCTTTGCTCCGGCCCGTCTTCCGGCCGGCCGGCCGGCTCCACGGCGCCGAACAACGCTTTGTTTTCGCCGCTCCCCGCCGCCACCACGGCCGCCGCGGCCACGGCGGGGTGCTTTTGCAGCGTTGCCTCGATTTCCCCCAGCTCGATCCGGTGGCCCTTGATTTTAACCTGCGTGTCCTCGCGGCCGAGAAATTCAATTTCCCCGCCGGGAGTGTACCGTCCCAGGTCCCCCGTGCGGTAAAGCCGCTGCCCGTCGGCGGGATGGGGGAAAAAACGCGCCGCGGTGGTTTCTCCGTCCGCGAAATAACCCGCGGCCAGGCCGGCGCCGGTGATGTAAAGCTCCCCCGGCGCCCACACCGGGCAGTCCCGCAGCTTTTCGTCCAGCACCCGGAACCCCTGGTTGGCCAGGGGGCGGCCGTACGGGATGCTGCTCCAGTCCGGCTGCAGGCCCCGGTATTCATGGGCAATGGACCAGATGGACGCTTCGGTGGCGCCGCCCAGGCTGATGATCCGCACGGCAGGCCCGTGCCTCAGCAGCATATCGGGCAGCGCCGGCGGAATCCAGTCCCCGGACAGCAGCGCCAGCCGGAATTTGGCCAGGTCCGGAGCAGGTCCGGAGTCCAGGCGGGCCAGCAGCATCTGCAGCAGCGCCGGAACGGAATTCCACAGCGTGACTTCGTGTTCGGCCATTAGCTCCGCCCAGTGGGACGGGTCGGTCTGCCTGTCCGCGGCGGGGTAAATCAGGGCTCCCCCGGCGGACAGGAGGCCGAATATGTCATAGACGGACAAATCGAAGCTCAGCTGGGCCAGCCCCAGCACCCGGTCCTCCGGGCCCACCTCAAACCGGCGGTTGATATCCCGGACCGTGTTTAAAGCGGCGCGGTGGGAGATCACCACCCCCTTGGGCTGTCCGGTGGAGCCCGAGGTATGGATTATGTAAGCCGGCAGATCGGGATCGCCTTCGGCCGCCAGGGTGTTTTCCCGGCCCGGCTCCAGCCTGTCCGCTTCAATGGCCGTGATGCCCGCCGGCCATTGGAACCCGTCGGCGGCGCCGGTCAGCACGTGCCTGACCCCGGCTTTTTCCAGCATGGCCAGGCGGCGCAAAGCCGGCTGCGCGGTATCAATGGGCACATAAACCGCCCCCGCCGCCAGCGTTCCCAGCACCGCCGCCACCTGGTGGACGGACTTGTCCATCACGATGGCCACCCGGTCCTGTTGTTGGCAGCCGCACGCTTTCAGCCTTTCGGCCACCGCCGCCGCTTTCCGCAGGAGCTCCCCGTAGGTCGTCCACCCGCCGCCGTCCCATACGGCGGGCCGCTCCGGGGCCGCCGCGGCCTGTTCCAGAATCCCGCCGTGCAGCAGACCGTCCGGCAGCGGCGCCCGCGTGGCGTTGACCTGCTCCCGTTCCGCCGCCTGCCACGCGGGCAAAGCCACGGTCTCAACGGCGTCCCAGGCCTGCTCCCCGCCGGCCAGTGCGCGCAGCAGCGCCTCAAAGGCGTCAAACATATCGTCCGTCATGCCGCCGGGGAAAACGCCCGCCCGGATATCCCAGTTGACCTGCAGGCCGGCCGGGCCGTCCATGGCCTGGCAGTCGATGAAAACCTGCGGCGTCTGGCTGATGCCCCAGTCCCCCACCCGGCCCCGCAGCCGGTTTTCCTCCGTGGGCTCCACCAGCCCGATGGCGCTGGTGAACACCACCGGCATCAGCGCGGCCTCCCGGCCCCGCCGGCGGGCAATCTCCCTCAATACCTCCACACCGGAAAACAAGCGGTGGTCCAAATCGTCAAACAACTGTTTATTGATCGTTTCGGCCTGGGCGCTAAAAGGACGGGCGGCCGGCCAGTCCACGGCCAGCAGGCTCACCGACGTGAAATCGCCCACCAGCTCATTAACCTGCGGGTGCAGGGGCAGCCTGTTCAGGACGGTCAGGTTCAGGCAAAACCTTTTGTTGCGGCTCCAGCGCTCCAGCACGGCGGCGTAGGCGGTCAAAACCGCGGCCGTAGGCGTCAGGCCGCGCCGCTGCGCCCGTTGCTTGAACCCGTTCCAGGTTGGCCCGTCCAACCGCAAAAAGCGGCGGGTGAAGCGCGCCCGGCCCGTATCGTCCCGCACCCTGGCCAGGGGCAAATCCGGCGCCCCGGGCAGGCTGTCAAGGCGGCGGAGCCAGTACTCCCTGTCCCCGGCGTAAGCGGCGCCGTCCCGCAAACCGCGTTCGGCCAGCAAATAATCCCGGAAGGTGAGCGCCGGCTCCGGCAGCTTCCGCTCCGGTGTGAAATAAATTTTTTCAAACTCAGCGAGCAGCAGCCAGATACTGGCCCAGTCGGCGATGAGAAATTCAATGGAAAAATGCAGCACGGTCCCGGCCGGAGTTTTGGTCAGGGCAACGCCGAACAGGGGCCAGCGCTCCGTTTGGTACACGCGGTGGCCCATTTCTGCGCGGATTTCGGCCAGCCTGGCTTCCACCGCGTCCCCGGCCCAGGCGCCGGCGTCGGTATAGGCCGCCTCCAGCGGCGGTACCTGCTCCATCACCTGCTGGTAACCGTTTTGGTCCATCACGGCCCGCAGCATATCATGCCGCGAAACCAGTTGATTCCATGCCGCGGCGACGCGTCCGGGCTCCAGCTCCGGATAGCAAAGCTCCAGATAAATGTGGCAGGCGACGCCCCCGTATCCGAACACCTCGCTGCGGCCGAGCAAATAGGCGGCCTGCACGTCCGTCAGCGGAAAAGGCTCGTATCTGGACGCGGGATCGCTGCGAACCGCGGCGGGCTTCGCTTCCGCCCGCAGCAGGTCCAGCACCTCCGCCTTGCAATCCTTCAGGGTCTGCAAATCGCTGCCGGCCAGCGCGCCCTGGGGCGCCCTGTAGCGCAGCCTGCCGTTCTCCTCCCATAAGGACACTCCCTCCCCGCGGAGGCGCGTCACCAGGTCGTCAACAATGATTGGGCTGTTCAAGGCCATGTTTTTACCCTCCTGTAAGTCGTGCTCAAGCATATTCAAGCAGGCTTTTTTTTCTGGCCGCAAAAAGCTTCTGTCCCAGGGGCGCGATGGGATGCTCCTCCCCCGGCAGGGTCAGGACCTCCGCGGCTCCCGCCCGGTGAAAAACATCCCGCCACTGCCTGACGGACATAAATGTTGTTCTGGTATTCTTCCGGTCGTCCTCGGGGCTGGTCATCATAAAAGCCTGGGAAATCAGTATTTCCGGAAATTCACGCACCGGCTCCGTAATCAGCGCCCAGCCTCCGGGGACCAGGAGCCGCGTCAGCCCGTCCACGGCGGCGGCGATGTCCGAAGCGTTATTCATTACCCCCGCCGCAATCACGATATCCACGCTTGCGGCCCGCAGCCCCTGCCCGGCGAGGTCCCGGTCGATATCCGCAATCTCAAACCGCATCCACGGGCAGTCCGCGAACCGTTCCCGGGCGGCCGCAAGAAAGAAATTGGAAACATCCGTGAACCGGTACTCCACCCGCGGGGCTCCGGGCAACGCCCGCAGCCTCGCCACCACCTGGTCCGTGGTGGCTCCCGTACCCGCGCCCAGCTCGACAATGCGCAGCGGCTTGCCGGGACCGGGGCCGGCGTCCGGCGCGGACCCTTTGGCGGCGCCGATGCGGACCACCGCCTCCGCCACCGATTTGTTGAGGTAGCGGGCGGCGATGGTTTCACGGTACAGGGCATTGGCGTAGTCCATTCCGCCGGCGGGGAACAGCAGCAGCGCGGCCTGCTGTTTTCCGCTCATCAGCCGCGGGAGCTGTTCAACGTTGCTGAGCAGGTAATCCAGCACCAGGGGCGGGCCAAGCCTGCCGTCCCAGATTTCCCGCACCGCGCGCCAGCGTTCCCGCAGCATGTCTTCGGTCACCACGCCGGCGCCGCAAAAGCAGTCCCCGCGGCGCTCAAGGTATCCCCGCGCCGCCAGCAGCTCCAGCCAGCGCAGCACCAGGTGCCGGTGCCGGGGTGCGGTTTGGGAGAGGGACCAAATCTCGGCCGGGCCGTATTCCCGTTCTCTGTCCGTCAGAGCGCCCCGGGCCTGAAGCGCATGGAGCATGGCGCTGAAAACCGCCTCGTCCAGCCTCTCGACAAACAGCCGCACGGCAGGCGGATCTATGCCGCGCAGCTCGCCGTCGGCGTATTCCGTGCATGAGGCAACGCCGGCGGCCGCGGGGGAGCAAGCACCGGGGGCGTCGGAGGCGCCGGGCCGCCCGTCGCCGGCCGGGATTGTTGCGGCGGCCGCCTTTAAAATATCCACCGGCAGCGGCTGGTGGCCGCAGCCGGGGCGCAAAACGGGATACCCCAGGGCGGCGGTCATTTCATGCCATTGACCGGCGCACAAAAGCGCCCGGACGGCCCCCGTATCCGCTTCGGCGGCGCCCGAAATCATTGCCGCCAGCAGCGACAGATCGCGGGCGATGGCGCGGGGCCATTGCCGCGCAAGAATATCCCCGTAGCTGGCCGGGGCCGCCGGTCCCAGCGTCTCCGTGCTGTGCTCGGACAAATGCAGCGGATAATCCCCCGCCAGCTGGCCGAAGGTGTGCAAATCCTCCGGGACATGCAGGCGGGGCCGCCAGACCACGGGGCCGTGGGTATCGGTCAGGGACAGGCTCCCCCCCGCGCAGCCGATGGTGATGCGGTGCAGCAGATGCAGGTAGTTGTCCGGATCGCCGGGGTCCACCTCGTTATGGACCCGCAATACCACCGGAATTTTGCCCAGGGCGCCGGTCAGAACATGAAAGGGACCTCCGTCCCTGCTCACGGTGCCCACCCGCCACGGGCGGATCGAGGGCAGGGCTTCCATCAGGATGTGCATCAGCGGGTAAGAAACCTGGGAGGCGAAGGCCGCGTCGACGTACAGCGCCTCCTGCCGTGCCAGCATGGCTTTGGCGCAGGCAATAAAACGCCTCACCGCGGGCAAATGCACATACAGATCGCCGGTCTGAAAAAGCACGCCCCTGCCCAGCGCCGCCCTGAGGCACGCCGCCATATCCTTGTGGTGCACGGGCTGTTCCTGAAGCACATGGATGCCCCGCCGGAGAAGCTCCAGGGACAGGTCCGTGCCCCGGCCGCCCATGACTCCCGAACGCAGCACGACGCAGGCCAGATCGATGTCATCGGGGAGTTGGCCGGCATCGGTGTATAAATCTACCCCGTAGTAAGCCGCGCATTTTTTGGAGCGCTGGCTGCCCCGCGCCAGCAGACCCGCGGGTTCAAATGCTTCGGGCAGCATTTTCAAAGCCTCGAGGTAAAACTGACCGAAGGTGGAACCGCATACCACGGCGCGCAGTTTTTTTCTTTTCATACCTCGCCCTCCACCCCCTGCAGCAGCTCGTCCACGGAAGACTCCAGCACTTGCAGCCGGCTGACGGCTTTGTCCCCGTTCAGCCGGACCATGATCCGGTCGGGATCGGGGAGCTCCGCCAGGGAGCGCACCCCGGGGGGTATTTCTCCCTCCAGCACGGCGATCCCGGCCGCGGCGGCCACCGCGCCGGTCAGGACGGAAGGCCGGCCGGCCCGCAAAACCAGCGTGCGCACCGCCGGGGCGCCGTCCTTGATCCCGCCCAGCTGGACCAGCAGGTTGATGTACTTCCGGCGCCCCGCCGCGTCCAGCCCGGCCGCCGTGCCAAGGCGCCCGACCGCGCCCCGGGGGTCGGCGGCAAACTGGGCGCTCACCGCTTCCAGGACCGGCGGCACATGGCTTCCGTCAACGGCCATGTACCATTCGCCGTCACGCAGGGCCAGCGAAACGGCCACCAATTCCGCCTCGGCGTCCAAATAAGGATATAACGTCACCTGGCGCGGGAAAAAAGGAAGCGCGGTGCCGGTTCTCCGGCGCAGGGCCGCCGGACGGCGGGCGCCGTTTTTCCACGCCGCCAGGGGTTCGTTGTCCCGGTCCGCGACCCCGGCGAGGTAGTCTTCGGCGGCCGAGGCCGTGAAGCCGTCCAGGGCGCCGCTATAAAAAACCAGGGTTTCAACCCGCTCAAAGGACTTGGCCAGCCAGCGGGGCAGCAGTCCCGACAGTCCGGGCACGGCGCCGGCGGCATACACCACCGCCGTGTTTTGCGGCGTTCCCCGCAGCGCCGCCAGGCTTTTATCGACGCCTGCGTCGACATGATGGCAGCCTTCAGCCAGGCAAATTTCGGCCACCCGCGCCGCGGTCCGGTGAGACGGCCCGGCGCAGTTGACGATGAGCCGGCACCCGGCCAAAAACGAGGCCAGGCTCCGGTGGTCCTCAATATCCACCCCGGCCCATTCGGCCCGGGGAAATTCCGCTTCCAGGCTTGCCCGCGCCCCGGCGGGATTTCTACCCCCCAGCCGCAGCGGGTATTGGCCCCACGCTTGAAGCGTCCGGGCCGCCTGCAGCCCCACATCCCCGTAACCGCCGATGATGCCGATCATATTTCTCCCTCTTCCATGGGCTCCATATGGACCTTCATTTCAGCCATTTGGCTTTCCAGAACAGCGGCTACCTGAGCCAACGACGGCGCTTCAAACATCTGCCGCAAAGACAGCCGGACGCCAAACCTTTCCTGCACCATGGCGAGAAAACGCGTCGCCAGGAGGCTGTCCCCGCCCAGGGCAAAGAACCCCTGCCGGCGGGCGATGGCACCGGTATGCAGCAGCTCTTCCCACATGCCGGCCACTTCCCGTTCCATTTCCCCGCGCGGCTTTTCCCCGCCGGCCGCTTCGCCGCGGGGCTGGAACAGCGCGGCCACGGCGCCGCGGTCCACCTTGCCGTTGGCGCTCAAGGGCAGCCAGGGCAATAGCTCAATTTTTTCCGGCAGCATATACGCCGGCAGGTGCGCCGCGGTAAATTTCAGGATATCCTCCGGGTCCGGCTCCGGCCTTGCCTCCGGGCAGCGGGCCTCGATAAATTCGGTAAAGGTGTCCTCCACCGGAACAAAACCGGCCGCCTGGAAACCGGCCTGGGTAAACAAGTGCGCCCACTGCCGGCCCGGCAGCATCGGATCGCCCGCCCGGCGGCGGTCACGGTCCAGGTGCGCGAACCCTCCGTCCAGCACCGCGGCCGTAACCAGGGCGATGGGGGTGAGCTGGCAATGCTCCAGGGCCAATACTTTCCCGCCCCGCCGGATCAATAATGAGGCCATGGCGATCCCCCGGCGGGGATCGCGGTAACGATGCAGCGAGTTGACGGCCAAAACCGCGGCAAAGGAATAACGGAGCCGGTCCGGAACGCGGTTCTCCGGCAGTAATTCGCACCGGACGGCGTGCGGCAGCGCGGCCAGCCGGGCTTTTGCCGCTTCCACCATGGACGGGGCGTCATCCAGCAGCGTAAGGCTGATCTCCCCCGGTTCAAGCAGCTCCAACAGCCGGACGGCCATGATGCCGCTTCGCCCGCCCAGCAGCGCGGTTTCCACCGGCGACCCGGCGGATTGGGCCAGGTCCTTGATTTTTTCGGCCATCATCCCGATCCCCGCCATCGTTCCGGCATCCCTGGCGGATAAGCTTTCGGGAGCAAGCAGGTCGTCATCCAGAAGCACCGCGGCGGAAATTTCCCCGCTCAAAATGCCGCGGTAATCCTCCAGGCGCTGGAACAAGCGCCGTTCAATGCCGGCAGCCAGGGTTTCGTCCCCGGTGCTTCCGCCGCCCCGGGCCGCGTTGAGCTTAAGCTCCGCGGCATATTGCAGCACTTCCCGCATTCTGGCCCCGGCCCTGAAAACGCCGGTGCCGTCGGCCAGCACACCGCGCTCGCCAAGCCGGCGGAGCCACATTTGCAGCAGCGGCCGGTACTGATCGGTGATCCGCAGCTGCCCCGGGATGGCCGGTATTTCCGCCGTACCGTCCCGCAATTGGGCGAGATTGAGGATTTCAGCCATGAAAGCCTCGGTGATCCGCCACTGCAGCTCCTGCAACGAATGCCTGCCGGGACCCTCGTCCCGGTCCGGCGGCCCAACGGAAGCAACTTCCCCCCCGGCCGGAGCGGCGCCGGCCACAACGGCGGCCGCAAGGTGTTTGGCCCCGCCGCCGGAGGATATCACCGCCGCGGCCTGGCTCACTCCCTCATACTGCCGCAAAACCGCCTCGATTTCTCCCAGCTCGATGCGGTAACCCCTCAGCTTGACCTGCTGATCCACCCGGCCCCAAAATTCAATCACCCCGTCGGGCCGGTAGCGTCCCAAATCGCCCGTGCGGTACCAGCGATGCTCCCCGGTATCGGTATCGATAAAGCTTTCGGCCGTCAGCTCGGGAGCGCCGCGATAGCCGCGGGCCACCCCCAGGCCGCCGATCCACAGCTCGCCGGTCACCAGGTCGGGACAATCACGGCCCAGCGGGTCCACCACCCGGAAGCACTGGTTGCTCAAAGGCGTTCCGTACGGAATGGAGCGCCACGCGGGATCCACGGACTCCACCTCGAAGCAATTCGACCAGATGGAAGCCTCGGTGGCTCCCCCCAGGGCGATAAAACGGCAGTCCGGCGATTTTTTCCTCAGCCGTCCGGGCAAATCAAGCCCCACCCAGTCCCCGGAAACCAGGACCAGGCGCAATGAAGTCAACGGGTCGTTGTCGCCGGCAACCGTCAGCAGCATCTCCAGCAGCGCCGGCACGGAATTCCAGACCGTCACCTTCATTCTGCGGATCAGTCCGGGCCAGACCAGGGCCTCCCGCCCGGCGCCCCCGTCAAGCAGCACAACCCCGCCGCCGGCCGAAAGAAGGCCGAATATGTCATAAACGGAAAGATCAAAATCAAGGGCCGAGACGGCCAGCACCCGGTCGGACGCGGTGACGGAAAACCGCGTATTGATATCCAGAATGGTGTTGTAAGCGGCCCGGTGGGTAATCTCCACTCCCTTGGGCTCGCCCGTTGAGCCCGAGGTGAAAATAATATAGGCCAGGGCGTCGGTGGCCACGGAAACCGGATGCGGCAGCGGAGCAACCCCCTCCGCCTCTTCGACGGCAATTACGGTCAGCCCCTCCGGGGCGGACAAAAGGGCCAGGCCGGCTTGATCCGTGACCAGGCGGCTGATGCCGCTGATCCGGCAGATCCGGTTCCGGCGCCCGGCGGGCTGGTTAATCCCCACCGGAACATAGGCCGCGCCCGCGGCCAGCACGGCCAGGACGGCAACCACCTGGTTGGGACCCCGGGACAGGGTCACGGCCACGGCGTCCCCCGGCCGCACGCCTTTGGCGGCAAGCAGCGCGGCCAGGCGCAGGGCCTGGCCGGCCAACTCGCCGTAAGTCATTGTTTGATTGATGCCGTGCTCATCCCACAGCAGCGCCTCCCGTCCGGGATACTCCCGGGCCCGGACAAAAAAATCCTGGTGGATTAATTTCTCCGCCACCGGAACAAAGGTGGCGTTTACCTTTTCACGCACCGCCCGCTGCGATTGGGAAAGCAGTTCGTAACGGTCATTCGTTATGCCCGGTTCAATTTGCGGCATTTGGCACATCACCCCTTGCTGGATAAAAAAAATAAATATGTTAAATAATTGGTTAGGAATACATTAGTGATAATGATAATTATTGTCAATGATCGCTGCGGGCTATATTTTTAAATATTGTCAAATCAGGGTGATTTTTCTCTGATTATCTCGGCCGGATTTAATGATAATGATTTTCATTATCATATTATACACATGACTAGCTGCTAAAAAAGTGCCGGCTAGCCCATTCACAACGCTGCTTTACGGCATTGATGCAAATGCCGTAAAATAATTTGCCCCACGGAGTGCAAAAGGGAAGCCCTGGCCGTTTGCAGAAAAAAATGATCCCCCTCGAACATTTCCATGGTGAAATCGCCCCCGGTATGATGGACCCAGGCGGCAATCTCTTCCGGATCGGCCTCCGGGTCCCCGGTGCCGCCGAAGGCCGCAATGGGGCAGTCCAGGGGCGCGTCCTCCGCGTATGTATATGTTTCGCTGACCGTAAAGTCCGCGCGCAAAATGGGGATGAAGATTTCCATCAGCTCCCTGTTTTGCAAAACCACCTCGGGGGTGCCTGAAAAGCGGCGCAGTTCCTTCACAAACGCATCATCCGGCAAACGGTGCAGGGGGGTGGATTCCGGCAGATGCGGCGCCCGGCTGCCGGAAACCAGCAGATGGCAGGGCCGGAGCCGCCATTTCCGGCGCAGGCTGCGGGCCAGCTCAAAGGCAATCCGCGCTCCCACGCTGTGGCCGAAAAGGATAAAGGGACGCTGCAGGTACGGTGCAATGGCCTCGGAGACGGCCTCCACCAGCTCTTCCATGGTGTACAAAAGAGGTTCCGCAATCCGGTTTTCCCGGCCGGGCAGCTGAATTGGATAAACGCCCGCGCCGGCGGGGAGCGCCCTGGTCCATTCCCTGTAAATCGAGGCGCCTCCGCCGGCGTAAGGCAGGCAGAAAAGGCGGATTTCATCCTGCTCCCCGGGACGGGCAAGCAGCCATGGAGTAACGGTTGGTTGAGGTTTCATCATCGACTCCCCGGTTCTTGATTATTATAGTTTAATTGCATACCGCGTTTATTGAACACTGCCGTAACTGGACACGATGGCGCCGATCATGGCCGCGGCGATAAACCCCACCATCCCGCCCAGGCCCACCAGGAGAATGGGTTCAATCAGGCTGATCATTTTGTCTATCCTGGACTGCAGCAGCTTGGCGTAAATATCCGCCACCATCACCAGGGAGGAGTCCACGCTGCCCGTTTCCTCCCCCACCCGGACCATGTTGCCCACCATGGGCGGGAAATAGTTTCCGGCCTTCAGCAGCGGATCGGAAAGGTTTTCCCCCCGCAGCACCCGGTCGGCCATCCGGTCCACGACCCTGCGCACCGCCGTGTTGCCGATGGTGTCGTTGGTGGCCCGCAGAGCGTCCAGAATGGACACCCCGCTGCCCACCAGCAGGGACAGGGTTTTGGCAAAGTGCACCACCACGGTATACTGGAAAATCGGCCCCAGCAGCGGCAGGCGCGTCTTATACCGGTCGATGAAATACCTGCCGGCGGGCAAATAGTAAAACACGGCCACCATGAGCACCAGCCCCCCCAGACCCAGGCCCAGCTTGTCCAGGTTGCCTGAAGCATGGTCGGCCAGGCTCACCAGAAACTTGGTGGTCCAGGGCATTTCCGAACCCAGGGATTCCAGCAGGGGCACCACCTGGGGCAGCACGTAGCTCACCATAAAAACGATGACGGCCAGAGCCACCACCAAAACAATGACCGGGTAAAGAAGACTGGAGATGATTTTGCGCAGCAGCTCCAGCCGTTCCTCCCAGTAAGTGGCAATGCGTTCCATGGCCGTGTCCAGCAAACCGCTGCTCTCGCCCGTTTTCAATATGCTGGTCACCATGGCCGGAAAAGTCTTGGGGAACTTAATCATGGCGTCGCTCAAGGACTTTCCGGACTCCACGTCCCGGCGCACCGAGGCCAGGATGAACTTCAGCCGCCGGTTGGAGGACTGCTCCTCCAGCACCGCCAGGGAGGTCACGATGGACACGCCGGCGGCAATCAGGGCGGCCATCTGCCAGAGCAAAATCACCACCTCGGACTGCTTTACCCGGCCCAGCTTAATCAATAAATCATTCAGATTAACGGCAGGGGCGGCGGCGGTTTTGGCGGCTTCCCGGCGTTTCTGTTCCTTCTGTTCCTGTTCCTTGATGCCGGTGATCACCAAACCCTGGCCGCGCAGCACTGCGGCGGCTTCGGCAAGACTGCCGGCCGCAAGGGCGCCTCTGGCGGTTTTTCCATCGCGGTTCACCGCCTGGTAGCTGTACCGGGGCATATAAATTTACACCTGCCTTTATGCAATCATTTATATTTACCATTCCAGGGTGGCCCGCAGGATGTCGGCCACGGTGGACACGCCCCGGCGCAGCTTGCCGACGCCGTCCTGGCGCAAGGAGCGCATTTTGTCCCCGGCGTATTCCTTGATGGCCACGGTATCGCCGCCGGAGGCGATTATTTTCTGCAGCTCGTGATCCAGGACCAGCAATTCAAAAATGCCCGTCCGGCCCCGGTAGCCCGTGCCCTGGCAAAAGGCGCAGCCCCGGCCGGTGTAAAATTCCCCGCCGGCGCCGGGCTCCAGCCCCAGGGCCGACAACTCCCCGGCGGCGGGGGCATGCGGCTGCCGGCATTTGGGGCAGATAACCCGCACCAACCGCTGGGCCAGCACGGCCCGCAGGGCGGAGTTCACCAGGTAACGCTCGCAGCCCATGTCCACCAGCCGTTCCACCGCGCTGGCCGCGTCATTGGTGTGCAGGGTGGAAAGCACCAGGTGGCCGGTGAGGGCGGCCTGCAGGGCCAGGCCGGCGGTCTCGCCGTCCCGGATTTCCCCCACCATGATCACGTCGGGGTCCTGCCGCAAAATGGCCCGCAGGGCGCTGCTGAAGGTCAGCCTTTTGGACGAATAGTCCACCTGGGTCTGGGTAATCCCCTCCATCTGCAGCTCGATGGGGTCTTCCACGGTGATGATGTTCGCGCTGTCGCTGCGCAGGTACTTGAGGGCGGCGTACAAGGTGTTGGTTTTGCCGCTGCCGGTGGGCCCGGTAACCAGGATCAGCCCGTGGGGCAGTTCCAGCAGGCTGCGGAAGGAATCCTTGATATCCTTTTCCATGCCCAGGTCCTCGATGCCCAGCAGCTGGTCCTGGGAAGGCAAAAGCCTCAGCACCGCCTTTTCCCCCCGGGCGCAGGGGATGGTGGAAACCCTTAAGTTCATGGAACCGCTGCCGTTTTGGCTGAATACGCACCCGCCGTCCTGGGGGCTGCGCTTATCGGCGATATTCATATTGCACAGCACCTTGATCCGGGAAATCAACAGCGGCGCCAGGGTGGCGGGCATCCGGTCCACCGTCCGGAGGGTGCCGTCGACGCGCATCCGGACGCGCAGGCCGTCGGTCACCGGCTCCAGGTGCAGGTCCGAGGCGCGCTGGGCGATGGCCTGCAGAAGCAGATCATCCAACATTTTAATCGCGTCGTCCGGAACTTCCGGAGCGGCCGGCTCCTCATCCGCGGGCTCCTCGACCTCCCCGGAATAAGCCATTTGACGCACCCCGGCCAACTCCGAGAAGCCCATCAGGACCGGGTGCACCCTTTTACCGGTAAGCCGGCGCAGGTTTTCCAGGATGGCGCTGTTAACCGGTTCGGAACAAGCGACCAGCAAGTCATTTTCCTTCAAAGCCACGGGTATAATGTTGTATTTCAGCGCCACCGGCCTGGGCACCATGGCCAGAATTTCGGGAGTAGCCCGGACTTCATCCATGGCAAAGACCGGCAGGCCAAAGAATTCACCCAATAAAGGAGTCAACTGAGCCTCCTGCAGATACCCCAGATCTACAAGCACCTCGCCCAATTTCTTCTTTGAACCGCGCTGGGCCTTCAGCGCCGCAACCAGTTCCTCCCGGCTCAGCACGCCCCTGGCGGCAAGAAACTCTCCCAGCCTTTGTCTTGGCATCCTATTCCATCCCGTTATTTAAGGGCTAATCTTTCCTTCATCAGCGCCGGATTGCGGGCGGCTTTCAGCGCCGTGTCATGGTCTATAGCTCCTGTTTTGGCCTGCATTTCCAATGCTTGCTCCATGGTCTGCATACCCAGTTTGGCGCCCGTCTCCATGGCCAGGTGGATGTGTTCCTGCTTGCCCAGGCGGATCAGATTGCTGATGGCCGGCGTTACCACCATTACTTCCGCGGCCATCACCCGCCCCCTGGCGTCGGCGCCGGGCAGCAGCTGCTGTGAAATCACCGCCTTCAACGAAACGGACAGCTGCTGCCTGATTTGCCCCTGTTCCCCCGGCGGGAAGGCGCCGACCATTCTGTTGACTGAAGAGACGGCGTCCCGGGAGTGCAGAGTGGAAAAGACCAGGTGCCCGGTTTCCGCCGCCATAATGGCGGCGCGGATGGTCTCCAGGTCCCGCATTTCACCCACCAGAATGACGTCGGGGTCCGAGCGCAGGGCGGAACGGAGGGCATCGCCAAAGGAATTTACATCGGTATGCAGTTCCCGCTGGTTGATAATGCTTTGCCGGTTGAAATGGACATATTCGATGGGGTCTTCGATGGTGATAATGTTGTGGCTGTGCTTCCCGTTAATCCGGTCGATAATGGCCGCCAGCGTGGTTGACTTGCCGCTGCCGGTGGAGCCGGTAACCAGGACCAGCCCGTTGGGCAAGTCGGACAGGCCGTAAACGGACTCCGGCAAACCCAGGTTTTCAAGCAAGGGAATGTCGTCAGCCAGCCGGCGGATAACGCAGGTGACAGCGCCCCTTTGAAAATAAGCGTTCACCCGGAACCGCCCCACTCCGCCCAGGCCGACGGCCAGATCCACCGACAGCATCTTTTCCAAAACCTCAATCTGGCGGGGATTCAAAAGCTGGTACACAAGGCGCTTGATATCCTCCGGGGTCAACGGGCTGTAGCAATCCCGGCATTGCAGGCGTCCTCCCACCCGGAATACCGGCGGCGTGCTTGCCGTCAGGTGCAGGTCGGTGGCGTCTTGATCCCTGGCCTCCTTCAGCAATTGCTCAATATGAAAAACCACTTTGCTTTCGGCCGCTGAAGCAAATGCCCGGCTCATCAAACTATCCCTCCCTTAGATCAACAGATCAACGGTTATCCTGGTACCAGGATCTTTTTCGCCGTTTTTACCGGCGTCCTTGCCCTTCTCTTCCCCGCGGTCGATTTTCGCGTTATCGATCAGCACCAGATAATTCGCTTTCATTTTCTTCTCAATAAAATTAATCAGAGCAGCGCCGTCTCCACTGTAAACCACCTGGTATTCCCGCCAATCGAAATTACCGGCCTCTTCCGCCACCATGACCGCGGCATTTTCGTCCCCGCCGCCGGACTGGGCCGGTTTGCCTGACTTAGCGACTTTTTCTTCCGACGCGAACTTGGATTCCAGTTTAATCACATCCATCCCGCAGCTTAAGGCCAGGCGGTTGATTTCAGCCAGGGCTTCGGTGACCTCACTGTCCGATTGCGCTTTCTTTAAAACTGTTTGCGCACTTAAACGATTGGTTATATTTTCTATCTCTTGTCTGCTCTTTTTAATTCTTTCTTCCAGATTTTTAGACCCGGCAGCCAAGTCCCGGCCCAGCACTTCGTCGCGCAGAGACATCAGTTCCTGGCTTACCGCTTTGTATTCATTCATCACCGGATCATAGACCTTGCTCAGGTAGAAATAAAAACCCGCGGCAACGGCCACAATCAAGATCAATATCTGCTGTACCCTGGTCAACTGCCATTTCATCTTCCGCCGGCTCCTTCAACCTGGTAATGACGATAATAATGAGTTCAAATCCGCCTGCCGGTCCACAGAAACCTTAATTTTAAACTTGTAGACGGTCTTCTCCAATTCCGTGGTGCCCACTTCTTCTTCGCCCAGCAGGTTAAACATTTTATAACTAACCGTTTCGGTGGTTTCCTCCCGGGTAATGCTCTCTACCATTGCGTGCTTGCACCAGGTTTCTTTTTGCATGGTCAGGGCCAGCAAATCGACACTGGCTGGGCTCATCCCCTGCCCCTCCAGCGAGATCTGGTCACCGGGAAGATACTGGACATTCAGACGCGAGATTTCCCCGCCCCCGCCGCTGCGCGCCGCAACGGAAAGCAGCAGCAAAAGGATCTTTTCCGAATCCAGGGCGTGCCCTTCAATGAACTCCGCTTTTTGCTTCAGAGCGGCCACCTGATTTTCCAGTTCGGCCGCCTCGCCCTGCAGCCTGGTATACGCTTCCTTTTGCGCGGTCAGGGCGCCGACCTCCGCGCCGGCCCGGTCAAGCTGATTTCTCAAGTAAAAGTAGTGGCCGAGAAAAAGCACCACCACCATCAGTACCGCCACCACGGGCAGAATCTGCACCCTCTGCCGGATCAGCAAACCCAGATCCACGCCATCGTCCAGGCCGACGGTTTTCCAGCCGCCAAAAACACGGAGCTGGCGCAGTCCGGCGCCGGTGACGGAGGCATATTCCGGCCCCCCGCCAGCTCCGGCCGGCAGTTCCAGGGCGGCGGCATTGAAACCCAGCCCATTGCGGAAAAAGTCGACAATATCGGCGTCAAGCCCGCCGGGACCGGTAAGCACGACTTCACGGCCGGCAATATCCCAGGCCGCAAAAATATCCTTGAGCGACGACTCCAATTCGGGAGCGGGCAGGCCGTCAAGGTGGGCGCGGGTTGCCGCCAGGCTCGTCGGCAGGGTTCTGAAAGTCGCAATTTCGCCGTCTTCAATCAGAGCGGCCTTCATGGTCTGCCGGCCCAGATCCACCACCACCCGATCTTTCCTTTTGCTGGCCGGCATGGCCGCCACGGGAAAACAAACATCCGGAGGGTAGACTTTTTTCAACTTCAGCCCGCTGCCGGCAAAGGTCTCCTTCAGGCTGCGGTAATCTTCTTCCGGCATCATGGATACCCAGAGCTCCACATTTCCTTCCCCGGTATCCAGGCCCAGTTCATAACCCACCAGACTCTCGGCGGCCGGGATGGTCATGTACGGCTCCGCTTCCCAGCGCAACGCCTCTTTTAACTGGTACGGTCTCATCTTGCGCACTCTTTTTTTGTCCATGGCCACTTCAATCACAACCGCCAGGGGACTTATCACCACCGCGTTTTTGGGGCATCTGGCAATCCGGGAGGTGAGCATGGACAGCTCTTCCGCCGTTATCAGATCGGATTCCCCGGCGCGGTCAATCTTCAGGCAGTCGCTGACCGTAAAGCCTTTAAAATTGCGTCTGATCACGGCGGCCCTCAGGGTCATCCCGTCAATCTCAACGGCTAAAACAGAGAGCAAGAGAACCCATTCCTCCAATCCACTATGGCCCGGTTGTTACTGGATTATTGACAAGTATCGTCAGCTTTCCCTCCGCCGGCGACTGAGTGCCCCACGCTCCAATAAACAAGGACAAATTGTTCGGACCTGCCAGGCCGCCCGCCGCCATATTCACTTCCAGCCGCCGCAGGCCCGCACTAATACCACTAACCGGGGCGGAAAGGGCAAAGTGAACAGTCTCCCCGGCAGACGCCGTCACGGAGACTTCCAGGGGTTCCTCGCCCGGCCGGTGGTAAAGCCTGAGTTGCAGTTCCGCGTCGTCGGGCTGTTCAGTGTCCGGCACCGGCACCCATTGACCCGAATCCGGTGGGTCTTCCACATACACCCTGGGCGTCTCATTGCGCACACTGCCCCTCACCTGCATTTCACGAACCAGCCACTGGTCCAAAGCAATCTCTATTTTTTGGTTGTCATCTGCGGTGCCATAATCCTTATCCGGACCGGCACTGGTAATGGTGAGGGTTTTAGTTCCCAGTTCGAATTTCAACGCCCTGTCCCAGGCGTCGCGTAAAACTTCATTTTCCCCCTCTTCCCAGGGCTTTGACAGGTAAGGCCCCCGCCAGCAAAACCCTGTGTCGCGCCCGCCGCCTTGCTCATGATCACTGTAACCCTCATCGGAACCGGTCCAAACCCACAGGCCCCGGGGCTGCCCTTCTCGGGGCTGCCCCTCATCAGAGACGGAAACGGCCCACTTCTCCTCCTCGGCGTTCCACTCCCAAAGCGTGGGCCACTGGCCCATGTCCCCTATATACCCCCCGACAATGCGCCGCCCCAGGGGATCGTAGGCGTCCGCCGGGCCCAGCAGGGCGGTGCGGACCTGCTCCAGGATCTGCCGGGTTCGTTCCTTCTGAATGCCCTGATTGGGCGTCAGCCACTCTTCCGGAGTAATTTCCAACACAATGTTGTCCTTGTTTTTGTTTTCCGGATCAGTCGCGTTCCGATAAGCATTTCTCCCCAGCGGCCCCGCCGGTAAATTCTCCGGCGGCAGCGCCGCCTCACCGTCCGGGCCGGCGCTGATGATCAACAGGCAGACGCCGTCGGCGTCCTGCTCTTTGATGAAAAACAGCGCCCGGCCCCAGGCGTCGGACAGAATCCCTTCGGTTTTCCGCAAGGGACTGATGCCCTCCTGATCCTTATTGGCATAGAGGGCCTTTGGGTAACCCAAATAAGGCCCCTTCCAGTCGGTTCCCGGGCTTTCCTCGCCGGTTTCCCTTTCCCACAGGCCGCAGGGTTGACCGATGTAAGGATGAGCGGGGTCAGTGGTCAGGTCGCCGCCATGGTAGACTTCTTCAGCCACCGTATTCCAGCGCTTGTCACCGGAATCCCAGACGCATTTATACAGCTTGGGCAGGGCGTCCAGGTCCCCAGCGTACCCCCGGACCACTCGCAGGCCGCGTTCGTCATAGGTGTTCTGCGGGCCGGCGATGGCCGTACGGACGGCCTCCAGCTTCTCCCGGGTAAGCTTGTCGTACTGCTTTCCGGTTATGTAACCAAACGCCGGCACCACCACGGAGACCAAAATGCCCAAAATGGCAATAACGATAATAAGCTCCAACAGGGTAAAGCCGGCCGAATTTTTTTTGACGCCCCGGTTCATTCTCCACCCTCCAGACAACGGCGGCGCTCCGTCCCCAAGTCTTTTGCACGACACCCCGGGCGATCTGATTTTGCGGACTACATCATTTAAACTTCCGTTTAAGTACCAGGCCGGAGGCGCCACCCGGCGCAACCGGGCGACGCCTGCCGTGCCGGGTGAGGGAGAAAGACCGGGCGCCCTTCCGGGCGCGCCCGGCCCTTCGGTAAACATTGCCGCATACTTGTTATTAAGCTGTTTTTTTATTCTATATCAGCCGAATCAAATGCAAACAGTCCGTCGTCATCTCTGGTAAGTTTACTGCCATCCGGAGACATCAGGTAAATCGTCGATAATCCCTCTGTCGAATTGGCACCCAGAGAGCCCAATTCGGTAGGCAATGCGAACCCCAACTGTTTTGTCTTACCTGCTTCATTCTCAAATGTAACAGAACTTGCGATTGGATCTGTCATGGTACCAGCGACAGCAACAAGCTGCAATGTAGACTGCAGGCGGGGCAGCAGCACGCAATAGTTATCAAAAGCGGCATCCATGCCTGGAAGGACGGGGTCTTTATCCATGACCTTCCACTTGACAAATTCGCTCTCCGGCCCGATACCCAAAACGATGCGGTACATATATTCGGGGTTGTTCAGAACTAAGGCATCCGTTAGGTCAGCTGGGTCCAGAGCTGCCGTTGAAGTTGATCCGTCACCCACCATGAGCACATTAAGGCCAGTTGCGGCGGTGCTGACGGTGCCATTCGCATTAAGCAAGTCAACTCTTTCATTGCGGGGCGACATGCCAGCTCCATAGTTCAAGTTGTACAAATGCGTAATGCCCATACTGGCAAGTTCAAGGATCTCATTATTTGTCAATGCGTGCAGCGTCAGATTATTGTTGTCCAGAAAAGCTTGACTGAAGACATTTTGGCCAATAGATGAACCATCCACCGTATTAATGGGATTACCCGAGGTAGAATCTGTACCGCCAGCAATATGATAATTAGTACCGTCATATGAAACCAGGTTTGTCAGACCACCCGGCAGGTAGCCCATGTGCAGTATGGAGCCTGATACGACCTGTTCAATCCTCTGCGCGTTTGCCTCAGCACTGTGAGATCTGGCAGCACCGTCCAAGCCCATTATCCGCGGCGCAATCATGGCCACCAAAAACCCCATAACGGCCAGCACGATGACCAGTTCCAGCAGGGTGAAACCGCCCTTATTCCGTAACAGCTTATTAATCCTTTTTCTCACGCGTTTTCCTCCTCGTACGGAAGGATTCACCCACAGAACCGCCTTCCAGTTAATTTTATAATTTAGAAAGAATTATTCAGGCCCCGCGCCCGCAAAAAACATTTCTGCGGCAACCGCCCGCCCGCGGGCCGCCGCCCTGCCATCACCTCCTTTACTTATTAAAAGACCGGCTAGCAGCGCCCTCGTCAATTTCCGGCAGCGCCACCATAAACGCTTAGCCGGGAACAATTCAAGCTCTCGCTTTTTCCCGGTGCGGATTTTCCCCGACCGCCCGGCCGGGGTAGTCCAATACGTAGCGATACTGTTTACCGCAATGGATGATGACCTCTTTTTGGCCCTTCTTCAGAAAGCGCATCTCCACACGCATTTCCCCGTATCCATTGTGATTATAGAGGGCATCAAAAAGCTCGTGGATTTTCTCCAATACCGCCTCTTCAGTATATTCCTTACTCATACCAACCCCCGTCCGACAACTCCTTGAAGGTACAGTTTTATTGCTCAATTTTTTCCATGTCTCCCATCAAATAATCACCAGTGCTCCGGTAACAACAATTAAGCATGAATAGACGCAACCGTCTATAAGTGGTTAAAAAAAATCACCAAAATACACATGAATAAAACTATTTTAGACTTATAAGAAAATATTAATGATAATGATAATCATTGTCAAAATACGCTAGCAACTAAATTCCTCAACTTATAGAAAGGAGCATGTTCTTTCTTCAATTATCTCCACCGGAGACAGGATAATAAATTTCATAAAGCCTCGGAGACGGGATTATGGCTTAGCAGGCGGAATTGATCTCCCGCTTTCTCCGTTTTATGAAACTATTGAAAATTACAATGGAAAAGTGATACAATAATGGATGCATTGTAACGGTTATAATATCCAAATTATTTTTTATTTAAGGTGGGTTTGGTTAAATGAGATTTTCTCTGTCGTTAAAAATTCTGGGCGGTTTTCTTGCCGTGCTGCTTTTATTTGCTGTGGGTTCGGCCTTTTCGATTTTACAGGTGCAAAATATCCGTACCAGCATTGATGATATTGCCCACGAGGTACTCCGTACCGATCAACTGAGGCAAGTTCAATATAATGCCAGGGGTCAGGTTGCCGCCGTGCGGGCTTACTTAATCAACAAAGATGAGAACATGCGCGCGTTATTCGACAGTGACGCGGCGGCCAATGAGAAATTAGAGGCCGAAATGCTGGAAACCGCAAAAAGCGAGGCGCACAGGGAAAAATATCTGGAGGTAAAGGCATTAAACGAACATATCACCATCCAGGGAAGGGCGATTTTTGAACTGGCTGACGCGGGTAAGATGGACGAAGCCCTGGCTCTGGCCGGCCAGGAAGGTTTTTTAAATAGAAACGAACTGGCTGTGCTTATTAGCAGCCTTGTTGAAGAGAGACGGGAAAATCTATATCAAATTTCATCAAACACTCAACACAGCTCCAGTGAAGCACAAAAGACCATGCTTGCGGTGGGCATAATTTCATTCCTGCTGGGTATCGGAATTGCTTTCCTGTTGACGCGCTTAATCACCAAACCGTTGGGAAAAGTTGTTCACGGAGCACAGATCATATCCAGCGGAGATCTTACCGGAGAGTCCATTCGGGTATCCGGTAACGACGAGTTGTCTATTATGGCCAATGCCTTCAATAACATGAAGGATAACCTGAGGGAACTAGTGGGGAAAATAGGGGCGCAATCGGACAGAGTAGCGGAAATATCCGGGCAATTGTCTCAAAATGCCCGGCAGGTTGCCGACGGAGCCAACGAAACAACCGCAACTGTTTTGGGTATCACCGAAGCAGCCGGCCGGATCGAGAATAATGTTCACCGTGTGAGTACCGATGCCGGAGAAACAAGCAAGATAGCCACGGGCGGCCGGGAACAGATTAACCGGTTGGAAAAGCAGATCGGGGCAATGGCGTCAACTACGGCCACGGTTAAAGAAGCGATTGAGGAATTAAGCAGCACGGCCGGTGAAATTACCAAGATCACTGAAATTATTACGCAAATAGCTGATCAAACCAATCTGTTGGCCTTAAACGCGGCTATTGAGTCGGCGCGGGCCGGAGAATCCGGCAGGGGCTTTGCCGTTGTGGCCGAAGAGGTGCGTAAACTGGCCGAGGAATCCGGCCGGGCCGCCATGGAGATCAATCAATTGATCAACAAAAATCAGTCGGAGATAGCATCAGCCATCAAGGCAATAACCGCCGGCAGCGGAGAAGCTGAAACCGGACTAAAGGTGGTTGGGGAAGTGGGGACGGCCCTAAAGGACGTCCTTGAGAAAGTCAGTTATGTTGCCGGGGGCGTGCAGCAGGTCGCAGCAGCCGTGGAACAAATTTCCGAAGGCATGCAAAACGTAACTGCCACGGTGGAAGAGCAAAACGCCGTTACTGAAGAAATGAATGCGATAAGCGAAATGCTTACCGCGTCGGCTGCGGATCTGCGCCTGCTAATGAACTCATTCAAGGTCAAACAGGGGTAGTTTTTTCTGCATAGCTTATTTGAATGAACTTTTCCGTTTTCACTTCAACTATGGCGAATCCCGCCTGTTTCAGCATCTCTTCCATTTTTGAGTTTTTGTACAGTTTGAGGGAATGAAACCAGAAAAAAAACAAGGTCTTTAACCATACCGTATTTTCTGCCGAAGCAATAACCAGGCGTCCCCCCGGCTGTAAAACCCGGTGGAGTTCACATAAAGCCCGCAGGGGATTTTCAATAAAAAAGAACATATTGCTGGCTGCGGCACAAGTAAAGATGTTGTCCTCCCAGGGCAGCGATTCGGCATCGCCCTGAACAATTTCCAGCCGTCCTTCGGCCAGCGCAGCCTGATTTTTCTCTCCGGCAAGCTGAACCATATCACGGCTGTGGTCAATGGCTTTGGCCTCTTTTACAGTTTCCAGGGCCATAGACAGCAAAACCCCTCCCCCGCAGCCAATTTCCAGAAATACGTCCTCCGGTTTAAGCTGAAGTTTCTCCAGGGTCAGATGAAAAGACTGGTAATGGCCGTGCGGATTGCGGTACATCATTTTTCCCAGCCGGCCCGCCGGTCTTTTGGCCGTCCTGTTTACAAATTTATTAAGCATTTTTCCCCCTCTTTTTAATACCTTTGGATTATGTTTAACTCAGATAAAATAATCCCACTCCCTGATCACAACCTCGGCTGGGAAACGCTCGTGGCTGGCGCACACGGACATTTTATAGTCCCCGTCGATCTCGTACTGTTTAAAAAACCAGTCCCCCGGTTCATTTTCCGTTTCCAGCCGTTGAATCCGGTCATGGTTAATTCTAATGGCAAAGGAGTCCAGGGACTTGAACAGCCCCCGGCCCAGCGCCTTGATGTAGCTTTCCTTCAGGGTCCACAGGGCATAAAAATAGTTCAGCCGCTCGGGTTCGTTCCGCGCCATCAGGTCCGCATATTCCAGCCGGGAAAAAAATCGGCCGGCCAGATCATAACCGACGGGCTTAACCAACTCGATATCGATACCCGCCGGCGCGCTGTCAATGACACAAACCACCCACCGGCCGGAGTGGGACAGGTTAAAATGAAAACCGCCGGCGTTAACCAGAAAAGGCTTGCCGTACGGGTTGTAATCAAAGGCTATTTTTCCCACCGGCAGCGGCAGGTTCTCGCTGACGGCGCGCCTGAGCACCAGCTCCGCCAGTAGAATCTGCCGGGCGCTTTCCCGCCTGACCGTCTTTTTAATCCGCGCCTGCCTTTCCCGCGTCAGACCGGCGCATAACCGGTCAAGGTCGGCGCCGGCAGCCGTGTCCGTTAACTCTGCGGCATATATCTTCATCCTCCACCTCCGTGTGCGGCAGGCAGGCCCTTTCCTTATTTGCCGCCGCTGCTGTAAAGCTTGAAATCGTTCCGGTAATGCGGCACGGGCAGGGGCAAATCAGCTGTTTTATTGTTCATGCGCACAATCCGCGCCGGCGAACCGACCACCGTGCAGTTATCCGGCACGTCCCGGTTCACAATTACCGTTTGGGCGCCGATTTTGCTCCGGCTGCCGATGGTCACCGGCCCCAGGATGGTGGCTCCGTGGCCGATTAAAACGTTGTCCCCGATGGTGGGGTGCCTTTTCCCTTTTTCCCTGCCGGTACCTCCCAGGGTAACGCCATGAAACATGGTGCAGTTTCTGCCGATTTCCACCGTTTCCCCGATCACCACGCCGCAGCCGTGATCGCCAAAAAAGCCCGGTTTGATTTTGGCGCCCGGATGGATTTCCATGCCGGTGATAAAACGCAATACCTGGGAAAGCAAACGGGGCAAAAAGGGTATCCCCAGGCAGTAAAAAGGATGGATTAAATAACGGTGAAAGATCATGACGTGAAAGGAAGGGTACAATAAAAACTCCACATTTTTGCAGGCCGGATCGTTCCGGTAAATGGCCCTGACATCTTCAACCAAAGCAAGCATCTCGCTCTCCGCCTTTCTTACATCTTCGATTACTGCGATAAATAATGGCCGGCCGGGGCTGCAAAAACTACGCCATCACGTCAGCCGGCAAACTTCCAGCCCTTGGCCTCGGTCTGCGCATCCCAGAGTTTCTTATACAGCCCCTGCGCCGCCACCAACTCCCCGTGGTTTCCCTTTTCGACGATTTTGCCTTTATCCAGCACAATAATCTGATCCGCCCCTTTAATGGTCTGGAGGTGGTGGGCGATTACCAGCAGCGTCCGGCCCCGGGCCAGGTTGCTCATGGCCTGCTGAATCTTTCTTTCGTTGATGGGGTCCACGCCGCTGGTGGCTTCATCCAGGATGACAACGGGCGCGTTTTTCAGCAGCACCCTGGCGATGGAAATCCTTTGCTTCTGGCCTCCGGACAGACCGGCGCCGTTCTCGCCAATCATGGTATTGTACCCGTCGGGTAGGGAGGAGATAAAGTCGTGGATCATGGCCTTTTGGGCCGCTTCAACAATCTCTTCCCGGGAGGCGTTTCTTTTGCCCACCCGGATATTTTCATAAATGGTGTCGTTAAACAAAATCACGTCCTGCATCACGATACCGATCAGGGATAAAAGGTCGTCATAGTTGATTTCCCTGATATCCACGCCGCCGATTTTAATGCTGCCGCCCTGCACATCCCAAAACCGGACCAGCAGATTGGCAATGGTCGTTTTGCCCGAGCCCGACTGGCTTACCAGGGCGGTAATGGTGTTTTGCCCGATGGCGAAATTAATATCTTGCAGTGCAAAATCATTCTCCTGGTAGCGGAAGGAGACGTTGTCAAACCGCACGTCATACTTTTCCGGCCGCCGCGGCGACGCCGGAGCGGGAATTACCGGGTGCCGGCTGATGGAACTGATGCGCGCGTAGCTGTCCCTGATCTTGATGTAATTGACCCAGTAAAGCTCAGCGTTGGCCAGCGGCTTGGCGAACTCCCGGCCCAGGATGATGAAAACAACATAGACAATCAGCTCCACCCTGCCCCCCAGCACCATGTACGCCCCCGCCGCCGCCACGACGCCGTAGCACAGCTCCATAAACAGGGTGTAGCCGCCCACGTACAGGGCCGCCATTTGGGCGGATTTCCGGCTGCTGGCGCCAAAAGCGGCCACCTTATCCTGCAGTTGTTTAAAAAACGTGGGGTTTTCCGAAAAGGATTTCAATACCGGGATGCCCCTGGTGTACTCCACGAAGGCGCTGACCATGGCATACATGTTATCCTGGTTTACCCGGTGGTATTTCGCCCCCCTCCGGTGACCCCACCACAGAACAGCGAAGGCAACGGGCAAAAAGGAGATTAAAGCCAGGCCCAGCCGCCAGTCCACGATAAAAAGTCCGACGGCAATGACCAGCGAAACAATAACGTCACTGGTCATCCGGGTCCATAAATGGGCCACCAGCGCTTCCATCATGTCGATATCATGGTGGATCACGGTGGATATGTGGCCCAGCCTTTCCTTGGTGAAAAATCCAAGGGAGAACCGCTTGAGCCGGTCAATCATTTCGAACCGCATGCGCCCCACAATGGCATAGCCCGCCAGGTGGGAAAGAATGTTGGCCAGCGACAGCGCGGCTCCTTTGAGCACGATGACCCCGATAATGGCCCACCAGAACATGTGCACCCGCTCAACGGCAAAGCCGGCCGTCAAAATTTCTTGCAGCATTAATAAGATCAAGATGACAACGGAAGCGCCCAGCAGCGACCAAAACGACCACAGGCAGACAGCCGCCCCCAACAAAGTTTTTTCCTTTGGCTCGGTACTCCTGACGATATCGATTAATTCGCGCATTGCGCCGCCTCCTTGATGCCCCAGTGGTTGATTTGTTCCTGGTCCCGCCACATCTGCCTGTACAGCAGGGAGCTTTCCAGCAGTTCTTCATGCCTGCCCGCCGCGGCTATTCTGCCCTCGTCAAGGAGCAGGATCTGATCGGCCCCGGTAATGGTATGCAAATGGTGGGCAATAACAATCAAGGTCTTGTCTTGGGTGAGGTTGCTGATCGCCTGGTGGATCAGCTTTTCATTATAAGGATCGATGGAAGCCGTTGCCTCGTCCAGAATAATGATCGGGGCGTTTTTCAAAATCGCCCGGGCGATGGAAATCCGCTGCTTTTGCCCCCCCGAAAGGCGCGCCCCCTTTTCCCCCACCACGGTTTGATACCCTTCGGGCATGGTTTGAACGATATCATGCATCCTGGCCATTTCCGCCGCCTCGTACACCTGGCGGTCGTCGGCGTCCTGCCTGCCCAGCCGGATATTTTCGGCAATGGTGGTGTTAAAAAGATAAACATCCTGGTGCACCATGGAAATAAGGTTGGACAGGACTTCCTCCTTCATTTCCCTGATATCATGGCCGCCGATGGTAATCTGCCCCGCCTGGGGGAACCAGAACCTCATCAGCAAATTGGCCAGGGTGCTCTTTCCCGAACCCGACTTGCCCACAATGGCCGTGACGGTGTGGGGGGGGATTGTGAAGCTGATTTCCTTCAGCACCTCTTCCCCCTCTTTATAGCTGAAGGTAACGTCTTTGAACTCAATGGCAAAGTTTTTCACCGGCACGGCGGAGTCCCCGGTCCGCGGCGGTTCCACCGTCATAATCGAATTGATGTTCTTAATGGAGTTATCGTATAAAACACTGGTGCTGCCGATGAAAAAAAGCCTGGCCAGCGCCCCGTAAAAGGGAATGCCCAGGATAACGGCCGTCAGAAACTGTTCCACGCTGACGCTTCCCCGCATCAGCAGCGTGGAACCCACCACCGCCATGACGGCCAGCCCCCCTTCAATAAAAATGCCCAGCACCCCGACGGGAGCCGCCGAAAAAATAATCTGGCGGGTAGCCCATTTCCGGTACTCCGCCATGGCGCCGCGCAGGGAGCCGGTCCGGTTTTCCTCTTTGCTGAAGGCTTTAATCACCGGGATGGTGGCAATGAACTCCATCAGGCTGGACGACATTTCCGCCAGGCTCCGGCTGTAAGCAACGGTCATTTTTTTCCACACGCCGGACAATAACGCAATATTGACAAAAGCGAGGGGCATCAGGGCGATCATGCTTACGGCCAGCCGCCAGTCAACCACGCATACCGTCGCCAGGATCACCACCGGCACCGATACCGTGGCAAACAGATCCGGCAGGGCATGGGCCAGGTACAGTTCCACCTGCTCCACGTCATGGTTGATAATTTTAGTCAGTCCGCCGGCCCTCTGGGTTTGGAAAAAGCCCAGGTTCAGCTTGCGCAGGTGCCGGATAATCAGCATCCGGATGTCGGCCAGCACGTAGTAGGCCGCAATATGGGAATAAGCAAGGGACAGGCCGTAAAATATCGCTTTCATGGCCAGAAACATAAAAATCAAGGCCAGGTAAAGATTAATACCGCTTTGGTTGGGCGCCAGGGACATGATCTCCATAAATACCTTCATCACCAGCAAAACCGGGAACACGCCCGCCGCCACACTCAGGGCCATCAGCAGGCCGGCGGCGGTCAGCCTGCCCCTCTGGCTTTGCCAGAGCAGCGATTTGTTCGCTTCCATCTCTAAACACCTCTTTGCGTAGCATCAATTATTTTCCCGCTGATTGACTGGTCTGACCATTGCTTAAATAGACGTTAACGTCGGTAAAAAAGCCAAAAATGTGGCCGCACCAATGCTGTCATGCTTCCACGCTACCTGTTGCTAATGATTATCATTATCATTTATCTGTTACTAAATTATCCCTATTGCGGCTTTTTGTCAAGCACAAACTACCCTTTTTTAAGCCGGATAAGACAGCCTTCGG
Organism: Bacillota bacterium; assembly: GCA_023439185.1. Taxonomy (GTDB): domain Bacteria; phylum Bacillota; class Desulfotomaculia; order Desulfotomaculales; family Desulfallaceae; genus BRH-c8a. The sequence goes on along the minus strand of JAEXOR010000044.1, from coordinate 203,023 downwards.
CTGCTCGAATACCACGCCTTCAATAGCCATAATTCCCGGCCCGCCGCCCAAATCAAAGACTTACTGTTCATGATTTAAAAAAAAGAGCGGTACGTTAAATAACGTCCGCCAGGATAGGGAGAAAAAGGGGAGAGTGTTTGAAAATCTACGATAATGATAATCATTTTCGTTTTTTATATTAAAATATTTGGCTTATATTTGTCAAGGGCTTTTTAGAATTATATTAAATTCCCAAAGCCTGGTGCTGCCCGCCATATGAGCAAAACAACGCCGGGCCCTGTTTAACCATGGTTACAAAAGCCTTTGCCATATAGGCGTCAAATTGCCCGCCGGCATGATTCTGCAGTTCAGCCAATGCCCGTTCCTCAGACATCCCTTGCCGGTAAGAACGGTCTGAGGTCATGGCGTCCCAGGCGTCGGCGATGGACACTATGCGGGCTTCAAAGGGGATCTCCTCTCCCTTTAGCCCGTCGGGGTAACCCCGGCCGTCAATTCTTTCATGGTGGTAGTGTATAATATCGTGGATGCTGTGCAAAAAATCCACCGGCTGCAGAATGCCGACCCCGATTACAGGGTGCTGCTTAATCCTTTCAAATTCTTCATCCTCCAGCTTACCCTTTTTGTTTAAAATAGCTTCAGGAATGCCTATTTTACCTACATCATGCAATAGCGAGCCGTATTCAACGGCCTGGATCTCCCGGGCGTCGAGCTTAAGCTCCCGGGACAGCAGAACCGCCATCCGAGCTACATTTTTGGAATGATTGCGGGTGTAGCGGTCTTTGGCATCGACGGCCGAAACCAGTGCCGCAATGGTTTCCAAGTATACTTCCTTTTTGCCGTTCTCTATTTTTAACAGCGTGTTATGCAATACCAGGGCCGCCTGGTCGGCAAAAACGGAAATGGTATCAATATCCCGGGGCGAATAATTCCCCCGGTGGTTTTCTTTCTCCGCCCGGCGGTGCATTAACACCAGTATACCGACGGTTTTCATGCCCACAATCATGGGCACGGAAATAAAGGAAAGCAAAGCGGGGTCCGCCTTGACCATTTCATCAAAACCCCCGGATTTTTGGGTCAGCGAAATTACTTTCCTGGCCGCCTCCGGCCGCCGGATACAATTGGCCCGGGCCAATATTCCTTGAAACTGCTCTTTATTTAACTCGCCACGCAGCAGCATAATTTGAATTTGGCACGGATAATCGCCGGTCAGCAGAACTCCCCCCACTTCACTGTGGGTAATCCTGATGGCCAGATCTAAAATCGCGGCCAGGGTACTGTCCATGTCCGTTGTTTTAATTAAAGCAAGCAAAACTTCATTAATAAACCGGGCTTCCTCCAGCCTTTTATACAGTTCAGGTTTGCTTAAGCCTTTGTGGAGTTCAGCGCCTATTGGGTAAAGATTCCCTTCCGGCAAAGACATCCGCACACCTCTTTAAAGAGCCACCGATGCTCAGAATCTGCAGCGCCTTTTTCAGCGCAGCGCCAGATTTTTTTATCATCTCAATTTTATGATAATGATTATCATTTTCATTATATTCCCTGTCAGCCATGCAGTCAAGAAAAAAATGCGCATTCCAATCGGCCTGCGCTTCTCGCCGAAACTGAACGCTTTAATAAAAGGGCGGGTATACGTAGGGGTTGGCCGGTTCTTCAACCGGTTCCATGGAAATTACCTTAAGTACCGGGATCTCCTGTTCATCATGGCCATCCAGGGCCACAATGCCCCTGACCTGCAGCCAACTGCCGTCAGCGTAATTTAGCTCTTCTTCAGCCTCGCATATGATACCGCCCAAAACCGCGTCGGCTGTACAGCAGTTAACCACGAAACGAACCAGCCCAAACTGGTGGGCAGCAAAATCCGGCTGCCTGTAAACAAAGCCCCGCAGCACAATTTCTTTACCGCTGTAATCAGAGGGAGCCAGATACAAAGAAGTCAATACCGCCGTGAAGTTTTCGTCCGTGACTTCGATCACGCCGGCCGTATCACGGTGCTCAGTCCTTTCACCCGTATTGGAATTGCTGCCGGTATTGCCGCCGGTATAACCGGATACGGGCTCCAAGCCCTTGTTCGCGGCCAAGTTTGCGTCCAGGGTGGTATGGGGGACAAAAAACGCTACCAAAAGCGTAAATATAAAGGGCAGCATCGTTCTGTTCAGCACCGGTCCGGCCGGCCCGTGACCGCCGCAAACATGGCGGTCACGCGAAAACAGCTGCCCCGTCTGGACCAAAAACATCACGGCCAGCGCTATGTAGGTAAACTTTGTCAATCCAACGTAGCGCGGGTTAATAAACAGGTTTATATCCCCGCTCCCTACCAGATGGTACAGGTAAATACCGAAGCCGAGCAAAATTAACGCTTTAAGCAAAACATCCGGTTTAAATTCTTTATGCGGCATTACCCAGGACCTCCGGTTCTTTATATCAGGTTCAGCATGTAAGTAAGCACTGCCACCACCAGGGTGACCGCAACAACCAGAAAAGCAACGAAGCGGGGCTTGAAACTGCCCAGCATCATCATTACGTTCTTTAAATCGATCATCGGTCCGTACACCAAAAAAGCCACCAGGGACCCGAAGGTAAAGCTGCCGGCAAAGGAAGCGGCGATAAAGGCGTCGGCGGTGGAACAAACCGATATCGCGAAGGCAAAAAACATCATCCCGGCAATAGACAGCAGGGGCTCCCGGCCCAGGTCGGCAATCTGATTCAACCCCGCGAAAACCTGAAAGGACGCGGCCAGGAAAGCGCCCAAAAGCAGGTATTTACCCATCTCAAAAAATTCGTCGCAGGCAACGCGGACGGTATCCACAATTTTGCCCGCCAGGGTAACGGAATGCCCGTGGTCGCAGCCGCAGCCGCAATGGTGATCATGGGCATGGGCGCCGGATGGGTTTAATTGACCGCCGCGCACCAGGTAGCTGATTAAAACGCCAATTAAAAAAGCAACGGCGAACGCCAGACCCATCCTGAACCATAAAACCTGCGGGTTGAAATTAAAGGCCACCAGCGTAGACAACGCCACCACCGGATTGATCACCGGCGCCGCCAGCATAAAAGTGACGGCGCAGTACAGAGGCACGCCTTTTAAAACCAGCCGGCGAGCCACAGGGACAATGCCGCATTCGCATACCGGGAAAACCAGGCCCATTAAGCAGGACAGCAAAATACCCGCGTACCGGCCCCGGGGGAACACCCTTTTAATCCATTCTTCCGAGACAAAGTTATGCAGCACGGACGAAACAAACACGCCCAGGATCATGAAAGGCAGCGCCTCGATCACAATGCTTAAAAAGATAATCCTGAAGGTTTTAATCTCCGGCCAGGCATCCCGCCATACCCCGTGATACAATGCCAGGCCGGCCAGCAAAGCGATCACTGTTAAGAAAAGCAGTCGCACATTGGTGTTGACCTGTTTTCTCACTACGCGGCCTTCCCCCGATTAACGATTATATTGATTATATAGATATTCCAAAAGACTTTTGCAAATTCACCAGATTTTCCCGCATCACCGCCAGGTAATCCTTCCCGGCGGCCATTTCCTCGGCAGTCAGCCCTTCCAACGGGTTTAACACCAGGGTTTCCGCTCCGGCTTCAGCGGCAATGACTTCGGACACCTTCGGGCTCACCAGGCTTTCAAAGAAAATATACCGGATTCCTTTTTCCCTAACCAATTTCACCACCTCGGCCATCCGGGCCGGCGTGGGTTCCGCCTCGGCGGAAAGACCCCGGAGCGGCACCTGAATTATTCCGTACCGGTTGGCCAGATAACCGAAAGCGGCATGCGAAGTTATAAACTCCTTCCCTTTAGCCCCGGCCAGTTTGTCCTGGTATTCTTCGTGCAACTCCATTAATTGCGTCCGGTATGCCGCGGCGTTTTGCTCATAATAGCTCTGGTTGTCCGGGTCGACCTCCACCAGCGCGGCGGCAATATTGTCGACCATCACTGCCGCGTTTAAAAGATCCATCCAAATATGCGGATCGGCATTGGCAATATCGACTGTTTCATGCTCATGCTCTTCTTCATGGGCCGCGTCGCTTTCATGTTCGTGTTCGTGTTCGTGTTCGTGTTCGTGCTCATGCTCTTCCTCATGGACCGCGTCATGTTCATGCTCATGAGCAGCAGACGCTTCTTCCGATTCGGATTCATCCGCCCCATGGTGGTGATGGCCCGACCCGGCAATCAGCTCCACGCTCTTACTGGCGTCAACCTTCAGTATTTCGGGTTTATTAAGGGTTTCCAGCGCCTTGGTCACCCACTGTTCCATCCCGGCGCCGCAGTAAACGAAAACATCCGCGCTTTGCATTTCAATAATGTCCTTTGGCGACGGTTCCCAGTCATGGGGTTCGGCGCCCGGCGGCACCAGGCAGGATATCTCTATTTTATCACCGCCTACGTTTTGGGCAAAGTCGTAAACCGGGTATATTGAAGCCACAACCTTAAGTTTTTCACCCTGCTCCGTCCCGCTGCCGCCGCTTGTCCCGTCACCGCCGGAGGAGCACCCCGTAAGCACCAGGCCGCAAAAAACAATCAGCCAAACAACCAACCATCCGGATACTTTTTTCAAAAGATTTACCTCCTAACCAAAAGCTAAATAATAAATATTCTTATTTAATAAGTATTATGATTTATACCATGCGCCCAAGTCAAGGTTTTTTGATTAAAAATTTACAAGAAAAGCGCGCTCTTTCAGTTCCCTCAGCGCGCGCTTTTCAGTACTTTAATCCTTAGCGCTTGCCATAATTATGGCAAGCATAATTTCCTAAAGTACAAAAAAATGCCAGGTGATCACACCCGGCTTAACATACAGCTAAGTATACAACAAAACCCCATCGTTGGATGGGATTTGTAGCCCTGAAATTAAATAGCGTTTTTCTCCTTCAGAGCGTTGTTCACATAATCAATGAATTCATCTGCTTTTTCCCGCGGCGCCGGGGTCAGGTAACTGACCACGATAAACAGGACGGTGGATATAATGCCGCTCCAGACCCCCGGCCACCAGCCCAGGGGCTTGATGCCAGCAAACTGAAAATAAAAAGCGATCACACCCCCCGCCACTATACTGATCACGGCTGCCGTCGCCGTACCTCGTTTCCAGAAAAAAGCGCCGATGATGGCCGGAACGGTCACCAGCAGGCCGGCGGATGAGGCCACAGAAAGCACAGCGATTAACCCCAGTTTAAGGTTGGCAAAGAGGAAGGCCGCAAGAGCAAACACCAAAACAAAACCTCTGCCCACGGCCAACAGGGTTTTCTCATTCAAGTCCGGATTGATCCGTTTCATTATGTCCTGCGACACCATCGACGACAGCGTTAGCACAATAGAGTTGATGGTGGAAATAGCGGCCGCGGTGATGCCCGCCATAACCACCAGGGCTACACCGCCCGGGATAATATTTAGCGCCAGCAGGCTGGGAGTGGCCATGTCGCCGGCGGTCAGGCCGGGAACCAGCGCCAGCGCTGAAAACCCCCATAGGATGGAGATTAAGGTGTAAATAAAACCAAAGCATAAAAACCCTACCACCATGGTTCGCATATGCGTCAGCGAACGGGGGATAAACAGGCGCTGGCTGACCTGGGGATTGGAGAGACAAAAGAAAAACCAGGGCAGGCTGAGACCGATAAAGGTGCTGAAATTAAAGTATCCCGGTCCAGGGACGGTCAAATGCCGCGCAAAATCGGTTTCCAGGATGGCAACCAGGCCGCCGAAACCGCCAAAACCCCGGTACACGATAAACAATACCGAGAGGGTTGAAGCGATAATCATGATTAGCGCCTGCAGGGAATCAGTCCAGGCCACGGCCCGCATGCCGCCCATGTATGCCCAGATTACCGTCACAAAAGTCGCGATAATCAAACCGTTGATAAAGGGGATGGCTCCCCCGGTCATCCCTTCCATCAGGGTTCCGATCCCGGTTAACTGCACGGCACTGTAAGGAATCAAAAAAATTATCGAGGCGATGGCCGCAACCACCTGCAGTGCCCGGCTCCGGTAGCGGTAGCCCAGCATTTCAGCCGGGGTCACAAAGTTATAATGTTTGCCCGCCAGCCAGAAGCGGGGCCCGAAAAAAGCCACCAGCACCAGACCGGAGAGGTAAATTAATTCAAACCCCCACGCGCCCACGCCGCCAATGTAGGTTAAACCGGCCAGACCCACCAGCATAAAGGCACTGTAGGTGGTCGCGCTGTATGTAAGAGCCGCCACCACGCCGTTAACCGTCCGGTTGGCCAGAAAAAATTCGCTCATCCCCTGGCCCATGCCGCGGCGGGCATAAACAGCCACCACGGTACCCAAAATGAAATACAGGATTATAACCGCGTATATATGCACCGGATTCATGTCAGGCCCTCCATTTACCCGTGATGACACCCACGCTGATCATCGCCGCCAGGGCGAAAAGACCCCAGTAGAGGAAAGCGCCGGATACTTTTTCCACGCCGGAAAGCAAATAAAACGGCACGATGAAAGCCGATAAGACCAATACCAGAAACCAGATTATCCAGCCTTTAATTTGATTCCCCATTTGCTCACCTCTAGTTACTCCCAAAATTAAAAGCCTGGTGGTGGTACCTTCCGTTCACTGACCCGGCGCATAACTTCATATTTTTACCGGTGTAAAATCCGGGAGCAGCCGGCCGTTCACCGCCAGCCGCACCGGAAAAGCGACGGCATTGTAAACCGCGGCGGCATTGCCCGCGGCGTCCGCCGCCAGAACCCCGCCGGTGGCGCCGGAACCGGCCAGCCTGCGGATGGCCGCCCGGGCCGCATCATGCACATTGACGCCCTGGTGCAGCAGGTTAACCGTCCAGGCCGCAATATTATGCCGGATAAAGATTTCCCCCAGACCGGTACATACCACGGCCCCCCTCGGCGACGCGTAGATCCCGCCGCCGATCACCCCGGTATCCCCCACCCGGCCGGGCAGTTTCAATAAAATACCGCCGGTGCTGGAAGCGGCGGCCACCAGCCCGTTGGTTACGGCGATACAGCCCACAGTATCGCAAGAGCCCGACTCCCCGGTGAACGCGCATATATCCGGCTGTTCCCCCTTTTGGTGAGCCAGGATGGCTTTTTCCCAGGCTTGCTTCTGCTTTTCCGTCACCGGATCGAATTTTTCAAAACCATGCTCCCGGGCAAACCGGACAGCCCCCTCGCCGGCCAGAAGCGCATGCTGCGTCTTCTCCATCACCAGCCTGGCCACCCGGACCGGGTTGCGCACGTCCCGGATGGCGGCAACAGCGCCGCATCTGGCGGTGGAGCCGTCAAAAACCGCGGCGTCCATTTCCACTTCTCCGGCCAGGTTTAACACGGAACCAAGGCCGGCGTTAAATAACGGATCATCCTCCATGGCCACCACCGCCCGCTCAACGGCGTCCAGGCAACCACCCGGCAACGCGCCGCACCCCGCCAGCGCCGCTTTCCCCAAGGCTTTCCAGTGTACGGGGCGGTTCTCCCCGCCGGCGCCCCCATGCACAATTACAAGCTCCATTAAGTTGCCCCCAACTTAAAAACTAATTGCCTGCCGGCTTATATTCTTCCCCCGTTGCCATCGGTTTACCAAAACAGCTGCTGGATGAATTATATTTTCAGTAAAATGCTAGTGTCAAGTCAAATCCCCCGCAATGCCATTTGTTGATTAGTATAGTACCGTTAAAGGAAGAAACAATAATACCAATTTGGGTATTAATCCGCAAGCGCCTCGCGCTAAAGGAGGGAAGGGAATTGAACTGGAAATGTATGCACCGCTGGTTTTCCGACAACCTGGTAGAACCATTTTTCCAGGCCGAAATGCACCGGGTAAAAATGCATAGTAAAGAGCTTTCCGATATTACTCCATCTCATGCAATGGAAAAAACGGAACCAATGCTGCAGGAATATTTATTTTGGCAACCGCATCCTGATATCTGTATCCCTGCTGGGTCCAAAAAATAACCGGTTTTTTACAAAAAAAAAGCCACATGAAAAATGCGGCTGCTAGATAAACAAATTCACATTTGCTTCGTCAGCCTCACCCAGGTAGGTGGCCACCCCGGCATACTCCAGGCCGTCCAATAGTTCCTCTTCCCGGATGCCCATCACGTCCATGGACATGGTACAGGCCACCATTTTAATGCCCTGCTCACGAGCGCTTTGAATCAGTTCAGGCAGCGAGGATACGTTTTGCTGTTTCATTACTATTTTCATCATCTTAGCGCCCATGCCGCCGAAATTCATCTTGGAGATGCCCAGCTTATCCGCTCCCCGGGGCATCATGGTGCCGAACATGGCCTGAAGGAAACTTTTTTTGGCCGATACTTTTTCCGGTTTGCGCAGGGCGTTCAGTCCCCAAAAGGTAAAAAACATGGTCACGTCGTCACCCATGGCGGCGGCACCGTTGGCGATGATAAAGGCCGCCATCACTTTGTCCAGATCGCCGGAAAAAACAATGATTGTTTTCTTGGTGGTATCCAAAAGCATTCAACCCCTTTATAATAAAATATTTAAATATAACAATAAAACAGTTATTATAGTTAGTTAAGGCCTGACCCCCAAGGTGAGGTATTCGGAGATGTCGCGGAGGTCCATATCGGAGCCAGCGGCTTTTTGCAGGTTCACCAGGCAGATGGGGCACATGGTGACGCCACGCCGGGATACGGCCCGCAGTTGTTTTACCCGTGCGGCGGCCCGCTCCAGAGCCTTTTTGGGGAACAGGGATTCAGCCGGGCCGCCGCAGCAAAGGGTAAATTTACCTGCATCCCGGGGTTCCTTTACGTTAATCCCGGCGGCGGCCAGCAATTTACGCTGGGGCTCGATGATGTTTTCGTATCTGGCGTACACGCAGGAATCATGAATCACCACCTTCGTACCGTCCGGTTCCGCACCAGTGGCGGGCAGGCGTTCGGCCAGCACTTCCAGGTAGCTGCGCACATTGAGGTCATAACCTTCAATTAATCGGGGATATACCGAACGCAGCATGTTGGTGGTATGGGGGTCCACGGTAATAATATTTTTAACCCCGTTTTTGCGAAACGTTTGATAAACTTCCCGGGCGTGCCGGGCAAATACGTCGTCCACCCCCAGGTCGTAAACCAAGGCTCCGGAGTAAAGCTCCTCTTCATAAAGGTAGCCGAACCGCACCCCGGCCCCTTCCAGCAAACGGGCAATGCCGGCCAGCATCCCGTCATACCGGGACCGCATATCCCGGGCGGGTCTGGCCATGAAACCGGAGATATTGACCACCTTGTTGATCACCCGGCCCAACCGGACAAAATTGGCCAGCGGCGAGTCTTCCACTTTTCCCTGGGCCTTGCTTATGGCCGCGATGTAAGGGATCAGCTGGTACATCATCCCGGTGTACAATACGGTTTCTCCACTCCGGGGCAGATTAAGGCCCCGGGACCACCGGGTGGCCACGCCCGCCGGGATAGGCAGCACGGACTTCCTGAAACTCAGGTTATCCGCCAAAATTCCAATGGTATCGCCGGTCGGCAAAGGCATAGTCCTCGCTCCTTTGTAGTCAATTGGTCGCGCATCAAATTCGGGCGCCCGCAAGGGGCGCCCCTACGCTTGTTTGTAAAGGTAATAACGTAGCGTCCTCACGTTCTCCGCAATGCGCACTCCCGCGGGGCAATTGGCCTCGCACATTTTGCACAGCAGGCAGGAGTATATGGCGGCGCTGTTTTCCCGCACCTTGTCTTCCACGCCCAACAACACGTACCTGAACAGTTTGCGGGGCAGGAGTTCTATACCCATGGGGCAGACGGCGCTGCAGACCCCGCAGTTCATGCACGCCGCGGCGTTAAACATATTTGATTTCCCGACCTCGTCTATAAAACCGGAGTTTACCTGCATCATCAGTCCCCACCTCCGGCGGCTGCGGCCTGGTACTTGAAGTATCCGTCTTCCTCTTCGGCTTCCGCCACCACGCCGTACTTACGCATACCCATCACCCAGAGCATCACCTCTTCGGAGGGATAACCCAGCGCAGCGGCAATTTCCGGCACTGTTTTGGGGCCGCCTCCCAGCACGGCCAGGACCCGGTCCCGCATCAGCATCTCCTCGCGCATGATCTCCCGCAGGTCTCTCATAGTTAAATCTCCTTTAACAGGGCATCGATCATGGACTTTACCTGTCCGTCGGCGTAGCCCTTCAGGTTAATGGCTCCCCTGGGACAAACCGGGGCGCAGCCGCCGCAGCCCTTGCACTGGACGCTGTTAATCCTGACGGCGGAAGCGTCCTTTTCAATGGCCGAGTAGGGGCAGGTATCGAAGCATTCTCCGCAGCGGTCGCAGGCCTCCGGGTCCACCTCGGCGACTAAAGGTTCCAGTTCCACATACCCTTTCTTCAAAATGGACACCCCCTGGGCAACAGCCGCCAGCGCCGCGGCCACGCTCTCGGAGGAATTTTTGGGCCCCTGGCAGGCGCCGCAGATAAATACCCCGTCCACCATGGTTTCCACCGGGCGCAGCTTGGGATGGATCTCATTGAAGAACCGGTCCCGCCCCAGGGGCAGTTTCAGCAGCTCAACCAGCCCGCTGTTTTGCGCCGGCACCATGCCGGTGACCAGCACCGCCAGGTCAGCGGGGATCTCCAGTTCTTCTCCGTAAGTGAGCATATCCCTGACGGTTACCTTTAATCTGCCGTCAGACCCCCTGGTCACCCCCGGCGGGTCATCGCGGTTGAACGAACAGAATACCGCGCCCTCTTCCCGGGCCTCATTATACATCAGTTCATATTTGCCATAGGTGCGTACATCCCGGTAAAGGTGGAACTGCCGCGTCCGGGGACTTTTGTCAGATACCTGCAGCGAGGCGTGCACCGCCGCGCTGCAGCAGTAACGGGAGCAGTACCGGTTGGGGTTTTCCCCGTCCTGCTGCCTGCTACCCACACAGTAGATATAAACGATATCCTTAATTTTCCGGCCGTTGTACTCCAGTTCCCCGGCAGCGACGTCCAACAGTTTTTTAAATTCCGGCAGGGTGAGCACTCCCTCCATACCGTAGCCGTACTCGCCCTCGCCGGGGTGATAATTGTCAAAGCCGGTGGCTACGATAATAGCCCCCACGTTGGCGCTAATTTCCTCCGGCGCGTCACCGCCAACCCTGATTTTGACGCTAAAGCTGCCGATGGTGCCCGACTTTTCAACTATTTCAGCGTTGGTAAACAGGGTGACCAGTTCCCTTTTGCCAACTTCATCTATCAAGCGGTCAATCAACTGCCGGCCGTTTTTGCCGTGGGGGTACATAGCGCCGAAACCGCCCACCCGGCCCCCAGGGGCCGGGGCTCTCTCCACCAGGTAAACCGACAAACCCAGGTCAGCCAGGCCGATGGCCGCCCGCAGACCGGCGATCCCCGCTCCCACCACCAGTACCGCCGGCACGGTGTCGATAACCATGGGCTGCAGCGGCTCGGTCAGTTTGGTCCGGGCTATTCCGGCCCGGACCAACCGGATAGCTTTTTCAGTGGCCCCCCCGTGGTCGTCGGTATGGGTCCAGGAACACTGCTCCCGGATGTTTACCTGGGTATACCGGTAGGGGTTCAGTCCAGCCCGCCCGGCCACTTCCCGGAAAGTATGCAAATGCAGCTTGGGGGAACAGGAGGCCACCACCAATCCGTCCAGGTCCCGCTCCCTGATGTCCCGGATTATTTCCTGCTGGGTGGCGTCGGAACAACTGAACATGGCGGTTTTGGCCACCGCCACCCCCGGCTCGCTCTCCACGGCCTGCCGCACTTTTTCCACAGCAACATAATCCGAAATATTGCCTCCGCAGTGACAGATGTATACGCCTATTCTCCTGTCGCTCATCTTTTCATCTCCGCCCTTTCCACGTAAGCAGCCGCCTGGGCCGCAGCCGCCCCGGCATGCAGGATGGAGTCGGGAATATCCCTGGCCCCCGAGGCCGTCCCCGCCACGAAGACCCCGTCGATACCGGTTCGGGCCGGGTCAATATCTTCGTCCGGTTCAAGCACGAATGAGAAATTATCGGTTGGCAGTGACTCGCCGGAGAAAATACCGTAAGCATCGGTGTTGGGCAGCAGGCCCACCGACAGCACCACTAGGTCGTGCTCGGCGGTGACCGTCCGGCCGCCACTTTCAATGTCCTCGTAATGCAGCACCAGGTTGCCGTCTTCCTTTTCATCAATCCTGGCAATCCGGCCCCGCACGAAATTAGCGCCCATGGCCCCGGCCTGCTGGTAAAATTCATCGTAACCCTTGCTGAAGGCCCGGATGTCCATGTAGTAAACCGTTACATCCGCCAGGGGCAGCGCCCCCATAATCAGTTGGTTGTGTTTCACCGAGTACATGCAGCACACCCTGGAGCACAGCTGATTATCCACCGTGCAGTCCCGGGACCCGGTACACAGCACAAAGGCGATATTCTCGGGCGCCTTGCCGTCGCCGGGCCGCAGCACCGCATTGTAGGGCCGGGTGGGCGCCAGCAGGCGGTCCATCTGCATGCCGGTAATAACGTTTTTGTATTTGCCGTAGCCGTATTGGGTTTTCAGTTCCGCCGGAAACAGTTTGAATCCGGTGGACATAATCACCGCGGCGGCTTCAACTTCTTCAACCCGTTCCCGCATCGTCATATCCACGGCGTCTGCCGGGCAAACGGCAATACACCGGCTGCATTCCGAGCATACGCCGCAATCCAGACACCGGCCCGCGCTGTACCGCGCCTCTTCCTCGGTAAAAACAGGTTCGACGGCGTCGAAATCGACAGTACCGCCGGTATCATTTTCTCTACCATGATCCCTGGTACCCACAGGAGGCAGGTTACTGTAACTTGCTTGCCTGCTCAGGACCTCGTCCCGGTCCACCTCGGGCAACCTGTCGCCGCAGCCCGCGTCCAATTGCTCCCCGCGCAGGTAGCGGTCGATATAAAACGCGGCTTTGTTGCCCTGGGCCACGGCATTGACAATCATGGACGGTCCGGTCACCACGTCGCCGCCGGCAAACACGTGGGGTAGCGTGGTTTGGAGGGCGGCATTGACCATGACGGCGCCGTTCCGGTTCAGCTTCAGACCACCGGCCAGTCCGTCGGCCCGGGGCGCCAGGCCCACGGCGGTAATCACTATATCGACGGCCACCTCGTGTTCGGAGCCCTTTACCGGCACCGGTCCGGGCCTGCCGCCGGCATCCGGCGCACCCGGTTCCATGCGGATTAGTTCAACCGTATTAAGTTTGCCATCCCGCCCCTTGAATTCCACCGGGGCGCTGTGATAATGAAACTCCACGCCCTCCCGGCCGGCGGCTTCCGCTTCCCACCCGTGGGCCGGCATATCTTCCCGGCCGCGCCGGTAGTGCAGGGCCACCCGGGCGCCCAGGCGCACTGCCGCCCGGGCTGAATCCATGGCCACGTTGCCGCCGCCGATGACCACCACCTTTTTGCCTTGCAGGTTAAGTTTTTCCCCCAGGTTGACCCGGCGCAGGAATTCCAGGGTGCCCATTACCCCGTCAAGGTTTTCGCCCGCCACGCCCAGCCTGGTGCTGCCGGGAGTCCCGGTAGCCAGGAACACCGCGTCAAACCCCTGCGCTTTTAAATTTTCGATATTTTCGACCCTGGTATTGACGGCGATCTCCACCCCCAGGGCGGTGACGTTCCCGATATCGCGGTCCAGCACCGCCCGGGGCAGCCGGTAAGCCGGAATGGCCAGCCCCAGCATGCCTCCGGGCCGGGAAGCAGCTTCAAATATTGTTACTCCGTAGCCCTTGCGGGCCAGTTGGAACGCGCAGGTCAACCCCGCCGGACCCGAACCCACCACGGCCACTTGCTTACCTTTGGGCTCGGCGACGGTTTGAGCCTCCGATTGGGGATGGGCCTGGTAATACCGCTGGGCGATATAACTTTTCAGCCGCCGGATTTCCACCGGGCCCTCCAGCCCGCCCCGGGTGCAGCGATCCTCGCAAGGCGCGTAACAGGCCCGACCCAGGCTGCCCACCAGTGGCGTGCTGTCCAGGATCAGGTTAAAGGCTTCATCAAACTTGCCGCTGCGGGCCAGAGCCACATAGCCATGGGCTTTAATCCCCGCCGGACAGGTAAATGAACAGGGCGATGAGCCCGGCTTCTCAATTACCGCCTTCTTGGGGACGGCCTGCGGGAACGGGATGTAAGCCGCCCGCCGGGCCACCATGTCGAAGTTGAACTGATCCGGCACCGCCACATGGCAGGCCTCTTCACACTTCCGGCAGCCGGTGCACGCCGACTGGTTGATAAAAGTGGGTTTCCGGCGCACCCGCACCTTGAATCGCCCTTCCTTTTCCCTTTGCACTTGCTCCACTTCGGAATAAGTCATCACATCAATATTGGGGTGGTTGACAGTGGCCGCCATCTTGGGTGTGGAAATACAGCTGGCGCAGTCCAGGGTGGGGAAAACCTTGCTGAGCAGGATCATTTTGCCGCCCACGCTGGATTCCTTCTCCACCACCAGCACTTTGTAACCCATATCGCCCAGTTTAATGGCCGATTCCATGCCCCCGATACCGCTGCCCACGACCAGTATGTCGTAACTCATGGCACTATCCCTTCCTGGCAGGTCCCAAATTTTTAAGCGTCTCGTGAAACTCCTTGATCTGGCTGGTAAAAGGGCCGGCACAGACCGAGCAAATGGCCGACATCCGCAGCCGCTGCGGTTCATAACCTTGCTCCTGCAGCATTAGCTGCGCCCGTTTGATCATGTGGGTGGTCCTTTCGGCACAGTCGGGCAGGTAAGCGCATTCCTCACCGTCGGAGGCGATGAAAACCCCGTCAAACCCTTTTTCCACAGCGTAAAGCACCCACTCGGGCTTAATGCCGCTGGTGCAGGGCATGCTCATCACCATTACCCCCGGAGGGTAGTGCATATGCGAACTGCCGGCCAGATCGATGCCGGGGTCCGAGATGTTATTTGTGGAAAAGGTTAGAATTCGGGGGTTAAAATCTTTACCCTCACTGGTCACGTCAGTCATACTCTTTTATACCTCCGTGAAAATCCGTCATCAGGAAAGGCTGACTCCTGACTCCTGCCCTGAAAATTAAGGTTCCTCAAATCATTCTGTAAAATGTGCAAAATTTTAACTAATGCGCATTTTCCCTCGGTAAATTACTAGATATATAGTTAAAATTGTGCAATTTTTTAATTAATGTGCAGATATCTGGAATTTATTTGTTATTTTTTAAACATTACTTCAAATTTTGCACACCTGGCTGGGAATTCTTCGTTGGCGCCGCGTTAGCGGCGTGGGTATCTGACTCCTGATTTTATCCGGCCTTCCTGACAAACAACCTGTACGTGCCCGCATCGTCCAGCAGACCCAGAAATTCGTTGCCGGTCTTTTTGCACCAGGCCGGGATATCCTTCTGGGTGCCCGAATCCGATGCCAATACTTCCATGACCTGGCCCGCCTGCACATCAGCAATGGCCTTCTTGGCCGCCAGGATGGGGCCGGGACAGGATGTTCCCCGCGCGTCAACAACCTTATCCGCCTTGATGTTTTTCAGTTCTTCCGGCGCCATATGATCATCCTCCTTAAGTAATTGACTATCGTTCTTTATACCATACCGGGGTATAAGATAAATAAAATAATTATTCAATTCAATTACCCTTAATTAAATGAGCTAAACCAAAATTCAATCTCTGTTTTTTATGATACCCATACCCCTAGTAGTATATTAATATAAAATTACTACATTAATACCCGTATGTCAAGGCCTTTATTTATGACTTTTATATTGAATTTAATGAAACATTAGTTTATAATTCATATATACCATACGGGGGTATAATCAGCGCCTTGCATACAGGGGATGATCACATTGGGACCGGGCCGTAAAACCCAAAACAACCGCAGCGATAATCACTCCGCAGCGGAAGAAGATCAAACAACGGTATTGCGGAATCAGGAAATGCAGAAAGAAGTGCTCAGCAGGTTGAGGAAGATTGAAGGACAGGTGCGCGGAGTGCAAAAAATGGTGACGGACTGCCGCGACTGCGGGGATATCGTGATCCAACTGGCTGCCATCAAAGCGGCGGTAAACAGGGTGGGCATCACCGTACTGGGCTGCCACCTGGCCGAGCAGATTGACAGCGACCTGCGGGATAATCGCGATCTGAAGGACTCCCTGGAGGAGTTCATGGGGGTATTTAAAAAGTTTTCGTAAAAAATTTATGCCATTGGGCTTTACGGATTTTGGGGTAGGTTGGTTTTTTGCAAAGATAGCGTGCGAAGTATTGCTTATTACATAATGTGTAATAAATTATTACACATTATATAATATAGCTTTTTCTGGATATTAACTCATCACTTTATTCAATAACGTTGCGTAACTGCTTGTATTCTTCCTCGAACATATCGGCGTAAAGACCGTTATGGGCTTACTCTGCGGCATCGTACTACCCCCTCCAATCGCTTGGACGGCTCAATTTGGTAGTCAAGGGCAGTAGCATAAATATCTGTGATTTTCTGATAAAATTTCCGCTCGCTAAGGCGAATCTCCCGGATTTTTTCAAGCTGTTCGTCAAAATACTTCTCGGTTAGAATGCTGCCTCCGTTTTTTAAACGCTCAGAATCCATAACCCAGCCTTTAATCGTATATTGTTGTACGATTTGATTTGCCCAGACACGGAAGCGAACAGCCCGTTGATTGTTTACCTTAAAACCGACTGCTATTATCATCTGTAAATTATAATGGTCAACTTCGCGCGAAACCTGACGCTCACCTTCAGTTTGAACTATTAAGTATTTCTTAATTAGTTGCCCCCGGTTCCAGTTCAAAGTCATCAAAAATTTTTTTGATATGCTGGTTGATTGCAGATACGGATACGTCATATAAGGTAGCCATCATCTTCTGTGTGAGCCAGATGTTTTCGTCCTCATAACGCATTTCAACGCTGTCCTGACTGTCGCCCGTAGACGCTACAAAAGTCAGGTACTCGGCGGCGGAACTACGGATTGCAACTTCGTTTTTCTTTTTCTTCGCCATTCGCTTCCTCCCCTTATAGCACCCTCATGAACTATTAAAAAATCCTTAATGGTTGAACTGTTTCCAAATTGGAAACAGTTGGTTTAATCTTCTTGCTGCATCAAATCACTCTCACGCTCGTATTGGGCGCAAGCGGCTTGAGCACATCAAGATTGTTGCCTTCTATGTAAAGGTTTTCGGTGGTGTCTCAGTTTTTACTTTCCTATACGCAGGGCGCAGCGTTTTGCGAATAGGCCCTACCGGCCTCGGCAATGGCGGCTCTTTTGCCAACCCAGGTAAACTTGTGGTCTTCATCGCCATACACCTCATCACCCAGCAGGGAACGTAGCAGGTCGAAATTCACTTTTCCTTCGGTTACTACTCCAGGGAAAAGCCCCATTATTTTTTCAACATTTACGGCGGTCAGGTTCGGCGTTTCAAATTTAGGCTTGTTTATTATCGCGTCCCTCCTCTTGCTCTGTTTCATGGTCAATGCCCATCATCATATTGTAATGAGCAGTATGATCACACTGTTTGAAAATTTCTTTGAATACTTGCAAGTACCTTTCGACAGTAGTGTCGTCCGGCATAGAATAATACTCATCGCTAAGTATTCCTCCGCCATGTGATCCATCATTTACCCAAGAGCATAAATCCTTGCATCTTATCCTATCGTCGCCCTTAAAATGCGTATACAGGTCGTTGAGTGGGGTACCGCCTAACAGCTTGAAATAATTTTCAAGTATTCGTCGTAGCGTGTTCTGGATTGTTGCGTTGTTACGTTGCTCTGGTTTTGCTCGGACTTCCTCCCAAAGTAATTCATACGAGGTCTTTATCGGGTTCGAAGTCTGCCGTTCAACAAAAGAATCGTCTCCTCGTTTCTTTATTAGCCAGAATGATTCGTCTTTCAAGATATTATCTTTGTTCCGATTGGAGCTGTAGGTTACCTCTTTATGAAAATACACATTGTGTGTCAGAACGAATAATTGCTTAATTGTTCCTTTCTTCTGGCGTATGTCTTCATATAATTCTCGAACCAAGCTACTTACTACAAATAAAACGTCATTATCAAGGCTCGAAACTGGGTCATCGAATACGACTACTTTATCAGCAGTCATACCGCTTTCAGCATGACTACCTTTGAGCAAATGATAGAAATAGAGGAACGCAACGAAGTTTCTTTCGCCCTCGCTCAATGTATCCTGTGCGTCGAAGCCGTTCGCTCTAACCAATTTGTATGTCCTATCATCGGTTCCTTTCGCCAATTTAAAACTTGTAAACCCAAATGAAGCGAGCAGATTGTTTATACCATCAAGCGTTGGTTGGATACTGACATCTTGTTTTTCCAGTTCGCGGAGTGTAGATTCTTGTATACGCTTTTTTTCATTTTTTGTTTGCAACTGTTCCTGTATACTTTTAATCGCTGCAGAAAGATTTGTTTTCTGGGTGGTATAGTCAGCAATTCTATCTTTTAATTCCTCAATTATAAGCCGCCATATTTGTGCCGTAAGTATGGTTTTTTCACTTGCCAGGTTACGGACAATAGCGTTATGCTCATCAATTTTGGCGTTTGCGGCGGCAATTAACGCAACTATCTCATCCAGAACATTTTGAAGTGAATCCAGTTCAATGACTTGGCTTGACTCTTTCTTTTTTTGATCGATCCGCTGAACATTTACAGCAATTTTTGAATCAAGCAGTCTCTTTTCATTTTCGAGTTTTTCGTCATCGACAAACTTGGAATTCAAATTGATAATAGCCTGTACCTGTTGTTGAATTCGTTCGCTTTCAGTAGTGTAATCAGTTACAAGAGTATTTATCGCTGAAGTATCCTGTTCAAAGGCTTCATCGAAGTATTCATTCAAACTTTTTGAGAAATTTTCATCAGTTTTCTGCTGACAGAAAGGACACACGCCATCATTAGCCCCAAAATAAGAAAGACCTTGACGTACCCAGTCGCTGTTTCCAAGTTTCTTGATGATAGCCGCAATGTCAACATCTTTCTTTCCGATAACTCTCTTTCCGAGAATTGGCGCTTTTTCAAAGGAAAGCAATTTTATGATTTGAATCGTTTGTATGCTTTGGGCTTGTATCAATGAATCAGAATACACTGTGGCTGCTCTTGATTCAAGTTCTTCAACAGGCCGCAAATCCGCTTTATTAGATGTGAACTCATCTAAAACTTTATCTTTGAAGACTTTCTTGCTGCCCATATAACCTCTAAGTCCACCGGCTAATTTCCCCTCATGTTTTTGTTTAGCAGACCAAAAACGCTCCGCATAGGCGGCCTCAAGTTGAGACAATTTATTCTTTTTTCCACTATTGCCATCATCGCCTTGAAGCGTATTAGTAAGAGCCTTTACCTCGCCATTCAGCTTATCTATATCAGCCTTTACTGCCGCAATTTTGTCCCGAGTATCGACTTCTTGTTCACCCAACGTAAATACACCTGGTATCTTTTGATCAAAATTCTTTAAAACGAAATCGCGGTTATAAACCCTCGTTTCCATTACAATACCGTTCTCCCATACGAGATTACATTCTGGGAACAGAGAGAAATCCGTGATCACTTTGCTTATGGTTGTTTTGCCTGTGCCATTAGAGCCGAAAAAGTAGTTGAACTTTTTTAAGTCGTCAATTGATGTTACTATGCTACCAAACGTAGCGATATTGCAAATGTCAATTTTCGTTAACATAAAGTGTTCAACCCCTCCATTTCCTTCTTCAGCCGCTTCAACTTGCTATTAAGCTCAACCTGGATATTGAACTGCTTTTCACGGCATATTTTGTACCTGATAAGCATAGATGGAGAAACAAGCGGCAACTATAGAAAGGCGGCTGCCTTTGCTAATTGTGACCGATAAATTGTCTTTGACGATTTTTGTTATGTTATCGAATATCTCCATGCCCCGCTCCTCTGTGATTATAACAATCAGATTAAATTACTTTCATTAGTGCAACTTGTTTCCAAGTTTCGTCTAATTATATCAAATTTCTCCATTTTTTAAGATATTTTGCGATAAGCTTCATTCGACTGTTCCCAAAATAAAAAAATGATCGCTGACTAACATCTGGTCATTGAACCTCTGCCCAAAAGGACTCCCTACACAAAAGGACTTCCTCTAATTGATTTTTTATAGGTTTTATACTATACTGAACGCGAAAATGAGGTGTTTTCAATAAAAGCTCTGGAGCGAATAATTGAGGAAGTAAATGCCTCTATGGCGATGGCGGGCACGCCCCCTTACCGAGGAAGATAAGGCGCGAATGCTGTATTGCGCCGGTGACAGAAAGAAAACGGAACAGGCTGTGGCTGAACTTATACGGAAGCATTTGACCAAAGCGAAGGATGTTATTAATGTTAATGAACCGAAACTATGAATATGACGCTCAAATTGCTGTCGCGGAATACGGCGCGCAGCGGCCGGCGTTTGGCAATCCCCTTTAGTATTTAGCATTATACGCCATTCCCATATAAGCGTCGCCCGCTTGCAGTTCTTCGAGCATTTGAGTAAGCCGCTTTTGGCGTGTTTCCTCCCGCTTGCCGCGCGTAATCCAACCGATGTAATCGTTCTGCTGATATGGCGGACGGGCGCGGTAACGCTCCCATAGGTTGCTCCTGTCAAGGGCGGCGGCGATAAAATCCGGCATTACATACCGTTCCCGCGCAGTCGGTTCGGCAAATGTGGACTTGCCGCCTTTTGCCTGCTCCACACGCCAACGCACGATGTCGGCGAGCAGCTCGTGGTCGATCGGCTTGCCGAGTGGGAACTGTATCGTTCCCTTGGACGTTTTGTATCCGGTCAGCCTATCCACAAACACGCCGACCGCTTCGCCGCCGGGGAATACCCCGATATGCTTTTTGAATGCCGCGAAGTGGATCAGGTTCTCACCCAACCAGAACGTCGGCATCCGCCACGAGATTTTCTCCACTGCATCCGGTGCGGCGGCGCGGATTGTTTCGCGGATAGCCTGCAGGAGCGGTTGAACCTCTGCGGGTTGCGCGGCGATATAGTCGTCAATCGTGCTGATTTTGCCGCAGTAGTGGTCCTGATTGGTATTCTTGAATTCACGACCGCATTTGAGACATTTCCACATAGCATTTAATCCCTTCTTATCGGATGCCGAATCACCGTTCTAAGTTTCTCAGGCGCGACCTTACGCGGGTCGGAGAGGTATATTTCATGGTGTCGGCGAGTATCACCAATGTCGATGATATAGCCGTTTTCAGCGGCGAATCGGTCAAGAGCGGCTACCGTAGCGGGTTCGTCGTCATACGAGCCTGTGTGCATAACCTGAACGCACAATCCCTCGGTGAATTTTTCAAGCCGCGCTTTGGTCACATTGAGGTTCGGCTTCTTTTTGGCGAGGGCAGTCCTGGCGACTTCAAAAACTTCGGCAGTCACGAAATCCGGTTGGCGTATAAGCATCGTCCATACAAACTTGTCTTTGTCGGTTATTGCCGCGCCGCCGCCCTTGAAACCGTCGGCAACGCTCCAGAAGCCCTCAAGCGGTGGTACAACGTATTCCAAAACCGACTTATTGCTCATTTTGATTGCGTAGGATAGTCCGTAGAGCAACTCGACTGCGGCTGCATACTCAACGCTTGTGTTCGGGTCGCCTTTACCGTCCACGGCAATGAACGTCATCGTCGGCACATCAATGACGGACGGCGTGTTCTTCGGTTGATACAAGTCCTTTTTAGTTTTCTTATAATCAATCGGCATATTTCCGTTTCCTCGCTTTAGACTTAATCAAGCCTCTCCTCTACGATTACAAGCTGTCGGATCTGTTTTCCAAGTTTCACCTTATTATAACAAAATACATTATAATGGCAAAGGCAGACAGCCGAATGTGCTGTCTGCCTCACTCAATCACCCATGGTTCATAAAATGTCTCTTGCTCTGTAATTCGGCATTGACTTATTTTCTCCACCTCGCGTAGTTGCAAGGTGAACATTTTAATCGTTGATTGCTTCAATCCCTTGTTCTTTCATAAGATTGAGGCTATTTCTCATATTGGCGAGTGCCTCCGGCGAGTGACCTTCCCATTCTTTAACTTCGCCGACTACACGGAGCGGTTCGCGGGTTCGGTAAGACCTCGTGGGATTGCCCGGAAACTTTTTGCCGGTCAGGTTTGGGTCGTCCTCAATAGTACCCGTAGGTTCTACGATGTAAATTCTCCCCCTGCCTTCTCCCGCTGCAAGTTCCGCTCCCCATATTGCCGCCTCCATAGTCGCGGTCAGATAAACAAAGTTTGCTTTCTTGCCTTCGCCATAGTTGGAGTTGTAACCCGGTATCAGCACATCGCCGATCGCAAGGTCTGCTTTCGTGCCGTGATAGAACGGACCTGAATCATTAACTTTCTTAACTACTCTAATCTGCAGCCCTTTCATGACTGCCAATGCCGCCTCGTGAAGTTTAGGGTCGTGGCCGGCTGTACAGTCCGAGTCAACAATAACCGGCGTTTCGGGCTGTGCCGTTTTCGCTAGGACAGCATTGGATATGACGCAGATATTTGACACAAGCCCCACAAGTTCAATGCTCTCAAAGGGCGCTGCCTTCAAGTATTCGTATAGCTCGCCGGAACCGAATGTCGGTTTGTAAAAGCGCTTATCGCTATTGAGCATCAGCTTTGCTGTTTCGCCATAAAGGCTGTGTCCTACGGTTCCTTTAACGCAATGGGGAATGGGCAAATTTTTCCCTTCCTGTGTTTTTAGGTAATCCTCACCGTGGGTATCAAACGTGAACACGACAGTGTCGCCGTTAGCACGATACTTTTGGATTTTTTCAGTAATTGCGCTGTCCAACGTCTCCGCGCCGGCAAATCCAAGTGAGCCGGATACGAAATCGTTCTGATAATCAACTACAATTAGACATCTGGACATGTTATCATCCCTTCTCCTCTTGGAGTTGATACGGTAGCCAACTGCAATGATAGCATCTAGGTTGTAGAACTGAAGTTCACGCTCTACATTGCGGCTTCCCTCACGTCGAACTGTTCGAATTTTTCGAGTAGTTGCCACCTCGTCCAATTCCTCGGTTTTAAAGATCTCCTGCCGCGTCAGCCATAGCTTCATTCCTCCGTCGTTGCGTCTTCATCGAAAATTCTATCAAGTTCGATGTTTGATGTAATGCCACGCACTCTATCAAGTTGGTATTTCATGGCCATATTATAACAACAGAACCATAACAGAACAAGGGTTCTCGAAAAAACAAGGCCGCCTTTCATCCCTCGCCCTGCGCCCTCGCTTCGCGAGCAGGGAAGCTCAGGACGGGGACTTCATGGCGGGAAAGTTTAAATTGTAACGACGAAGGCAGACAGCCGAATGTTCTGTCTGCCTGATTGGAAATGCGCTTAAAGGCGCCCGCAAGGGGCGCCCCTACCATTTTAGATCCGGCCCTTTTCCTTCGCTATGCGCGCAAATTGCTCCCTTTTGTCCGCCGGAGGCACGTGCAGCACCAGGCGGCGTTCCATTTTCAGCGCCTCGCTGGGACAGGCCCCGGCACATACTCCGCAGCCGATGCACTTATCTTTATCGATCACCGGAATTTCATCTCCGCCGGCGCCTGTTTGCATGGTGATGGCGTTGATGTGACATGCTTCGGCACAGGCACCGCAGCCCACGCAGCTTTCCGTTTCCACCGCGGGAATAAAGTTGCTGGGGTGCACCGCTATGCCTCCGGTTTCATTGATGGTGCGCAGCACCTGGCAACAGCAGCCGCAGCAGTGGCAAATATACGCGGGATTTTTCATTACGTTGTCGCCCAGGTGCACCAGGCCCAACTTTTCCGTACGCTCCAGCACCCGCAGCAAGTCGTCCACCGAGGCGGGCTTGGCCAGCCCCCGGTGGATCAGCCACCTGGCGGCGCCACCCAGGGATGTGCATACGTCCTCCACCGGCGCGTCGCAGGCTTCACCCAGGTGTTGGGCCTTGTGCCGGCAGGAGCACATACCCAGAGAGCCGCCGCCGGACTGCCTGATGATTTCCGAAGCTTTCTCGTAATCCAACACTTCTGTTTCCACCACCGCGGGAATCAGGCTCTCGTATACCAGGGTCTTGAACATCTTGGTGTCGCCCCCGAAAAACTCCCGCCGCACTTCACCATGGGAGAAATACCGGTTGAACAGCTCAGCCAACTCCCGCATATTCTGATTTTCCCGCACCCGCATAAAGGTGTACTCAAAAAATCCCACCACCATGGGCGTCAGCATAAACAAGGTGCCATCCCGCCTGGGCAGGTCAAGCACCAGGCCCTTTTGGCACATTGATTCCAGGATTTCCTGCAGCTTGTTTTCCCCGATCCCGGTGATATCCGAGATTTTACCCAGCGGCATTGGCAGCATGGGAAACTTGCTGCCCACCTCGGCTTCGGCGACGGAATACAGGCGGTGGAGAATTTCCATCAGCGCCTCGTTCAGCGGCGCCCCCACCGGGTTTTTGTTCAAACGTTCCGCTAGGGCGCGGTAAACCTCTTCCTTGGCGTTAACAATATGACCCATTAATACCAACCTCCCGTCATTAGGATTACGATTGCCACTTGTTTATTTGATTGCCTGACAATAATACGCATGCAAATAAATAAAACAAAAAATTTTATTCCATTGTTTCGCCCAGTTGGTCCAGCACCTTGACAAAGGTGGCAAAATCGGCTTCGTCAAATTGCTCTCTAATGTCGCAATCCAGCTTTGCCGCCAGATTAATCATATCCGGTCCTATTTCCTTTGATTTTTCGGTTAAAAATACCAGAAGCGAGCGTCGATCCTCCGGGTCGTCCCTCCTTTCCACAAACCCGCCTCTTTCCATGCGGTCCAGGATGCCAGTCAGAGTGGAACCGTCAATGCCGATGCTTTTGGCCAGATCCTTGAATTTTGCGCCGTCATTACCAAGCAGGTTGCTAAGCACATAAAACTGCACCGGGGTGATTTCAAAATTGGTCAGGCCGGCCTCATAGTAGCGCTGCACTTTACGCATTACCCGGCTCAGTTTGTAGCATATGTACCTGTTCGGCCCTTCTGCCGCGATATTTTTGTCCATGTCCAACATCCTTTAATGGTATATAAATTATTTGTATACCAATATAATTAAAATTCACCGCTCTGTCAAGAACATTTTTCTAATTCTCTCCAGTACTGTCAAACTGTTCTTTCGACATATCATCCAACACAGGCAGGATTTGCCGTTTCCGGGAGAGAAGAAATTACAAAGCTTAACAAGAAAAGCATACAACTTTGCTGGATTGGGAGGACATTATGAAACGGTTGCTGCTAACGGTGCTGACCATGAGTATTATCCTGCTGGGGGGCTTTTTTAATCCCGCCCTGGCCCAACCAAACAGTTCCATCCCGGTATTAATTGACGGTGCGCCTGTAACCATGGATAGTCCGCCGGTAATCCTGGACGGATATACAATGGTTCCTTTCCGCGCCCTGGCCCAAGCCCTGGGAGTAGATGTCGTCTGGGATGGTCCCACCCAAACAGTGCAGGCCACCGACGGCAAAACCAACATCCGGCTGCAAATCGGCAGCAGTACCGCTTACCGCAACGGAGCGCCGGTTACCCTGGACGCGCCGCCGCTGGTTACCGGGGGCAGGACGCTGATTCCGCTCCGTTTCTTCAGCGAGGCCTTTGACTGCCAGGTGGTTTGGGACGGCGCGGTAAAAATAACATCCCCGCGGCGGGAAATGTTTGTCACCGGTTTTTACGCCCTGGGCGACCCGGGCACCAGCAGTTGGACCAACCTGTTCGGCGTTCAGTACCCGGCCGCCGGCCAGGGCAAAACCGGCCTGATCAGCGAGGTGGCCCTGGGCTGGTACAGCCTGGATGAGGCGGGCGGCCTGCTGACCAAAAGCAAGCAGAACTGGCAGCGTCCCGAGGGCTGGGAAGACGTACTGCAGACCGCCGGGAAATATAACCTGAAAACCGAAATGGTGGTGCAACTGGCCGACGGAGACGGCGCCTTGACCGGACTGCTGGCCAATGACTCCGCCGTGCAAAACAGCATCGGCGCCATAGCGGCGGAAGCGGCGTTATACAATGGCGTAAACCTGGACTTCGAAGGGCTTGGTTATTCCCAGACCGGGACCGCCCTGGAGGCGGTGCGGCAGAGCTTCAACTCATACGCGAGTCAATTGGCTAAAGAACTGCATACCGGCGGCAAAACCCTTACTTTGACCCTGCACGCCCCCAACAGCGCTTTCAAGGGATACGATTACAAAACTCTGGGCCAGCACGCCGACCGGATCATCATCATGGCCTACGACTACGGCGCCAGACCCGAACCGGACCACCTGGTAACCCAAGCGGTGGAGATGGCTGCGGCGGTTGTCCCGCCGGCCAAGCTGAGCCTGGGTATCTCCATCCCCAGCGAAACGGCGGCAAGCCTGTCCGCCAAGACAGGCATCGCCAAACGCTATAACCTGGGCGGTATTTCCCTGTGGCGTTTGGGGTTACTGTCGGAACAGATGTGGGAGACGTTGGAAACCACAATAAAGGCTAAAAAATAAACCTGCGTAGGGGCGCCCCTTGTAGGCGCCTCTACAATTCAACCCTAAGAACCGTTCCCGGGATCTTAAAAACGCTCTCCTATTGCCCTGTATTCCAACCGGCGAACTGTTTCAGCCATCACCAGGCCGTAAACGGAAGCTGAGAAAAAGTCCGATATGGCAGTGCCTGTATCAAGCGGCACCAGCTCGGGGATTTTGGTAAAGAACGCTATGACATAAATGATAAACCATGACATCACGCCAAAAAGCCAGCCCTTGAAAAGATAATTTGCGCTTGTAAAAAGTTGGGCCACCAAATACGTGAAGATTATGCCCAGAGACCCTGTAAATATTAACTGGATCAGCAGGGCAAAAACAGTTTCCACGGTATTGGTTGGTTGATGGCCGAAAATGATTAAGCCGGGCCAGTCTACGTGGTGCAGCTCAGCAAAATCAAGTTTAATGAAAGAATAGCTTAATATGCTCATTATAATACCGCCAAGCGTTCCGGCCATGAAACCCCTGGTGAGCCGATCGGTGAACTCCAATAAAATCCACCTTCCCCAAAAGCTTAGTGATGATTTTAGGTTGTCCACAACATTTACAACCCATACTATTATAAAAAGAAAAAGCCGTTGACTGACATGTCAACAGCTCACTGAAAAGGGATTATTGCTATTATCCCGGTTGAAAAATACTAAGCAGGGTTGGAAATATTCTTCACCGGAATAAAATTAATCAAATCAAGTTTAAATACTTTCTCCGGACAGTTTATTTCACAGCGTTTACAGGCCGTGCCGTTACAGCGGTCGGGACGGATGAACAACACGGCGCCCCCTTCTGCGTCAAAGGAAAGGGCTTTTTCCGGACACCCGTCAATACAGGCGCCGCAGCCGGTGCAGCCCGCGAATTCAACCCGGCGGGGAGAACCGACATTATCTATATAAGTAACTCCCCAGCGGCCCAGGTCCGGAATATCCCGGTCATAGAGCCGGTTAATTTCGGGGTCGGGATTGGGATCCGTCAGCTCCGGCAGCTTATAGATTTTGCCGAACCGGTGGTACTGCTCCCAGGGCATGCCCTCACCCCAGAGGGACAGTTCCAGCAGATACGCCCGTTCAAAAACCCGGGACTCGCCGAACATGCAGTGATTCGCCCTCAGTTCCTGGGCCAGTCTTTGCAAATCCCACAGTTTTTCTGGGTCGACAACAATATCCCTGGCCATGGCCAGCGACGTGTTGCCAATCTGGTATATCTTTTTAACTCCCGGCGGCACCAGCCCCACCTGCAGCGCCTTCCAGGCGTTTACATAAGTCCCGGACGCTCCGGCCATATAAGCGGTGGTGATATCCTCCAGCTTGATCCCCGCTTCGGCAGCCAGGGTTATAAAGCCGGCCCGGATAGCCCCGATAGCCTTTCCCGCCTCCACGATATCATGCTCGGAAAAAGCAACTTCCCAGCCCAAGTGCAGTTTTTGATCGGGTGTTTTAATCCCGGGCAGCCGGATCAGGCCGGCTTTCCCGCCCTCATAGATAATGGAGATCACTCCGGTGCCTGTAATCCCGGCGGCCTGCACACCGGCGGATTCCAAAACAGCCGGAGCGGTCAGGTCAACCAGGTCCCCGGGAACACTGAGCATATCGTCATTCAGGACCAGACAGCGAAAGCCGATCTTTTCGGCTTCCAGGTCATGGACGGCGCCCGGAGCCGCCAGCATGCCGAACTCAATGTGCTGCCCCTCCAGGGCCGGCCCGGCGGCGCATGAGCCGGTGATAATCCGCTCACCCACCTTTAAGGCCATTTCAGCGTTGGTTCCGTAATCGGTAACCAGGGCGATTTCATTGGCTTCCAAAAGGTTGGATTGCACCATCATGGCCAGGGCGTCCGCCCCGATTTCGTGTTTTACCGCTCCCGGAATAAAAACCTGTACTTCCGCCGGCAGCCGCAAACCGGCAACATGAGCCGCCGGCAGTTTTTTGGCGTCCCGGTTCGGGGGTTCAATGCCCAGTAATTTTTTCTTCCTCTCCCCGGCATAAGCCAAATCCCGGATCTCGCTCCCTTCAAATAACGACAATTGAATTGGATTGCCGCAAACCGCCAGTCTGCTGATACTGCCCGCAGGAACGTTTAAGCAGGATATCACCTGGTTGACTGTCTCAATGACCAGATGGTGGGCGGTTTCCTGACCGGCTTCCAGGGCGAAATTCAAGTGGTCCATGACATTGGCGCCCGGCAAAGGGTGCCTGGCGGTAAGCACGGTGGCAATAATTTCGTTATTCTCCAGGTCCACGGCCTGCCCTCTGAATCCGCTGGTGCCCAAATCCAGCGCCACACCAATTTGCCCCATAAAAATTCCTCCAAACGCAGTCTCAAATCTAAAGTCAAAGGTCAAAAGTCATTTTTCCCCCTTGGACTTTGAACTTTCGACTTTCGACTTTTGACTGTCTCATACCAAACATTCGTTAAACCGTCTGCTTAACTCGTCCTGCTTCAAACCGGTGCCGATAACCAGTATTTTGCTGATGGCAAAATCACTTGTCAGCATCTCCTCCGCAACTTCGCGGGCCGTTAAATCCATGCGCATCCACTGACCGCCGGAAACCCGGAAAACACCTTTGGCCCTGTCCACTGAGCCGTATTTTCCATTGCTCAGCTCTACAAAAAACCGTCTCAGTTCCCCGGGATCACAAAGCCGGCTGTTTGCGCCGCTGAACTGCTCGTAATCCTTCAGGGGCAGCTCATGGTCGTGATCGTCGTGGCCATGTCCGTGCTCATGGTCATGGCACCCGCCGGGGTCATGTTGAACCTGCCCTCCGCCGTGCTGTTCCGGTGTTACCGAGGCGGATTCAATCTCTTTGGCCAGGGGCCGGCCGTAAACAGTCAGCAATATTTTACACGCGGCATTATAGCGGCGGATAATCTCCCGTATTTCCGCGATCTCATCGTCACTTACCTGATCGCATTTATTTACAATAATTACCTGGGCCATTTCGATCTGATTAATCACAAACCCGATGTTTTGGCTCATGATTTCCCGGAATATCCCGGCGTCCACTACCACGTGGGCGGTAATCCGGCCGATATACTTTTCCAGGCTCAGGCTCTTTAATATGCCCATTAAATTTTTTATTGTCGCCACGCCGGTGGGTTCGATAAAAAGCCGGTCGGGGCGGTAATCTTCGGCAATGGCCTTAATTTGATTCAGCAAGTCAACCTTCAAGGTACAGCATATGCAGCCGTTGGGCAATTCCACCACATCGGCGCCCCGGCCGCCCAGCAGATCCCCGTCAATGCCGATTTCCCCAAACTCGTTCACCAGTACGGCAACTTTTTCACTACTGCTTTTTTGCTCCAGCATGTTCAGCAAAACGGTTGTTTTTCCCGCTCCCAGCAAACCGTTAATCACTTCCACGTGCATAGGCATTCCCGCCTTGTAATTAATTCAACCCGGGCCCGCAAAAGACCCGGGTTGGTTCTTTTCAGTTGCCCAAAGCTATCCTTAGCTGTTCCACTTCTCCCGCATTTGGCTCCAGTTCATCCCGTTGACGGCGTCGCTGGCCATCCCGGGGGCCTGGGAAGCGTCCTTGCCGTAAACGCCCAGCTCATAACCGGTGACATATTCCAGGGATACGGCGCCGCCGCCGCATACGAAGGGCAGGGTAAACCCTTCCTTGCTCAGGCGGTTGGATATTCTTTCAAAGGCGGTCATGGTGGTGGTCATCAGGGCTGTTCCGGTCACCATCACCGGCTTGTACTTTTTCACCGCCGCCACCACGTCATCCACCGGAACGTCCTTGCCCAGATCCACCACTGCATAGCCGTTGGCCCGCAACAGGGCGTTGACGATTTTCTGGCCCAGGTCGTGGATGTCGCCTTCGGCGGTGTGGGTAATCACCGTGCCTTTCTTTTCTATGGCCTGGCCCAGCTTTTCTTCGCAAATTTCAATGCCCGCCAGCATGGCGTCGGAGGCCACAATTGCCTGGGGCAGGTAATATATGCCTTCATCCCACAGCCTGCTGACCTCGTTCATGCCTTTAATTAAACCGTCGTTGATCACCGTCATCGGGTCTTTGCTCTCCAGGGCCTCATTAACCACGGCAACGATATTGTCAACGTCCCCTTCCAGGACGCATTGCAGCACCTTCTGCAGGGCGGCGTCTTTAACAGACAACCTCGCCCCCTTGGCTTCGCCGGCGCCAATGAGGTCATATCTGACAAAAATATTCGCGTAACTCTCTACTGTGGCCATCTTTGTCCCTCCTTTTATATATCCCAGTCAGTTAAAAAACCGCTTTACAGGCCGTAATTAGCCAGGTTAAAGCCCGGGATAAGCTTTTTGTATATATCCGCGCATTCGCTAATGAAATCTTCTTCCTTGTCGGGCAGGCTTTCCAGGGTCCGCATCGCGGACTCCAGGGCATCCTTTTCAAAAGCGGACATCTGCAGCTTGCTGTCGCCAAGCATTAACTGGCCGGCCTTAATCGCCGCCGCCCGGGATCTGGCATAGTAAGAGGTGTTGTTGTCAATGATGGCTTTGCCGATTTCGTAGGCGTTTTCGGGGCAGAGGATGAAACCGTGGGTATCACGGTACTTGTCGGACTGGACCATCATTTCCTGCAGCATTCTGGCGTAACCCAGCTCGATGGCCGTGTTCATCAAAGCCACGTCATAACCAAGGATCTCGGCAAACACAGCCACGGTGGTGCCGCCGAACATGTCATGGTACTCAACAGCCTCGTTGCTCCACAGATCGCAGCACGCGCCCACCAGGTTGCCCAGCAGGTCGCTATGGGCGCAGGCGCAGGTTTTTCCTTCCATGGAGATGGGGTTGCCGGTAATGGACTTGATGATTACGTCCTCGTAACCGCAGTCCTTGCTGGGGCCTTTGGCTCCCTGCTCGTAGGCCACCAGGGACCGGGCGCCGGCAATGGCCCTGGTTAAAGCGGCAAAGGTGTGCGGCACCGACCGGTCCTGGTACCCGCCGGCCATGAACATGGCCACGTTGGCCTGGGCGCAGTTGGTGTCGCCGCCCGGGGTTACGCCGTATTTACCGGCGATTTCAACCACCCGTTTCCACATAAATTCCATGTCCCGGCTGCCCAGAACACCGATGCCGAACAGGGTGCCGCGGATATCCTGGCGCACGATGGTGTAGTCGGAAACCTCTTTGCCGCCCACGGACTCTATGGACAGGTTATCGGCCCCGCCGGCGGCGCTGGTCTCAAAGGTTTTTAAGGTCGACTCCAGGGCCACGCTGTTCCTGATATCTTCCTCGTCCGGCTTCCGGTAATCCGCCACCGTGGCCCGGATTGCGCTTTTCAGCCCGTACTTGCGGTGATAATCCTCCTGCAGGCGTTTGGTGGCCGCGGCTATTTCACCGCCCCAATCGGGGTTCTTGGTCATCTGGTACACGTGCTCCAGCTCAATTTGAATGCCGGGGATACCGATGGCCACGCAACGGTCCAGAACATCGGTGACCATTTTTTCGTATTCCTTCACCAGTGTTTTCTTGGTTGATTCCGTACCCGGCCTGGGGTGCGGTACCAACTCAGGATAGACGAATCCACCGCCGACGGTAAAATCACGACCGTAACTAACAGGATTTTTAGCTGTGCCAAATATCATCTCAGCAGCGCTGGCATAAGCCATTTTGTCATAACTCGGCATATTACTAACCCCCTTTTGTTTAAACTAAAAAACTTCAGCCGGTGCTTAACCCGCGAAATAATCCACTAACCCGGCGGTACACCCCCTCCCGCTTCGGCATCTGAAACCGGAATGGACAGCTTTGCCATTAAAAATGCAATATTAGTGATGCAATATCAGTGCCTGAAGCGGGAAGAGTTAAATAATTTTGTATTTTCTGAATACTAACCCTTGACTTTTACGGATTTTTCCAGCCTATCAGTAAGACTTCCATTGCTGCGGAAGTCGTTATATTCAACGGGCAAATTAATTTTGCTGTTACGTTATGTAACTCTTGCTAATGCATAATTTAATCACGGCCGCGAATACAGTCATGCTTAACTAAGTGTTACGTTTTGCCACAGTGTAACATGTAACCATTGATGGAATTTTTTATCCGTTATATTTTCTCCGAATGGCCTCCCAGCCCATGCCGTTTATAGCGTCCTCGGCCATTTTAGGCGCCAGTGAGGCGTCTTTGCCGTAAATGCCGAAATCAAAACTGGTGATGAAAGATAAATTGACACCGCCCCCGCCGCCGCAGGCAAAGGGGACAGTGATCCCTTCCCGGTTTAACGCTTCGGAAATTTGTTTAAACGCTCCCATGGTGGTGGTCAGGTGCGCAGTGCCGCAAAGTATGTCGGGCTTATACTTCTTAACGGCCCGCACCACCTCGTCCACCGGGACGTCCTTACCCAGGTCGATAACTTTAAAACCGCTGGCTCTGAGCAAAACGTTGACAATTTTCTGGCCCAGGTCGTGGATGTCGCCTTCGGCGGTGTGGGTAACCGCCAGACCCCGCTTACGGACCGGGCAGCCAAGTTTATTTTCACAAATCTGCAATCCCAGCAGCATGGTATCCGAAGCCAGCAGGGTTTGGGGCAGATAGTAAATCCCCTCGTCCCACAACCTGCTCACCTCCTTCATCCCTTCCAACAACCCGTTGTTGATGATATCCACCGGGTCATACTTGCACAGGGCTGCGTTTATAACCTCATCTATGTTTTCGGTGTCGCCGAGGATAACGCTTTCCACCACTTTCTG
Organism: Bacillota bacterium; assembly: GCA_023439185.1. GTDB lineage: Bacteria > Bacillota > Desulfotomaculia > Desulfotomaculales > Desulfallaceae > BRH-c8a. The sequence goes on along the minus strand of JAEXOR010000044.1, from coordinate 169,894 downwards.
GATGGCCTTGTTTTCACCAGCCACCCTTTTAATTGCGTAATAGGGGCTTTCAGTGACCAGGTCATAACGCACAAAGATCCTTGAATAGTCTTTAACCGTCATGGAACCTTCTCCTTTCAACAGCCCCTTTTACCCGGCTGTTTTCAGGCGTTAAGCCGAACTTGTTGATCTTCCTGTACAGCGTGTTCCGGCTGATGCCCAGTACGGCGGCCGCCCTGGAAATATTCCAGCCATAGGAATCCAAAGTGCTTTTAACAACCAGGGCTTCGGCATTTTTCAGTTTATCCGTTTTTTCAGGCTGTTTCGGCCCCGTCAATGCGGGAGCGTATATCCTGGGCGGCAAATGCTCGGGCACCAGGATGTCCGTTTCCACCATATGCAGCGCCTGTTCAATCACATTCTCCAGCTCCCGGACATTGCCGGGCCAGTTGTATTCGGTCAGGCAATTGTAAAATTCGGGCGTAATGGTGGGCGACGCCTGCCCCAAACGGCGGCTGATCTTTTCGACAAAGTACTGCGCCAGGTATGGCACGTCCCTGGGCCTTTCCCGCAGGCCGGGCAGGTTGAAAGTAATCACATTCAGCCGGTAATATAAATCCAGCCTGAAATTACCTTTGTCCACTTCCTCCGCCAGGTTCTTATTGGTTGAGGCAATCACCCTGGTATTGATTTGGATGGCTCTCTGCCCCCCGATTCTGGTTACCTGCCTTTCCTGCAGTACCCTTAACAGACTGGTCTGGATATCCAGCGGCATATCACCGATTTCATCCAGGAAGATGGTGCCCCCGCTGGCCAATTCAAATTTTCCCGGCCGGCCACCCCTGGCGGCGCCGGTAAAGGCGCCGTCCTCATAACCAAACAGCTCGCTTTCCACCAGCTCCCTGGGAATGGCGCCGCAATTGATGACAATGAACGGGCCCCGGCTGCGGCCGCTGGCATTATGGATGGCCTGGGCGAAAATTTCTTTGCCGGTGCCGCTCTCCCCCAGCAGCAGTATCGTGGAGCTGCTCCGGGCCACTTTTTTGGCGCGTTTGATCAGCGCGTGCAACTGCGGATCGTTGCCGATGATATCGTCGAAAACCATGGTGGCCTGCGCGCCCACCATTTTATGCACCAGCTTGTGTACGGTGTCAATTTCCCTTAAGGTGGCGATCATCCCCGTGATATTGCCGAAGGCGTCCCTGACGGGTTTGGCTGTGGAAGTGAATCGCGTCCCTCCCATGGGCGTTTCCAGATAAAACTCCCGGTCGATAAACTCCTGCCCCGTGGTAATCACGTTCAGCAGGGGGAACTGCTCCCCGAAAACATCGTAAACGTGCTCGCCGATGCAATTTTTTTTGTTAACCTGCAGAATTTTGGCGCCCACGGAATTAAGCTGGGTGATCTTGTGGTTGCTCTCAATGGCAATCAGGCCTTCGTTCATGGTTTCTATGGCGGCGGTAACTTTATTGTAGGCAATCAACAGCTCGTACGAGGTTTTCTGGTTGATTAAATGATTCTCCACCGCTTTAACCGCCGCCACCACCATACCCAGGGTATGCGGATGGACGTTCTGGTACAGGCCCACAATGCACAATACGCCCAGCAGTTCCTTCTCGGGGCTGAAGATGGGAGCGGCGGAACTGGTGAAATCATGCATCACCTTGCAATAATGTTCGCCGGCGGTAATCTGGACCGGTTTCTTCTCGAATAAAGCCGTGCCGATGGAATTGGTCCCGGCGATGGCTTCGCTCCAGTCGGAACCCAGCTCCTGGCAAATGTGTTTGGTGCGGTGCTGAATCACCGGGTCCCGCAGCACATCCAGGATCATCCCCTGGTCGTCGGCCAGGCAAACCAGTGAATCGGTGCCCTTTACAAAGCTATATAATTGAGACATGAAAGGAATTGCCGCGTCAATTAATCTTTTCCGGCGTTTGATCCGTTTTTCAATCTGCCTGGCGCTTAAAAGGCGCAGTTCACATAACGAAGCATGGGGGTCCACCTTCATCCTCAAACAGCGGTGCCAGGAGTTGGCCAACAGGGGCCTGATCACATACGGTTCAATTTCAAAATCATTGATGAACTTTTCCCAGGATCGGAGAATCCTTTTAATTTTCCGGTCTACCGGCCGGCCGTTAAAAACATCTTCATGCCCGGGATTTATCACGGCAACCAATCTTCCTTTTCTTAATATAGTTTTGATTCATTCGTTCAAAATATTTTAAATATTTTAATAATTTACATCCTGCTAATCCTCGCCGGGTTTGGTCAGCCTCTTTAATGTGGAGACCATTTTGATGGCATACTTGATGGCGTTATGCGCGTTCGGAGCGTAGCCGTCCGCCCCCCACTTTCTGGCCAGTTCCTCACTGACGGGAGCGCCGCCAATCATTACTTTGACGGAGGGATTTTTCTCCTTAATCTTTTTTATTATTTCCACCATGCCGTACATTGTAGTAGTCATCATGGTCGAAATACAAACGATTTCAGAATCGGTGCGCAGTTGCTCATCAATAAACCTCTCCAGCGGCACGTCCCGTCCCAGGTCGTATATTTGAAAGCCCGCGGCGTCAAACATCATTTTAACGATGTTTTTACCAATGTCGTGAATATCGCCCTGGACCACTCCAATCACAATCTGTCCGTTGACGGCCGGCTTATTTTTTTTCAAATGCGGGCGCAAAATGCTCAACCCGGCATATAACGCGTCGGAACACATCAGCATTTCAGGGACGAAATATTCGCCGCTTTCATAAAGCGCGCCCACCTTCTCAATTCCCGTCACCAGGCCGTTCATTACTGACTCATAAATATCCAGGCCGTATTTTAAAACGTCTTCCGCGGCTTTGACGACAACTTCTTCATCATATGTTAATACGCCTTGTTCAAGCCTGGCCCATATGGTTTGGGGTAAAATGTCGTCATGCACAAGGATTGCTCCTTTCCCTGGTCTATCCGGACAACAAAGATATGAATACCCCGGAACATAAAAAGCGCCGGGGTCTAATCCAATTTTCCTACCAAAATATTCAACATTTGTGGCGAGATTCCTTTTTTTAGTTTACAATAAGCGTTCGAACTTCATCTAAAGATTTCGCAGTGAGCTGACCATATTTATTGCATCTTTTAACGCGTTATTGGCGTCCTTGGCGTATCCGTCGGCCCCAAACCGGCTGGCCAGGTCTTCGCTGAGGGGAGCGCCACCCACCATGATCTTACAATTGGGATTTCTCTCCTTAATCCGCTGGATGATTTCGGGCATTCCAACCATGGTGGTGGTCATCATGGCCGACAGGCACACCAGTTCCGAGTCGGTCTTAAGTTGTTCTTCAACAAATGTTTCCAGCGGCACGTCGCGGCCCAAATCGTGCACCTCAAAACCGGCCACGTCGAACATCATCTTGACGATGTTTTTGCCGATATCGTGCACGTCACCCTGCACGACGCCCATGATCACCTGGCCCCTGACCCGTTGGTCCCCTTTTTTCTTCATGTGGGGCTTTAAAATGTCCAGTCCGGCGTACATGGCGTCGGCAGCCAGCAGCATCTCCGGCACAAAGATCTCTTCAATTTCGTACAGTCGCCCGATTTCCTCGATTCCGGCCACCAGGCCGTCGAATATAGCCGTCTCCGGGTCAATGCCCCCGGCCAGGGCTTCATTCGCCGCTTCAATGACCTTGTCGTTGTCATATTCCAAAACTCCATTCCTGAGTTTGTTCAGAATTTCCTGTTCGCTCAAGACAACAACCTCCTGTTTTGTTTATTTTTTCGGACCTCTAACCGGCCGCCGCGGCCTGCACGGCAGCCACTATGGCCTTCAGGTTTGCGGTGGTTGTGGCCGGAGGAACGGCGCACCCCGGAGAAATCATGCCGAAACCCTTGGCTATATTTTCCGCGGTCTCCCGCATCACCCGCTCTTCATCTCCCTGGTACAGCGTGTTAACCGGGTCCACAGCCCCGATTAAAGGAGTTTTAATCCCCTCCGCCGCAAAATGTCCCAGCGCCTGGGGCACATTGACCACCGGCTCCACACTGATGGCGGCGCAGCCTGTCTTGGATATATCAAGAATAATCCGGTCCAGTTTGCCGCAGATGTGGATGATGGTGGGTACGCTAAAATTCTCCACCAGCCTTTTTTCATAGGGCTGAACCAGCTTGCGGTAGATATCCGGGCTGATCATATCCAAAGAAGCCATCATATCCTCGATTACTATTACATCGGCCCCGGCGTCAATCATGGCCCGGCCCAGCAGAGCCCCGGCTTTTTCACCCGCCTCTATATAAGGGGTCAGGTCGTCCGGTTTCCGGTAAGCCACCCGCAACAGGGCCGTTACCTCCAGGATCTGCCCGGCAATACTGAAGGGACCGATAATTCCCCCCATGACGATGACCTTGTCGCCGCACTTTTCTTTTAAAATGCGGATGCCCTCCAGCAGCTTCGGGATCCGGCCGCGGCTCAGAAAATCAGCCGGAAAGTCAACTTTATCTCCGACTTTATAGGGGTGCGTTCTGATACTGGGTAAATCCTTTTTCCCCCCCTCTTTCAGAACCGCGCCCAGGGCCTCGGCCTCGTGGGTCTGGCAAAAGGGCAGCCTTACCGCGTCAAAGCCCAGTATTGAGCAGCCCCCGCCGGCCAGAGTGGCCATTAATTCCCCGTCGTGATAGGCATCCGGCCAATAAACGTTTAATTCATCCATTTGCTCATAGGTGGCGTGCTGGCATATGCTTACCACGGGCAGCCGGTCAACTTCCTTACCTGCCAGCGCCGCCATAAAACGCTCCCGGCTTGTCATTTGCGCCATTGATATAACCTCCTTGATTAAAAAATGTGCCGATAAACGGCATTACCCGGTGGTGTTGTCCAACCTCCTCTCAAAGCTCCAACCGCTTTGTTAATTCGGCCCGCCCTCCCGCATCCCCAGAGTTCAATTTGCACGTGTTGTTACGAACAAGCAACTTCAGTGCCATATTCTGAAAATTTTTATCATTTGGCTTAAAATCGCGCCAACCGTGATCAATAAAGGCTTGACAAAGAAAAAAACGGCGCCCCGGAAGGCGCCGTTGAATCATCACCCAAACTGACTGTTAAATTATGACGCATTTTTTTGTTTAACCATCCCGCCACACAATAACCCGTGGATAAAAAATGTTATATAGCACAACACAATGCGGTTAAAACGCCGGTGCGCACTTATGTAACACTGTTACACCGGGCTGTTGACAACCGGCACAGACGTTTTAGAGGCTCGCTTTCCAGGCGCCGTGCAGGTTACAGTACTCCCGAGCCTGAATTTCGTTGCCGCCGGGGACGCAGAACTCGGCCACCGGGAATTCGCCGGGGTTAAGGAACTTGCGGTATGATTTGCCGTCCACAATCAGCTCAATCCACTCGATGTAATGCTTTTCCTCCATGGGGTGCGATACGCTGCCCACGGTTACCTTAACGCTGTCGCCGTTCTTTTCAATCACCGGCACATGCTTCTCCTTGGCGGCGTCCACGGTATTTTCAACAACCAGGCTCATGGGCTTGCCGCAGCAAACCAGCTCGCCTTTACCGGTGTGGATTACCTCCACGATATTGCCGCAAATGCCGCACTTGTAAACTTGCATTAACTCAGTCATTTTTCCAGCCTCCCGTTTAACATTTAGTTTAATATTAACCACTTTTAATTAAAAAGTCAGCCCTTACAACCATTACCGGCGTATTTTTTCAGCGCCGGGCACCCCTTTAACGCTCAAGTACTCAGAACAGCGTCGCCCAATTTTCTGCCCGCTTCCCGGGCGCCGTCCAACTCCCGGTCATCGGGCAGGTACTGCAGGTTGATAAAGTCCAACGGCATTTCCCAGCCCATGCCGTTCAGTATCGCCGCCACCTCTTTGGCCCCCTGACCGCCCCAGCCGTAAGAGCCGAAGGCCAGGCCGATGCGGTTCACGGGCCGCAGGCCCTTGATATAGGTAAGGAAGCCGGCGACACTGGGCAGCATGCCGTTGTTCAGCGTGGGGGTACCCACCAAAACCGCCCGGGACGTTAGCAGGTCGGTCATAATCTCAGACATGTGGTTGGTCTGCAGGAACCGCATGGTCACCGGAACACCGGCCTCTTCCAGCCCTTCCTGCAGCGCCAGGGCGATGCGCTTGGTGGAATCCCACATGGTATCATATACAATCAACGCCTTGGGGTCGGTTTCGTTGCCGGCCCACCGGCGGTAAACCGGTACTATTTGATCCAAGTAGGTGCGCCAGATCACGCCGTGGCTGGGGGCCACCATGTCGATATCCAGCGTGGACACCACGTCCAGGGCTTTAAGGACGTTCTGGCCGTAAGGCAGCACAATGTTGGCGTAGTATTTGGCGGCCTCCTCGTGCAGAATATCCCAGCCCACCTGGTCGTCGAAGCGGCCCGCGCCGCCGATATGCTGCCCGAAGGCGTCGTTGGGCAGCAGCAGCTTATCTTCGGGAATATATGTAACCATTGAATCCGGCCAGTGAACCATCGGCACATGCACGAAGTTTAAGGTCCTGGCACCGATGTTAAGCTGTTCGCCCGAGTTAACCACCAGGAAATCCCATTCCTTTTTGAAATAGCGCAGCAGGCCTTTTTTGCCCTGGGGCGAAGTAACCACTCTGGCCTTGGGCATCAGCTCCATGATCTTGGGCACGCTGCCGGAATGGTCCATCTCCACGTGGTTGACAACCAGGTAATCTATTTGGGCCGGGTCAACCACTGCCTTAATTCTGCTCAGCATTTCGTCAAACAGGTAGTGCTTTACAGTATCCACCAGGGTTATTTTATCGTCAATGATCAGGTAAGCGTTATAGGTGGTACCGCGGGGTGTCCGGTAACCGTGAAAATACCTCAGGTCCCAGTCAACGGCCCCTACCCAGTATACACCGGGCTTAATCTCTGCCGGTTTCATATGCTCCCTCCTTAAACAGTAGTGCGAAAAGCTGTTACCGCCTGAACATAACCGCATTATAAGCAGCAGATCTTAAATTACCCTTGCCAAAAGTTTAAGGTTTTCTTAAAGTTTTTGTCATGTCACCCACCTGTATTCCCGGCAAAAGGAAAAACCCGTGAAGCATTGCCTCACGGGTACCCGTTCCTGTTCCCGTTACATTAACTGGACGTTGGACGCCTGCTGGCCTCTGGGGCCTTCAGTGATTTCAAACTCCACCCTTTGTCCCTCGCTGAGCGATTTGAAACCGGGGTTCTGGATGGCAGTGTAATGGACAAATACGTCGGAACCGGTCTCGGTCTCGATAAACCCGTAGCCCTTACTGTTGTTGAACCACTTTACTGTACCTTGCAAAATTCTTTTCCTCCTGTACTATTATTCTTATCAGATGTTCCAAAAGAACACCTAAATAGAGTATTACCTTTTTTACGTCATTAATTACATTAAGGTTTTTATTTTCCCCGGCGACAGATGTTTATTCCAGCCTGGTTACGGCCTCGGCCAGCATGGACCTGATGGGCAAACTATAGGGGCACTTTTCCTCGCATTCGCCGCATTCCACACAATCCCGGGCCGTTATTTTCATCTCCCGGTAACGCTCCCGAGCCCAATCCTGCAGTTCGTAGCGGGTAAAGTATCCGTCCAGCAGAAACACCATGGGTATATCCACTCCCCGGGGGCAGGGCTGGCAATACTCACAGCGCCGGCAAAAGGTGGAGCCCAGTTTGGCGGCCAGTTCCTCCAGCGCTTTTCTTTCCGCTCCGGCCAGGGGGCGCGGGTCCGCCCCGACAGAGGCGTTTTGGTCCACCTGTTCCGGCGCATCCATGCCAGGAATCACCGTGGCCACAGGGTATTCCAGGATGTAGCGCAGCGCCGGCCCGGGGTTTGTAATGGCGCCGCCGGCCAGCGGTTTCATGACAATCACCCCGGTCCCCGTTTGGGCGGCCAAATCGAGCAATTCCCCGGCCCCGGCTGCTTCCACCGCGTTAAAGGGAAACTGCACCGTCTCCAGCTCGCCGGTTTTAAGCGCCTGCACCAAAAAGCTTCTGATGTGCCCGGTAATTCCGATATGTTTAACCAAACCGTCCTTCCGGGCCTGCTTCAATGCTTCCAGGGCGCCGCCGGGGCCGAAGACCTGCCCGAAGGCCCGGCTGTCCTTGACGTTATGCAGTTGATACAGGTCGATGTAATCAAGGCCCATTGTCTGCAGGCTATTTTGAATATCGGCAGCCATGCCTTCAGCCGTTCTGGACATGGCTTTGGTGGCGATAACCGCTTCGCTTCTTCTTTTGCCCAACACCGCCCCAAGCTTGGCCTCACTGTCGGTATACCCCCGGGCGGTGTCGAAAAAGTTGATGCCCAGTTCCAGGGCCCGGTTGATTACCGCCGCGGCCTGGGATTCGGAGATGCGCTGAATGGGGATGCCGCCAAACCCGATTACTGAAACTTTAAGGCCGGTACGGCCCAGGACCCGGTATTGCATTTTTTACCTCCTGCCGCGCTTTTGGATATTACGTGAAAATGCAAAAGGATGCCGCAATTGAAGCGGCATCCCCTATTTGTTGTTCTAAAGTTTACAGTTTTGTAACGTTGGCAGCCTGGGGGCCACGGTTGCCTTCCACTACGTCGAACTCAACCCTTTGTCCTTCTTCCAGGGTTTTGAACCCTTCGGTCTGAATGGCGGAAAAATGCACAAATACGTCTCCGCCGGTTTCCTGCTCAATAAAACCATAACCTTTGTCCGCGTTAAACCATTTTACAGTACCAGTCATGTAAATATATATTCCTCCCTGAATTTTTTCATTAAAAAGCGGAGCACCTTCAGAAACCTTCCGAACCAATCCTGCATTAGAAAGGTCGAAGCAAAATCCGGGTTTTTCCAACTCTTTAACGTACCGCTAAATAATATCATAAATTTGTCCGCAAAGCAATTCTTTTAGCCGAAAAATCAATAAAGCTTTAAGCCCGGTTTTAAGCCCGCTTGACAGAGTTGATTTTCTCCCCAATTTCCAGTTTGTCGACCACGTCCATCCCCGAGGTAACCATGCCGAATACGGCGTATTGGCCGTCCAGCCAGGAAGCGTCGGTCTTGAGGATATAAAACTGGGAACCCGCCGAATCGGGGTTGGCGGACCGGGCCATGGCCAGCGCGCCGCGCACGTTTTTCAGATCCGGGTGCGTCTCCAGCTTGATGGTCCACCCCGGGCCGCCGGTGCCGTTGCCCTTTGGATCGCCACCCTGTACCACCCAGTGTTCCACCCGGTGGAAGGTCAGACCGTCGTAAAAACCCGAGTCGGTGAGCTTGAAAAAGTTTTCCACCGTGATGGGCATTTGTTCCGGATATAATTCCAGTTCAATATCGCCCTTGGGGGTGTTAATTACTGCTTTTTGTGTGGCCATATTTACATCTCCCAACTTTGTAATGTATTTCGGTAAAATACCATGCCGGTTCAGTTCAGCAGCAGCGGGATCACCTGAATCACGGTGCCGCAATGCTCGCATTTTACCCTGCCGCTCCTGGGCAGCTTGTCAAAAACAATTTCGCGTTCACACAGGGTGCATTTTACAGCCGATTGGCCGGCGTGGTTTTTGTACTCCTTGCCCTTGTCGCTTCCCCCGCAGGACGAGCAACTTCCGCAACCGGACATATTTTTCCCTCCCTCTAATTGCAAAGCAAGACTGAACAGTTCATTCTATATCCGCCCGGGATTAACCTTGTTGATAATTTATATTTTTTTCCGCTCCCGAGCCGCGCTTTCTCCGGCTGTAAAACCCGAGGACCAGGCCCATTGTAAATTATATCCCCCGCAATCGCCGTCTATATCCAACAATTCGCCGGCAAAGAAAATCCCGGGCGCTATTTTTGACTCCATGGTTTTCTGATCCACTTCGGAAACATCCACCCCGCCGGCGGTCACTTGGGCCGAAGGCCAGGCCCTGGAGCCGGTGACCTCAAAGCGCCAGTCCTGCAGAATACTCAGCACCGCCTCTCTTTCAGCGCCGGCAATCTGTCCCGCCGGCTTGCGCGGGTCCTTGACCCCCGCTTCTTTAAGCAGTACCGGGATCAGACGCTTATTAATCAAACCCACAAAGCTGAACTCCAGGCTTTTGGCTGCCTGGGTCTCCAGACGCCGGTCCACAAGCTGCCGCAGTTCGTCACGGGACATACCGCTGAACGGGTTTAATTTTAACCAAACCCTGCCGCCGCGCAGGCGCTCGTTGGCGGTGCGGCTCAGCGCCAGTACCGGCGGGCCGGAGATGCCGTAATCGGTAAACAATATTTCTCCGGCGGCGGTCTTAACCGGACGACCCCCTGCCAGCACTGCGGCGCTGCCGATAAACTTAACGCCGGAAATGCTTTTTAAGAAGCCGGCGGCCAGTTTTAGCGGCACAAGCGCGGGGAAGGGCTCCGCCACGTTATGCCCCAGCTGCCGGGCCAGGCCGTACCCGCTGCCGTCGGAGCCCAGGTTCGGGGCCGCCCGGCCGCCGGTGGCGATAACCACCCGGTGCGCCCTGACCTGACCGCCACCGGCCAGCTCCAAGGTAAAGTTCCCCTCCCGGCCGCTGATTTTACCGACCCCGGACGCGCAGCTCACTTCGATGCCCAGGGCTTCCACCTGGTAACGCAGCACATCCAGCACGCTGGAGGCCTGGTCGGACATGGGGAAGACCTTGCCGCCCTCCTCCACTTTCCAGGCTATCCCCAGGGATTCAAAAAAGGCCATGGTGCGAAAAAAGTCAAACCGGCCAAGGGCGCTGTAGGCAAAACGGGGATTGGCGCCATGATAATGCTCTATATCCAGGTCCGTGTTGCTTAAATTGCACCGGCCGTTGCCGGTGGCCAGTATTTTCTTGCCCACCCTGTCCAGCCGCTCCAGCACCGTTACCCCGGCGCCGGCGGAAGCGGCGGCAATGGCCGCGGTGAGCCCGGCGGCCCCGCCGCCCACCACCGCCACATGAACGGACTGATGATTTTGCTTGTTCATAATAATAATCTATCCTATAATTTACATATTTAAAAATACAGTTAGTATCAACTTGTTTAAGTCTGACCCCGGATGATTTGCTCGGCGGCGCGGAGGCCGTCCACCGCCGAGGACATGATGCCGCCGGCATAACCGGCCCCTTCGCCGGCGGGATACAATCCGGCCACCGGGGACTGGCCGTCCTCTCCCCGGAGTATGCGCACCGGAGACGAGCTCCTGGTCTCCACGCCGGTGAGTACCGCTTCGGGCATGGCGAATCCCCTGAGCTTGCGGTCAAAATGCACCAGAGCTTCCCGCAAGGTGGCGACGGCATAACCGGGCAGGCAGTTGTCCAGGGCGGTATATAACACCCGGCCGGTATAGGTGGGGGTCACGCCGCCCGGACCGGCGGACGGTCTGCCATTCAAAAAATCACCCACCAGTTGGACGGGAGCCATGTAGTTGCCGCCGCCCAGGGCAAATGCTTTTTGCTCCCAGCGGCGCTGGAATTCCACCCCCGCCAGGGGATGATCGCTACCGTAATCCCCGGGTTTTACGCCCACCAGCAGGGCGCTGTTGGCGTTAAAACCGTCCCGGGCCTGGTAGCTCATCCCGTTGACCACCAGGCCGCCCGCTTCGGAGGCGGCGGCCACTACGGTGCCCCCGGGACACATGCAAAAGGTATAGGCGGACCGGCCGCCCGGCGAGTGGTAGGCCAGCTTGTACTCCGACGGACCAAGTTTGGGGTGCCCGGCAAACTGCTTATACTGGGCCCGGTCAATCAATTCCTGGGGATGCTCAACCCGCAGGCCCACGGAAAAAGCTTTTTGGCCCATGGGCACTCCCCGGCGGTGCAGCATGGCAAAGGTGTCCCTGGCGCTGTGTCCGATGGCCAGTACCAGCACGCCGGTATCCAGGTTAATATGATCATTGACGACAACGCCCCGGATACGGCCGTCCGCCACGGATATATCCGTGAGCCGGTGGTTGAACCACACCTCTCCGCCCAGGGCCTCAATTTTAAGCCGGATATTTTTAACCACCGTTCTGAGCACGTCGGTGCCGATGTGGGGTTTATGGGACCAGGTTATTTCTTCGGGGGCGCCGGCCCGGAACATTTCCTCAATCACCAGCCGGCAGCGGGGGTCGCGGATTAAGGTGGTCAGTTTGCCGTCGGAGAAGGTGCCCGCTCCCCCCTCGCCGAACTGCACGTTGCACTCGGGGTCCAGGCTGCCGGTCTGCCAGAACACCCGCACCTTTTCGGTCCGGGTGTCCACATCGGCGCCCCGCTCCAGAATAATGGGCCGGTAACCGTACCGGGCCAGCAGTAGCCCGGCGAAAAGACCAGCCGGACCGGTGCCCGCCACCACCGGGCGGTGGCGCGGTTTCTTGGCGGCGGGCGGCAGATTGAAGTCCCAGGGGGGCGGGGCGGCAGTTACCTCCGGCCCGCGCGCCCGATCCAGCACCCGTCCCTCGCCGTCCCCCAGCTCAACATCCACGGTATAAGTAAAATAAATCATCTGCTTCTTACGGGCGTCCACGGACCGGCGCACAACCCGGTAGCTGAGAATCTCCTTTTCCTTAATCCCCAGCCTTTTGGCCAGCTTGTTTTTTAGCTCCGCGATGTCCTCATCCAGAGAAAGCCTGATACCGGTTACCCTGAACATGTAAAACTCCTTTATTGCTGTTATACCGAGCGGCTGTCCGGCACGCTTTGCCCGGCGGGCAGCGATCTGATATCGGTGGTCATAGACAGAGCCTGCCGCGGGCATACCTCGACACACACGCCGCAGCCCACACAATCGCCGGTACGGTTGACCACAGGCCCGCCACTTATGTTAATGGACATGGAACAATTACTGTTACAGGTGTCGCACCCGGCGCACTTGGCATCGTCCCGGACCAGGGCAAACCTGCCGATGCGGGAGATCAGGCTGATTAACAGCCCCTGGGGACAGAAGTACTTACACCAGATGCGGGCGCCGAATTTGGGCATCAAAATTAAATTGGCGGCATTCATGATGGCGGTCCGGATTAGCAGGATAAAAACAACCAGGAATATGGTAAAAAACAGTTGCTCCTCCGGGTCGCCGGCCAGGGCCGCCACCGTAATGGCCACCGTTGCAGCCAGAATAACCCATTTCAAAATCACAAAACCTTGGGGGATACCGGTTGATTTGACGCCCCGGTTCCGGTAAGCGTCACCCAGGGTCTCCGCCATCACACCGGTGCCGCAGACAAAGGAACACCAGGCCCGCCGGCCGTACAGGTAAACAACCACAGGTATCAAGATAAACGACAACAGGTAGTACCACACAACCAGCGCGCCGGCGCTCCAGAGCAGTTCCGGAAAATACGGCCACGCCGCGTTTAATACCGAACCGTCGCCCAAAACCCAGTAAGGCACGGCCAGGGCAAACACAAGCTGCACGGCTACACCGGTAATCAACATGGTTTTAATATACTGCAATTGGTGACGTTTTATTGCCAGGTAACCGGAAATAATCAACACCACACAAAAGATATACCCGAAGGTGGGCGGCGCGATATTCATGGACTGGGTGTTAAAACTGGCAAAGAACAGCAAAAAGATAAAAATCATTAACAAATAGTGTTTCATTTACATTCTCCCCTTCCGGATAAAACAATATTAAACCGCCGCACAGTTAAATGATTATTTCTTTTTTCCGGCCAGTTCAGCCTGGTAGGCTTTCCAGCCCGGGCAAAACTTGATATGCCAATGCCACAGCCGCCCAATCAGGGAACGGGGGTTACTCTCCGCTTTACGGCGCCATCCGCAATTCTCGCACCTGGCATTCATCAAACATCTCTCCCCAAGGTTGTTATATAGAAATGTAATTCTTCAAGCCGCTGAATATGTCCGCCACTTCATCCAATTTCATGCGCACCAATCCGCTGGAAGACGGAGCTACATAATCTACTACTCCGGGCACCACCTGCTCCTCCTGCCTGCCCCAGGCAATATTACGCCGCCCGCTGTATTTCTCATATACTCCTTTGCCCACAAAACAGACCACCCGGGGGCGGAAAATACTAATTTTACGGTATAGCTCCCGCTTGCCTTGTTGATATTCCGGCCCGGTTATGTCGGCGGCTGCCCGGGTGGGGCGAGGTACAATGTTGGTCAGGCCGTAACCAAGTTTTAAAAGTTCACAGTCTTCCTCAGGACTGTATTTGCGCGGTGTCAGTCCGGCCCGGTATAAAATGGTCCAGAACCTGTTATTTGGGTTGGCGAAATGGTGTCCGGTTTCACCGGAGCGGATACTGGGATTATACCCCACAAAAATAACCTTCAGGTTACGCTCCAGGCAATCGGGTATTGGTTTCAGCATTTTGTCACCCCAGGTAAGAGTCCACCTGCGTTTCCAGGGACTGCATTTCCTCTTCGGTCAATTCCCGGTCCAGAAAAGCCTGCAGCGCTTTTATGGAAGCCCCCAGTGCAATCCGGCGCACATCGACTTCTTCATTTTTGGGTTCATTGCCGCTGCGCCGGGGTTCATATTTGGCAGATGGCAGACCGGCAAGTTCCGCTCCCAGGAAGTCATTATCGGTGCGTGAGATGTCAAAAGGCGGGTCATTAAAATCATCGTTTTCAGGCAAATGAATTGACGCAAAAGGCTCTGCTGCCGCAGCATCCGGCGCCGCAAATTGTTTTTCCATCCGTTTGGCCCTGGTCTTCTCTTTTTTACCCATGTAAAGAGAGAAGGCGCCCGCTATTTCCTCTTCCAACTGCAGCATCTCCAGCTTATGCTGTTCCACAAACACCAGGTTACGGGACGCTTTCCCCTCGGCCATTTCAATCAGTTCCATCTGGTTGGCCAGCAGCGCCTGGAGCGGCGGGGATACCTTAATGGGCACTTTGGCCAGATCCTTATCCACTTCGTGTCCGGACGGGGTAATGATTATTTCCGGTTTGCTTTTTTTCTTCGGCAACCGATCCACTCCCTCTTATTTTTTCGTTCGCGGGGTATAAATTACACGGGTTTCGGCGCAAGCTAACAGCGGAGGTGACAACCCAATGCCGGAAAAGAAACACCACCCCAAAAACACCATTGATGTTCCCCTGTACCGGAATATTGAACCGGGCTTGATCCCCTTTTACGAGGTATCCGCCGAACTGGTGGAAATGAAAAACATCAAGCCGGGCAAAGAACGCAAACCCGACAATAGTTCTTAATGCAATATTTTATCACCGGTGGTAAAAAATCCTTCTTGCAAACCTAAATATCAGGCCATTGCGGGCGGTTAATAATCAGCGCCCACAAGAAAAGCGCGCTCAATCAGTCCCTTAAAGCGCGCTTTTCAGTACTTTAATCCTTAAATCTGGCCATATATATGGCCAGTATAATCTATAAAGTGCAAGAAAAGCGCGCCGGAAGCAGTTTCTTCCGTGCGCGCCCATTATTTTTATGCGGTTAATTGTCCGGCAAAAGATCTTTAATTGCTCCCCGCTGCTTTTGTGCCGTGTACAACCCACGCCGGGTTGCTGTAATACTCAATTCCGTCAAAGCTGTTCCCGCCTGCCGACATGGTAGCTTCAAAATCCCACTCGGTAACAGGACTCTTGCTGCGGAATTTTCCCGTCAATTGGTTGCCGGCAACCGTGCCGCTGAAATCATGACCGGAATACTTATCATACCCGCAGTAACCGGTAACCTGGTTGCCGTTTTGTTGAAGCACCAGGCAATAATCATTCCCCATATCCTCACCACTTACATTCAGCTTCCAGGTGCCCGAGAAATCGGCAGGCGTGACAGTTTGCGTCACCGACGGCGTAACGGACGGCGTAACGGACGGCGTAACCGCCGGCTGCTGGGTATCGCCGGACTGGATGCCGCCGCCGGCAGTATTGCTTCCCGCTACTTTAACGCCGTGTACGGCCCACGCCGGGTTGCTGTAATACTCGATTCCGTCAAAGCTGTTCCCGCCTGCCGACATGGTAGCTTCAAAATCCCACTCGGTAACAGGGTTCTTGCTGTGGAATTTTCCCGTCAGTTTGTTGCCGGTAATCTGGCCGCTGAATCCATGCCCGGACTCCGTATCATACCCGTAATAGCCGGTAACCTGGTTGCCGTTTTGTTGAAGCACCAGGCGATAATCACCCATATCCTCACCATCTACATTCAGCTTCCAGGCGCCCGAGAAATCGGCAGGCGTAACGGACGGCGTAACCGACGGCGGCTGGATATTGCCGAACTGGTTGCCGGCGGTGATGGTTACCATCTGGCTCGGTCCGTCCCAGCCGACCTGGCAGTCCAATTTCTCACCCACGAACCGCAGGGGTACCATCGTCCTCCCGTTTACCGATTGCGGAGGAGTGTCCAAGCTGAGCCGCGCGCCGTTAACCTCGGCCATGGTTTGGTTCAGCCAGAGCTTAACCGCGTTGGAATTCAACTTGATATCCAGGCGCATATCAGCGGCGTCGAAGTTTACGGTCCCGCCCAGGGCATTGACGATGGCCGAAATGGGAACCATTGTCGTGCCGTTAATGGTAATGGGGGTGGTATCCCGCCCGGGATCTATCTCCCGTTGGATGTCGTTCACTGTCATGTAGGGATTGCTTAGTTGAAGTACAATCTTCATGTCCCCCGGAACCGCCGTCGCGGCGCCGGCTGCCATGCAAAACGACGCCAGCATCAGTAATAAGAAGATCCCCATGGCCAATGTCCTTCTTAGGTATAGTCTCATTAGTAAAACCTCCCATGATAAATTTTTATATTCCCATGATACCGCCGCCAGGATTGGTTATTGTTTTGTTACTGCGTAGGTAACCCCTCCCGATAAACCTTTTTCGCTTCTATTGCTAAAACTCGCAACCATATTCCGGTTTTCCTTTGTCGCGATGATAAAAAATTCATCGTTCCCCCGGTTGGTGGTATTAATTGTCCAGCCCGCGTTTTCCACGTCGCTCTTATATTTATCAAAAGCGTCATCGTCCACTCCATCAATACCCACAAAAATACTGTCGCTCTCCGCGGTGCTGTTTTCTATAATCGAAACGATTTGACCGTAAGTGAATTCGGGGGCGTCAGCCGGCAGTTGCTCCGGCCACTTGTAATCAGCGCCTGCCTTTAAGGTGTCCGCACCGATTTTGACCTCAACACTGCCATCATTTTTCAAGTTAACCTCAGCTTTCTCTCCCGAAGCGTCCTCGATCGCTTTTTCGATGGTTTTCTCCGTCGTTTTTTCCGCCACCTTGCCGCACCCGGTCATAACCAGGGACAGGGCAACAGCCATGGCCAACATCAGGTAAACTAATCTTAACGGCATAGATACCCTCCTTTTGATTTTTTTTTATTACCGCATAATTTAAGCCCCCAACCCGGGCAGCGCGGGCCGGATTTTACCGGGTGACGGTGTTCGTCCGGTCACTGGCGTTCCACTCCACCGTCGCGGTAGCGGATGACGGGCTGCTCGCCATTTACGATCTTGGCCGGGTCGTAGGCGATGCGGATGGTGATGGTCCTGTCGCCGAATTCCCTGCCGGCGCTGCCCCGCTTCATCTGAATGCCGTAGCCGGCAATGCCGCCGGCGTCCAAGGATTTCATGATTTGCGGGTTCCGGGCGCGGGACTCTTCTTTCGGGCATCCTTCTTTTGAAGCAGTCCGGCAATCAGCGACTTTAGAGCCCGGCAGCCGCCTATTACGGGCCGGCTTTGTTTTTCCGTCAAGTAGCCTGTTTTGACCATGGCCTCCAGCAAATATTCCGCCTCCACCGCGCAGGACAAGGCTTGCCTGACGCCGGCGGATTTTTCACCGGTTAATTCCGCCAGCCTCAAGCACACCCCCATTTCCGCGACGCATGCCAGCAAGCGTTCAGAAAGCGGGAACGGTTTCTTTTCCTCATTCAGGTATTTAACCAGCTCGATGATACGAATGGAAAAATCAAAGCTTTTCTCAAGCACCTGATCCACCTACGCACCGCCTCCGCGATATACTCCAACGCGCATATCTGCATTGTAAAAAAACAACCCCATGCACACAATTACACTGATGTGAGGGGATGCAAATTTATTTTTTGACTATTGAATCCCGATGTGAGGTTTTTTTTACATTCCCTTGGCCACCCCTGGAACTTCATTCTAAATTTCTCACATTGATGTCAAAAGGAATTGAATTCTTTTCCAGTTCAAAGTATACTGAGCTTATCATGGGCCACGAGGTGCGTAATGGACCCGCAAGGATTGCATACGGACAAATTGATTCCCATTGCTCTGCCGGAGACCTGCGCCCCGCGCCCGGAACTGCTTGCCCGATACGGGCAGGCCGCCGGCATGCGGTGCGTTTTTGTAAGCGCCCCCGCCGGGTGCGGCAAAACAGTATCCACCCTTTTGTGGCTCAAGGAATCCGGACGCCGGGCCGTCTGGCTGGGGCTGGACGAGTACGACAATACTCCCGCCGCCTTTTACCGCTTTTTCTGCACCGCGCTTTTTTCGGCGCTCCCGCCGGAGGAGAGCCTATTGCGGATTGTCAAGGGCCAGTCTTTTAACGATTCACCCGTGGAATACACCATTGAGGTATTGTCGCGGTTAACCTGGGGTGAAGGCTGCTATGCCCTGGTATTTGACGATTTTCATTTGATTACCCGGGAGGAGATTTTAAAATCCCTGCTGTACGTAATCAAGCGGCTACCCTTGTCGGTAACCGTACTTTTTTTAAGCCGCGGAGAGCTGCCGGGCCTTTTCGCGCCCCTGGCGGAAAGCGGTAAAGTAGCTTTTATCGGCGCCCCCGAGCTGGCCTTTAAAAGCGATGAAATACGCCGCTTTTTTGCCGGCTTCGGCCTGTTCATCACCGCCGAAGAGGCACGGGAGCTTTTCCAACACACCGGGGGCTGGGCCATCGCGGTGAGCGCCCTGGCGTTGAGCGGCGGCGTTTCGGCCGGCGCGCAATCAAGGGGCGGCTTGCTGGACCCGTATATCAGGACGCAAATATGGGATAAATTCGACGATGAACTGCGGCGCTTTATGGTCAAAACTTCCGCGGTGGACGAATTTTCGGTGGAGCTTTGCCGGCGGCTGACGCAAAATCCCGATGCCGGACAGGTCCTTGATATGCTGTACCGGGGCAACCTGTTTATCAGCCGGCAGGAGGACCAACACCGCTATCACAGCCTGTTTCTGGATTTTTTACGGGAAGAGGCGGCCAAAGACGCCAAGGGCGGGCGGGGAGTTTTGTACCGGAAGGCGGCGGACTACTACCTGGAGCAAGGAAATTCGTTCGACGCGCTGCGTTATTTCATCAAGTCCGGTGACGGCAAAGGGATGGCTGCCGCTTTGTATCATTTTTTGGAACACAGCGGACAGTCGAGTAGGGAAATGTCAAAAATTCAATTTATCAACCGGCTTCCGGCTAAAATTTTGGAGGAAAACCCGTTTCTATACATTAGTTGCGCCTATTGCGCTTTTTTATCCGGCGAAGCCGAAGACATGTATTTTTATCTGGACCGGCTTTATGAACGGCTTCATGATCTTTTGCAAGCGCATAAAGTATTTTTGAAAAGCATCATGATCCTCATTACCCTGGATCCCCGGTATTCCTTTAAAGAACAGGCAGCGAAATTTCAGCCCGGGCCCGGACCCGACGCCGGGCCCGAACCCGAAACCGGGCAGGAACTCCCGCAAGGGCTGAAATCGCTTAACCACAACCTGCCTTATTTCCATCGGACCTTCCGGGATTTTTCCCACTACGCCCTGAACACCGAAGCGCATTTTGTTGAGTTTAACTTGATTTTTGCCGCGCTTTTGGGCAAGGATTACAAGATCATCGCATCGGGGATCAGAGCGGGGCTGCTGTATGAACAGAATTATTTAAAAGAAGCGATCGAACTGCTTGAGCCAAACCCGGCGACGGATGCCGCCACACTGGCATTTTTGTCGCAGATGCAATTGGCCGCTTGTTTCTTTGCCCTGGGCCGGGAGAAAGAAGTTGTGCGGTACAGAACTGCAATCAAAGACTTGATCGAAAGGGAAAATCTTTTGTATTTGCTGCCCGTTTTTTCAGCCTATGAGACAAAAATAGAGTTGATCAAAGGCAACAAAAAAGCGGCGGCGGCCTGGCTTGATAATTATTTTGTCACTGAAGACTATAGTCCGGAACTGCATAGGCTTTTCCTGCATTTCACCACGGTGAGGGCCTATATCGTTTTGGGGGAGTTTGAAAAAGCACGGCAGTTATGTGAGGTGGTCAGGAAACAGGCGGTGAATTTCTGCCGGCTCCTTGACACAATTGAGGCGGCGGTGCTGATGACTGTTTTAATGTGGCTGACGGACAAAAAACAGGCAGCGGCCGCGCTGCTGCAAGACACACTGGCCGACGCGGAACCGTATCGTTTCATCAGGGTGTTCGCCGACGAGGGAAAGGCCATCCTGCCCATTTTAAAAAGGCTTTTAAGGGAAAGCGGCAACGAAGACGGAAGAATACCCGATCATAAATATGTGCGGAAGGTCTACCAGGCGGCCTATGAGCAGTCAAAACGTTATCAAGGCCTGGCCTGCGCCGCCGGACATAAACCTGTGCAGCTTTCCAAACAGCAAAAATACATATTGGAACTCCTGGCCAGGGGCTATAAGAACGCTGAGATCGTGGAGCTGACCGGCCTTTCCATCAACACCATCCGGTCCCACACCAAAACTGCCTACCAAAAGCTGGAGGTCAATACCGCCATGGACGCGGTCCTTCGTGCCAGAGAACTGGGACTGATTGATTGAAGATTAAAAAAGGCGCGCACGGAAGCAGTTTTTCCGCGCGCGCCCATTATTTTTGAGTAAAAGTTTACAGGAAAGCCTCCCTTGTTGTAGGAGTGACTGCGGGCACCCTTTAGGGGTGCCCCTACCCGGTCGCCGGGGGCTACCGCAGGCGGTGGAGAGATTCGGGTTAACTGTTTTTAATTTGCTCGGCCACCGCCGAACCCATTTCCGAAGTGGACAGCCGGGTGCAGCCTTCCCCTTCCATGATGTCCTTCGTGCGCAGCCCCCGGGCCAGCACATCGCTAACCGCCTGTTCAATGGCCTCCGCCTCAGTTTGCAGGTTCAGTGAATAGCGCAGCAGCATGGCCGCGGTCAGGATGGTCGCGATGGGGTTGGCCACGCCCTGGCCGGCGTACTTGGGCGCGGAACCGTGGCTGGGTTCGTAAAGCCCGGTTTTGCCGCCGATGCTGGCGGAAGGCAGCATCCCCAGAGAACCGGTCAGCATGGAGGCCTGATCGCTTAAGATATCGCCAAAGGTATTTTCCGTCACCAGCACATCGAACTGGCGGGGATTCTTCACCAGTTGCATGGCGCAGTTGTCCACGTACATATGATCCAGCTCAACTTCGGGATAGTCCGGTGCTATGCTGAGGACCACCTCCCGCCAGTGGCGGGACGATTCCAGCACATTGTGCTTGTCCACCGAGGTCAGCTTTTTGCGCCTCTTCATGGCCATATCAAAGGCCAGCCGCACGATCCGCTCGATTTCCGGGGTGGTATATTCAAGGGTGTCGTAAACCCGCTGTCCCCCGCCCTCCATGGGCTCCCGGCCCTTTTTGCCGAAATAGAGACCGCCGGTCAGCTCCCTGACCACCATCAGGTCCAATCCGGACACTATTTCGGATTTAAGGGTGGAGGCGTTGACCAGGGCTTCAAAAACCTTGGCCGGCCTGAGGTTGGCGTATAATCCCAGTTCTTTGCGCAGGGGCAGCAGCGCGCCGGCTTCGGGGCGCAGGTGCACCGGCAGATTGTCATACTGGGGCGCTCCCACGGCGCCCAGCAAAATGGCGTCGGCGCTATGGCAGAGGTCCAGTGTTTCCCCGGGCAGCGGATGACCGGCCGCATCGTACGCCGCTCCCCCCACCAGGCCTTCCTTGAACTCGAATTGATGACCGAATTTACGGCCCACTTCCTTCAGCGCCTTGACGGCTTCGTTGGTTATTTCAGGCCCGATTCCGTCTCCGGCCAGTACCGCTATTTGATAAGTTCCCACATTTTCCATCCTTTCTCTTGTCAAAAGTGCTCAAACCTGTCTTTTATTATCATACAAAGACAAGTAAAAATGCAATATGGTTATGTTTTTATTTCTTAAATGTGCTATATTTTAAAAAAAATCATTTCGGGGGTGCGGTATGGTTACCATCATAGCGAAATTAATCGTCAAACCGGGGAAGGAAGAGCTGCTGGCGGAGTTGTTTAAAGACATGGTCCGGGAAGTGCGTGAAAAAGAGGCCGGCTGCCTGATGTACGTCCCCCACGTAGCGGCGGATAATCCCGTTGAATTTATATTAATGGAAAAATACGCGGACCAGGCGGCATTTGACGCTCATATACAAACCCCGTATTTTAAAGCCTTGGCGGCCCGGCTCAAAGATATCCTGGCTGAAAAAATGTCGGTGCAGTTCATGAATGAAATAGCTTGAGATATTGCCCGTATCCCTCCTGCGCCAGTTTTTCAACCGGGATAAAACGTAAAGAAGCGGAATTGATGCAGTAACGTTTCCCCGTGGGCGCGGGACCGTCGTCGAAAACGTGCCCCAGGTGGGCATCCGCCGTCACACTGCGCACCTCGGTGCGGACCATGTTATGGCTTAAATCGCTTTTTTCCTTGATCCCCTCTTCATCCAGTGGTCTGGTGAAGCTGGGCCAGCCGCAGCCGGAATCGAACTTATCCAGGGAACTGAACAGCGGTACGCCGGAAATCACATCGACGTAAATCCCCGCCTGCCTGTTGTCCCAGTATTCGTTTTTGAAGGGCGGTTCGGTGGCGTTGTTCCGGGTCACCGCGTATTGCAGCCCGGATAATTTCGCCTTAAGTTCTTTATCATTGTCTTTTTCGTCGCCCCAGTGGCTGCCGATGAAACTCTCGCGTCCGGAACCCCTGCGGTACCGCTGGTAATGGGCGGAATTTTTAACGTGATAATCCTGGTGGTAATCCTCTGCCGGGTAAAACTCGCCCGCCGGCAGTATTTGCGTGGCAATGGGCCGGTCAAACCGGCCGCTTCGCTCCAATGCCTCCTTTGAAGCCTCAGCCTGCCTTTTTTGTTCATCGTTATGGTAAAAGACAGCGGTTTGGTATGAACGCCCCCGGTCATGGAACTGCCCCCCGGGGTCGGTGGGGTCGATCTGGCGCCAGAAGGTATCCAGAAGCTTTTGATACGGGCAAACCTCGGGATCATATGTAATTTGCACCGCTTCATAATGTCCGGTGTCTCCGGCGCAGACCTCTTCATAAGTGGGGTTTTCAGTCCGGCCGCCGGTATATCCGGATAGCACCTTTTTCACACCGGCCAGCTTTTGAAATGGCGCCACCATACACCAAAAACAACCGCCGGCAAAGGTGGCTTGTTTATAATTTGCCTGCCCGGTATTTTCCTTCATGCGGCAACACTCCTTCCGGCTTATTGACACATTTAGTATTTACAGATCAGACGCTTTTAATTTTTTATTCTCTTGATAGTAAAAACCACCGTGTTGGCGCTGTCGGGGCACTGCAGTTCCCGGACGCTGTTCATCCAATCGTCATCGGGCGTATCCCGGCAGGCCGCGGTTAAATAAGGAAACATGGCCGACAGGGCGTAGAGGCAAAGAGGCGCGTCGTCTTCCGGGATCACCAGCGGATCTTTAAACAAAAACCTCTGACCCGGCCGGCAGCCCGCTGAACAAAAACCTTTGACGGATTTTACTTCCAATTCCAAATAAGCCATCTGAATAACCCCTTTCTGATTAAAAATATTTCTGCAAAAAATCACCTGGCGCACAAATTTTAAACCCGACCATATCTTTCACGTTTGCTTTTAAAAAATGCTTGTCCAGGCTTAGCAACCAATCTACTTTTCCTGTTATGGCCGCCGCCAAAATGGGAGCGTCTTTTTCGTTGATCAATTCTTTAGCTTTTTCCAAATCTTTTTCAACCGGGTCTATCAACTGAAATGACAGTCTTTTAAACAGCGCATAGATATGCGCCATACTGCCCGGAAGTTTCTTTTGCACATTGCGGAATACTTCGCCGACAACGTTCTCACAAATGCATGGGGTTATAATATTTAATTCAGCCAGTACCAGGACTTCATAGGAGCCGCCCTTTTTTGATGCCAACCCCGCTATAATCACACTGCTGTCCAGGAAGACTTTAGTCTGTTTCATACTGATGGTTGCCTTCCCTCAGTTCATGAAGCAATTTCTTCAGATCAACGTTATCCTTAAGCATCTCTTTTTGAAAACTATCGGCAAGTTCTTTTACAACCAATCTTTCAGGTGTTGCAATGATCGCTTTGCCAATCTGAAATACCTCCAGATAAGAATCCTCTTTGATGTCCAGTTTTTCTCTCATTTCAACCGGAATTGTCAGTTGCCCTTTCCCCCACACCCGTACCTTTTTGGATTTCATAGACTCCATATATCCGGTATTCTTATTACTGGACATGCCGAATTTCCACCTTTCCGACTTTTTTGCATTATACAATGGAAAGGCAAATAATTCAAATGATTTTACCACCGGACAGCGCTCTGGCGGCAGTAGCAACCGCAGTGATAATTTTAACGTAGTCGGTGCACCGGCATAGATTTCCCGACAAGGCAACACTGATTTCTTCTTCCAACACCTCCGGCCCAAAATCGGGAAAACCGGGCGTTACCCGGTTTTCTGAAAACTTTAACTATCTACCGGTACGACCGGTCATCTCGCTCACATCTTTTGGGAGACATGCGGCTTTAACAGCCTCCAATACCTGACTGGTTTTCATCATACCGAACTGAAATTAGCACTATCCTTATTTTTGGAAACATGATCAGCCGAATTTGTAAAAGCTGCCGGTTTTCTCAACGCTATCGCTACGAAAAAACCGATCACGGCAATAACAGTTACAATCAGAATTGAAGTCTGGTAGTTTTGGGTTTGGGTTAGCGCGGCCGAACCTAAACTGACACCTATGGTGCCGCCAATCAGGCCCAATCCCATTGCCATTCCGCCCACTTTTCCCGTAATATGCTCCGGATAATTTTTAGCAATAAACGCCATGATTACAGAAATACCCTGACCCAGGAAAAATGCCGATACCAACATAATAATCAACAAAAGGGGATTAGGCCCCTGGCCAACCACCCCCGGAAGCCGGACAAATAAATAAATGCCGGTTATGATAAAAGCCAGCATGACCTGCAGCCTGTAATTGCCTTTATAAATCTTGTCATTCAGCCAGCCGCTTAGCAGCGCGCCAATCATAAAAACCAACTGAAACGCCATCATCAATTGTCCGGCCGCCACCGGTCCAAAACCAACGCCCACCGGTGAGGCAACCGCAAAATATCCCGGAGTCAGGTCGTTAATGGCTTGGATTAACCAGTTAAACAAAAATACATAGACCACACACAGGTAAATTACAGGTTCGCGTAAGGCCAGCTTGAAATCCTTTGCGGCAGCCTGAGCGTCTTCATGTTCTTCCACTACCAATTCCGGCGCCTTCGGACCAAACAATAATATGATGGAAAAACCCAAAAAGATGATGGCCGGGACCGACATCCAGGCCATCGTAACCGGCCAGGAATGGGTTGCTGTAAAGGCAGCGGGTGCGAGTCCGAATCCTACGAATACTCCTAAAGCGGTGCACATCCCCTGAACCCCGGTGATGAGACCGCGCTCCTTAACGGGGAACCATTCCGCCGCCATACGGGCTATGGTGGTAAGGATCGGGCCGGTACCAAGCCCTCCGATCAACCGAAGGACAATAATAGCCGGCAGACTTGGACCGACCAACGGCGTCAGGACGGCTGACAAAATAAGCAATACCCCACAGACCAAATACACTTTTACTATCCCTATGCGGTCAACAACCATCCCTCCGATAATACCGCCTATACAGACGGTAACTGTCCATAACGCCATCACCGTTAACGTGGTCAGGCCCAATTCAGTGTCCAGATATTTCGCCACCTCGCCAATTAAAGGAGAAGGCGCAATCATAATAATCCCCTGGGCCATCACCCCAATGATCATCGTCACCATGACAAACCAGCGGAACTTTGGATAAATAATGGCTTCTTTCATAGTCAGGACCTCCTTATTTGCCGGTTAAATTATTTTCGCAACTTCTTCTATCTTGGACGCAGAATTGTTTAACTCTTGTATGGCGGCCGCTATCTCCTGAGTCGCCGCCGCCTGCTCCCGGGCAATGGCCGATGTGTCGGTAATCTTTTCTGTCATTTGGGTTATCTTTTCTTTAATCGCACCAAGAATATCCTTAATTTCCTTAACCGATTTAGCGCTGTTTACCGACATCTTTCGTATTTCCTCCGCTACCACGGAAAAACCCCTGCCGTGCTCCCCTGCTCTCGCCGCCTCTATGGCCGCGTTAAGACCCAATAAATTGGACGTATTCGCTACTTCATTGATAAAATTCAAAATGGTATCCGTTCTATTTACTTGCGCCAATACTTCTGAAGCAGCATGTTGAAGAATATCCTGGTGTTTGGCCAACAATTCGGCGGCGGAAGTTAGTTCCTCCACTGTGGCCACAATTTGTTCAGAAGAAGAAATAACCGCTTGGGAAGTATGCAGCAGCTTTTCCTGGGCCGCGAGGCTGAATCCCAGGCCGATGGCGCCAATCACATCGCCCCTTTCGTCCCTGACCGGTACTCCCGTGGATTTAAATGGTTGCCCAAAAACCTCCCTGGGCACCTCGACGTGCGTGACATTCCCCGTCCGAATAGCCTGATATATGGCATCTCCCTTGGGAATAGGTCTTCCGGCTATATTTCCCTTGCCGACAATATCCAGAACGGTCTCCTTTCCCGGCAAGCCAAAAAGAAACTTCTCTTTGTCCGCGATACCCAGCATGCAATCCAGGGGAACGAGTTCCTGGATTATGGGAGCATACGTAATTAAATCTGTCAGAACGTTCCTTTCTTTTGACTTTTCAACATTCTCAGGGTGTCCGGATTCTAAAGGCGACACCCTCTTTGCAGTTACAATACCAGGCTGTTCCTCAACTATATTGCGGGCAGAGGTTTCAAATCGCTTTCGAGGTTTTTTCCAAAGCAAGGCATTGCACCCCCTCAAGTAACATGAATCCTGACGACGATGATTCGCCGCTCCCTTGTGGTTACTCTGCCGCGTACCTGGCCGCGATTTCTTTTACCCTCCGGCGTCTCTCCATGAACACCTCCCTTGAGGGCTGTATCGACTCATTCATATGTTCCCGGCGATACTCCCAGTTGGAAAAATTTTTTTCAGCGCTGGCCGGATCGAAAACAACCTTGATTTTACCGTCCGCCTGTGTCAACCGGCCCGTGGAGACGCAAACAGGACATTTTACCCGGTTGCCGTCCATGATTTGATAGACCCGGCTATAGCAGACGGGACATTGATTGACTTCGGAAATCCTTTTCACATATTCCCCATTAAAACCGTTGCACAGGTTTTGACCCAGGGCGACGGCCCTGTTGATATTACTTTCATCAAGCAGCACCTCGCCGGGGCCCTGGGCATACGCCTCCATATAATCAACCACCTGAAAACCGTAGGATATGGCGAACTGGCTGAGAAACTCCAGACCCAAGGGGTTGAAGGCCCTGTCCCCGGCAACGGTGATCAAGGCGGCCAGGCGCTTTTGGCGCTCAAATTCTCTTTGCCGGGATACCATGTTGAGGCATCTGTCAATGGCCATTTTAATCACCCCGGCGGTGCCGAGAATGTAAGTGGGCGCCGAGACCACCAGTCCGTCCGCCTCTTGGAGCTTTCCGCTCAGCATATCAATATCGTCATCCCGGATTGAACACCGGCCCTTAAAAACACAGGCCATGCAACCACGGCAAGGCTTAATATTCAAATCCGTCAGGCGGATGATCTCTGTTTCCGCGCCCAGCGCCTGCGCCGACAAAAGCGCTTCCCGCAACAATACCTCCGAATTGCCCAACTTCCGGCAAGAGCCCAAAACGCCAATGACTTTCAGCAAAACACCTACTCCTTAAATATTAATCTTTTCAATATTCTGTAAATTTTATCTAATAAGGCCTCCGGCCTGACTTGCAAGGCCGGAAGAACATATCAAAAACCAGGATATTTACTTGCCCTTAAATGCGGCCGGACGCTTCTCCACAAAAGCGCTTAATCCTTCTTTTACGTCCTCGGAACGCAAGAGCCACATGACGGTGCCCCGCTCAATGGCCAGCGCAGCTTCCATGCTGTCGCAGGTAATGGAGTTATTAATCACGTTTTTGGCTCCCCGCAGCGCCAGGGGCGGTTTGGCCATCATAGCTTCAACCGCAGCCTCCACTTCGCCGTAAAGCTGATCCCGGGGCGTTACTTTGTTAACCAGGCCCCACTGATAAGCTTCATCGGCGGGAATAATCTCACCCTTGTAGATCATCTCTTTGGCCCGGTTGACCGGGATCTTTCTGGGCAAACGGACCGTTCCGCCCCAACCGGCCAGTATGCCGAGATTAATTTCCAGCAGCCCGAAGGTGGCGTTCCCGGAGGCATAAATGAAGTCGCAGCACAAGGCCAACTCAAGCCCGCCGGCGTAGCAGGCGCCGTTTACCGCCGCCACCACCGGCTTTTCCATATAAGTGAGCAGGTGCTGGATGCGGTTGCCCTGCTGGAAGCTGTAATCGTAGCTGGTAACTACGTCCAAAGACTGAAATAGATTGATATCGCCTCCCGAACAGAAGGCTTTGTCCCCGGCGCCGGTAATCACCACGCAGCGGATGGAATTATCCGTCAAGGTATTCTCCAGCGCTTCCATGAGCTCCGCCTGCATTTTCAGGGTCAGCGAGTTTCTCATTTTTTCATTGTTCAGAGTCAGCCACAGGACCTCGCCGTCTTTTCCTTTTCTCTCGTAGATAAGCTGCTCGAATTCGGGTTTGTATACGGGCATTTTTTCACTCCTCATTTCAACGGCCGAAACATAACCAGGGTGGTATCCCCGGTTACGGGGTCGAATACCGCCTCCACTTCCATGCCGATCTTGACGTCCTCCGACGGGCAGTCCACTATTCTGCTGAGCATCCGGACTCCTTCATCCAAGTCTACAAATACCAAGGTATAGGGCTGATCTTCGGTAAATGCCGGGGGCGCTCCCACATAGGTTATGGAGAAGGAATAAACCGTCCCCTTTTTTGACGACTCTATCCACTCATGCTCCAGAGACATGCATTCCGTACAATACATATAGGGCGGGAAATCGATATGTCCGCACCCGGTGCATTTCTTCAGCAATAGCTTGTTTTCTTTGGTCCCCTGCCAGAATTGCCGGGACCACTTTTGGGGCTGGGGCAGTGGTTTGTTATATCCTGCCGTATTCATTTTTCCTTCTCCTTTCCTAAACAATTTCATTGCCCATAATGCTTACGTGACAGTCCATCCAGGCGCCTCCGCCGCAGTTTTCAATCAGGAAGCGGGCTCCCGGCACCTGGGCTCTTCCCGCCTTGCCCTGAAGCTGACGCACGCATTCCACCAGCAGCGCGGTGCCCACGCCGGTTCCGGTATGGCCGAAGGACAGGGCTTCTCCATTGGTGCAGGTGGGAATTCTGCCGCCCGGCCAGGTATGGCCATCCAGAAAAACCTGCCCGGCTTCTCCCCGTTTGGCGAATCCAAAAGCTTCAAAGAACATCAGGATGTTGGCCGGGTAGGCGCCGTAAACCTGGGCGATATCCATATCTCCAGGTCCAAGTCCGGCCTGTTTGTAAGCTTCAAGCGCAGGCGGCTCGTTTACTATCCTGGTTAAATCCCTGGCCTTGGTTAAATTGCGGTGCGAGAACCTGGAACCCTCACCCAGCAGGTAGACGGGCTTATCCACCAGTTTCCCGGCCCGCTCTGCGGTGGTCATGATAAAGGCGCTCCCTCCGTCGGCCAGCAAATTGCACATAAAAGCAGTATATGGCGTGGCAACCATTTTGGAATTGAGCACCTGCTCAACAGTCAGCTCCTTTTTCTGCATGGCGTCGTCATGCAGCAGCGCCCATTTGCGGTGCGACACACAGACAGCGGCCAACTGCTCCATGGTGGTGCCGGTTTCGTGCATGTACCTTTCAGCGATCATTCCGCCCAGGGCGTTGAAATTCATGCCGTAGGGGATTTCCCATTCCGGATCGCAGCCGGCCTTGGCAAACCCCTCCGCCATCTGCCCCGGAGTAAAATCCGAAAACTTCTGCGCATGGATTACCAGTACCACTTCCGCCGCGCCGCTGCCCAATAATCCCTCGGCGGCTTTCCGCACCGCATGGCTGGAGCCGCCGCCGGCGGAAACCAGTTGAGTGTTTTTGCAGCCTTTTAGCCCCAGCGCCTCGGGCAGCCTGCCGAAGGTAACCTCCGCATTCCAGTCATTGCCCATGATTGACATCTGGCCGATCACCGCGTCAATTTGGTTTTTATCTATACCGGCGTCCTTGATTGCTTTGTAGCCGACTAATGAAGCGATTTCCAGGTGACTGCGCTCCGGATACCAGCCGCATGGCACTTCGCCGGTGGAGATAATGGCGAACCGTCCTTTACTCATAATGACCCTCCTTAATTTTGTCCCGGTATCATACATGCATTATTGAATGGCCGGTACCCCCAAGGCCGTTAATGGTATCAACCGGACTTCTAAAATGACCGCGGCAGTCCCATCCATTCCGCAATCATGTTTTTAGCCATCTCATCTGAAATGGGAGAGAAAATCATCTGCTTATAATCCCGGAAATAACGCTGCAGGTCATATTCCATGGTGTAGCCGTACCCGCCCAGGATCTCCATCCCTTTAATAGCGGCGATCTCCGACGCGTAGCCCGCCACAATCTTGGCCATGGAGGCCTCCACGTGGTAGGGAAGCCCGTTTTCCTGCAGCCAGCAGCATTTATAGATCAGGTTCCGGGCGTTCTCAATGGCGATGGATATTTCCGCCAGGTAATGCTGGAGAATCTGAAACTGCCCGATGGGCTTGCCAAAGGCAAATCTCTGCTGGGAATAGGCCAGGGCATCCTGAAAGGCAGCCTTGGCGATGCCCAGAGAGAAAACAGATGTCACGATCCTTTCCGGGTTCAGAATTTCCAACAGATTGTACCAGCCTTTGTTTAGCTCCCCCAGCACGTTTTCTTCGGGTACGCTGACGTTTTCCAAAAATATTTCATTGGTTCCGCAGGCATGTACGCCCAGCTTTTTAATCGGCACCACCGTGATACCCGGGGTTTTGGCGTCAACAATAAAAATGGACAACCCGCGTGAACGTTTCGCCTGCGGATCTGTAATGGCAATAACCAGCATATAGTCCGCCACATGGGCGGCAGTGATAAACACCTTTTGCCCGTTGATGACAAACCGGTCGCCCTGCTTTTGGGCGGTTGTCTTGATAGCTCCCAGAATATCCGTACCGCCGGCCGGTTCTGTCAGGGCCATGCAAAACTTAAGCCGGCCGGCCGCGATTTGCGGAAGAAAAAACTCTTTTTGCTCCCTGGTGCCAATTTTATTGATGATGCTGGCGCCGAAATCCGGCGATGCCCCGCAACACATGGCCACCGCCGTGGAGGCCGTCGCCATTTCCTCGCAGGCAATCACGTAGTCGGTCAGGGTCATGCCGGAACCGCCGTACTCTTCCGGAATTCTAATGCCCATATACCCCAGGTCGGCTACTTTATCCCAAAGCTCTTTAGGTATAAAGTCAACATTTTCATCAAGCCAGCGAACGTACTCCCTGGGCAGTTCCTTCTTACAAAAATTCCTGAACGTATCTCTCAACAATATTTGATCTTCGTTAAAACTAAAATTCATAGTCAAACTACCCCTCTTTACTTTTTGATTCTTCTCACCGTCGGGTCAATGCCAAGGAGCCGGGCCAAATTACCGCCAAATATTTTCCGGCGGTCCTCGTCGGTAATTTCGGGGTATCCGTAATCTTTTTTCATGTCCTCGGAGAACTGAAAATCCCGGAAACCCACCACTGAAAACTTGACCTGAAAACCGAACCCGGGGGTGTCGGTGCCCCAGATTATCCTATCCGGCCCGACAAACCTAAGCGCCTCCCCTAATATTTTGGCGAATTTTCTCGGGGCGTTTAGCGCCCACGGAATTAGCAGGCTGAGGCACAGATACACGTTGGGATGCCCCATGGCCACCATGTTCAGGTCGTCACAGTAGGGATAGCCCATATGGAAGGCGACGAGCTTCAATTCCGGAAAGTCCCTGGCCACATCATCCAGTTGAATGGGCAAACTGTACTTGCTTTTACCCGGCGGCACCCAGCAAAAACCGGTGTGGATATCCAGGACGATCCCCAATTCCTGGGCTTTTTTGTAAAACGGCCACAGATCCGGATCGTTGATATACGTGTCCTCAGGAGGATAAAACTTAAATATTTTAGCGCCTTTTTCCTTAACCCAATATTCCAGTTCCCAAATAGTATTTTTGACTCCTTTGTATTTGATGGGCGAGATATTGGGCTGGTACATGAAGCGGTCGGGATGTTTTTCAACCGCCTTGGCCATTTCGCCGTTGGAGCAAAAACGGCTTGTGTAGCCGGTTGTGTCCATCATGGATTCCGGCAGCAGGCAAGCGATGTCCACGCCGTATTTGTCCATAAATTTTAAAATATACTCCGGGTCTTTCTGCTTCTGCATTTCGTAAGGTTCAAGGCCTTCCATGACGGCGGGCGGCATTCCCGTCGCCATGGGCCTCTTGATTGAGTCAATTGCTTTCCACCACATTTGAACGCCCGGAAAATAGCTGAGGGGTTCCGCGTCCCCCACCAGGTGAGCCTCGGGGTCAATTTTAAAAAAATCATCCTGTTGGAATGTGTTCTCCACCACAGACACCTCCATTTTTAATTACCGGGGACCGGGACCACGGAAGGGAGTGGGGCTCTTTTCCATGTACGGCACTTCTTTCTTCCACCACGGCCTTTCAAGGGCCGGATACCCCGCCGCCACGCCACGGGGCATGAAGGGCTCGCCGGGTTTGCGGGGCCCAATCTGATATTCAGGCATCGCGTATTCCCGACCCAGAACCGGGTTGGACGGACACCGGGGACCGGCGCCGGCCAGAGCGCGCGACAGACACATATTGCAGCGTTTGCAGCGCAGGATATCGTCGAGCCGCCCTTCCGCCACCTTGTTCGGCAATTCAGGGTCGATAAAGGACTGGCGGCCCAGGGCGATAAGATCGGTTTTACCCTGGACGATTAAGCTTTCTGCCAGCACCGGGTCGTGCGCCCCAGCGAACATAACCGGGATTTTCAATGCTTTTTTAAAGTCGGCGGCCTGGTCGGGATAGTGTTCCCAACGGTCCGGGTCGGGGACCAGATGGCCCGCTTCTTCATAACCGCCGCCGTCGGAGAGGCTGATATAATCCATTCCACAGGCTTCCAGGTCTTTGGCAAGGTCAATCATTTCTTCCCGGGTCAAGCCGCCTTCCATATGTTCCTCCGCGGAGATGCGGCATCCCACCGCCACACCGTCACCGGCAGCATAGCGAGTCTGCTCCGCGACCTCAATAAGAAACCGCTTGCGGTTTCTCCAGGAACCGCCGTACATATCGGTACGCTTGTTGGTTAACGGAGATAAGAACTGATGCTCAAGGTATCCGTGGGGGCCGTGAATTTCAATCACGTCAAAGCCGCAAATCAACGCCAGTTGGATACTCCGGGCATATTCCTTTTGCTCGCGGTGGATCTCTTCAATACTCATGGCATAGGTGTTCTGGCCAACCAAATAGGGACGGGCGGATTCCTGCCTTTTGGGAATGTCACAAATCAGCTTGGGCTGTTTTTCCAGCGCCTGCTCGTAGGGCAGTCCTCCGGTGGCCGCGGGGACCAGTTCGTGGTGGTCGTCAGAATGTCCCTGCCGGCCAAAGCCAATGGTCATCTGCGCTCCAATCTGAGCCCCAAAGTAATGCACGGTTTCGCACATCTGATGCAGCGCCTGTACGTGCAACGGGCTGAAAAGGTGGAGATTTCTGCCCCAGACATACCTGGACGAGAGTTTCGTTCCCATAATCGCCCCGGTGATCACCAGGCCGAAGCCACCCTTGGCCCGCGCGGCGAAATAAGAGATGCACTGGGCGGTCGCCTCCCCGGCCGCGCCCGCGAAAGTTTCATTCATTGGAGCTACCGCATAACGGTTTTTTAACTCGACGGGACCTATTTTGATTGGTGACATTAGATTGGTAAATGATGACATGATACATCCTCCTCTTTTAAAAATCTGTTCATTGATAATCTATTTACTTGGAACGCCATCCCTTTTGATTCTGATCGCACACCTCCAAAACATGATTTCTGAAGTAAACAGCAAAAGTTATGCCAATAGTAAAAATATTTAATATAAGGCTTAACAGGGCTTGCTGAAAGGTCGGATTACTTTAATCATTATCAAGAATGGGACACATTCAATAAGCGTGTCCCATTCTTGATAATTGCAGATGTGCATTTGACAGCGCCTCCTATTTTTGCTGCCAACATAAAAGGTTTAAAGTATCCGCACTCACCAACTTAGACTGAAAGATCAATTAAAAAAAAGCGTAAATATACCTTAATGGGAGTGTCAGAATTGACACTCCCATTAAGGTGCGCCCAGGGAATAAGCAAACTATAATGTCATAAATATCCCACCATTAACATCAAGCACGCAGCCGGTGATAAAGTTGGACATATCTGAAGCGAGAAAAATAATTGGTTCAGCTATATCTTCAGAACGGCCAATACGTCCAATGGGAACAACGGACTCCGGGTAAGGGCTCCCCAAGGTCATGGGTGTCCAAACGGGACCGGGAGCAATGGCATTTGCCAGTATGCCGTCAGGAGCACCGTATTTGGCACACCATTTAAC
The DNA here is from genome assembly GCA_023439185.1 of Bacillota bacterium. Classification (GTDB taxonomy): domain Bacteria; phylum Bacillota; class Desulfotomaculia; order Desulfotomaculales; family Desulfallaceae; genus BRH-c8a. Next base: position 135,215 of record JAEXOR010000044.1, on the reverse strand, counting down.
AAACCCTCCCACCCCTGCTTTGGCCGCTACATAATGGGGTCCCGATAGAGCTCCGCCTATCTTGGCGGCCACCGAGCTGAGACAAATTATTTTTCCGCTTTTCTGCCGTTTCATAATGTTCCAAACAGCCTTGGTACTCAGGAAGGTTCCCGTAAGATCAATATTGATGACCCGATTCCATTCCTCCAATGAGAGCCTGTCAATAGGGGTAAGATCCAGTACCCCGGCACTGTTCACTAGAATGTCGATACGCCCAAATTTTTTCAGGGCCAGGCTTGCCATGTCGTTACAATCTTCTTCTTTCGTAACGTCCACTATAATGTGCTCAATATCTGCGCCAATGTTTTTTAACCCTGCAACTGTTTCAGCGCAGGAGGAAATATCAGATACAATGATGTTTGCCCCCTTTTGAGCCAGAGCGTAACAAGCAGCCTGACCGATACCTCCTTTAGCTCCGGTAACAATTGCCACCTTCCCCTTCAGATTGATCGGCCCGCTAACCGGTACGTTGCAGTTCCCGGGAATAGGGGCAAGATCTTTGACTTCGCTCGAAAGTTCTTTTCCGTCAGCCGGCATATTTATAACCTCCTGCACAATAGTCAGCACATTTACGATAACTTACTATTTAACCCAACATTAATCTTCCGGCACACCTGTCAGATGAACGTTATCTTTACTTGAAGAACGCAACTCTTTAATTTTTTCCAATATTTGAATAATTAGGCATGTCAACAGAAACAGAAATCCTATTGACACACCAAGCTTACTGGGCCATAAAGGGAAATTATATATGCCCATTTGAAAATCTTTTATAATCATAGCTTTCACCGCCTCTTGCGAAGTGCCCCAAAATAAAAAAGCGCACACGATTAAACATAAAGAAAGGTTTAATATATCAATATATAATCGTTTGGTCCCTCCGATTTTAGAAATAAATAGTCCAATACTAACATTTCCCTTGCAATATTGCGTATATGAAATAGTAAAATAAACGATTACAGCCAAAAATAACTTGGTTATTTCATAATGCCCGGGAATTGAATAGTTAAATATAGAACGGGCAACTATCACAATCATACCTAAAATCATACTGAGGAAAATACATATCGCGCCTATTACGGCACATGCCTTGTAAATATTTACAAAAATATTATAAATAGCCCTCATAAATACCCCTCATTTTTTGTCTTATTGCAACTCAATTAATTTCCTGCGGTTTACCTTATGCTATACGGCAAAACCAAAACAATAACGGGGAACATTATCAGTATGGCCAAAAGAATAAAGTCTACAATTAAAAATGGCCAGACACCTTTAAAAACACTTTCTACGGGGAGAGACGGCACACACGAAGCAACCACATAGCAATTAATTCCGACAGGCGGCGTAATCAAACCTATCTCGCACAGGAGTATTACTATTACACCAAACCATATCGGGTCGTATCCAAGGGATATAATAGTAGGGAAAAAAACAGGAAGTGTTAATACAAGTACACTTATAGCATCAAAAAACATCCCTAAAACCAAATAAACAATAATAATAAAAAATAAGATCACTCCAGGAGGGACCGGAAGTCCGGTTAGAAATGAGGCCAACTCATACGGAAATCTTGAAACAGCTAAAAAACGCGTAAAGATCATTACCCCTACAATTATAAATAAAATCATGGACGTGGTTTTAGCGGTATCAAGAAGAACATTTAAATAGCCGTTTATTGATAACTTCTTCAATAATAAAGTTAACATAAAGATAAAAAAAGTTGCCATAACGGCAGCCTCGGTAACAGAAAAGAACCCGGTATAGATTCCTAAAAACACTATAACGACAGTTACTATCATACCCCAGCTATATTTTATTGAGATAAATTTATCGAACCATGAGGTCTTTTTCGGTAAAGAAGCAACACAGCCTGGATTTTTAACGGCCATTATATAACTGGTAATTGAATATAATAAAGCTTTAAGAATCCCAGGTAATATCCCGGCAATAAACAACAATCCAACAGATTGTTCCGTCAACAGCGAGTACATTATAAACAATCCACTGGGAGGGATTATTGACGACAAGTTTGAAGCGGCAGCAACTATTCCTGAGGAAAATATATTATTATAACCATGCTTCTTCATTTCGGGGATACATATTTTGCTAAGTGTGGAGGCGGCAGCCACACTTGAACCACATAACGCGCCAAAGCCTGCTCCGCCAAGCACGGTAGCTATTCCCAGTCCGCCGCGTATTCTTCCTATCCATTGACTTGCCGTATAGAAAATTCCTGTCGCAAACCCTCCGTGGAACGCAAGCTCTCCCATAAAAATGAACAGTGGAATAAGGATATAATTGTAAACAGTAGCTTCGCTATAGGGAGCGGTACTTACATACATCCAGGTTATTTCCGGTCCTTGTAAAATAAGTAAACCGATAATACCGCAAAAAGCAGCGGCAAAAGCTATGGGAACACCCATAAAAAGCAATAAAAACAATACAAAAAATGAAAGACCACCGATAAGCATAATTGTTGAGTCCATAATCTCAGTCCTTTGGAAACATAATACTGTGAGATCAAAGATGTAACGTCCTGGTAGGACGGGAAAGCCGCTCCACACTCCCGCGGCCTCCCCGCCAAGCTTTAATAAATAAAAATTTTACCTTGATATTTCGCAGCATGCCATTAGTTAATACCGAAGCACCTTTTCCGTTTAGCTATGCTTTTTAACAAGCTCCACCCAGGTGGTTACCACCTCTGAACCGGGAAGCCCCAACTTGTTCATGTTTTCCCCCGCCTCTTTCCATACTTCATCCTTAATGGCTTCAAATTGGGCTTCAATATCCGGCGGCATTTCGTAAATTTTCACACCGTTCTGCTTGAGCTTCTCAATAGCGGCAGCTTCCTCACTTTCCACTATCTCGGCAACGTGACCCGGCATTTCTTGCGCTACCTCCAGCATTGCCGCCTGCACATTCGAAGGAAGCTTGTTCCACGTGTTCATATTCATCAAAAATGGACTGGGCAAAACCGCTAATCCCGTCATCGGAATATAGTGTTTTGCAATTTCATATCCCTTGGTAGACACAAATCCCGAAGGCATTGAGAGATTTCCATCGATTAAACCTGACTGCAAAGCGGAATATACCTCCGGAATAGTCATTGTAACAGGCATCCCGCCTAATTTTTGCCATACTATACTAAGGTTGCCGAACGTTCTGGCCTTAAACCCTTTTATATCATTCAAACTATTAATTGGCTTAGTGCTGAGTAAATGGTATTGCCATGGAGCAGTGGCAAAAAGGTATTTTACATTAAATTTTTCCAGCTCCGTTTTTCCCGGACCTTCCGTGGCCAGCTCATTACATGCCGCAGTTGCGGCTTCTACATCAGAGGTTATCAATGGTAAAGAGTTAGCCACTGCCAGGTAAGGCGTTTGACCCGGATGAAGCATCGGACTAATCCACGTTACGTCAAAGGCCCCGGCGCTAAGAGCATTTAAATTATCTTCAGCTCCGGCAAGCGCGCCCGCCCAATAAAACTCATACTCTATCTTGACCCCGCTTCTTTTTGATACCTCTTCGGCCCACCAAACCATGGGCTCGTCAATGGACGCACGAGGAGCATAATTATGATATTTGAGCACTATTTTATCCTGCTCCCCTGGATCTGCTGTTCCGTTTGATTTCTGGCTGGCACTGCAACTGGTGAGAGCCAGCATTAAAAATGTTATCATTATTAACAAGGCCCGAGATTTTCTCATTACCTACCTGACCTCCTTCTGCAAAATAAAGTTCAACCTTTTCTATAATAGCTCTTTAATGAAACAATAGGTTTTTATTGAATTTTTAAACTACTCAATAAATAATCCGTCTCCTTTCTCTTATCATGATTTTTATAAACCGCATAACACTGTCATAATGAGCAAAAACCATGCCATATAAAGAGCTGGAAAATCAATATTTAAAGGTAAATGGGAGTATCAGAATTGACACTCCCATTGAGATCGTTGTTCCAATTTTGATTGCATAATAAACCCCGGTAATTCTTGTTAGTTTAACTTATTTTTAAGCCGGCGATATAAGGTGCTTCTTGAAATACCCAGTTCCCTGGCCACTAAATTAATATTGCCGCCGTATTTATGCAGATATTCCTTAATTAAACTGGACTCCACCGATTTCCCGTACTTTTTCAAACTCCTGTCCGGTCCCATTAAATTATTTACCGAGGTATTATGCTTCAAAATATTATCCGGCAAAAGACTTAAGGTTAATACCGAACTCCTGGCTAGATTAATACACCTCTCAACCGTGTTCTGCAGTTCCCGGACGTTTCCCGGCCATTCATAGGCTGAACACGCCAGCATAAATTCCTGGTCGATGCTTTTAATTTTTTTCCCCAACCGCTTGGATGTCTTGTCCACCAAATGGGTTATTAAAAGCGGCACATCCTCTCTTCTCTCCCTTAACGGCGGGAGATAAATGCTGACTACATTGAGCCGGTAGTACATGTCTTCCCGGAAATTGCCCTTTTCAACTTCCTTAGCCAGGTTCTTATTGGTGGCGGCAATGACCCTGACATCCACCGGAATGGCTTTTTTCCCCCCGATGCGGGTTACCGCTCTTTCTTCCAGTACCCTTAAAAACACGGTCTGCATATCCAGGGGCATTTCCCCAATTTCGTCCAGAAAGATCGTTCCCCCGTCCGCCAGTTCAAATTTCCCGGGATTGCCCCCCTTTCTGGCCCCGGTAAAAGCGCCTTCCATGTAGCCGAAAAGTTCGCTGCCCAGAAGTTCCCTGGGTATTGCCGCGCAGTTGATCACGATATACGGTTGACCGCTCCTGCCGCTGGCATTATGAATAGATTGGGCAATTAAGTCTTTACCGGTGCCGCTCTCTCCCAAAAGCAGGATATTGGAACCGGTGTTGGATACCTGCAGGGCTGTTTCCATGGCATATAAAAACTTTTTATTTTCACCAATCAGATCGCTAAACGTAAAGCGAGCGCTGTTACCAACTGTTCGCGCCAGCAGATTATTAACCCTGGACATCTTCTGGATCATAATTATCTTACCTATAACCCGATGGTTATAATAAATACTGCGGGTGGTAACGGCACACCGTATAGTTTTAGAAGCGGCATGAAAATGAATAAACTCGTCGCTCACGTCATTATTGGACCTGATTATGTCAATCAGCTCCCGCGGCCTGTTAACGGCGCCCAAAACATTCGAAAACAGTGATATTATATTCTTACCCAGCGGGTTTTCTTCTATTTCAAGAGTACTTATCGCTTTTTGATTGACTTGGGTGATGACCAAGTTTTCATCAATGGCGATCAGTCCGCCACTGTAGGCTTCCATGATCAAATTTTTATAGTTATTTTCTATTTCAGCCTTATTCTTTAATCTGACAGCCGCTATTTGTTTTTCAATTAGGCTGACCAATACAGTGATCATACCCAGGGTATGGCAATGCACCATTTTTAAGTTCCCGGCAATGCATAAAACCCCAATGATGGCATTAGTATCCGGATCATGAATTGGCGCGGCACTGGAAGTATTGCATTTCATGAACAAACAGTAATTTTCGTAGGGGTACACCTGAAAAGGCCGATCATGCAAAAAAGCCAGACAGCCGGCATTGGTCCCCATGACACTCTCCGCCCAGCTGCTGCCCGGAATAACGTTGACACAATGGCTATGGCGCATGGCCTTTTCGTCGCCGATGATTTCTAAAATATATTGATTACCTCCATTCCCGGCAAAAAGGATGATCACAAATCCCTCGTCATTCATAATTTCATAAAGGTTCTTCATCACCGGGACTGTAATATCGATAAGCTCCTTATATTCAAGTCTGAGCGCCTCTAAATCTGTACCGTTTAATATATCCGTGTTTTTCTTTTTAAATGGATCAACCTTGCCTTTGCAGCGACGCCACGATTCAAGTATTTCCGGCCGGATTTCATTGGTATCTATTTGCTCGCCATTAATAAACCTCATGCGCAGTCCGCTTTTTTGATTTTCGTCCATCCCATTCACCTTCCCCAATGCCGGTTTGTTTAGAACAGGTTGAGTTTTTTAGCCTCCTGGCGCAGTTCCCCTCTGAAATCCGGATGGGCGATGCCGATTAGCTCCTGGGCCCTCTGCCGGAAAGACTTCCCTTTAAGCTGGGCGATACCGTATTCCGTAACCACATACTGTATATCGGTCCGGGAGGTGGTAACCGCGGCTCCATGCCGCAATAAAGGAACGATGGCGGATACCCGACCAGCTTTGGTTTCCGCCGTGGATTTGCAGCAAAGAAAAGATTTGCCTCCGGGGGACATGTATGCACCCTGGACAAAGTTCGCCTGGCCGCCTGTGCCGCTATAAATCCGGGGACCGATGCCTTCCGACGCCGCCTGCCCGGTCAAGTCGATCTCCAGGATCTGGTTAATTGACGCCATTTTATTGTTTTGACCTATAATGTAGGGATTATTTGTCCAGGCCTGGCTGTACATCTCAATGACCGGGTTATAGTTCAGCCATTCATAGACCTCGGATGAACCCATGGCAAAACAACCCACCATTTTAAAAGGTCTGACGGTTTTCTTTTTCCCGGTGATCACCCCCGCTGCCCACAAATGCATGTAGGCGTCACTGATCATTTCCGAGTGCACACCAAGGTCACTCTTGTTCACCAGCAGCTTGCCCAGTGTGTTTGGCATACTTCCGATACCCAACTGGATAGTTGACCCGTCATCAATCATTTCCGCGATCGTTCCGGCGATAGCCAAATCTTCAGCCGAAGGCTCAGGGGCTGAAATGGTAAATAACGGCTCATCATGCTCCACGATATAATCCACTTCTGATATATGAATGAAATTATCTCCCCCCACATAGGGCATGTTCCTGTTCACCTGGACAATATGCGTGGTATTATCCAGGCGGGAGGCTTCCAACGAATAGCCCGGGCCTGCGCCAAAGCTAAAATACCCGTACTTGTCCATAGGCGAGACATAGGATATAAGCTTGGTGGTTCCGGGCGCCCGATCCTTAATCATGTAATCAGTTATTAATCTGGGGAAGTCCGAACCATGGCTGGGAGTAAAATCGGCATATGCATTATTTATTGCGTTTCTTACTTCGGGTGAAAATATAAAGGTGACATTGCAACGCATATGCGGATAGGTCTCCGGGCTGAACCATCCTTTACTTAAACTCGTACCCATGGCTATAAACTCAACATCATCAAATTCTCCGGCGTTAGCTCTTTTGCCGATGGCATCAATAATGGCGGTTGCTTCACCAACGCCAATCATGCCTATAATCTTGTCTCCCGTTTGAATAAGCCTGGCGGCTTCCTCCAGTGACAGCAGTTTTCTCTTGTAATCCTCTTTAAATTTTCCATTCATTGCGCTATCCATCTCCTCATTGTGCTATCCATCTCCTTCGAACACAAATACCATTAATAAGTTGTGCAACTTTTATGCCTGAAGGGGTTTTCCAATTTAACGTTAAGCCTCCTGACGGCAAGTTTGACACGGTACTTAAACGGCATTATAAAATGCGTATTATATCTGACACCCGTTTTAGATGGTTAGTCTCATTTTTGACACTAAAAAGCCCGCTCCCATGAACAGAGCGGGCGGTATGCTTATTGATCATTCAGCCGGCGATACAAAGTGCTTCTGGAAATACCCAGTTCCCTGGCCACCAAATCAACATTGCCCCCGTATACCATAAGATAGTTTTTAATCAAGCTGGATTCCACCAATTTTCCATACTTTTTCAGGTTTTTGTTCAACCCCGGCAAATCATTTACCGGCAAGGTGTTGTTTAAGATATGCTCAGGCAGAAGGTTCAAGGTTAGCACCGCGGATTTGGCTAAATTAACGCACCGCTCAATGGTGTTCTGAAGTTCACGAATATTTCCCGGCCAGTCGTAGTTTGAACAGGTTAGGATAAACTCCCGGTCGATATCCTTGATTTTTTTCCCCAATTGTCTTGATATTTTGCTTGCCAAATAGGCAATAAAAACAGGAATATCCTCTTTTCTTTCCCTTAACGGCGGAAGCTGAATAGAAACCACATTTAACCGGTAGTACAGATCCTCCCGGAACTGCCCTTTATCCACTTCCTCAACCAGATTTTTATTGGTCGCGGCAATTACTCTGACGTCAACAGGCAAGGAGGCCCGCCCCCCGATGCGGGTTACCGCCCTTTCCTCCAATACCCGCAGCAGCGCCGTCTGCATATCCAGCGGCATCTCGCCGATTTCATCAAGGAATATGGTTCCTCCGTCCGCCAGCTCAAATTTGCCCGGGCTGCCGCCTTTTTTCGCGCCGGTAAAAGCGCCTTCCACGTAGCCGAAAAGCTCGCTGCCAATCAATTCCCTTGATACGGCGGCGCAGTTTATCGCTATGTAAGGTTTGCCGCTCCGCCCGCTGGCGTTATGAATAGACTGGGCAAATAAATCCTTTCCGGTACCGCTCTCTCCCATAAGCAGGATATTGGAAGTAGTGTTGCAAACCTGCATGGCCGTCTCCACGGCGCACCTGAACTTTTTATCCCGGCCGACTAAGTCGTCAAAGGTGAAGCGGGCATTATTACCAACGGTTCGCGCTACCAGGTTATTAACCCTGGACATTTCCTGGATGATTAAAACCTTGCCTATAACCTTGTCGTTTAAGGATATGCTACGGGTGGTAACAGCCAGCCTGATAGCTCCAAAGGGCGTTTGAATATGAATAAACTCGTCGTTCACATTGCTTTTTGACCTGATCATGTCAACCAATCCCCGTGGTTTATTGATTGTGCCAAAAATATCGGATAATAAAACGATAATGTTTTTACCCAGGGGATCTGACTCAATTTCAAAAATATTCAATGCTTTTTGATTTATCTGAGTAATATTCATCCTTTCATCAATGGCGATCAGCCCGTCGCCGTATGCTTCCATGATCAGGTTTTTGTAATGATTATCAATTTCCGCCCTTTTAATCAGCCTTATGGTGGCGATTTGTTTTTCAATGAGATTAACCAATACAACCACCATGCTCATGGTATGCGGATGAAACAATTTGACATTTACCGTTGTTAAAGTTATTACTCCCAAAATTGAATTGGTTTCCGGATCGTGAATTGGCGCGGCCGTCGATATTCTTTCCCCTAAAAGAAAACAATAGTTTTCGTAAGGGAACAGTTGAATAGGCCGGTCATGAATGGCGGCCAGGGCGGTGGCGCTGGTTCCCATTTCCCTTTCGGACCAGTTGGAGCCGGGGATAGCTTTAACTTGACTGGATTTATGCGTTGCGTCATCATCACCAATTGATTCTATGATCAATTGATCTTCACCCTTTATGACCGAAAGAAAAATTTCCACCGTACTGTTATTAATAATCGCATACAGATTTTGCATTACCGGAAGGGTAACATCAATGAGTTCCTTGTTTTGCAGCTTCAGCCTTTTAAGCTCCTCAGCGTCTAGCAAACTGGTATTTTGCTTCTTAAGCGGATCAACCGTTTTCCTGCAGCGCACCCAGGACTCAAAAACCTCCAGGCGTATATTACCGGCGTCAATATTCTCCCCCTGAATGAATTTCATCCGAAGATCTTTAATCATTTCAATGTTATGCACACCCAAAGCCCCCTTTAATTCAACCAGGCCTGTGTCAATTTTGAGATAAGAATGTGCCTTATCATATCATTTTTCCATGGTCGGCAGCAAGTTCACCTATCAATTGATTCCTGATTATCAAAAATAGGACACCTTCGGCCGGGTGTCCTATTTTTGATAATCATTGAAAACGCTCGTTTAATGCCACTGCCTGCCACCGGCATGTCTTGTTTTTGATAATAATATCTTTTCGCGACCTGACGATAATGGTTTCGGCATTCGGGCTGTGGTACGCGTCTTGCTATTTTGTAAGAATTGCATCAGCACCTTGATGAAAAGTACAGGCAAAGGAGAGAGCATCTTGCGCGAAGTGGTTATTGTCAGCGGTATGCGAACACCCATCGGAGATTTTCTGGGTTCTCTAAAAGATCTTTCGGCAGTTGAACTGGGGATTATTGCTCTAAAAGCGGCGCTGGACAAAAGCGGGCTTGAACCGTGTTTAATTGAAGAAGTGACGGCCGGGATGGGCAATATGACCGGATGCAAGCCCAATCCGGCCCGGCAGGTGGCCTTGGGCGCCGGCTGTACAGTGGAAACAGTGGCGGCCACGGTTAACCAGCAATGCGCGTCGTCCATGCGGGCAACAGAGATTTTATACGCCGAAATTGCGTTGGGCAAAGTGGCTGTCGGGGCGGCCATAGGCCCCGAAAGCATGTCCAATATTCCCTACCTGCTGCCCGGGGCACGCAAAGGATACCGCATGGGCCACCATAAGGCTGTTGATTCCATGTTTTGCGACGGGCTGATTGATGCCTTTTACAACTATCACATGGGAGTCACCGCGGAGAATCTTGCCAGGCAATACGACATCACCCGGAAGGAACAGGATGAGCTGGCGCTGCTCAGCCACCGGCGGGCCTGCCGGGCCATCCGGGAAGGCAAGTTTAAGGATGAGATTGTACCGGTTGAAATTAAAACCAAAAAGGGACCGGTCCTTTTTGACACCGACGAGCGTCCCAGGTCCGACATCAACCTGGACGGCCTGGCCAAACTGCCCCCTGTGTTCGACAAGGAAGGCACCGTAACCGCGGGCAATGCTTCCGGCCTGAATGATGGTGGAGCCGCCCTTATTCTAATGACGGCGGAAAAAGCCCGGGCATTGGGGATCAAACCGCTGGCCCGCATCGCTGCCACCGCGTCGGCGGCTGTGGACCCGAAAATCATGGGTATCGGAGTAGTCCCGGCAGTTAAACGGGCATTATCATTTGCCGGCTTGCAGATGAATGACATTGATTACTGGGAAATAAATGAAGCTTTCGCGGCCCAGTTTTTAGCGGTCAACCGGGAACTGCGCCTGGATATGGACAAGGTGAATATCAACGGCTCCGGTATTTCCCTGGGCCATCCGGTCAGCTGCACCGGAGCCCGGATCATTGTCTCGCTGGTTCACGAAATGCGCCGCCGCGGCGCACGGTTTGGCTGCGCTTCCCTGTGCGCCGGCGGCGGTCCGGGCGCGGCTTTTATCCTTGAACAGCTTTAATTGCCAATAATTATTTGGAAGGGTTGAATAAAATGAAATTGCTAAATGAAGGAAAGGGTATGCTGGTCGGCTGGCACGATCCCGACGAGAACCGCCAGTGGATTCTGGCCAACAAATCCCGGGAATTGCGGGATAAGGTTATGCCGGTCCGGGAGGCGGTTTCCAGGTTCGTCCAAAACGGTGATTTTATAGCCTCGGGGGGCTTCGGGCACGTCAGGGTATCAATGATCAGCATTTATGAAATTCTCAGGCAGGGCAAAAACAACCTGACCATGGTGGGCAAGACTTCCGTACACGATCTTGACGTACTGATTACCTCCGGCTGTGTCAACAAGGTTGAAGCCGCATACTCATTCGGGCATGAGCTGAGAGGTCTTTCGCCCGGTTCCCGCAGAAAAATAGAAGGCGGGGAATGCCGGGTGGTGGCGGAATCCAGCAACGCCGGCCTGCAGTTCCGGTTCCTGGCCGCCATGATGGGGGTCCCGTTCATCCCCGCCCGCAATTTGATGGGTACCGATACCTTTGAATACAGTTCCGCAAAGATAGTTCAGGATCCGTTCAGCGGCAAACCCGTCTGCCTGCTCCCGGCAGCCTACCCCGATATATCCATAATCCATGTGTCACGATGCGATATTTACGGGAACTGCCAAATTGACGGTATCGCCGTGGAGGATTATGAACTGGCCAGGGCGTCCAGGAGACTTATTATTTCGACGGAGGAAATCATCCCGGAGGAAGAAATCAGAAAAGAGCCCTGGAAAACCGTTATCCCCTACTATCTGGTTGACGCGGTGGTGGAAGCGCCCTTCGGGTCGCACCCCTGCCAGATGCCGGGCAAATATTACTTTGATGAAGAGCATATCACCCAGTGGCTTAAAGCGTCAAAGACCGACACCGGAACTGAAAGCTACTTGCAAAAGTATGTCCACGGCCCGGACAGCTTTTTTCAATACCTGGACCTGGTCGGGGGGACGGAGAAATTGAATTTCCTCGCCAGGGTGGAGCAGCTCAGGGAAACACCGGTTTACCCGTGGGCCGTGAAGGAGGACTGAAGGAAAATGAACAGCTACACGAGCACTGAATTAATGGTATATGCCGCCGCCCGGGTGATTGAGAATAAAAGGTCTTACTTTGTGGGCACCGGGCTGCCCATGATCGCCGCCATGTTTGCCCAGCGAACCCATGCCCCGGATATTCTTGTGATTTTTGAAGCAGGCGGAATCGGCCCCAGAATACCCGCCCTGCCCATTTCCGCCGGCGACGGACGTACCTTTTACCAGGCCGTGGCCGCGTCAAGCATGCTGGATACGATGTCCATCGCCCAGGCCGGCTACGCCGACTACAGCTTTCTGGGCGCCGCGCAGATAGACGGGTATGGAAATATCAATACCACCGTCATCGGCCCTTACGACCGCCCGAAGGTGCGCCTGCCGGGGAGCGGCGGGGCCAACGACCTGGGCTCTTTTTGCCGCCGCACCATCGTCATCATGCGGCAGGACAAAAAAAAGTTCGTCGAAAAGCTTGATTTTCTTACCACCCCGGGATATTTAAACGGGCCGGGCGCCCGGGAGGCCGCCGGACTGCCTGAAGACACCGGGCCTTACCGGGTTGTTACCCAGCTGGGGGTATACGGTTTTGACAGTGCCAGCAAGAAAATGACGGTTCTTTCGCTGCACCCGGGAGTTACGCTTCAAGATGCGCAAAACAACAGCTCCTTCGGGATTCTAATACCGGAAAAAGGGATCGGCGTCACTCCTTCCCCGGCGCAAGAAGAGATAGAGCTCCTGCGTTCGCTGGATCCCGCACGAATTTCAATTTAAAAGGCTATGGGCAATGTTATTTAAAAAAGGCCAACCAGGGCTTTTACCCTTGTGAGAAGGCATGAAAACTTTGCCTTCTTGATCTTACTTGAATCCTATTCATTTGTATGTTATATAAAAGATACCAATTAAGAATATTTTAATTATTAAAAACAATTTCAGATTATTCAGCATAAAACGTACGGGGGGAATTAAGATGACTGCGCAAACCAATTGCCCCATCAAAGACGCCTGGGAAAAATTTGTTAATCATGAACCGTTTGACTTTTCCGTGGTCAGACCGGAGGTCCTCAGTTCATGGGAGCGGTGCAGGGGTAAAATCGACCCGTACAAGCATAAAAACGAAGAAATATTGCCCGGCGCAGAATTCGAAAGGATTAAAACAAAAAACCAGGAGCTTATCAATATAGCCATTCAGGTTATGGAAAATCTTTATAATTTTGTAAAAGGTTCCGGGTTCGCAATATCCCTTCAGTTGGTTGAAAACCGCATCCTAATTGATTCCGGTGAATCAATCGGTGATCCGGAAGCTTTAAAACTGCTGGTCAAAGTTAATGCCGTTCCGGGAAGCGTATGGTCGGAGTCTATCATAGGAGCCTTTGCGCCCACCCTGGCTTTCCATCACGACAGACCGTTTCAGGTCCTGCCTCATGAGAACTGGTGCGCATGCCTGCACGACGGCACCACCTCGGCGGCGCCCATTCATGATCCCGATACCCATCGGCTCATCGGTATGCTGGTCATGATCGGAACATATGAAATGGTGCACCAGCATACCCTGGGCATGGTCATCGCAGCGGTGGACTCCATTGAAAAACAAATATCCGCCCGTCGCATGGCGAAAGCATCCGAAATTGCGCACCAGTACAAAAATTTGATCATGGAATGCTTTGCAGACGGGTTAATCGCTCTTGACGAATTCGGCGGGATCACCCACGCCAACCAAAAAGCAATCAATATTTTTGGCTTTAAAGAAAACCCGGTTGGAAAAAATATCTTTACCCTGGTCAGAAGCCCCTACGGGGCTTCAAAAAAGAATTTCGACCTGGTGAACGCAATTAATTCCAAAGAAGCTGTTACCGACCAGTTTATAGACATCTATAATTCGTCTGAGATGATCAGGTGCGTCGTCAACACGCGCTTTATATATTTGGACGGTAAGCGCATTGGAAAAATTCTGATTATCCAAAAGATCTCCCGCGCGGCCAGGCTGATTGCCAATGCATTGGGCAATTATGCCCGGTTTACCTTTAACGACCTGATTGGCAAAGAAAAAATCTTTCTTAACTGCCTGGAGACGGGGCACAAGGTGTCGAAAAGCGACTCCAATATTCTGCTCCTGGGGGAAAGCGGCACCGGCAAAGACTTGTTCGCCCAAGCCGTCCACAATGCCAGTTCCAGATGCGGTCAGACCTATATCGCCATAAATTGCGCGGCCATTCCGCGGGATTTGCTGGGCAGCGAGCTTTTTGGGTATGTGGAAGGCGCCTTCACCGGCGCTAAAAAAGGCGGCAGCCCGGGGAAATTTGAGCTGGCGGACAGCGGGACCATTTTCCTTGATGAAATCGGGGAAATGCCCTTGGACATGCAGTCGGTTCTTTTGCGTGTTTTGGAGGAAAAAGCGGTTACCCGCATCGGAGGCGATAAGGCCATTCCTGTTGATGTGCGCATTATCGCAGCCACCAATAAAGACCTGGTCGATGAAGTAAATAAAGGCAATTTCAGATCAGATTTATTTTACCGGATTAATGTTGTATGTATTGAAATTCCACCCCTAAGGGATAGAAAAGAAGATATACCATTATTAATCGCTCATTTTGTTAAAAAACTATCGTCCCGGATGGGAAAAAAAATAGATTACATCAACCCGGATGTATACGAAAAATGTTCGTTATACGACTGGCCGGGAAATATACGGGAGTTACAGAATGTTATTGAAAGAGCGGTTAATCTATGCGAGGGCAATACCATTTCATCGGATATTCTCCTGGAAAAATTAAATATCCCCACGAATAAAAAATCTATTGTAAGCAGTATTTATGAGCAAAAACTAAAAAAGTCGATCAAGACGTTAGAGCATCACACTATCCTAACCTGCCTGGAAAAAAACCGGGGCAATATGCTGCTTACAGCCAGGGAACTGGGAATTGCCCGGAGCACCCTTTACAGGAAAGTAAGGGAGATTAACCTTTAACAGTAAAAAAATCCCTGCCGCATTACCCGCAGGGAACCACATCGATATACTCACCCCAAATATGAAATTTGTTTACTCCGTCTTATTCAAGAGATTCCACATATTCCGCGGCACTTTCGCCGGCGATGCGCCCGCTGTTGATGGCAAATCCCATTGAATTGCCCGGCAGCATAAAGGTATAGCTGTCGGAATGAATGGCATTGGCATCGGTGCCGGCCGCGTAAAACCCAGGCATTACTTCAAATTCCTCGTCCAGCACTTCAGCCCTATAATTTATTTTTATGCCGCCCAAACTGCCGAATCCGCTCGGCACCAATTTACCGGCGTAAAATTTAGGCTTCTTAATTGGTTTCAAAAATCGATAGTCCTTGTTAAACAACGTGTCCCGGCTTTCGCAGGCTTTATTGTATTCGTCAACGGTCGTTTTCAGGTTTTCCACGTTGATGCCGGCCTTTTCAGCCAATTCTTCAATTGAATCAGCGATAAAGAAATCTTTGGAACCCTCATCAACAGCTATTTGCAGCTCACTTTCAAAATCACCGGCGTCTTCAAGGGGAATATCATAACATATTTGATCAAACCCGTGCTTTAAATAATGCTTCTTGATTGATTGATCAATGATCATAAACGCGGTGCGGTTTTTCTGCCCGGCAATGGCGTTGCCGGCAAAGGTGTTATTGGGCATCACTTCTTCATTAAAGAAACGTTCACCGTTTAAATTCACCAAAAGATTCGGCTGACGGAATACCGCGTCGAGGTACCAATGCTGGTCCTGGTTGGGGGTGGCGCAATACATTTCAATCAGCATCCGGGTTTTGGCCGCCCCTGCTTCCCAGGCCATCCGGAGGCCGTCGCCGTCTATGCCGGGGATTTTAAACGAGAATAAATCACGTCCCCACTCAAAGCCGGTATACTGCTTAATCATTTCGGCATTGCCGCCGAAACCGCCGGTGGCCACAATAACGGCTTTGGCGTTAACCTGTATTGTTTCTCCCGCACCATCTTCAGCTAGAAACCCCGCCACGCGCCCGTTCTCTTTAAATATCTTTTTAACAGGCGTATTTAAGTAAAACTCCACGCCAAGCTCTGCCGCCCTGTCCGTCAGCGCTTTAAATATCAAGCCCCCGGTCCCGTGCGCTCCGCCGTGCGTTTTGATCACGTGCCAGGTGGGCTGCGAGGTTGTAAAGTGCCTGGCGGCTAATAAAAACTCCACTCCCATATCCTCCAGCCAGTCAATGGTGCTGCCTGATTTGTCTATGAAGGCCCGCACCAGCCGGGCATCGGGAATCCAATGGTTGTATTCCATATGGATTTTAAAGGCTTCCTCCCTGGTGAGCCCGATAATTTGCTTTTTTTGCAGTCTGCTTTCAACGCCGAAAGGACCCATGGCCATATTGCCGCAGCCTCCCGTTACACTGGATTTTTCAAATACAACCACGCTGACGCCGTTTTCGGCCGCCGCCACCGCCGCCGCCAATCCGGCGGGGCCGCCCGCGATTATTGCCACATCCGCAGTCACTTGCTTCATGAACCATCGCTCCTTACAAAAAATTTTTCAGTTACCTTTTTTTCCAGCTTCCCACAGGGATTGGCTCACCGGGGGTTTTTGGTTTTACCCCCCCGGCTTTGGTCACAGCGTCATACCCGGGCGGGCATACCTCCAGGCAGATCCCGCACTTGGTACACTCGTCCTGGTCTATCACATGGATTAACCGTTCCCCGCCGGCAATGGCGCCGGCGGGGCATTGCCGCAAACAAATGCCGCAGCCCTGGCACTTGTCGCCAAGAATGTGATAGGTAATATATTTTTTGCATACCAGCGCCGGACACCGCTTCCTCTTGATATGCGCCTCAAGCTCATCACGGAAATATTTGATTAGGGTCAATACCGGGTTGGGCGCCGTGCCGCCCAGGTCGCAGCTGGACCCGGTCCGGATGCCCGCGCATAATTCCAACAGCAGCTCGATATCTCCGGGCCTGCCCTTACCCTCCGTTATGTCCGTCAAAATGGCATACAGTTGCGCGGTTCCTTCACGGCACAGCACGCACTTGCCGCAGGATTCAGCCTTAATCAAGGAGAGACAGTCTTTAGCCAAATCGACCATACAGGCGCCGGAATCGTAAACCGTAATTCTTCCGGAGCCCATAACAGCTTCCCCGGCGGCTAAGGCCCCATAGTCAACGACCAGGTCCAAAGCACCGGCCGGAAAAAAGCTCCCCGTGGGACCACCGATCTGCAGCGCCTTAAATTCACGACTCGGAATACCCCCGCCGATTTCATAGACAATTTGACGGAGCGTGGCGCCCGCCGGCACTTCAATAACGCCGGGGCGCGCCACCTGGCCGGCAAGGGTCAGTAATTTGGTTCCTTGGCTTTTTTCAGTGCCGAAGCCGGCGTACCAGCCGGCGCCCTTTTGCATAATCATAGAGACATTGGCCAGTGCCTCCGCACTGTTTACGCCGGCCGGTTTCTCTTTCAGCGCCCAGAATTTCTTTTCCGTGATCATGGTTCTGAGGTCGCACTGCAAGCAGCGCCGCGCCTCCTTCAGCGCCGTTTCCGCGTCATAGCCCCGGTCAACCCGGTCGAAATTGTTAGTGCGCTGCTCTACCGGCGCACAGCATGAATCACTCCGGCACAGCCCGGCAAAGCCCTCTTCGCGCCCGAGCCAGGCACCGGGCTCTTCCACCGGCGCCAATTTCTCATCGATCATGCCGTCCCCGCCGAGGAATTTATCGATGGCGACAGCCGCCCTTCTTCCCGCGACAACAGCCTCAATGACCGATTTAGTTCCGGTTGCTACATCGCCAGCCGCGAACACCGCTTCCTTATTTGTCCCCAGGGTGTCCCGGTCAACCAGGATTGTATTGCCCCGGCCGGTGGTCAAACCGAACCTGTCCATGTTTTGCGGGCGCTGACCGACGGCAAAAATAACAATGTCAGCCGGCAGAACGTGTTTTGAATCTTCGGCAACGTCAATTTGCGCTTTACCGTTTTCATCAAACGCAAACGACTTTACATCAAGACACTCAACACCGGTCACCCGCCCCCGATCGCCGAGAATTTTAACGAAGGTTTGAGAAGGATGAATGACAATCCCCTCTTCCTCACCCTGTTTGATCTCCTCCAAGCCGGCCGGCATTTTCTCTCTTGATTCCAAACAAGCTACGCAGACTTCACCGGCGCCCAGCCGACGGGCCACGCGGGCGCAATCAAAGGCAACATTCCCGCCGCCAAGGACGACCACCCTTTTGCCACTCACACTGACCTTTTTACCAAGCCTCACGTCTCTTAAAAAAGATATATTAACCAGCACCCCGTCAAGGCCAGCGCCGGGAATAGGCAGCTTGATCCCCTGATGGGAGCCGGCGGCCACCAGGACGGCATCATATCCTGTTTCCAGTAGATGAACTACTGAATCTACCCTTGTATTGGTCCTGATCTCCACTCCCGCACTTTCAATTTCTTTAATTTCTTCCATAAGTACTGCCGCGGGCAGCCGGTATTCGGGGATCCCGAATCTCAGCATGCCGCCGGGGAATGGTAATGCTTCAAATACGGTGACGCTATGGCCCTGCTTGGCCAAATAATACGCCGCGGTCAGCCCGGCGGGCCCGGCGCCCACCACCGCCACCCGCTTGCCGGTTGCAGAAGCCTGCTTGGATTTATCCTTCCATCGCCGGTCATCGTTTGCAGCGGCAAAACGCTTCAGGTTACAGATGGAAACAGGGTCATTTACCTCCCTGCGGCGGCAGGCGGTTTCACAGCAATGGCTGCACACATAACCGAGGCTCATCGGGAAAGGGACCTTCTCCCTGATTACCGCTAAAGCTTTCGCAGGCTTGTTTGCACGGATTAAACGGATATACCGGGGTATATCTATTCCCGCCGGACAAGCAGTCCGGCAAGGGATTAACGCCTCCTTGCGGGTGACCCCCGTCAATAACAATCCCTCATGATCCCTGAGAGCGCCCGTGGGACAAACCTCAACACACGCCCCGCAAAACTTGCAGCCTGCGTCAGCCAGGGAAAGATCCATGGCCGTACCGATATAAATTTCCCTGTTTTGCTTGTTATAATTGAGCACCCGCACCCCACGCAGTCCGTGGCAGGCTCTGACACATCGCCCGCACAGAACGCACCTGCCGGGGTCATGAAGAAAAAGCGGGTTGCCGGTATTCACCGGCGCATGTTTATGCCTTTTTCTCAAACGTCCGGCACTGACACCCAATAATTGAGTTAATGACTGAAATTCGCATTTACCATATTTGGGACAGGTAGAACAGTCGGATGGATGTACGGCAAGCAGCAACTCCGCAGCCAGACGGCGTATTTGTTCAACCCCGGACGTATTGGTTTTTACCACCATACCCTCTTCAGCCGGCGTTGTACACGCGGTGGGTATATCTTGCCGGCCCTCGATTTCAACAACACATAGCCGGCAGGCGCCAATGGGCTGCAAATCCGGGTGATGACAGAGGTTGGGAATGTAAATGCCCGCCTCCAATGCCGCCTCCAGTACGGTCTTGCCCTTTTGGGTTTCAATCTCGCGCCCGTCGATATTAAGTACGATTGTTTCCATATAGATTCTCCGTAAAATAGAGTCATGCTAAAAGTAATGTTAAAAAGTTATCGTGAGCAAAAAACATGCCTACCGACTGAACACACAAAAAAAGAACTTTTTCATAAAAATTACCTAAGTAAATTATCAAAAACCGGACAATCGATAACCACAGCAAATAAAATAGTCTCATTTTTCAGTAATTATCAATAATGTGACACGTTCAACAAATGTGTCCCATTTCAGATAATCTGGGTAAAAATAGGGCCGCCACAAACTCGTGATAAGAAATTCAAAACCGGCATTTTAAAATCCGTATAAGCATTAATTTGCCAATTATATTTTTGCGTGAAACGGTTATTATAACAGCATGAGGTTCGTAATGGCCGAGCCAAGAGCGTTGCAGGGTCGAAAGGCTCTGTAATGGTCGGCCAAAGGTTAATGCAGGGTCACAAGTGGCTCTGTATTAGCCGGCGGGCAGATCGGTAAATGTTCCGGCAGGCTGTGCTGCAGTCCGAACGATTGCAGTATGGTCGCAAGGGATGTTTACCGGTCGAGCTAAGACTATTATGGGTGTCGATATAACTTAGCGTATTCCGGTATATCCGTTCTCCGTTAAGCTTTTGGGTTTGCAGCAGTCGAAAGATTGTTGCAGGCTCATAAGATATCCATAATAGTCGAGCAAAGATCATTATGGGTGTCGTAATGGTCTATAGCAGCCGAAAGGTTGTTGTGGGCTATGCAGATACTCATAGTGGTTGTAGCGTAGGTCATTGCGGGCTTTATCTAATGTGGAACCTTCTTCTCCGGAAGAAGGTTCCACTTATTTCTTGTATTGTTTATATTTTGAGAAACCTTTATTAAAAGGCAGCGCTATGTTATAATAATTTAGCCAATTTGTCGAAGAGAGGTATGACAAAATGCCGAAGCGCAAAAAAAATACACCGATTGACAAATTTGAAGAAAGCACTGCGGCTAAAAAAGGGCTCTTCCGCTGGCAAATGATGACCCTGCTGGCTTCCGTTATTACATTCATTTCATTATTCGGCGTCTGGTACACCAACAATGAAAAAGCTTTTCTGCAAATTGAAAATAAAAAACTGGCTGTCGAGACCGAAAACCTGAAGGAAGAAATTAAGGTTCTGCAAAACGCCATCGTAGAAAAAGACAACCAGGCTGGGGATGCTGCCAAACCGGATGAAACAGCAACCGAAAATCAACCGGCCGAAACCAAGCCCGCCGGAAACCAGCCGGCCGAAAGTCAGCAGGCCGAAATAAGTTATGAAGAATATACAATCCAGCCCGGCGATACCCTGGGCGGAATATCAGTATCCTTATTCGGTTCGGAAAGCTATATATCCAAGATAACCGAACTGAACGGCTTAAGTGCGGAATCCATACTGCAGGTGGGACAGAAGATCAAGATCCCCAAAAAGACGGACGCCTAAAACTTGCCCGTCATGAGTTAATTAAACATATCGGGATGCTTTTCACAGCAGCCCGATTTTTTAGTTTACCGGAATATGACGGTGATACACATATCTTCCTATCAGGAAGAGAATTGGGCGGGTCCACTGGGGAAGGATAAAAAAGCGTGAGAAAGGCGGTGGTGGGGCTTGAACATGTCCAGACAAAACCGGAAAAAAGAGCATATTGAATATGCTCTGAAAAACGCGCCGTTACCGATGGAAAACGGTTTTAAGGACCTCCGGCTGGTTTACGAGGCATTGCCCGGATTGGATCTTGATGAGGTTGATACCACCAGTTACTTTCTGAATAAAAAGTTAACGGCCCCGCTTTTAATTAATGCCATGACCGGCGGTCATCCCGAAGTAAAGCATATCAACCGCAGTCTGGCGCGATGCGCGGCCCGGACCGGCATTGCCATGGCCGTCGGCTCTCAGATGGCGGGCCTGGAAGACCCCGGGGTCCGGGACACCTATAAAGTAGCCCGGGACGAGAACCCCGACGGGGTTTTACTGGCCAATCTCAGCGCCCTCGCCACGCCGGATATGGCAATGGAAGCCGTGGCCATGATTGAGGCAGACAGCCTTCAGTTGCATTTAAATGTTGCCCAGGAACTGGCCATGGCCGATGGCGACAGGAACTTCAGCCATACCCTGGCCAACATTGAAAGCATCGTCCGGCAGTCGCCGGTGCCGGTAATAATCAAAGAGGTCGGCTTTGGCTTGTCCCGGGAAACAATCAGAAAAATCCATGCTGCCGGGGTAAAATATATTGACGTGGGCGGTAAAGGCGGAACGGATTTTAACCGGATTGAAGGGATGCGTTCAGGGCGGGCCGGTGACAAAAACTTCCCCAACATCGGCATTACCACGGCCTGCAGCCTGTTGGAAGCGTTGAGTTTAAACCTGTCCTTGTCAATTACCGCCAGCGGCGGATTTACCGGCCGGGTTGATGTGGCCTGCGCCCTGGCTTTGGGAGCCGGACTGGTGGGGATGGCCGGGCATTTCCTGCAGGTGTTGTCCGCGGGGTCTGAACAGGGGCTAATTGAACGGGTTGAAAGTATTAAAGCTGAGCTGCAAAGGATAATGCTGATGACCGGCGCCGGGAACCTGAAGGAGTTGACCGGTAAACCCGTAATCATCACCGGGTTTACCGCCGAATGGCTCCAGCGCAGGGGAGTGGACATAACCTGCTACGCGCGCAGGTAAAATCCGGTGAAAAACACGGCCGCAATTGAATCCGTGTTACAAAAGGACTTAAATCCGCAGCGCCCCGTAACGGAGAGCGGGGTTTAGCCACCCTTTAAGCTTGCCGTATTTAATCACCTCCGTCAGCATATCCAATTCGTTGAAAAGCAAATTTCTAAAAATTTCTCTGACCTGGGCATTGTGGGTGCACTCGATGAGAGACTGGGCATGCATCGACAGCGCGCCTTGAATCCCCTGAAATATCCATCTGAAAATGTTGTCGTCATCCATCAATTCCGTAGGCGCTCCCGGCGGTTTTACACTGGGGGGTCTGTTGGGGAGTGGAATTCTGAACTGGATCAGTTCTTTTTCCAGCATTTTTGCCTGTTTTAAAAGCGTGTGCAGGCCTGCTTCCAGGAACAGCTTAAAGTCGCCGTCTTTGACGTAAGCAATAAAAGTCTGCGTAAACTCAATATTATCGTTCCGGTAGGTCAGATGGTCCCACAGGTGTATGGTTTCGCCCGCACACACCTCCTCTTTGGCCTCCCTGGGGCTGTTATGATACATCGGCTGCTTGCCGAGCCATCCCTTGGCCTTGATGTATTTGGTCAGGAAACAAAACTGTTCAACTGCTTTCTTGGTCGCATCCTTAAAAAGGGTATTAATGTCATCGTTTGTCATTGAGGTCCGGAAGGCTTTAATCAGCATGCCAATATGCTCCTGGGCAAAGGTAAGCAACTGGATGGCGATGAGCTGGTCGCGAATCAATTGCGGGTTGGATACCGCGTTGACGGCGGGTGTATAACCATCCGGTCCGTGAACGCCGAACTTAAGCAATTGGTCTTCCCAAACCTTTAAGTCGCCATGAATTTTCGCATCGTATAGCTTTATTACAGCCAGCAGGTCCTGATCATGGACCTGGGTTTTCCAGTTATCAAGGAGTTGGAGAAAATCGTATTTTGCTTTTACTATTTGCCACAGGTAGTGCGCCTCCGCCAGTCCGATATCGTAATTCATCTTATTGGCCTTTTTACCCAGTAACGGGAGCATCAACGCAGTTCCCCTTTCGTTTAACTCTGCTTAGTTTCCACCCGCCGGCTGATCCTTATACATTGCAGGGATACAGACGTTTTTGTTCCTTCGGGCGCCCGCAAGGGACGCCCCAAAACTTTGCTACGCCATGCCGAAGTACCGGGCGGCCTCCCGGACGGCGCATCCTTCATCGCAGGCCGCGCACAGGTGTTGTCCGCAACCCTTTTCCCTGGCGGCAATCAGCTGTTCCGGCGCCAGGGCCGCCGCGATCTGCCGGTCCATATCCATGGCCACCCGGGCCCGGGCCATTTCATTCTCCCTGGCCACGGCCTGCCGGTGCCCCCTGGCCACATCGGCGATTTGCGCCGCTATTCTGGTACTGATGACGCCGGTGCGCACATCTTCCTCCAGGGGCAGTCCCAGGTGCTCGGCGGGGGTCAGATAGCAGAGGAAGTCCGCGCCGCAGGCGCCGGCAAAGGCGCCTCCAATGGCACCGGTAATATTATCGTAGCCAGGGGCGACATCCGTCGCCAATGTACCCAGGATAAAGTAAGGCGCGTTGTGGCACAGTCTTTTTTGCAGCTTCATGGTGGTTTCCACATGATTAAGGGGCACATGTCCCGGACCTTCCACCATCACCTGGACGCCGGCGGTCTGGGCGCGTCTGGTCAGCTCGCCCTGCACCAGCAGTCCCTGAATTTGAGCGCCGTCCAGGGAGTCCGCCGTCGCGCCGGGACGGATGGCGTCGCCCAGGCTCAGGGTGACATCGTAGGCCTTTAGAATCTCCAGAATCCGGTCATAGTGTTCGAACAGGGGGTTTTCCTTTTTGTTGTGCAGCATCCAGCCGGTGATGAAGGCGCCGCCGCGGCTGACCACCCAGGTTACGCGACCGGTCTTTTGCATCACCTGCAGCACGGAGTTATTGAAGGCGGAGTGAATGGCCATAAAATCCATCCCTTCCGCGGCCTGTTTTTCGATATTGTCCAGAATATCTTTGGTGCGCATTTCCACCACGCTACCGTATTCTTCAATGGCCTCCTGCCCCGCCTGATAAATAGTGGTGCAGCCCACGGCCACATCGGCCAGCGCCAGGGTTTGCCGGCGCATGGCGTCAATGTTGGACCCGGTGCTCAGATCCATAAAGGTGTCGCAGCCGGCGTCCTGCGCGGCCCTAAGTTTTCTGGCCTCCATGGTCATATCGTCCCGGTTGCTGGAGGTGCCGATCAGGGCGTTGACCTTGACCCGCATCCCCGCCCCGATACCGCAATATTTAAATGGCTTGCGGTTGATGTTCCTGGGGATGACAATGCGTCCCTCCGCCACCCCCTGCCTGACCAATTCCACATCCACCTGTTCCACCAGCGCCACGGCTTCCATTTCCTCGGTTATTTTCCCGGCCCGGGCCTTTAGTACCTGGGTCATCATATCACCCTTCCTTTTTAAACATTAGCAGCAGTGTTTTTCAATATGCATATGTTCAGAAATTATTTTCATGGCGCAGAACTTGCCGCACATGGCACAGGTGGCAATCTCGCCTTCATTTCTGGTCTTCCGGATGTATTCGGCATGTTCGGGATCGATGGCCAGCCTGATTTGTTCCATCCAATTCAACTCCCGGCGGGCGTTGGACATATCCAGATCCCACCGGATGGCCTCGGGCATGCCCTTGGCCAGGTCCCCGGCCTGGGCGGCAATCCGGGCGGCAATGACGCCCTGGCGCACCTGGGCGGCGTCGGGATTGCCGATATGCTCGGCGGGGGTGACATAACAGAGGAATTCCGCGCCGTACCAACTGCTGATGGCGCCGCCGACGGCCGCGTTAATGTGGTCATAGCCCGCCGCCAGATCGGTCAGCAGGGGTCCGAAAACAAAGTAGGGGGCTCCCTTACAAAGACTTTTCTGCAGGGTGATGGTATCCTTGATTTGATTTAACGGCATATGGCCGGGCCCCTTGATCATAATCTGCACTCCGGCCCGGCGGGCCCGGTCCACCAGCTCGCCCAGCACAATCAGCTCCTGCACCTGGGCCCCGTCCAGGGAGTCCGCCAGGCAGCCCGGACGCATGCCGTCCGCCAGGCTGAGGGTGACGCCATATTTCTTTGCCAGAGCCAAAATGCGGTCATAGTGCTCATAGAGGGGGTTTTCCCTTTGGTGATGGACCATCCAGCCGATGATATGGGAACCGCCGTAGCTGACCAGCGGGTCGATGCGGCCTTCGTTTTTGGCCCGTTCAATGGCTGCAAAGGTGGTCGCGCAATGCAGCGCCATAAAATCCACGCCGTCGGCCGCCTGCCGCTCCATGACCTCAAAGATCTGCTCCGGCGTCATTTTCAGCGCGGAGCCGTATTTCCGGCGGGCTTCGGCCACCGCCTGGTACAGGGGCAAGGTTCCCACCAGCGCCGGCGACGCCGCCAGAATAGCCCTGCGGACGCCGTCCATATCCCCGGCAATACTGAGATCCATGACGGCGTGGGTGCCCGCGGCCAGCGCCGTCCGCAGCTTCTCCAGTTCATCCTCCACCGTGCCGGCCTCGCTGTCCAGCCCAATGCTGGCGCTAACCTTGGTCCTGAGCCCCTTGCCGATGGCTACGGGCTTCAGTCTTTTGTGCGCGGGATTGCAGGGTACCACGATGGTGCCGTCGGCCACCCCCTGCCTGATGAACTCCACCGCCACCCTTTCAACATCCGCGGCGGCTGCCATTTGTTCCGGGGTAACTCCCCTGCTCGCATTTTCCGGAATGGGCATGCTTTCCCTCCTCCAATAAAGATTTGATTTTCATCGTCGCTTCATCAATAACCGTTTGGGCCGCCGCTTCATCAACGGATTCTCCCGCCTCCAGCCGGCGCAAATTTTCTTCAAAGCAGTTAACCAGCAACTCGTTGACGGTTTCATAAAGGCCGGCGGCATTTAAGGGCTCCTGGACCTCCCCCTGCCAGACCCCGTCCAGGCCGAGGAAAAAGCAATTGGTGATCCGGCCGGTGATTTCCGCCAGGCGCGCCACCACTGGGGCTTTAAAAGCAGCCGTGCCTTCATAGCCGTCACCCTTCAGGACCAGCCGCCCCTCCCGCTGCAAATCCCGGTAGGCCCTGGTGCCCCGGAGGATAATCTGCGGGTGATACAGCACGTTGGCGGTGGTGAATACATTTTTCAGCAGCGCGTTGCGTTTGAGAAAGTCAAAATTGGCGCGGATATCCGCCAGGGTGGAATCGGGCTCAAACATGATAAATCCCACATAGGGCTCGATGCCGTTGGCGCGCAAAATCCCTAACGCCCTTTCGTTCTGCTCCACCGTGGTCATTTTGTTCAGCCGCCGCAGGGAATCATCACGGCCGCTTTCCAGGCCGATCAACAGGCTTTCCAGGCCGGCGTCCGCCAGGGCCGCCACGGTGTCCTGATAAATATCATTGACCCGGGCCTCAATGCCAAAGCGGATCTTTCTCTCCCTGAGCATGGCCGCCAGCCTCAGCGCCCGCTCCTGCCCCTGCCTGCCGGGGCCGAAGAAATTGGGGTCCGTGAAATAAAACCGTCGGACGCCATGCCGGGCCATGATACGGTCGACTTCCCGCATGACCCGCTCCGGGCTCTTGGCCCGCCAGCAGGGACCCGCGCCGTAATAGGGGTTGATATAGCAAAAGGTGCAGCTCCCGTAGCAGCCCCGGCTCCCCTCAATATTCACTTCTCCCATGCGCATCATCGCCCCGGAGCGGACGGGGTCCGGCAGCGCGTCCAGATCGCGGTTCACCTCCCGGCGCCGCATCTGTACCCGCCCGGCTTCGTCCACCCAAGCCATCCCCGACACCGGAGCCCCCGTTTCCAGCCATTCGGCAAAGGTCAGCTCCGGCTCGCCGATGATCAGCCCGTCAAACGCCGGGCAAGCTGCAAGGATCTCCCGGTAGGCGAAGGTGGGATAATAGCCGTAACCTACAAGCCTGCCCACCAGTCCCTCATCCTTCAGTCCCTTGAGAAAGGCAAATAATTCCCGGTTGCCGGACCAGTTGTAAACCAAATGGACCCCCAGCACCGGCGGAGCCAGGGCGCCGACCTGCCGGTGAATATCCGCGTAGGTCAGCCGGTCCAAAAATCCTTCGGCAATGACGACGTCGTGCCCCATGCTGTTCAGCAGGCCGGCGATAGAGCCTGTAATCAGACTGGATGCCAGGGGCGTGTTGGCAATGTCGTTGCACCGGTCCGGCGCAATCCGCCGGGGGTGCTCCAGCAGAAAAACATTCATTTCAAACCCTCACTTTTTGCCACATCAGGACGTTCTTCGTCAGGTGTTCAGCCTCCAATTCATACCGCAAGGCCGCGTATTTTTTGGGGTTATAGTAAACCGGATACAGCAGGTCCGTGTCCGCGTCGATCTCCCCGCTGTTTAGGGCCATGGTTTCCATGGGCGTCCCCGGCATAATCCGGATGTTGTTCAGTACCATGGCGCCCAGGTTTCTCCGGGGCGTGTGAATTTGATACAACCGGTCAATAAGTTCTTTGCCCCGGGCAATGGTCCCGCTGTTTTCACCGGGCACATTGACCATGAAGTGATATACTACCGGCACCTCGGTTTGGGCGGTCAGTTCCGCGGCCCTGATGATATCGTCCACCCGCAGGTTCTTTTGCAGCATGTCCAGGGAGGCCTGGCAAAGGCCGTCCGGTGAAAAGGAAAAACAACTGCAGCCGGATTTTGCATAGAGCCTCACCTTCTCCGGGTCCAGCACATCCTCCCGGAAAAAACCGGTCCAGGTAACCGGCAATTTCCGCCGGAGGATTTCCCCGCAGATTTCCTCCAGGTGCCCGGCGGGCAGGTTGACCACCGGATCATTGAAATGAAAGTCCCGCAGGCCGTACCTGGCCCGGAGCATTTCCATCTCGTCCACCACGTCCGCGGGCTTGCGGCAGCGCATGCTCCGGCCCTGGAGCCGGGGGTAAACACAGTAAGCGCAGTTTAAAGGACAGCCCCGCTTGGTTTCGATGCCGAAAGCCGGCACGTAGTCGTTGATCCCCCGGTACAGGTCCGGGGGCAGCAAATCCCGGGCGGGCACAAGGTAGCTTGCAAAGGTAAAATCCCGGGCGGCCGAAGTAACCACCACCCGGTCCCGGTCCCGGTAACACAGGCCCGGCAGCGCGCCCGGCCGGGCCAAATTGTCCAGCAGCCCGGGGAGACTGTGTTCCGCTTCCCCCACCAAGCCATAGCGGATTTCCGGCAGTTCCTCCATCATGCGCCGGGGAAACAGCGAAAAACCGGTTCCGCCCGCTATAATAGTCGCGGCGGGCAAAATCGCCCGCACCAGGCGCACGGTAACCATAAAGGGCGGGATCAGTGAGCTGGTCTTATTGGCCAGCGGATCAATGTTTCGTAAAGACAATCCCACAACGTCGGGCCGCTCCGCCAGCAGTTGGTCCTTTAAAGCCCCATAACCGTCGGCTGCCAGGTTCATGTCCAACAGCGCCACCCGGTGCCCGGCCCGGACAAGCCGGGTGGCCAGGCTAACAATGCCGATGGGGTAAACCCGCTCGGCGGTGATACTTTCCACGGACGGCGTCTGGACCAGCAATATGTTCACCGGCGTCACTCCAATAACAGAATGGCGAAATATTTTACGTAATCATCCTTTTCCCCCAGTGTGGCCAGGGAAATTCCGTTCCGGCGCAGGGTTTCAAAAACGTCGATGCCGGCGGATTCCATGGATGGCCGGGCGTTCTCGCGGTTTTTGCAATCCCCTCTGCCGCCGCACCGGTCGCAAATGCTGCAGGGACCGGCCCAAAAAGAAAATGCTTTATAATAGCCCGCCTTAAAGGCGGTATGCTCCGCCCGCAGCACCAGCCTCTGAAAATCGCGGGTGGGCGGCACGCCCTGCAGCAGCAGACATTTGGTATAATCTCTCAGCACCGTCCGGGTCTGTTCGGGTTTGATACTGTTGGGGGGGCAATGGGGCAGGTCGTAACCGGCACAACCGAATGCGCATTTAAGCCCCACCCACCCCGGCAGGTGGATTGAATCCACAGCCACCGGCTTGACCTCATGAAAGCCCAACTCCTGTATCCGCACCGTAAGTTGCTGCCATGGGTCGATGCACAGGTCCGCCAGCTTTTCCGGCTGCCTGGCCGCCACCAGGAGGGCGGTATCCGAGGCCAGGGGAATCCGCTCCGTTACCGTCAGGCCCGCGTCCTCCAACCACTGCCGCACCCGGGCGGCGGTATAGACCTTGCCGTTGTACGTGTTTACCAGCATATTCAAATCCGCCAAAGCCGCCTTAACCGGGTCATGCTCCAGGAAGAAATCATGCACCATCAGCAGCCCGTCCTCCGCCAGGCAGGCGGCCGCCTCGGCAAGCACATGACCGGTTTCCGCTTCGGCAAAGGCATGGACGATGTTGGACAAAATAACCAGGCCGTAATGCCTTTTGGGCAGTTCCCAGGGCTCCAGAATATTGGCGGGCCGGTATTGAACGCGCTCCGCGTAGGTTTGGCGGGCATGGGTTTCCGCCGCGTACTCCAGCACCGGCGCCAAATCCAGCAGCGTGGCCTTGAGGTCCGGAAACCGCCTTAAAAACCCGGCGGCCAGGGCGCCCAGGCCGGCACCCACATCCAGAATGTCTCCCCGCGGCTTCAACCGGGAGAAAACCGGCCAGAGCTGCTCCATTTTATTCCTGGCCACACAGTCCATCGCCCGGCAATAACGGCGAAAACGCTCTTTAACGGCAGCTTCCGGCTCATCCTCAGGCGGCAGCAGCACCCGGCCGCCCCCGGCCAGACACCGGGGCAGGCTTTGCCAGTGCCCGGCCAGGTATTTGCGCCAGAGGATGGAGTCGCCCTGGTAGCTTTCCACCCCCTGGACCAGGTATTTTCGCGCCAGCTTGGTATTGGCGCAGTACCCGCCGGCCTCAAAGACCAGTCCCATGGCGGACAGGGCACGGATAAAGCGCTTCAAACTTTCAGAATCGTACGCCAATTCCCCGGCCAGCTCGGTCATGGTTTTTCCATTTGGTTCCAGCCGGGTGAATAAACCTTGCTCCACTGCGGTGAAAAGCACCTCGGAGCGCCAGTAGCCCGTAGCCAGGTCTTCCAGGTATTGGAGATTCATATCCTGGGGATCATGCATGGGCCACGCCCTCCGGGCTTTCCGGTCCCGTAACCCCCGCGTCCGCAAAGGTCAGCATCCTGCCGATCACCCGGGCCGCCGTTTCCACGAGATGCATGGCCAGGACCGCGCCGGTACCCTCCCCCAAACGCAGGTTTAAATCCAATAGCGGTTTGAGGCCCAGCTCTTCCAGCATATAGCGGTGTCCCGGTTCCACGGACCGGTGGGCCGCAATCATATAGTCCACGGCATCGGGCGCCAGGTTTTTGGCCACCAGGGCTCCGGCAGAAGAGATCAATCCGTCCACCACCACCGGCAGGCGGTAGTACGCCGCACCCAGGACCAGTCCGGCAATCCCGGCAATTTCAAAGCCGCCCACCTTGGCCAGCACATCCAAAGCATCCCGGGGGTCCGGCTTGTTTAAGGCAATAGCCTTTTCGATGACCCGCACCTTGTTATCCCAGGCGCTGTCGTCGATACCGGTGCCCCGGCCGGTCACCTGCCGGGGGGAACGGCCGGAAAACACCGCCAGAATCGCGCTGCTGGGCGTGGTATTGCCGATCCCCATGTCGCCGGTGCCCAACAACTCCACGCCGTCCTGGGCCAGCCGGCCGGCAATTTCTATCCCGACTTCCAACCCCCGCACCGCCTGCTCCCGGGTCATCGCCGGCCCGGCAGCCATATTTTGCGTACCATAGGCGACTTTGTAAGCAAGGATCTTTTTTTGCTCCGCCAAAGCGCTTAGATCCGCCGCCACCCCCATGTCCACCACGGTGACGCCGGCGCCCGCCGCTTCCGCCAGCACATTGATGGCCGCGCCGCCGGCCACGAAATTGTTGACCATCTGTTGAGTAACCTCCCGGGGAAACGCGCTTACCCCTTCGGCGGTTACACCATGGTCCCCGGCCATGGTCACCACCATTTTCCTGGCCACCGAGGGCGTCAGGCTTTCCTTAATGGCCGCCAGTTGCTCCGCCAGGTCCAGCAAATCACCCAGGCTGTTACGGGGAATGGCCAGATCGTCCAGCCGCTGCCTGGCCTTTACCCGCCAGGTGTGCTGTATCGGCCGAATGCCGGATAAAACTTCCGCCAAAGATAACCGCATTATTTTGCTCCTTTCTATAATTTTAAAGACGGCAGCAGAACCAGCGCCGCCAGGGCCAATATCTCCACCCCTTCACTGGCCGCGCCCAACGTGTCGCCGGTAACGCCGCCAAGTTTGCCTTTAATGAACCGGTGCAACAGAAGAGTGCCGGCCAGTGCAACCCCCAGAAGAATGAGGCCGGGCAGCTTTAAAAACCCCAGCACCAGACCCAGGACCACTATGGAGTTGATCACCAGTTCCCGCCGGCCCACGTGGACGGTAAAGGAGCCGGTTCCTTCGTTGTTTCTCGCGTAAGGATAGCGGGACGAGCCGTAGACCTGCGCCCAGCGGCCCAGCATCGGCGCCAGTACCAGCGCCGTCATCTGCGTTGCCGGCTCCATCTCCCCCAGCAGGACCACCCGCAGCAAGATGGTCAGCACACCCGCCATCACCCCGTGGGAGCCGACCCGGCTGTCCTTCATGATCTCCAGCATCCGCTCCCGGGGCCGGCCGCTGAAAACAGCGTCGGCGGTATCCATCAGACCGTCACCATGCAAATTGCCCGTCACGAAAATAACAAAAATGACGGCGCCCAGGTTCGCCACCGTGGCTGAAAAGACCAGACCGAGCAAATAGTGCACCCCGGCGGCCCCGCCGCCAATCAATAAACCAATCAGGGAGAAATAAGCCATGGACCGCGCCATGGTCCGGTCGTCCACCATACCGGAGACAGTAACCGGGAGCCTGGTTAAAAACTGCAAAGCCAGCAAAAACTCTTTAAAAATCTCAACCACCGCTTTCGTCGTTATTAAACGCAAAAAATCCGCAACCCTAACAGGTGCGGATTTTACCATCATCCTCACAACCGCCGCCCGGCTTATTCGCGAAGCCGACGACTTACGTTTACAGGCAGGTCTCCTGACTCAGGCTCATCGCAACTTTGTCCCTTCCCCCAAAGGAGTGGCATTGACAATTGCTCCCCAATACAGTGGCGGGTCCGTCCGGGAATAGCACCCGGTTCCCTATTCTCCGGCCCATGGCCGGCACCTGTAAAACAGAATATGTATTTAGAAAAATATAACCCAGTTACCCGGTTCTGTCAACTATCATGCTCACATAGAAAAAGTTTTAATTTATGGTGTTTATCATAATCAACAGTATAACGCAAATTATTTATTTGCTTAATTAATTTATTTTATGATAGTATATTCCGGGGAGAAAGGGGATGGTTCCCCCCGCGGGCTGCAAACCTGTCGGCCTGCCCGTGATCCGGGCGGGAGTCCGGTTCAATTCCGACTTCTCCCCTCCATATTTTAATCTTCATCATGTTGTTTGATTATCCATTCAAAGTAAGTTGCCGGGCAAGCATTTGGGGTAGAATATCCCGGTTTTCCTGTAAGACAGTGACAATCGATACTTTGGGGTGATTTCTTATTTGATCAAGCCACCCGCTGCCGAACGGTTTTATAACACCAAGCACCGGGATACTATCATGCAAAGCATCCAGGATCTCCCTTTGAAATAAAACTGCGTCACGCTCGAAATGGCCGCATTCATCCATTAAAATCAAATTTGCGTTTGCTCTGGCGGATCGAATGAGTTCCACCCCCAGAGTATCAAATCTCTCCGTCAGCACCTGGGGTGGATTGCCTTTGGTAAAGTTGACAACAACATTTTCTTCCCTGTAAATTTGCGCATTGGAAGCATCATTTAAATACAACCGTCGCGCGGAGGATTCTCTGTCGGGTCCGAAATAGGTTCTGAAACCTCTGGGTATGATTTCGAGCATCGCTAATGTCTTTGAAATTACGGTACTTTTCCCTGCTTGTATTGCACCGGTCAGAAAAATATGCATTCCTTTACATACCACCTTAATATCCCTTCTCCCAAAGGAGTGGCATTGACAGTTGCTCCCCAGTACAGTGGCGGATCCGGCCCGGAATACCACCCGATTCCCTATCTTCCGGCCCACGATCCTCGCAAATTGGTCTATTTGTTTCTCTCTTTGAGCTTCAGCCACTCTTCCCTGGTAAGGAAACTTTCATCCACATTGCCTTCCATTTCAAGGTACATATTGTAGGGAACGCTAAAAGAAAGAATGTCCTGGTCCACGAATTTACGTGCGGAAATGTCTATTAACCCCACAACCCCCCTGGGTTTATCCGATTTTCCCTCATTTAATGGAATTATACAGATGCTGTGACAACCCGCACCCCAGGGTATGAAAACACTATCCCCGCCGTGCCTGGCGTAGTTTGCCAGTACAGTCAGGGCCGAAATCTGGTCCGGAGCGGCCAGGAAAACCACCACTTCAGGTTTTTCCCCGGGTAATAGATTCTCCAGAGGCTTAAATACCACGTATTCAGTGGGAACATCATAATATGGAAGCGAATCAGCGAAGGATTTGGCAAATTCCGGCGCTTTTTTGTACGCCTCGCCATGGCTTAAGGCAGGCCAGTTCTTTACCACGTTTTTGCCCATTTCGCTCTCGCAAAATTCTTTGTTCCCGGTGGAAAGGAAATATTCTATGCCTCCGGGGAATCCCAGATAAGTGTTGCCGAAACCCAAACCGGCGCCGCCTCCAATGCAGCCGTAAGTTTTGCGGTCGAAAACCGCCGTCCGCCCCTTGGCCGCCGCATTCAGCATGGCCACCACGCAGCCCCAGTGGCCCTCCTTGTACTGAAAGGCCCTTTCCGGCTTTTCATCGGTGAATACAATGGCTACCGGGGAATATCTAAAACCAATAGCATCCGCAATCTTGCTTTTCATAAAATACCTCCTTATTTTTTAACAATGCCAACAGGTTTCTTTCTCCCGGCCAGACAGGCAGGAAACCATTTCGGCATTGGCCTCCAGTGACAGTCTGGAAATGGTGAGCTTTCTTCATGGCAAATCATCATATTAACAGATTTTATAAATATATGGTTTTTTATGCAATAAACAATGTTACCTGGGCATCCAGATGATCATTGCCGCACCGGTCAGGGCAATGAGTGCGCCCAGCCAGTCATAGCGGTCGGGCTTTTTACGGTCCACACCCCAACCCCATAATAGCGATAACACAATAAAAATACCGCCATACGCGGCATAAATCCGTCCGAAATTCGGGTAATCCTGCAGCGTGGGGATTACCCCGTACAGAACAAGGATTATAGCTCCGGCAATCCCCAGGATAAAATGCTTCTTTTCCCGCAGCCACAGCCACACCAAATAGCCGCCGCCGATTTCAGCCAAACCCGCTACAATAAATAACAAAGCTGATTTAATGATCATTGTACTTCCTCCGCCTTTTTATCTTCTTTCCGAGGCGCCCAAATAATGACCGCGGTTCCAATTAAAGCGATGATGGTGCCGGCACAATCATAAAAATCGGGGCTGATATGATCAACCCACCAACCCCATAAAATAGACATGACAATAAAAACGCCCCCGTATGCCGCGTAAATGCGTCCAAAACTGGGGAACTGTTGAAACGTCGGAATCACTCCGTATAAAATTAAAACAAGTCCGCCCAGAACACCCCACATTAGGCCCGCGTCATACCGGAGCCAAACCCAAACAAAGTACCCGCCGGCTATTTCCGCCAATCCCGCCAGAAAGAAAAGCAGCGCTGATCTTAAAACCATTTTTGCCTCCTGTGGATAATGTTATTTATTCAGTTGTCTCATTTCCTTCAATAAGCGGATCATCTCGTCGAGTTTATGCAGCACCTCTCTGTTATAATCGTTTTTTTGTTTTATGAATCTATATATTACAAATACGGCACCAAAGATCAAACCCCAGAAAAATATCAAGCCCAATACATAAGAAACACCAATTAAATCAAAATCCATCCATTTTCACCCCCATTGTCCGGTAACTCTCTTAATGATATATATGTTCCAGGGTCGCCGGCAGTTTGTTGTTCAGTCCCCTGGAGAATAGCAATTGGTAAATATTCAGACCGGACACCCGGAAAGAAGCGGCACAGCCGCGCAGGTACAGATCCCACATGCGTACGAACCGGTGACCGTATTTCTGTTCAACGGCATCGGCGTGTTTTAAGAAATTTTCATACCAGCGGTCCAGGGTCACGGCGTAGTGCATACGCAGACTTTCCGCGTGCAGCAGGTGAAAATCATATTCAGGCAGCAGCCACACTGTTTCCCGCAAAGAAGGGATATAGCCGCCGGGAAAGATGTATTTTTCGATCCAGGCGTTGACGGGCTTTTCCCACATCCCGGCGATGGTATGCAGCATGGACAGACCGCCGGGAGCAAGCAACTGGTTGACTTTTCCCATATACCGGGGCAAATTTTCCTTTCCGGTGTGCTCAAACATACCCACGCTGACGATCTTGTCAAACCGGTGCTCCTGCTCGTCCAGGTCCATGTAATTGAGCAGTTTGACGTCCGCCCGCCCCTCAAGACCAAGTTCCTTGATCCGCTCTTTGGTGGCGTGAAATTGCTCTTCACTTAAGGTAATACCCAGTGCCCGCGCACCGTACTCCCGCGCCGCCTTAATAATCAACCAGCCCCAGCCGCTGCCGATGTCCAGCAGGCATTCCCCCGGCCGCAGTTGAATTTTCTTGAGGATGTGATCAATTTTTTGCAACTGGGCCTGATGTAATGAATCGCCGAAGGTTTTAAAATAAGCGCAGGAGTAGCTCATGGTCTTGTCCAGCCACAGCGAAAAGAAATCGTTTCCCAGGTCATAGTGATGCTGGATATTGCTTTTTTGTTTCAACCTGGAGGCTGCGTCGCTCAGTGATTTAACCACCGAGACAGCCTTTCCGGTCAAGCCTTTGGAAATGCTGTCTTTGTTTGATTCAACCGCCCTGAATACTTCATCCAGGTTGCCCTCGAAATCAACAACGTCGTCCATGTACGCTTCACCGAAAGCGAGTACCGGGTCTTTCAGGTTAAATGTCAGCGGCAGCGGCTTGTTAAAAATCACTTTTACCCGGGGCTCCCCGTCTCCGTACCTGGCTTGTTCCCCGTCCCAGTATACCACTTCGAAACTGGCGTGCTTGATACTTGCAAAAAAGGATTTCAACAGGTGCTTGCGCATTAATATTCACCTCGCTTACAGGTAAAATTAACCTTTAGTAATTGCTTATATGGTAATTTATTGCAAGTTTAGTGTCAACAGCATATAACTATGCTCAAAGCTATTACAGCAGTGTGAAGCCTGCCCGGCAGAAAAGCTGTAAAAACTGCCGCTACTGCTTCCCTATTTTCACCACCGGCATATCGCAATGGTGTAAAATTCCCTTCGACAGCCCGAAACAGCCGAGGGCGGCAATCAATTCCCACAATGCCAGTATCCCAAGCCCGATCGGTACGCCGGCCTGCCCAAACATACTGCCAATAAAAACGGCGGCAATCAAGCCGGGCAGCATGATCACGATCACCGCAATGGTGTAAATAAACATCATAAACCCGGTGCTGATGTTTGCGCCCGTCCAGCGCAGCGATAGATAGTTGATACCCAGCAGCAAAAAAGAAAACAGCGTATAAACCACAATAGCCGCGATAATCAGCAAAACAGGCTCTCCGATAATTAAACCCGCAATCCAGAAAACAGCCAGACTTTCCACCAGTACCTTGAAGGCAATCTCCAGGTTGCTCCACACGATTTTGCGAAAAGAACTCCCGGGAATCAGGTAGATATAATGGAGATAAAGCTCCTGCAGGCCGCGTCCGGTCCCGATCATGTATATCTGCAGCCACATCAGGATCTGCAGAATAACCAAAATCCCGCCGGCCTCGCCGCGTATAAAAAGAGAAAATAGAGTCGCGCCAAATACCGTCAATATAGACGTCAACCCCCAGAGCCCAAGCCTGTTGGCGCGGAAGGCTTCCCGCAAATGCTTATAAAAAATCGCGCTTGCTCCAATACCGCCGATACCGGTTTTGGAAACCTTAACTTTCTTCATTGATGAAGCTTCCGCGTTGATTTGCCCCTTGGACATGTCGCGCTTTTTCTCAAAAGCGGTTTCGGTGGCCACCAGCACATCTTCGTAATAATCGGGGTTGCTTAAAGCGATATACAGGATCAAAAGCACCCCGGCCAGTACAAGCAGCCCCAAAAACAGCAGTCCGCTTCCCATATCGCCGGTAATCAGCGACACAGCGCCTTCCGACGCCCAGCCCGCCACCGGAGTCCAGGCGGCCAAGGGCGAACGCAGCGTATTTTCCAGTGCCGGCAGCGGCTCACCGGCACTGGCCAACTGCAGGCCGAGGTAAACAATCAACGGCAGAAAAGCCGCGATGGCAATAAGTCGGACCGCCATCTTCCGCGCGGGTCTTCCGTTGGTCAGGCTGTATATCAGCAGCGACAGGATCTGAAGCATGCCAACGGCCAGGATAAAGCCGAGCAGCACCAGCAGTACCGCGTCAAAGCCGACACCAAAGCCCCTGCCCAGGGAATTGCTTTGAAACAAAATAAAAAAACCCGCCCAAAACGCCATTTTCGCCATGCGAACGATGCCGTACATCAATATCAGGCGGGGGCTGACCGGAGAAACAAACAGCAGGTTGACATCGTTCATGTCAAAAATGGCGTCACCGTTGGACAGGCCCTTTTGGACGGCCGCCACTACAAAAATAAGAATCAGCGCGAAAAGAATACCCTTGAGCCAGATAATATCGGTAAAACTCTCGGCGCTTTGCCGTGTAAAAATCGAAAGAAGAATCATTCCTCCAATGGCCGCGATCAAAAGCACCCATAACGCCAGCTGAGCCGGTTTTCGCAACAGCTCCAAAAAGAGGTTTTTGGCGCTCCTAATCAGCAGGAAAACCAGGCTGCTCATAGCGCACCCTCCCGACTTTCTCCTTCGGTAATGTCGAAATAAACATCCTCCAGGCTTTGACCCGCCGTGATGTCCGTGCGGCGGCAAACACGCGCGATCCGGCCTTTAACCATGATGTAGGTTACATCCCAGTTTTCCTCCACGCTTTCAATCATGTGAGTGCTGACGAGCAGCGCGCAGCCGCTGTCCCGCAGTTGGGCAATAACCCCTTTCAGCTCGCGGATTCCATGGGGATCGAGACCGACCAGGGGTTCGTCCATAATGACGGCCCTGGGCCGCGGCAGAAGCGCGCAGCAGACGCTTACCTTTTGCTGCATACCCTTGGAAAGCTCTTTGCCCAGCTTCTTCTTTTTATCGCTTAACTCAAAACGGTGGAGCAGTTCCTCCGCTCTTTCCTCCCAGGCGTCCAGCCGGTAAGCCTTGGCAATGAACTCCAGGTGCTCGTCCACCGTCAGCAGCGGATACAGCACGGGAAACTCCGGCACATACCCCAGAATGCGCTTCGCCTCTGTCGAATGGTTTTCATACCCGCCAATGGTCACGGAACCCTGGAAACGCAGCAGACCGCAAATACTTTTGATCAGCGTCGACTTGCCCGCGCCGTTCGGCCCGAGGAGCACAGCCAGCTCGCCGCCCTCCACAGACAGGGTAATATTGTCGTTGGCCGCCAGTTTGCCGTATTTTTTTGTCATGTTCCGAACTTCAATCATAAAATACCCCTCGCCTATAATTTATTCATCCCGATTCTATCAGAAACTGTTCGTAAAAAATGACCCTCCCGGCTATGGTGTATAAATTGCAGTGTACCCGGTCTTTTCCACCAGGTATTGTCCTTGCGGTGAAAGGATCCAGGCTATGAATCTATCAATGTTGGGATTATCGCTGCCGGCGGTAACGGCATAAAATTCGGCTGCCAGCGGATACTCGCCGCCGGCAATGGTAGTTTTGTCAGGTTTAACGTTATCCACCTCGAGCAGTTTTATTTCGTTATTTTGAATCATTTCCGTGGCAAAAAAGAGAAAAGAGTAGCCAATGGCATTTTTATAGTTCCGGTAACTGGCCGTCTGTTCGATGATGTCCCCCATCCCCGCGGCCACGTCTTCTTTGGGCGGGGTCATCAGTTCTTTGCCCTCCATCAGCTTTTGCAGCATGGTCTGGCTGCCGCTGTTTTCCGGACGCTGAAAAGCCCTGATCTTTTCGTTGCTGCCGCCGACCTCCCGCCAGTTGGTAATTTTACCGGCATAAATATCCTGGATCTGAGCAGTGCTGAGGCCGTTCACCTCGTTTTTGGCGTTCACAAAAAACACAAAAGCCTCTCTTCCAATGGGTGTTAATTTCAGCTCCAAACCCATGCTGTGCGCTTCCGCCAGTTGCTGCTCCGACGGACGGGCAACAAAAATAATATCCGCTTCACCACTCATCAGTCTTGTATAGGCGCCGGTGGTAGTGCTGCACGCAACTTCGCCTTCACCATGCCGGCCGGCATGGTCTTTTCCCGCATAGATGTCATAATCCCCGGCGGGATAAACAGCCCGGGCAAAGGCGGAATACAATGGATACAAAGCCGTGGCTCCGTCCAAACGAGGCAGATTGTCCATCATTTTCAAAGTAGCATCTTCCTCCAGGCTTACCGCTCTGGTATTCTCCGCAAAAGGCTTGTACAGCTCCAGGTTGACCCCCTGCTCATTAACTCCGGCAAAACTGTTGTGATAAGCCCTGTTTATTTCATAACCGCCGGCTGCCAGGACACAAATCCCCAGCAATGAAAATAATAAAATATTATACAACCGGGGTTTAATCGACATAAACACCTTCAGAAACACAAAGACAATCAGGGCCACGGTAACGATCATCACCAATGGTGTGTAAAACAAACCTCCGCCGGCCATGGCGGTCATGAGCGCTCCGACAAAACCGGCCAGCAGCAAAGCCGCCGTGGAAACGATAAAGATCAGGATCTTAACAGGCGTTTTCGGCATGGAAATCCCCCCTCCGCTTTATTGTACATGAAAAAAAGACAGGGGCATAACCCCTATCTTTAATAATTAACACTGTTTCAATATTATCGGGCATAGGGCCTGGCATATAAATCTTTTTTCTTCAAGCCGTTCTTCCGTGCCGACGAAATCCATTGTTTATCGCCCATAAAACGATAAAGCATTCTCGGAAATCTGACGCTGGTCTCGATATTTTCCACCGGCCCACGGCGGCCGCTCACGATTTCCTCCTTCATCCGGGCAAAAGCACCTTCAATATCGGACATCGTCTTTTTCAGCATTGGTGAGCCCTGCGCTCCAATCAGCATACCGCCTCCGCCGATCATCACGCCGAAACGGAACTCGACGCCGATTTTTTCGCTGAAGCTGCCGATAACGCGCACCGCCTCCGTATTGATCCCCGGTTCCGGAAATCCGCAGTTGACAACGGCGTAAATAATAACTTTTTTATCCCTGTCCGGGCACGATCCCACATGATTGTGATAATCCTGCAGAAAACGCATCAGGATGCCCGGCAGGCAGAAGACATAAAGCGGAAAAATGATGATCAGCGCGTCGGCCCCGGTCATATATTTAAACACCTCAGCCGTTTGTTTATTTTTTATGCTCTCCCGGACGCTGAAAACTTTAACTTCAAGGCTGTCGCCGCTCAATAGATCCCAGGCATAAGAGGCCAGATATCCCGAGGCGGATTGGCCAGCCGTTTTGGGACTGGCATTAATCACCACGACACGTTTTTCCCTGTTCATAACTGTCCCCCTACTCTTTTAAATTCAATGGATTTCAGTACTTCCGCCGTTTTGTTGTCATCTCCACCGTATATCAGGACCTCGACGTTTCTGCGGTGCTTTTTGGTTATATCGGTAAAAAGACGGGCATCCTCTTCAGAAAGATCATCGCCGTAACCGATCAAGATCACACGGGGATAAGATTCATACCGCGCCGGGTGCATCGTAGAACCGTCCGGCCTGCTCTCGAAAAACGGCAGCATATTCGGTATCCACCGGTCTATCGCATTTTTCAAATTTGCTGAAAATTGACCAAAAACAATCGGGCATAGATAAATCGCAACGTCACTGGTCATTGTATTGCGGTTGACTTCCGCCATCGCGTCGTTGATGACACACTCCCCGGGTTTTTTGATCCAACAGCCGAAGCAGCCCATGCAGTACGCCAACTCTTCCCTGCCAAGCCGCTTTGCGGTTATTTCAAAGTTCCGCTCTTCGAGGCAGCGCTGCACCAGTTTCTCAAGCCGGTTAAACATCTCCGTCTTAAATTCACCGTCCGATATGACGCTGGCTTTCATAATGATCCCTCCTTATGTTTACGTTGTAAACATAATATGGTTCTTTATTGCTGGGGGCTGGTCCACGGCATTGCAACGCTCATAGCCGCCGGAAAACTGCCCGCGGATGCCGCCACGCTGGCGCTTGTGGAAAAAATGATCCGGAGCAAGAACTTTTTAAAATAGGGTAAATCTTGTCAATTGATGAGCTCAATTCCCTTACGCAAGGTTGCCTCGTCAATCGCGCCCTGTGCTCCTGTAACAATATTGCCGTCCCGGTCAATGAAAATTGTTGTAGGTAGGGGCCCTATACCGTACGTATTAGCGGCGTCCTGTTCGGTATCAAAGTATACGGGAAATGAAAAACCCTGCTCCTTTATATACTGCATGCCGTCTTCTTTGGTTTCGCGCTGCCCGTCCACGATATCCACCATCATAAACGTGATATTATCCCCAACTTCCTCATATACCCTGTTGAATTCAGGCATTTCACTCTGACATGGAGGGCACCAACTGGCCCAAAAGTTCAGCACAATGGGCTTGCCAAACAGGTCCGACAGCTGCACGACTTTTCCATCGACGTTTAAAACTGTAAAATCAGGCGCTTTTAATTTTTCTTTTTGCTCATCCCGGTTGTTCTGAGAGTCTTCCTCCTTGTTTTGGGCAGCATCAATATTGTTTTGCGGCGATACTTCCTGGCCCAGTTTGTTATATGCGAAAACAGCCGTGCCGATAAACAAGACGAACAATGTGATTAGCGTTAATGTTTTTGCATTTTTGTCCATTACATCCTCATCCTCCTTAAAAAGTT
This sequence comes from Bacillota bacterium, assembly GCA_023439185.1. Classification (GTDB taxonomy): domain Bacteria; phylum Bacillota; class Desulfotomaculia; order Desulfotomaculales; family Desulfallaceae; genus BRH-c8a. The sequence continues at coordinate 92,783 of JAEXOR010000044.1, read as the reverse complement.
AAAAGTGAAAGAAAGTATCCCATATACCCGGTTGCCATCAGTATACCAATGATAATAAGCAAACCGCCTGATATGAAATTGATGGTTTGATAATTTCTTTTAATAAAATCGAAGGTGCCTTTCAACTGGTCAACCAATAATGCGCTGGCGATAAATGGGATGCCCAACCCCAACGAAAACGCCAGCAGCATGGAGATACCCTGCAATGATGAGCCGCCAAGGGATGCCATAAACAAAGCAGAGCCCAAAAACGCGCCCACGCACGGTGTCCAACTGATGGAAAACACAATTCCAAAGAGCATGGATGAAAAAAAACCCAGGTTTTTAATAGCCGCATTTTTGTTGCTTGTACGGTTTATCAATCCTACCTTAAATGCCCCTAAAAAATTCAGGCCAAACACAATCATAATCAAGCCGGCCACAACATTAACAACCGTTGTGTACCGGATCAGACCTCCCACTGTCCCCGCAAAAGCGCCCATGGCAACAAAAACAATGGTAAAACCCAAAACAAAACCAATTGCATTGAGCAGTGTTTTCCTTTTATCCGTTTTACCGGCCGCAAAATAAGATATGTATATGGGCAGCATCGGCAAAAGGCAAGGCGATATGAACGTGATAATCCCTTCCAAAAACAACAGCGTATATTGCAAGTTCTCCCGTCCTCGCATTCCTCCGAAATAACCCGGTGCTTTGATTTTAGTTTAACAAAATAATTAACAAAGCAAAAGGACTTAAACACAGGGGTTTAAATCCTTTTTACTTATTTTACCTGGATAAAACTAAACTCACATGAAAGTTTAAAAATCATATAATATCCATAACAAACCGGAAAAAGAGGCTGATTCATGACAGACTTCTTCAAGGAATTTCAAATTCTACTAACCAACAAATTATTCAAGGCTATATTAAATGCCGATATTATCAAGCTGAACGAGCTTTTCGCCATTCAGGCGCTGCTTGTAAAAGCACGCATCCCTTATGATTTGCAATTTTCATCCGGGACAAGACGGGAGGCGGCGGCGTTTGACTTGACTATATACATAAACCCTACCACCACTATCAATTTTGTAATCAACCTTGAGCCCGGGGAAACCATCTTCAGTGGTTTTTTCCCTGGTTAAGTTACATATTTTAGGCAAATAGATATGCCTGATGTTGCCTGATGCTTGAAATAAATGATTTATAAGCTGCATTTTAATCCATGATGCAATTACACCTGGTCTCAAAATTTTCATCGGTATAAAACGTGTGCCCCAATACCTTTACTAAAAAGCTAATACTGGAAGCTGTGTCATGCAAAAATCCCTGGTTTAAACCATCATCCGGTGCAATATAATAGTTTACTATCCCATCGGTTATTTTTTGGGCCAGGGTATCCAAATATCGGGGGTCTTGCAAACGCTCTCTTTCGCGGGGATTGCTTAAGTAACCAACTTCCACAAGCACCGCAGGCGCCTTGGTATTGCACAGCATATAGCAGTTGCTAATTTTAGCAATCCTCTTTTTCATTCCCGGAATGGTTTTAAGTTCTTCTTGAATGGCCAAAGCCAGCCTTTCACCCGCTTGAGATTTGGGGTGATAAAAAGCTTCCGCCCCCTCGTATGATTTTTTTCGCACACTATTCACGTGAATAGTAATTACAGTATCGGCCTTGTTGGATTCAATGAGTTTAATCCTTTGGTTTAAATCGTAGCGCTTGGCATTACGCCCGTGCAGTCCGGCAATGGCATGGTTATAATCGCCGTTGCGGGTTAGTATTGTCTTAGCTCCCTGGGCTTCAAGGCGTTTGATCAACCTTTTGGAGATCATCAGGTTAATATCCTTCTCATAAATATCCCCCCAAATTGCACCGGGATCGTAACCTCCGTGCCCGGGATCAATGGCAATGGTTTTAAACTGGAGGGGTTTTTTAACTGCCAAATGCTCCGCCGCGGCAGCAGCATATGGATAAAGTAATGCTAAAAATAATACGACTATGATCATGGCCATTTTCTTCATGGGATCCCTCCTCCGGAAGTTAACTATGATTAATATACCAGCTCCGACAGGTAGACAAATTCAATTCCCCGGGCTTCCATTACCGGCATCATTTCCTTCAGCGTCCGGGCCATTTTCTCGCCGCCCAAACCCACATGCCCGATGCCCACGGCGCTGCCCCGGGCCAGGGCTTCATCCGCCAGTAAGGCAAGCTGTTTTTTGATGTGGACTTCACTTTTGATATCGTCCAGAAACACGTCCCTTTTGGTATACGCGATGCCCATATCTTGCGCCAGAGGAATAATTTTTGATTCAGCCGACGTTACGCTGTCCAGTGCAAAAAAACCCTCTTCCCTGGCCACTTCCAGCACCGGGCGGATTAGTTCCTCCCGGGCGGTAACCAGGGAGCCCATATGGTTATTGAATCCACTGGCATAGGGCACCTGGGCGAAATCCCGGCGCACTATGCGGCGGATTTCGTCCGCATTCATGCCGGCGGTTATGGCGCCGGGTCCCAGCCAGCTGGGTTTACCTTTCAGCGGCTGCATGGGCAAATGTACGATTACCTCGTACCCCCGCTTCGCGGCCAGTATGGCCTGTCGGCGTGAATAATCACCATTTGGCATAACGGCAAAGGTTAAAGGACTGTCGATGGAGAGTATTTCTTCCGCCCCGCCGGGGTTGCTCTGGCCGAAATCATCTATCACAACGGCCACTTTAGCTTTTTTGCCTTCCATGATCCCCCCGGCAACTTTGGTCAGCGGCATTTTACTGCGGCTAAGGGGTTCGCTGATATCAATGTGTCCGGCCAGGGTCTTGCTTTGCCGCCCGTTAATCAGTATTTGCACCTGCTGGATGGCAGGCAGTTCAAAAAGAGTATAGGCAATTGAACTGACGGTAATCCATTCCTCTTCGCTGCCTATACAACCCGGCTTGTCGTTGGCCAGGTCGACCACAGCCAGGGGGCCGGATATCCGCAGGGATTTATAGGCAATGCCCTCGGGCATGCAGGGGCGCAGGTCCTTGGATTGCCTGGGGCCCTGGGTCAACTGTTCCAGCGCCGAGCGGGCCACCTCCTCCACCGAAGTAACAGCCTCATCCACCGGGTCCATTTCTTCTGCGGCCATGAAAAGTCCGGTCTTGATTTGGGGCGCAAAATATAAATTAGGCCGGATGCCTTTAATGTCGTAATCGACCTCGTTGATCCGGATGTCGCCGTCCGGAACGGGAGTCGGGTTAACCGGGCTTACCGATAAGTTTGCTTCCGGCGCGTCATCAAAATAATTGACTATCCCCGCGCAGATCGAGCTGGCCAGTTGCTTGCGGTAAGCGGCGTCAGCCAGATGCCGCTGGTCTTTGGGACTTGAAATATACCCCAGTTCCACCACCACCGCGGGCATATCCAGATGATTTAATATATAGTAGTTCCTGACATGGCTAGTTCGTTTTACCATATTCGGGATGTGCTTTAACTCCCGCTGGATGTTTTGCGCCAGATGTCCGTCCAATGGTTTGTCCTGGTTATGGAACACCACCGCCCCGGCTTTGTTGGTTCTGGGTGAGGAGTTGATATGCAGACTTATGAAAATATCCGCTTTATTTTTTGCCGCCACCGCAATCCGCTCATCCAGGCCGTCTTTGCGCCGCCAAAAGAAAAAATTTTGGCCGGGCTGCTTGTCCCCGTCTCTGGTAAGCCTAACAGCGGCGCCCTGGCTCTCCAGCATTTGAGCCAACTCACGGGCCACCGCCAGGGTCACGTCCTTTTCCTTTATTTGCTCCCGGTATGCACAGCCATAATCAAGTCCCCCGTGACCGGGGTCAATTACCACGGTCTTATCCTGAATGGCTAAAACAGTAATTGGCTTATTAAAACCTGCTGAAATGTAAATACCAGCCAGTATTATACAAAATACAAGGCTGGCGGCAAGAAGTTTATGTTTACGCTGCTTGTACACCTAATTACTCACACCTTTTTAGCAAATTAAAACTATAAGTGTGTAATAAAAAGTTTTCTGCTATTTTGCGTAAACAGACAATTTTTATTAATAGAAGTATATCTCCTTAAAAACATAAATTTTGATTACAAGGAACCGCTGGCATTCGGGCCGATTATTACCAATGCTGACAGCAGGAAAAGCGCGCTTTTAAAGATACCGAATAAATATAAAGAAGTTTTTAAATAATAAGATCGATTTAAAATACGCGTAAATTAAGGGGTTGGTTCGAAAAAGTGGAACTGAACCGGAAGCCCAACCTGGGTAATACCGATCGAGCAATCAGAGTAGCCATCGGAATTTTATTGTTGCTTCTGGTTTTCACTAAAGTAATAACCGGTTTGTGGGCCGCCGTGGCAATAGTATTTGCTTTATTTCAATTTGTTGAGGCGTTTTTCGCTTACTGAATTGTTTATGATCTTTTGGGTTGGTCAACCCGTAAAAAGAAAATGCGGAAAGTTTAAGGGACGCGGGATTTTAAGGAGACTACCACAATTTCAGGCCTGTTGAAAATTCTAATCGGAATAATACTATTTCCCAACCCCCTGCTCACAAACATAGTGGAACCATTTTGCGTATAAGATCCACTTGTGTATTTGGGAAACAAACCTTGGTCCGGCGCCACCAAGCCCCCTATAAAAGGAAGCCGGAACTGGCCGCCGTGGGCATGGCCGGAAAAAATCAAATCAATATTGTTTTCGGCGTACAACTCAAAAAGCTCCGGCCTGTGGGCAAGTAAAATCTGAAACTCTTGATTCGACGACCATTGATTCAAATGCTCCGATAATATAGAAATATCTGTCCCTTCCATATAGCCGGATGTAAGAAAATCGGGATCCTGCAGCCCTAATATATTGATGGTTCCAGTTCCGGCAGACAACTCGGCCATAGAGTCATCGAGCACATGAACGCCTGCGTCGACCAGGCTTTTTTTAATGCTTGGGTATTTATCTGACCATGCTTCATGATTGCCGGACACAAAATACACGGGAGCGATTTTTACCGCGCCGTCAATAAAACGCATGGCAACGATTAAATTGTATTTTCGCCGGTCAATCAAATCACCGGTAACCACAATAATATCCGGACGCGTATCCTCTAATTCTTTTAGTAATGTATTTTGATTTTTGCCAAATTCTTTATTATGCAAATCGGAAATATAGGCAATGACATAACCGTCAAATTCCTTTGGTATTTTTGAGCCGGCGTATTCCGACTCTGTTATAACTATACTGTTGTTTTGCCAAAAGGCAAACGCTATTAGACATATACCAACAAATATAAGAAACGGAATTTTCATACGCATTACCTGCCATTAACAACTACACTTGTATTTTTATCTTAAATTCGGCCGGCAGACCCATTCTCCTTTTCGAAGGTTAGAGGTTAGTATGCCCCGACCGCTCTGCTTCTTACAATTTTCATGGACTTTTGCCGTCAAGTTGTTCAAACATATTGAAAAACACACGCCAAACATTTATACTGAAACTGCATTTCAATAAGCCATTGAAATGGCCGGATATCCTATGCAAAACGGCGGAGCAAAAGGGAAATCACGTTGGGAGGCACATCACGACCAACGAAGCCTATGCGCTTTTGCGCAATGGTGGGAGACCACCGGGTGCAGTTTTTTGGCCGTTACAAAAGCTGCCAGGCCAAAAAAACAGAACAAAGAAATGAAAAAATAAGCAGTCCCGGGAAGGTGTGAGCATTGGGAATCAGCCTCAATCAGCTTGTGGAATATTACGCGCGGGCGCCCGTAGCGTTTTTTGACATTTTCGCCCCCTCCATCCCGCCCGGAGGCAGGCAAACAGGCTTGAGAACCAACCGGGATGGCGCGGGGCTTGTTTTTCCCCTGGCCGGGAGCGCCCGTTATACCCTAAACGACACGTCCTATGTGCTGGAGCCCGGCGTGGTCCTTCACGCCGGGCCGGATATGCCGGTATCCAAGGCAGTAATCGGCAATACCAATTGGCGGTACGCCTTGATTCATTACCAGATACCCCAAGAAGACATACCGAGGTTTCCGCTTTTTAATAAACATTTTCTCATTGTCACGGGAATCAATACCAGGCTTGCGGACCTGCTCGAAAAGCTTCACCAAAGCTATGCCGCGCCGGGCGGCATGGCGGCACTGAAGTCGAAGGTCCTGTTCATGAGCCTGCTGGAAGAAATGATCATTGCGGCCCAAAGGCAGCTTCATGACGACAACACCGAATTAATGGCCCGGGCCGTGGAGTACATCCGCCAAAACTGCGCCAATCCGATATCCATAGCAAAAATAGCCGCGCAATTCGGGTTGGAAAGGCGCCGGTTCGCCTATTTGTTTGAACGGCAGACCGGGCTAAGCCCAATCCGCTATCTGACCGAGTGCCGCATCCGCCGGTCGAAAGAGCTGCTCAGGACCTGCGACTGCCCCATAGCGCAGGTGGCCGAGTACGCGGGATATACGGACACCTTCTATTTCAGCAGACTGTTCAAGAAACAAACCGGTCTGTCCCCCACGGAATTCCGCAAAAAAGCCAGAGAGAATCCATGGAACACTGTATGATCCGGGAACCCGATGAGCCGGCCTAAACGGAGGCGCTTCGGCAAAAGTCCATGCAGATTGTAATTATGTCCATTCCAATATGCGTTATACTTTGCTATACTATCTTCTGATAATGAAACTCATTTTCAACATTGAGTTACACATTGACAGGAGGGATAACCAATTAAAAAACTGATGTGGCTAATCGCCTTCCTTGCCCTTTTGACAGGCATCCAGGCGGGCTGCACCCGAACGCCTGCGGAAAATACAAGCACCCTGCCCGCGGCGGCCACAGGCGGAGCTCCGGAAGAGGCCGCGTGGCCCAGGACCATCACGGACGCGGCCGGACACGAGGTCGTCCTGGAAAAGCAGCCGGAACGCATCACTCTGCTCCACACATTCTATATGGAACACTTCCTTCTGCTCGGCACGCCGCCCACGGCGTCCGCCATTGGGAATATACTGGGGCAAACGTATGCGCTGGAAAAATCCGAAATGTTCGGACCTTATCTGGAAGGTGTGGAAATCATCAATCTGGGCAGCGCGCGGGAGATTAATCTTGAGGCGGTTTTGGCATCGAAGCCCGATGTCATTGTGACCTTCTCCACCCAGGGAGGGCTTGATAAGACCTACGATCAGCTGGTGCAGATCGCGCCGGTGGTGCTGCTCGATTATGCCGCGTTATGGCAGGAGCAGCTTCTGGACTGCGCCGAAATCGTGGGCAAGGAAACCGAAGCGCAAAGCCTCGTCGCGGAAATCGAAAAAATCATCTCCAATGCGAAAGAAGCGACGGCCCGGTACCCCGGCAGGACGTTCACGCTTTTCCGCACGGACGGCAAGGACTTTATCACCCGGGGCAATGCGGCGTACTACGAAACCTTCGGCCTTGCCAGACCGGAGGGCTACCCGGACACCTATGAGACCATATCGCTGGAAGCCGTGGCCGGGATGGATCCATATTACATCGTGTTCCAGCACAATCACGAGGCCGCCGCGGCCTTCGTGGAAAGCCTGGCGTCTTCCTCGGTATGGCAGTCCCTTGACGCGGTGAAGCACGGGCGAATCTACTATTTCGATGAAGGAATGAACACCTTCGGGCCCCTGGCCATGCGCCTTACGGCCGAAAAACTGGTGCAGCTCTATTCCGGGTAAGCCGGAAACCAATGCCTGGAAGCCGGGCGCAGCCTGTTCTGACGGCCTGCGCCCGGCTTGTCTTGCAAAGACACCGGCAGCGTTGCGGCGGGAGGCAGCCATTTGACGAGACAAGCAAACGAACCGGCGCAAGCGGTTCAGGAAATGCAGAATAATCAAAAGAAAGGCCGGGCGGGGGCGGCCTGGCTGATCATCGTACCCGGCGCGGGGCTGCTGGTCCTAACCATGGCGTTCTCCATTACGAAAGGGGCGGCGGGAATTCCGTTTTCCACGGTTTGGGACGCTCTTTTTAATTTCGACGCGCAGAATACGCATCATTTGATCGTGGTTGACCTGCGCCTGCCCCGGGTCATTGCCAGCGCCCTGGTGGGCGCGGCCTTCGCCGTGGCGGGGGCCGTCATGCAGGGCGTGACCCGCAATCCCATGGCGGATTCAGGGTTGCTGGGCCTCAACGCCGGGGCGGGCTTCGCCCTGTCCATCTGCTTTGCCTTCTTCCCCGGCCTGGGCTATCTGCGGCTCATCCTGTTTGCCTTTTTAGGCTCGGCAATGGGCTCCGCGCTCACCTTCGGCATCGCCTCCCTGCGGCGCGGCGGGGCGACCCCCATGCGGCTGGTGCTGGCGGGCGCGGCGGTGAGCGCGCTGCTGGCCGCCCTCAGCCAGGGCCTGGCCCTGTATTTTGACGTGGCGCAGCACATCATGTTCTGGACGGCGGGCGGCGTGGCCGGCTCCCAATGGGCGCAGATTCGGATCATCACCCCGTGGATCGCGGCGGCGCTGCTGGGCGCCGTCGCCCTTTCCCGTTCCATCTCCGTGCTGAGCCTGGGCGAGGAGGTGGCCAAGGGCCTGGGGCTGAACACCGCGCTGGTCAAGACGCTTTGCGCCGTCGCCGTACTGATGCTGGCCGGCGCTTCCGTGGCGGTGGTGGGCGCGGTGAGCTTTGTGGGGCTGATGGTGCCGCATCTGGCGCGATTCCTGGCGGGCATGGATTACCGCTTCGTCATCCCTTCCTCCGCGGTGCTGGGGGGCCTGCTGGTGGTGCTGGCGGATCTGGGCGCGCGGATGTTGAATCCGCCCTTTGAAACGCCGCTGGGGGCCGTCATTTCCTTGCTCGGCGTGCCCTTCTTCCTGTACCTGGCCCGCCGGGAAAGGAGGGCCGGATGGTGAACCCGCGGCATAGCAAAAACGAAGCATACAAACGGAAAATGGCGGTCCGGAATACCGTCATCGTACTGGCTTTTTCCATATTGCTGATTTTGTCCTTCATCGTCAGCATGAACACCGGCTACTCCAAGCTGTCCCCGCCGGATACGCTGCGCACGCTGTTCGGCGGCGGCACGGATCAGGAAAACCTGATTTTGTTCGGCTTCCGGCTGCCCCGCATCGTGATTTCCATGCTGGTGGGCGCGGGGCTCGGGCTTTCCGGCTGTGTCATCCAGGGCGTGACCCGCAACCCGCTGGCGGACCCCGGCCTGCTGGGCATCAACGCGGGCGCGGGCCTGACGGTCATCTTGTTCGTGCTCTTTTTCGGCGCGCAGTCCTTCTTGTCGGTCTTTACCCTGCCCTTTCTGGCTCTGGCAGGCGCCGGGGTTACGGCGCTCTTGATTTACGCCCTTGCTTACAAGCAGCAGTCGGGCATCGCGCCGCTCCGGCTGATCCTGACCGGCATTGCAATGCAGGCGGGCATTGCCGCCCTGACCACGGTACTGGTGGTCAGGCTGGACGAGATGCAGTTTAATTTTGTGGCCTCCTGGCAGGCGGGCAGCATCTGGGGCTCCAACTGGAAGTTCGTGCTGGCGCTGCTGCCCTGGCTCCTGCTGCTGATCCCCTATGTATTGTCAAAGGCCCGCACGCTGGATGTGCTGAATCTGGGCGACGACGTCGCCTGCGGCCTGGGGGCCGCGGTGGAAAGGGAGCGCCGCCGCCTGCTGGCGGCCGCCGTGGCGCTGGCGGCGTCCTGTGTGGCGGTCAGCGGCAGCATCAGCTTTGTAGGGCTGATCGCGCCCCACCTGGCCCGGCGGCTGGTGGGGCCCCGCCATCGGCTGTCCCTTCCCGCCTGCGCCCTGGCCGGGGCGGTGCTGGTTTCGGTGTCGGACACCATCGCCCGGGTGGTCGTCCAGCCCGCGGAGATCCCCACCGGCATTGTGGTGGCCATTGTGGGCGCGCCCTACTTTTTATACCTGCTCATCAAGAGCGAGCATTAAATAAAGGCGGGATGAAATATGCACAGCATTGCAACGGAAAATCTGGCCGTCGCCTATGACGGCAACCTGGTGGTGGGCGATCTGGATCTGCGGATCCCCCGGGGAAAAATCACGGCCATCATCGGGCCGAACGGCTGCGGGAAATCTACGGTGCTCAAGGCCGTGGGGCGCATCCTGAAGCCCAGGGGCGGCATGGTGTACTTAAACGGGGCCGACATCCGGCATCTTTCCACCCGGGCGGTGGCGCAAAGGATGGCCATCCTGCCCCAATCCCCGCAGGCTCCGGGCGGGCTGACCGTGGGCGAGCTGGTATCCTGCGGGCGCTTTCCCCACCGGCGGGGCTTTGGCAAGCTCAAGCCGGAGGATCAGGAGATTATAGCGTGGGCGCTGGCGGTCACCAAGCTGACGGAGTTTGAAACCACGCTGGTGGATAATCTCTCCGGCGGGCAGAAGCAGCGGGTTTGGATCGCCATGGCCCTGGCGCAGCAGACCGATCTCATCCTGCTGGATGAGCCGACCACCTATCTCGACCTGTCCTACCAACTGGAGGTGCTGGAGCTTTTATACCGGCTCAACCGGGAGCAAAGCTGCACCATTGCCATGGTGCTGCACGATCTGAACCTCGCGGCCCGCTTTGCCGATTACATTGTCGCCATCCGCTCCGGAGGCATCATCCGCCACGGCACGCCGGAAGAGGTGATCACCGCCGGGGTCCTCAGGGATACCTTCCGTATCGACGCCGAGGTTGTGACGGAGCCCCGCACGGGCCGGCCGGCCTGCATCTCCTATAATCTCATCAGGGACCGGGAGGATATGTGAATGAAGAAGATTGCGTTCTACGGCAAAGGCGGCATCGGCAAGTCCACCACCGTATCCAACGTAGCGGCGGCCATGGCGGCCATGGGCCTCACCGTCATGCAAATCGGCTGCGACCCCAAGGCCGATTCCACCCGCAGCCTGACCGGAGGAAAAAATATCCCCACGGTGCTGGATACCCTGCGGAAAAAGGGCGGCGCGTCGCTTGCCGACCTGGTGGTCAAAAGCGCCGCCGGCGTGCTGTGCGTGGAATCCGGCGGGCCGGTGCCCGGCGTGGGCTGCGCCGGACGCGGCATTATCACCGCCTTTGAAAAGCTGGCCGAGCTGGACGCCTACGAGATTTATCAGCCGGACCTGGTGCTTTATGACGTGCTGGGCGACGTGGTCTGCGGCGGCTTCGCCATGCCCATCCGGGGCGGCTACGCCGACGAGGTGTGCGTCGTGACCTCCGGCGAGATGATGTCGCTCTATGCCGCCGCCAATATCGCCCGCGCGGTCAAAAGCTTCGGCAAACGCGGATACGCGACGCTGCGGGGGCTGATCCTCAACGCCAAAAACATCGAAAATGAAGACGAGCTGGTGGACAAAGCGGCGGCGGAGATTCAGGCGCCGGTCCTTTACCGCCTGCCCCGGCATCCCCTGGTGCAGCAGGCCGAGGCGCAAGGCAAAACCGCGGTGGAGGCTTATCCCGATTCGGATCTGGCGGCGCATTACCGCGGGCTGGCGGAGCTTTTGACCCGGGAAACGGCGGGAGGTGCGCGCCCGTGACGGATTTCGGGCATCTCAAACGCCTGTCCGCCGTAAAATCCAACGCGGGGGTGCAATTCCTGACCCCCTGCGCCTTTCCGGGCAGCCACTGCCCCCTGCATGCGGCGCTGGCGCTGGCGGGGAACATACGGGGTTTGTCCTCCCTGGTGATCGGTACGCCGGAATGCGCCACCTACAGCCGCGTCGTCCTGCCAAAGCCGGAGCGCAGGCACGGGGAGCTGCACTGGATGTATGTGCCGGACGCCCAGGAGGTGGTATTCGGCTGCCGCAAGGGGCTGCTGGAGGCGCTCCGGGAAATGGACCGGGCGGGAGCGCAAGCCATTTTGCTAATTGGCACCTGCGTACCGGACCTGATGGGCGAGGACATCGAGGGCATCGTCCGGGAGGCGCAGCCCGGGCTGTCGGCGCGGCTGGCCTTTGTCATGCTGGGGCATTTCAAGGGCAACAGCTTTCCCTCCGGTTCCTGGAAAACCCTCCAAGCCATCGGCTCACTGATGGAACCCGGGGCGGTCCGGCCCCGGGTCGTCAATGTGCTGGGGCGCGGCCCGGACGAAGAGCATATCCCCCTGCCGCCTTTGTTGCGCGCTTTGCAGGAGCGGGGCTTTACCCTGCGCTGCCTGGCGCCGGGTTCCAGCCTCGGGGATTTTCTGGCGGCGCCCGACGCGGCGGCCAACCTGGTGCTTTCGCCCTTTACCGCTCCGCTGGCCGCGGACATGGCGCAAGCCTTCGGCACGCCCGCTTTCCCTTTGCACAGCGCCTATGACCCGGCGGCCATTGACGCGCTTTACTCCGCCGTCGCCGGGAAGCTGGGGTTCCACTGGGAAGATGAATGGGATTGCGAGCGGCAGGAGGCCCTTTCCCTGCAGGAACAGGCGGGCCAGAGGCTTTCCGGCCTGCGTTATGCCGGCGCGCGCGTCGGCCTGCTCCGGGAGCTGCCGCTGACGGCCTATCTGGCGGCCCTGGGCATGGAGCCGCTGCTTTTGCACCTGGAGGAATTCTGGCCGGACGATAAAAGCTGGGCCCAGGTCATCAACACGCTGGGGTTTGACCCGTATGTCTGCCATCTGGTCAACAACCCCGCGGCCGCGCCGCTTTTGGAAAGTCTTGCCCCGGACCTGTGCCTGGGGGAACTGCCCGGCGCCAGGCTGCGGATTCCCCGGGTACCCTACCTGTCCGACCTGTACGGCAGGTGCGGATATGAAAGGACAATCAGCCTTTTGCAGAAGCTTTTGCGCACCCAGGATGAAACCGCCGCGGCGGGAGAAAGGAGTGTCGGGCATGGGTCTGTATAAATTCAAACCGGTTCCCTCGGGCCGCATGGGCACGCTGTGGACGCTGGCTCCCATCCGCGGCGCCGCGCTGCTGGAGTTCGGCTGCATGGGGCATATGCTCTACGGCCGCGTGTTCTTGGAACGGGTGGGCATTGTGGACGCTTGCAAGCTCTATTCCACCCACATCGACGAAACCGACATTGCCCTGGGCGGCGCCGGGCGCCTGGGCCGGGCCGTCGCGGATATCGCGCGCCGAGACAAGCCGCGGGTCCTTTTCCTGCTGCCCTCCGCCCTGCCGGAGGTTATCGGGACGGACCTGCCCGCGCTTTGCCGGGAGCTGCAGCCCGATTACCCGGACATGCGCCTGCTTTCCTTTGCCTGCGGAGGGTTTGACACGGCTCAGCACCAGGCGGTGCGCGAGGCGCTTTTAACCCTGGCCCAAACCCTGCCTGTGGACGTGGAGAGGACGGCGCGGCCGGCCTTTAATGTCATCGGCTCCTGCGCGGACCTGTTCCGCTTCCAGGCGGATGCGGCCGAGCTTGTCCGCATCATGGAGGGAGCCTTCGGGATGGAGCCGCTGTGCGTCATGACCTCGGATACGTCGGTGGAGCAAATAGAGCGGATGGGCGGTGCGCATGTCAATCTGGTGCTCCGGCGCGAGGGCCTGCCGGCCGCGGAGCACTTGCAAAGGCGGTTTGGTACGCCGTATTTGTTCGAGCGACCTTACGGCATACGGGGGACCTGCGCATGGATCGAGCAGGCGGCGCGGATCACGGGCCTATCCCCCGACCGCAGTTTTGTCGATGAACAGCGCGATGAAGCCCTAGGGCTGCTCTCTCCCGCGTTGCCGGTGTTCCGACATGCGCTCCGGGAGCATCCGGAGAAGGCGCGCCTATCCGCCGGCGGGCACGCCGACGTGGTGAAGGGCATCCTTTCCTTCGCCTGCGGCGAGCTTTCCCTGGTCAAGGACGTTTGCTGGTGCGACAGCCCCGGCATGGCGGAGGTGGAACTCCCCTATTTCGCGGAAACACAGTGGACGGAGGCGATTCAAAACCGGGGCAAAGCGCTGCTCATGGCCAGCGGCGAGGCGCTGGAATGGGCCGGGCGCGACACAGAGCTTCAAATCGCCAATCCCGACGTCAAATGGCGCTTATATCCCTATGAGCCGCCCCTTGTCGGCTTCCGAGGCGCCGTGCATCTGACCAATCTGTGGGTGAACGCCATCATGAAAGAAGATTGATCATCACCCATCACTATATGGAGCAGTCTGCCGCTTTCGGCGTATTGGTACGGGTCGTCCTGACATACCGCATGAAAGCGGCATTGACATTCGTTACGCGATGATGAGCAAAAAGAAACGCCGCCTTTAGGCAATGGAAGGTGAGAGGCTACACTTAATCAACTCCCGCACAAATTTATCGCTTTCATTGATCCAGGGATTGTGGCCGGAATGCTCAAACCAGATGATTTCCTTCACGGGAGCATCAAGCACGTTTGCATACTCTTCCACCAACGCGACGGGAGCATTTATATCATGCCTGCCCTCAAAAAAGTAGACCGGCACCTTTAATTCCGAATAGTCTGTTCTCAAATCAATGTCGTATAGCTGTTGATATACATGACCATACGTATTGACAATACCTCTGATGTAGTTAATTTTATCAAACAGCCCGTACTCGCTAGAGAAAATATCCCGGAATGTATTGTAGCCGGCGTTGTGTATTTCGGGATTGGCGGACATGTATGCGCTCAGATAGTTGAGATACACGGCGCTTTTCCAGGTTACGTCATCTCCGTAATAAGGCGGCGGCCCGTTCGCCTCCAATTCCTCAATGGTAGCCGTATCGTCTGCCGCCTTTGCAAGTTCCATGGCCAATTGGTAATCAATGCGTTCCGTCTCCGCAAAATCAACCATTTGCCCGGTTCCAACAAATGCATGATACGCGTCCGGGTAGCGGTCGATCAGGAAAATCCCCAGCGCGCTGCCCCATGATTCACCAACGAGGAAAATTTTTTCCTGCCCAAAGGTTTCCCGAAGATAATCCGTCAGCGCATACCCGTCCTCAATATATGTTTCCACAGTGATATTTGAAATTTTCTCCGCATAATAGGACTTTCCCGAGCCGGGCTGATCCCAGTTAACCACAACAAAGTACTGTTCAAGCTCCGTTAGATCATGCCGGACGGCTGCCATCTGGCTTCCGCCGGGACCTCCGGCTAAAAACAGCAGCACGGGATGATCTTTATTTTGCCCTCTAATGCTGACCCACTGTTTTCTTCCGTTTAGCTCGATCTGTCTCAGTTCCGCAACGCTGCCCGCCATGAGATTTCCCCGTTCGTCCCGAATCGTAGGCGTAGCAGCGGTGTATTGTGTATAAAGAACAAATCCGGTGCTTACAACTGACAGCACACCAAAAACGACAGCGGCTTTTTTTAAGCGCGCCGCGAGACTGTTATTTGGTGTTTTCTTGATGCGGTTTTTTAAGCCCAGGGTTCCCAAAGCCAGTATAAAAATCCCCACCACCAATGCCGTAAGCATAAGCGCCGCAAATAGAATTACCTGATACATCTTGCTATCATCCTTAAATCATCTTTTTAATCTAAGTGGTATATTATATCAAAATGTGTTTTTATTGCAAGGTGTGTTCTATTTGACGCTTAAATTTCTTGACGTTTGCCCGATTGCATAATAAAATTAACAATGTTAATAATATTATACAGTGTTAATTTACTAGGAGACTTGCAATGGGCAATAAGATGAATATGGATAAACAAAGCGTGAAAAATGAGCGCGTCAAATCCTATTTTGTGCAGGCGGCAAAAGAAATTATAATGCGGGACGGCGTTGAAAGCGTATCCGTCAGAAAGGTTGCCGATTTGGCAGGGTACTCCTATGCCACCATCTATAATTATTTCGCTGACCTAAACGCGCTGCTTTTAGAGGTAAAAACAGCGATGATATGGGATATCATCGCCTATATGAGCGGCATACAGAGGGAAAATATCTGCGGTATCAACGACATCAAAAAGCTGAACCGTAGATATTTGGATTATTATCTGGAGCATCCGCACGTTTTCCGTTTTTTCTATTCATACCGGCTAAACAGCGAACCGGGAGCTGCCGCTGCTCTGCCCTTTGACTTTACATCCAGATGGCACGACACATACAAAGGACTCGTTATAAGCGGAACAATCAGAGATTCGGACGTTGAAATTATCGCCAAAACAATTATCTATGCCATGCATGGAATGCTTGCCCTGTTTTTTTCCGATAACAGTCTCACCCAGGAGCTTTTATACAGCGAATTGGACAAAGTCACCGAGTATGTATTGAAGGGAGAAGAAAATAATGCATGATCTGAATCAGGTGCCACTACCGCATTACAAAGACTCGGCAATACTATATAAAGCCGGTTTCTACTCTGCCGTTTTAATGGTTGCCTTCACTATAATCACCTTCGGAATCGCTATATGCACTCCGCCGATTTCCGGCCCCTTTAGTGCCGTCCAGGGCACAGCATATCCGTATACTGATGTTATTTCACGTTTTCCCAGAGATTATTATTGGATGTATCCGGCAATGCTGCTCATGCTGACTTACTTTATCTTTATGTCTTTTATTGACCAGTACGCATCCGGAAGCAAAAAAATATTCAGCCGCGTCTCACTGATTTTTTCGTGTATGTCGGCATTCATTTTAATAGTTAACTATTTTTTGCAGGTTTCCGTTATCCAGCCAAGCCTTATAAACGGTGAATTTGACGGTATCGCATTATTAACCCAGTATAATCCCCACGGAATCTTTATCGCGGCGGAGGAAATCGGTTATATTTTTATGTCTTTTTCGATTCTCTTTTTGGCGCCGGTTTTTTCCGAACGTAAACGTATTCAAAACGCCATCCGCTGGACTGCCATTCTCTGCTTTGCTCTGACGGTAATATCCTTTTGTCTAATATCAATGATCTACGGAATTGAGCGGGAGTATATTTTCGAGGTAGCGGTAATCATAATAGATTGGATCGCGTTGATTCTTCTGGGTGTATTCGCCGGCATCTTGTTCCGGCAACTGTCAACATAAACACTTACTCCGATATCTTCCGTCCGAGTTCATAAGCCTTTTGCATCAAGGTATTATTGGATCTCGCATCACCAGCATCATGTAACCCTGAACCTACTAATATTTCCGGGATGAATTCAAATCCTATAGCCATTAAAATTTCAGCAACCGATTTAAAATAGTGCATAAACGCCTCTTGATCTTCCCGATGCTGAGTAAATATTAAAGCAAATTTAATATTCTTAGTAATTCTGCTGGAATAATCGGCATTCATATATGCATACAGACGGTCCACCACTAATTTCAGTTGGCCTGTCATTCCCCGCATATAAACGGGAGAAGCAAAAACAAGAGCATCCGCCTCGTTAATGGAGCTATAAATACTTTGCATATCGTCCAGCATGACACAATAACCAAACTTTTTACAAACATTGCATCCCTGACAACCTTTTAGGTTCATGCTACTAGGGTAATATACCGTGGTTTGGGCACCTTCTTTTTCAGCTCCCTCCATTGCTTTGCGTAATAATATCGCTGTGTTTCCATTCTTTCTTGGGCCTCCCGAAAAACCTATTATCTTCATAAATTCACCCCCTGCATTACCTCTCATGATCTTTGGCATTATATTAGTCTATGTCTCCGGTATTGGTAAGCCTGCTAAGTCACGGAACAGGTGTGATATTGGTCACTATGGAGCGTTTCCATAAATAACCGCCTCGCGCATTGCCGCCCACGCAACCGACCTGGCCAGGGGCATACCGGAATCGCGGCAGTGGACTCCTGTACCTGATCCATCTCCAGCCCCACACCGGTAACGCCCATAAATTTTCCGTCCTCATCTGTCATGCGGCAGTTGACAAACGCAGAAAGATGTCCTTGGTTGGCTTCATCGGTGTCCACGTCCAGATCATACACAAGGCCGCTGTTTACAAATGTGTAGTACCGTACGTCATGGGCGTCGTTTTCGCTAACAACCTTGTTAAGCCCTAAACCAGGGCAGGGAAAATACTTACTCCAAATCCCTGAAGATGTTTTCCGTGATTAGCTCCAAACCCTGTAAATGGAACGATCTCACGATGCCGGGATGATCGCATTGAAGCACTTGATCCAGTTCCTGGTTAACAAAATGATATTGGAACACTGTCATCTTCTGGGGGTCCACAACCCAATACTCGCTCACCCCACCCGTTAAATATACATTAAGTTTTTTGACCTGATCCCGGCGCCTGGTCTGAGGCGACATTATTTCAATCACCAGAGCCGGTATACCAGTGTAACGGTCACGTTCATTTCTCTGCTCGCTGTAATCACAGGATACGAATATATCCGGCTGAACAACATTCTTGCTTTTCTCGCCGTCCTCGCTATGATCAATGTAGTCGCTTTCGAGCGTAACATCGAAAGGTGCCGCAAAGACCCGGCATTTTTTCCCGCTAAACCAATTCGCCATGTCTGTGAACATATTGGCAAGTATGATTTGATGCTTCATACCGGGTGACGACAGGAGGAACACTTCCCCGTCTATGAATTCATACCTTTCCTCGTTACCTTCTGTAATCCTCAAGAAATCCTTATATGTAATCCTTTGGCCGGAGGTATATGCCGCGCTGCCTTCCTTGACTAAAAAGTAATCCTCTGAGGGGTCCCTGTAGCTGCTCAGCCTGGCAATGATACGATCGTTTTTCGTAATAAAAATATCCTCTTCAGAGCATTTTTTCAGATATTTTCCGAAAGAATTCTTCATGTCTGTAGCGTTGACTTTCATAGAAACACCTCCCATAAATGGGTTATGGCTATATTATATCAATAATATAGCCATTTGCGCACATTTTTAGCTATTTAAAATAGCCGTTACAGCAAATCTGGCGCCATACGGTTTGGCTCTTTCATGTATATTCGTTATATGAAAACTATTTTGCACAGGTTTTATATAAGAATCGTCCATAACCTATTTCCGCTGCATTTTTCATTAATTCCCCGTTTAACCATAATGCAGTATCTGAAAAACTCCTATTGGATAATGGCCATTTGGCATATTGCTTTGACAGATAAACTGCGTCCGACAAATCGTTTAACTTTGAAACCCATTTATCGTGTAGTGAGTTTATTATTGCTTTGGCTTTTTCAACACTTCCCGGCCAAGGAATGTCTTCTTTTTTTAAGGTGCCATTTCCAAAATTGTAATCTAATGCAGTGCTCCACCAATATATAATATGCCACAAAGTCCACGCAATGCTGGGCGGGTCCAATCTCGTAACTTTCGGTTTCAGGCCAATCTATACGCCAACCATCTTCCTGCTTGTACACCTGCAGTCCCGCAGAATTGAATACCCATAGCGCCTCTGCCTCCTCAAGATTGTCCATATGATATAGATAAAGTTGCCAGCACATATCTAGCTGAAATAATATACTCTCTTTCATGATTGTACCTCTCTGTCTACATTCCAGTCCTCATTGTATTAAAGGTCCACCGTTACCACTAAAGACCTTTGTGTTTTATCGGGCTCCTCTTTAATCAGTTCCATTTTCAAAAGCTTTGCGGATTTTGGGTTGTAAAAATTTTACTTTATCCCAATATTGGCATCCGTTAAGGGTACATCGTGGATTTCTTCCATCCAAATTCGCTTTGACACAGCAGGTATTTTGCCATCACCAATCAACACTCATTCTGCCGGGGCTGTTATCACGCCTTTTATAAATATCTTCAATCATCTTTTCTGCATCAATATCTGCCCATCCTCCGGCTGTGCGCTTGGAAGCCTCAATATCATCTCCATTCATTTCATTAGTTTCGAGCATGATGCGCAGTCTATAAAGATCAACCGGAGAAAGTTTTTTTATCTCATCAAAAATTCTTTCAACAGCCATTCGCACTCACCCTTAAAGATTATTCTACCCCAAAAAATACTTGGTTGGCTTACCCAATTGTCCTGCCGACTTTATCCGGAAGATATTACAGGTAAATCACAACTTATAATGTTTTGTTAAGATCTAAGGCATCAAGTGTTTTTAGAACGGTAACAAAATTCCCGATAATCTCACTTTCTTTTTCATGGCATATGTAATATAATACAGATTGCAATTGATCTGGAGGCAAAACTTGGCTGCCCGCATTTGATTAAAAAACTAAATACTTACACAAGGGGGGCTTCTGTGTTGAAGCTGAGATTGCGGGAGAAACCCGCTGACCCTGGAACCTGAGCGCTAATTCGGCGCTGCCTGCAAAATGCAGGTACTGGATAATACCAGCGGAGGGATGTGATAACAATTTTTTGTGTTTAGCCGCATTCTCTTTGGGAATGCGGTTTTAATTTAGACATGAACCATAAAACAGACTATGAAAGGATTGACAGCCGATGATTGAAAAAACACTCCGAACTATTGCTAACTATCTAATTAAAATAAGAGAAACCAAGCCACTGGTCCACAACATTACCAACATGGTGGTAATGAATGATACCGCCAATATCTTGCTCCACATCGGCGCCTCCCCGGTAATGGCCCATGCCCGGGAAGAAGTTGAGGAAATGGTGGCCCTCTCCGGCGCCCTGGTGCTAAATATCGGCACCTTAACGCCTGAGCTGGTGGAGAGTATGCTTATTGCCGGAAAGAGAGCCAATCAGCTGGGCATCCCCGTGGTGCTGGACCCTGTGGGGGCGGGCGCCACCAGTTTAAGAACCCAAAGTGCACTGCGCATTCTCAACGAGATAGATGTAACCATCTTACGCGGCAACGCCGCGGAAATAGCTGTTTTAGGCGGTATGGAAGCCACCGTTAAAGGTGTGGACGCCGCGGGGGTACCGGCCGGAAGCGAAGAGATTGCCCGGCGGGCGGCTGAAAAATTGGGCGTAACGGTAGCCGTTACCGGAGCAATTGATGCTGTGTCCAACGGCAGGCGAAGCATGCTCATTGAAAACGGCCACCGGATGATGGGCGGACTGACCGGAACGGGCTGCATGTCCACAGCCCTTACGGGCGCCTTTGCCGCTGTTTGCCCGGATCCGGTAATAGCTTCCGCCGGCGCGCTGATTTCTTTCGGTATTGCCGGCGAAGCAGCCGCGTCGGGAGAACCCCTGCGGCCCGGTTCCTACAAAGTGGCCCTGTTTGACCAGGTCTACGACCTTACCCCGAAGAAAATTATCTCCGGCGCCAGGATCACCATGAAAGAGGATTAGCTGATGAAAAAAATCGGCCAAGACAAACTTAAAGAACTTTTGTCCCTATATGTTGTTACCGACGAAAAGCTTTCCCTGGGCCGGCCGGACCCGGTGGTGGCAGGCATGGCCGCTGCCGGGGGCGCCGGAGTAATTCAGCTCAGGGCCAAGGAAGCCTCCACCCGCCTCTTGTATGAAAAAGCCCTGGCCATAAAAAAAGAAGTAACGGGAAAAGCCGTCTTTATTATCAACGACAGGCTGGACGTGGCCCGGGCGGTGGATGCGGACGGCGTGCACCTGGGGCAGGACGACCTGCCCGCAGCTGTGGCCAGGCGTATTTGGGGACCGGAAAAAATAATCGGTGTGTCGGTGGGAAGTGTTGAAGAAGCCTTGCGGGCCGAGGCCGACGGCGCCGATTACCTGGGAGCCGGCGCCATATTTGCCACGCCCACTAAAACTGACGCTCAGGCCATTGGACTTAATGGCCTGGAAGAAATTTGCCGGGCTGTTAACATCCCCGTGGTAGGCATAGGCGGAATCAACAAATCTAATACCCCGCAGATCATGGCGGCCGGAGCGGCCGGCGTTGCCGTGGTTTCGGCCTTGGTCGCGGCCCCAGATGTAACAAAGGCTGCGGCAGAATTGCTGGCCGTTGTACAAGAAAAACCAGCCGGCTTTAGCTGCCGACAGAATTTAAAAAACTGGAGCTCCAGGTAAAGGAGGAACATTTATGTCTTACAATACACAGATGGAGGCGGCCCGGCAGGGTGTTGTAACCAAAGAAATGGAAGCTGTCGCCGGAAAGGAAAACATCGCCGGGGAAAAGCTCCGCGACCTGATAGCCCGGGGCAGTGTTGTTATTCCAGCCAACATTAATCACACCTCCCTGGACCCCTGCGGCATTGGCCAGGAATTAAAAACAAAAATAAATGTTAATTTGGGGGTTTCCAAGGACTGCTGCGACGCAGCCTCCGAAATGGAAAAGGTGCGCCTGGCAGTGGAAATGAAGGCTGACGCCATCATGGACTTGAGCTGTTTCGGCAAAACGGAGCAATTCAGGCGGCAGCTGATTCAATTCTCCCCCGTTGCCGTCGGCACCGTTCCGGTATATGACGCGATAGGGTTTTATGATAAAGAACTGGAAGACATTCGTGCGGAAGAATTTCTGGGAGTGGCGGAAAAACACGCCCGTGACGGCGTGGACTTTATAACCGTTCATGCCGGCATTAACCGGGAAACCGCGCAAAGGCTTAAAGACAATCCCCGGCTTACCAATATAGTTTCCAGAGGCGGCGCGCTGCTCTTTGCCTGGATGGAAATAAACAACAGGGAAAACCCCTTTTACGAATACTTTGACGACCTGCTGGAAATTTGCCGACGCTTTGATGTAACCATCAGCCTGGGGGACGCCTGCCGTCCGGGAAGCATTAAAGACGCCACTGACGCTTCCCAGGTACAGGAGCTAATCGTGCTGGGAGAGTTGACTAAAAGAGCCTGGGAGAAGAATGTCCAGGTTATGATTGAAGGCCCGGGGCACATGGCTCTCAATGAGATAGCCGCCAACATGCTGCTGGAAAAAAGGCTCTGCCACGGCGCGCCCTTTTATGTATTGGGCCCGCTGGTGACCGATATTGCGCCTGGTTACGACCATATCACCAGCGCCATCGGAGGCGCCATTGCCGCCGCCAACGGCGCCGATTTCTTATGCTATGTCACTCCGGCCGAACACCTGCGTCTGCCGACCCTGGAAGATATGAAGGAAGGCATTATCGCCTCGCGCATTGCCGCTCACGCAGCCGACCTGGCCAAGGGCATACCGGGGTCGCGGCAGTGGGACGACCAAATGAGTGAAGCCAGGCGCAACCTGGATTGGACTAAAATGTTTGCACTGGCCATTGACCCTGAAAAAGCCCGCCGCTACAGGGCCGAGTCTCAGCCTGAGGTTGAAGATTCCTGCACCATGTGCGGTAAGATGTGTGCCGTGCGCAACATGAATAAAGCTTTAAGACACCATTAAAGAGCAAAGCCTCAACCAAGAACTGGTTTTACCGGCCGGGAATAAGGTAAACTTAGACCCGGCGGGTTTAATCACTTTAAAGAAAACGGGTAATAAAAATGAAATTGCAGAGTATACCTCGCGCCATGACCATAGCCGGATCCGATTCAGGCGGCGGAGCAGGAATACAGGCGGATTTAAAAACCTTTGTAAATTTTCGGGTGTTTGGTACTTCAGCTATTACCGCCGTTACTGCCCAGAACACCCTGGGGGTAAAAAAAGTGCAAATCCTCTCTCCGGACCTGGTGGCGGCCCAGATTGACGCGGTCATTGAAGACATCGGCACTGACGCCGTTAAAACCGGCATGCTCGGCAGCCCGGAAATCGTGGAGACAGTTGCCGACCGGGTTACAACGCACAGGATCATGAATCTTGTGGTAGACCCAGTGATGGTGTCAACAAGCGGCCACAGGCTTCTACAGGAGGATGCGATAAAAACTTATATCAAAGCTATTTTTCCTTTAAGCCTGGTGGTTACCCCGAACCTTTACGAGGCTGAAATACTTACCGGAAAAATAATTAAATCTGTGGAAAGTTTACAGGACGCAGCTTTACGCATACTGGACATGGGGGCCAAATGGGTGCTTTTAAAGGGAGGACACAGGCAGTTTGCCGGCGAGGATGAGTTTGCTGTAGACCTACTGACAAACGGCGATTACTTTAAAGAAATATTCAATCCCAGAATTGCCACAACCAGTACGCATGGCACCGGATGTACCCTTTCCGCAGCCATTGCCGCCTGCCTGGCATTGGGCATGGATATGCCTGGGGCAGTTCACAAGGCGGAAGCATTCCTTAGCGGCGCCATTAGAACTGCCACGCCCATCGGCAAAGGAAACGGGCCGGTTAATCACTGGTTTAAGGTAGGGCAATGAATTAGGTTAATTCCTTTAATAAGTGGCAATGGGTCACGGTCTCTTAATTTCAGCAATAACCATCCTTCCAACACTTCCTGAAGCACCCTGCGGCATTCCTCAAGGGTACTTTCATTTGCCCAGACTCCCGGGCATTTTTTTATTTCCCCATAAAAACTATTGTCTTCAAGCATTTTATAAGATGCGTTTCCTAAGGAGCCGGCAACATAATTGTTAAGTACAGGCATAACTTTTCCTCCTGTATGTATAGTGGAGGCGGGCCGCTTGTCGATGTATGCACAGTCAAAAATTATCCCTTTATATCCTTATATTACACCGATCCACGCCCTAATCATGAATGGGCCTAGTTGCAATGCACCACTGGGCCTTAATTTTTGAAAAGCTGAAGATTTCATTCACGCAAGTGATATTATATCCTTAATGCCGGGTATTTTCTTAAAGTGCTTTCGGTTATTAGTTAGTATACTCAAATCATAATATTCTGCTGCACAAGCAATTAAAAGATCAAGGTCGCTGACAGTTAAATCCTTATTTTTAAGTTCTGCACGCCTTTTACCAAAAACACGTGCTATTGGTTTTGTTATATTAATAACTCTGAAACCCTTTAAAAAATCAAGTAAAACAACTTCTTTTTGTTCTGGATTTTGACTCCTGTAGATTCCATCGTATAGCTCACCGATAGAAATTGTACTTATTGCTATACCTTCCTCGCGGTACTTATCAATAGCTTTTACAAACTGATTTTTACCCCGGAGATAATAAACTGCCCAATCGGTATCTAACAGGTATTTTGCCATCACCAATCAACACCCATCCTGCCAGGGCTATTATCACGGCTTTTATAAATATCTTCAATCATCTTTTCTGCATCAATATCTGCCCAACCCCCAGCTGCGCGCTTGGAAGCCTCAATATCATCTCCACTAATTTCATTAGTTTCAAGCATGATGCGCAGTCTATAACGATCAACCGAAGAAAGTTTTTTTATCTCATCAAAAATTCTTTCAACAGCCATTCGCACTCACCCCTTAAAGATTATTCTACCCCAAAAATTCTTAGGTGGCGATTATTTTTTACCTTTATCGATATATTGATTTTGAGTAGTTATATTAATTTTGATATAGACTGTCAATATAAGACAGCCCGTCGGAGCAGGAGCTTTACTTTATTCACTTCGACCCGTATCCATAAGCCTTAACAGCCACCCCCACGCGGTCATGTTTTTTCACCAACGGGGCGGCTTCGCGAAACATGTATTGTTTAATATCTCCCGCCGGTTTTCTATTTTACTATATGCGGGGGCTCCGTCTGTAAAGACTTCCCTGCGGCCCTCCTGCAAGGGCGTTATCTCCCCTCTGGGATTCACCTAAAAACATGTTTCATGAGTCTTATCGCTGGTGCGCGTAAGCATTAGATAGCATTAGTATTCATTTCATCCTTCCATCTGTTAGATCTTAACCAATCAACTAAAATATCGAAAGGAATGATTGGATATAATTTATCGTTTAACACATTTGAAAAGGAAAAAAAATTTGTCACTATAATACCAATAGGTTCATAATTCTCTAATTCGGTTAATTCAATACCAATATATGGAATGATTACTTCTAAATGATCTTTGACTGATTGAATTTTAATTCTCAACTTATTATTTATACTTTTGTAACCTGTTTTCCTAAATTCATCTAACTCATTTCCTATCTCTTGCATACCATGCTTAAAGGGAAGATTTTTACATTCTATAACAAATATTCATCCCGCATATAATGCCAGGACATCAATTTCATTTGGCAAAGTAACAAACCGTGCAGTAGTCCGAATTGGGATTTTATATACATTATTCCTTGCTTTTGCGGATAATTCATTTATGATTTCTTGGCAGACTCTTTTTTCAAAATTTTTGTCGATTTGTTCATAAACTTTCTGAAGCTCTCTCTTTAAAGGTTCATTCTCAATTTTTCTTTCTAGTATATCTAAATATAAACCCATAGTAGCAAATTTAAGTATACTTACCGGACAAGCTATAATATCATCAACTACTGGTATGAGACATTTCCTAAGCATCCTATTTCCTTTTTTTATTGTCGCATCATAATAATTCAATATTATAGGAGAATAATAAAAATTTTTTATAAACGCTTTATTATTTTCGATATCTGGACCTAATATACTTTCAGCTAGCTTCTCAAAATATTGAATAGTACCAATCAAAAATTCGTCTCTTTTGCTATAGAAACTAAATAGCATATTATTAAAATTTAAAACATCCTTTGTATCAAATCCAAGGTAAATTCTACATAACAAATTAATTTTATCTTTGCTCTCTTCTTCTATTTGGATAGGATAATCTTTTCTTTTGATCTTTGTTTCAAAAAAAATGTTTCTAAGATTTTTGAATATCTGATCAAAATCATCAGGTCTATTAATGTTAATATGTCCACGTGAATCAATTTTTATCTCTTGTTTAGCAAATATTTTATTTTTGGTTATATCCCGAATGTAAATTATATGACCAATAGCACGAGTTAGACAAATTAGTTTTTCAATTCGAAAGGTATTTATTTCAACAGGCTCTTTGTGGTTTTTTTGCATCCCATTGCCATCTGGATTGCAATTTGTATCGAATCCTTATCTTGAGCTATTAAACTTTCTATTTCTTTATAAACTTTTCTAAAAGCATCCTCACTAACCATATCCAAATTAGATAAAGTTCGAATTAATATATTATCAAATATATCCTCATCTCCAATGGGCATTTGGGTCCCTTTAATCTTATTCTGTAAATAACCTATAATTACGAATGTTAAGAAAAGATTATATTCTAAAATTTGGATTAGATAAATTACGTATCCTTGCGGATTTGAATTGATTATCTCCAGAAAATCATCTAATAAAAAACCAATAACACGGTTGCAAAAAGATACAATCTGCTCGATTCCCGCAAATACTTTATCTGTTAGGTCTAACCGTTTTAGCAACTCTTCTATTACACTTTCTGCATCTAACCGTTTTAATTGAATTTTCTTCCTGTTAACTACTAAAATTTTATCTTCTATTTGTACAGGCGCATTCTCAAATAAAAAATTAAGCAGATCCATGGTATAGATATCAAGATATTTACTGGAGTTGCTAATCAAATCAATGACCTTACTACACTTTGGACAGCCTTTTTGCAGGTCCTCTGTTAAGTGAATAGGTGAAAAGTCATTACCTTTCTTGCAAATATTACATACCATAAAGCTCTCCTCAGTAAGTAATTTCATCTTATCAAATAAAGAAAGCAAAAAGGTTGTTTAGCATAACCCTTTCTTCTTGCTTTCATAGCCGAAGACATTATAATCCTATTATTTTTCCTTTATCCCGCCTATTTCAAAATCAGTTCAATAAACCGTCGAAATGATTCATTGTCTTTAAGCGTTTTCTTAACTTCTATAAGCTCTTTTTCGACAGTTTCCATGTCGAATCTTGGCGTGTATCATAGATCATTTGGTTCTTCTTCTGATAAATCTCCTGTTGATAAAGAGAAATATTTCTCATTTGATTATATTCTAGATTTCTTTTTCAAGCAGCTTGCTTTCAGCATCAAGCTTCTCGTAGCCCCTCTCAGACAAGCCCAGAACAAGTTTTTCAATACTAAATTCAATGCTTCCTATTACTTTCCCTTTATTTAGCAGAGTCCAGCCTTTTTCCTGATCCATGTAAAAGGCTTCAAGTAAATTGTTTAACACATCTTCATTATCGACGGAAAAAAGCGATTGATGGAATTTTACAAGTTCTTTAGGTAAAAGGTAAGATGACTGATGTTGTCCACATATGACATTCAGGTATTCATCTTCTCGAACTATTAGCCAAGTTTTCTCGCTAATTCTAATAGTGGTTTCAGTAATGCAACGGGCAAAACTGTAACTGGAAGCATAAGCTTGCCGGAGCGGCAAACTTATGCTTCCAGTTAGACAGACACTCGCTTTTAATTGGTAAATATTGGTGGAGGCGGGGGGAGTTGAACCCACCGTCCGAAAGAAGAGCCACAAGACCTTCTACGAGCGTAGGTTGTGTTTTAGGCTTCGCTCCGTTGGCGCCCACAACCAGGCTTCGCCGGAGCTATCTCGATGAATGTCCCCTAAAACCTCCGAGAATTGGTTTAAGAGTAATCCTGTATTAATGACACCCCGAACCCCGCTCCACAGGCCGGTGCGGGTGGGATGCTAGCTGCAATTAAGCAGCTAGAGCGTAATTTTCGTTATTGGCAGTTATATTAACTGTTCCACCGTTTTACGGGCTGATGGAACCCCGGCTCGCTTATCCTGCCACAACTTCCCCCGTCGAAACCGTTTCGCCCCCATAATTAAAATCTGTTATACGCCAAAATTACTGCTGCATCTTGCTTTTCATGGCCCGGTCAATTTCCCGCTTGGCGTCCCGGGTGGCTATGTCTTCGCGCTTGTCGTACTTTTTCTTGCCCCTGGCCAGGGCCAGTTCGATTTTAACCCAGCCCCGCGTAAAATAAAGCCGTAATGGGATCAGTGAATACCCTTTTTCTTTTGTCTGCCCTAAAAGCCGCATGATCTCACGCTTGTGCATTAACAGCTTGCGCGGGCGCTTGGGTTCGTGGTTGAACCGGTTGCCCTGTTCATAAGGGCTGATATGCATATTGTACAGGATCAGTTCCCCGTTTTCAACCCGGGCGAAACTGTCCTGCAGATTGGCCTTGCCGGCCCGGATGGACTTAATCTCGGTGCCGGTCAATGCGATGCCGGTTTCAAATTTTTCATCAATATGGTATTCATGACGGGCCTTACGGTTGGTTATGGTATTGGCCGGCATATAAAGCACCTCTATCCCCGCACAAAACATCGGTTAAAGCTGCCAAAGCCCCGCCTGCAAAAGAGGAAGGGCTTAAAACAAATCAATGTTTCGGTGCGGCAATAAATAATTATACCTACCCTGAGCCAATCTGTCAATGGTTTACAGGCCCATTTCGTCGGCAATGCCCTGCATGGCTTCCAGTCCCAGGGACATGAACTCTTCTAGGGAAAGACCCATTTCCGAGCAGGCGGCCATGGTCTCCCGGTTGGCTCCCCGGGCAAAGGATTTTTCGCCGAAGCGGTTCATCAGGAATGCGGTGTCGATGGCGGAAAGCTTCTTTTCCGGCCTGATTAGCGCTCCAGCCACGATTAATCCCGTCAGCGGATCGGTGGCGTAAAGCGACTTGTCCAGCAGCGACTCCCGGGGCAACCCGTGGACTTCATTGTGCACTTTCACCGCGTAAACCACATCCGCGGGCAAACCGGTTTGTTCCAGCAACTCCGCCCCTTCCAGGCTGTGCCGGTGCGGGTCGTCCTTGGTGCGGTCGTAGTCGATGTCGTGCAGCAGGCCGGCCAAACCCCATTTTTCCTCATCCTCGCCAAAATGGCGGGCCAGGTGCCGCATCACCGCCTCCACGGCCAGCGAGTGCTTAATCAAATTTTTGTTCTTCAAATGCTGCTTTAACAGTTTGTACGCTTCTTCCCGGTTCACTTTATTAACCCCCTGAATAACTATCCTGAAATTACGCGCCCACCTTCATGAATTTGGCTTTGGCCCGGACGGCCACTGTACCGTCGGGCAGCAGGATATGGGCGGCCATTTCAAATACTTTTCCTCTTTTATCGGCTTCGCACCATGACTCCACCACCAGCTTTTCATTGACCGGCACCCCCAGGCTGTAGCGGGTGGTCATTTCAGCGGTCATAATGGGTATCCCCTTCAGCCACAGCCACCAAGCCATGGTTTCATCCAGCAGGGCGGCAATCAAGCCGCCGTGCATGTAGCCGCTCCAGCCCTGGTGCACTTCCCCGGCCGTAAATTCGGTGCGGCAGATGTCGCCATCTAATTTAAACTTTAGTTTTAGTCCGATCGGGTTTCGGTCGCTGCATCCGAAACACATATGGTTTTCGTTCTTGACCAGGATTCCCAGCTTGCTCACCCCCGGTATCTATTGTTACATATTATAACCCGTTGTGGCAAGAGTTACCTTTATTGCCTTGTCATCTAACGATCCCCAGAAGCAAAAACCGCAGGACGGGAATGCGCTTTATGACTTCAATGAGCAACGGCACAAGGACAACTGCCGCGGTGAGAACGATGATATAGTTGAAGATAAACGGGAGACTTGCGTACTCCACGGCCAGAAATCCCGTACCGACGATGACCGGGTAGTGCAACACATAAAAGCTGAAATTGTTCTTGGTCATATATCTCGTGAACCGATTTTCGAAATCAAGGAAACGTTGACCGCAGGCAAGCAGGGCGAGGACGGCGATCCATACATAGAGGTTCGTGAACCAGTTTTTCAGGAGGGATGGTTCGGCATAATTCTGTCCGTAGTTGACGACTGTGTACCAGACGCCGAGCGCAAGCGCCGCAACGCCGAAGGGCAGCCACAGGCGCTTCAATTTCTCCGTGACTCCTTTATGCGAAAACACATAATAGCCGAGCAGGAAGGCAAGCGGGTAGATGCCAAAACGGTACACGGTCACATAAGGAAGATTTCCGATTTGTGACGCCCCCCACATCGGGAAGAACAGCAGCAGCATTACAATGAGGCTTGTCCTTCCGCCGAGCTTCCAGAGCCAGCCGCCTTTATCGAGTGCCCGAAGCAGCAGCAGGAACATGCAAATAATAAACAGCTCATGGGCGAACCACAGGGGTCCGATGCCTATAAGACAGGCAATGATATACTTTATGACCAGCGGTACCGCTTCCGGATTTTCTCCGAGCACCGGTGCGTAATGCATCGTAATAACGCCTGCGATCCAGCCGAGGATGAATATCCCCGCGATTCCCGGAACGAGTATGCGTTTCGCGCGATCGCCTGCAAACACTCTGTCGGTACGCTTGGAAAGAGAATAGCGCGCCGAGATGCCCGCAAGCAGAAAAAGAAGGACCATGAACCAGGGGTAGACAAAAGGCAGAAACGCGTCCAGTTGAGGAATGCCCTGCACGTCCATGTTTGTAATGACGCCGCTACTGTTGTAGATATAGATGACATGATAGATGACGACGAGTATTACCGTGATCCAGCGGAGATTGTCAAGGTAGTGATAGCGCGTCAGTTTGTGCCACCTCCTTTCTTGGGGCCGATCTTCATGGCAGCCATTATGTCATTGATCATGTTCTCGAACAATTCCGCCTTTACCAAAGCAATGCCGCCGGATTCGTCGTCGCCGAGCACGACCAGCTTATTCCCCACTTTATATCCGAAATGCTCCCGGGCTTCTTTTGGGATCACAATCTGACCGCGTTCCCCGATGGTGACGGTTCCAAACATATGCTTTCCTTTTGGCGCAATCAAGGTGCCCCCGACTTCGTCACTGTAATTTACCAGCGCGTCGAGTGATACGTCATACACCTCAGCCAGCTTCATGCCGGAGAGAACATCCGGGACCGTTTCTCCGGTTTCCCATTTCGCCAGCGCCTGACGCGTTACGCCAACTTTCTCCGCAACATCCTCCTGCGTCAGCTTGTGCAGCTTTCGCAAATTCCGCAAATTCACACTAATCATATTTGTCACCTCGATCATATTTTACATCGGAAAAACAACGTGTCTACCAACGAAACCGAACACGCTGTGTTCGGTTTCGTTGCATTCATTATTTTATTTAAATAATAAGGTTATTATTAACTTGTTTAAGTCTGACTCAGGGTAGTTTATAATAGACCGGACGAGTAATTTTCACGGGAGGGATAATGGTTGGATAATTTGCAGCTTGGTGTGGCGGTGCTGGCTTTTATTTTCGCCGCCGCGTTAATTCCCATGAGCAAAAGAAAAATGAAGGGCAAAGGCGTGCGCATCTGGCGGTTTACGGCCCTAGGCCTGTTAATGCTGGCCGCCCTGCTGGCTATGTTCGCGCCGGGCTTAACCGCAAAATAATTGCACATTAACCGCAAAAAAATCCCCTCTTTGCCAAGGGGAATTTGTGGTCGGCTTTGATGCCTCCTCGTAAATTAAAATACCGGGCTGCGAGAGCCCGGTATTTTTGCGTACTGGTTATTGCTTACAGTCTGAGCAGCAGGGGACCAAGGATCAGAGAGATGGTGCCTGCCACCTTGATCAGCGGGTTCATGGCCGGACCGGAGGTGTCTTTGCAGGGGTCACCAACGGTGTCACCAATAACAGCGGCCTGGTGAACCGGGTTGGGCTTGCCGTCAATCTTCTTGCCGCCCAAGTTACCGGCTTCAATGTATTTCTTGGCGTTGTCCCAAGCGCCACCGGCATTGGCCAGGAACAGGGCCAGCAGCACGCCCACGGTGGTCAGGCCGCCCAGGAAGCCGGCCAGAGCCATGGCGCCAAGGCCGAAGCCCACGATGGGAGGAACAACCACGGCCACAACGCCGGGGAAGATCATCTTGCTGATGGCGGAACGGGTGGCAATGTCCACGCAACGGGCGTAGTCAGGCTTGCCGGTGCCTTCCATGATACCGGGAATTTCCCGGAACTGGCGGCGAACCTCTTCCACCATGCCAAACGCGGCCTCACCAACGGCGCGCATGGTACGGGCGCCAATCAGGAACGGCACCGCGCCGCCAATAAACACGCCTACCAGCACCATGGGGTCAGTCAGGTTAACGATAAAGTTACCGTTGGTAGCCGCTAGACCTTCCTGCATATTGGGGTTGTGCTTGACGCCGTCGACGAAAGCGCTGAACAGAGCCAGGGCGGTCAGAGCCGCGGAACCGATGGCAAAACCTTTGGCAATGGCGGCGGTGGTGTTACCCACGGCATCCAGCTTGTCGGTTTTCTCACGCACTTCTGGGGGCAGCTCGGCCATTTCGGCGATACCGCCGGCGTTGTCGGCCACTGGACCGAAGGAGTCCATGGCCACAATATAACCGGCTGTGGAAAGCATGCCCATGGCAGCCATGGCGATCCCGTAAATGGACCACAGGCCGGCCATCTCTGCCGGGGCGTTGGTCAACACGGCCCAGAAAGCAAAGTAAATGGCGGCGGCAAAGGTAAGCATGGGAATGAAAGTAGATTCCATACCCACCGCCAGACCGTGAATTACGTTGGTGGCCGGGCCGGACTTGGAAGCTTCGGCGATTCTCAGCACCGGAGGCTTGTTGTTGGCCGTGTAGTACTCGGTAAGATAGCCTACAAGCACGTTAACAATCAAACCGGCGGCCACAGCCATGAAGATACCGAATGAAACGCCTCCGAAAGCCGCGCCGGTGGGCTCGGCAATAGCGTCAGCCGGGAAAATAGCCTTGGCGAGGAAGAAAGTGCCGATCAAAGTCAGCACGTTGGTGGTCCACAGGCCTACGTTCAAAGCGGCCTGCGGGTTGCCGCCTTCACTGGTGCGTACGGTAAAGGTACCGATGATCGCGGAGATAATACCGACAGCACCCACCAGCAGCGGGAAGATAACGCCCGGGAATCCGAACAGGGTGTTACCAATCAGCATGGCAGCGATGGTGGTGGCGGCATAGGATTCGAACAGGTCGGCGCCCATACCGGCGGTGTCACCGACGTTGTCACCGACGTTGTCGGCGATGGTGGCCGGGTTCCGCGGGTCGTCCTCGGGGATACCGGCTTCAACTTTACCTACCAGGTCGGCGCCCACGTCAGCGGCCTTGGTGTAGATACCACCGCCGACCCTGGCGAAGAACGCAATGACCGAAGCGCCGAAAGCAAAGCTGTTAATGATCAGCGGGCTCTTGAAGGCAATGAACAGGACGGAAACACCCAGCAGACCCAGGCCGGCCACGGAAAGGCCCATAACAACGCCGGCGCGGAAGGAAACCTGCAGGGCTTTGCCCAATCCGGAGCTGCGGGCAGCTTCAGCGGTACGGGCATTGGACTTGGTTGTGCTGTTCATGCCGATGTAACCGGCAACAGCGGAACACACGGCGCCCACCAGGAATGAAATGGCGGAAGCCGGACCTACGGGCAGGTGGGAACCTTCACCCATATCAACAAAGTATTGTGCAACCCATAAAATTACAAAAATTACAATTGCGAAAGGAATAAGTGTTTTGTACTGGCGGTTCATGTACGCCATGGCGCCTTCTTGAATAGCTTCTGAGAGCTGCTTCATTTTGGCGTTGCCCATGCTTTCCTTCAGCACCTGGGACATGGTAAACAGCGCGAAAAGCAGTGCAACCAAGCCTGCCCCGGCAGCGTAATACGCCAATGTCATATTATCCACTTAATCAAACCCTCCTCTTCCCCAAATAAATAATCTTTTCTCACAAACAGCGCCAACTCTTAAAATTAGCCGCAATATTTGGTTTCTCACCCCCCTTGTCACTATTTAAAAAAAGGCTATACCTGTCCAAAAAAATTATAGCATAGCCCACAAAACTTGACAATCTTGACAATTATACGAAAAAACAAACCCGGGGTTAGCCCCGGATTTTATTTGGCCAATAAAACAAGTATTAATGAGGTCACGGCAAAGCCCACGGCCACAAAAATAGTCACCTTGCCCAGAAACTCATCCAGACCTTTTTTCTTGCCGAAAAAAGTTTCAGCACCCCCGGCAATGGCGCCGGAAAGGCCCGCGCTTCTGCCGGATTGGAGCAAAATCACGGCAATTAAGCCCACGCTGACAATCACGTGGAATACGGTCAGTAAAATGCTTACAACATCCAAGATTTACTCCTCCTATCAATACACTAAAGCAATATAAAGGCATGACTGAGCCAGCGTTTACCAGAACAGTCAAGCTAAAGTTATTTTAATATACCCGGGCGGAGAAAGCAAGCATTATTGTGGCCAAACCCCGCCCGGAGCGGGCCGCGGCTGCCGAAATCAACGGTTGATGCAAAGCTTGCTTTGCCCCGTCGTCAACCACGCCCTTAACGCAAATTATAAAAGACCTTGCGCCCTTTAAACATGGCGGTGGCGGCAAGCTCTTCCTCGATCCGCAGCAGTTGGTTGTACTTGGCCACCCGGTCGGTGCGCGACGGCGCCCCGGTCTTGATTTGGCCCGCGTTCACCGCCACCGCCAAATCGGCGATAAATGTGTCCTCGGTCTCCCCGGAACGGTGCGAAACAACCGCGGTATAGCCGGCCTGTTTGGCCATTTCGATGGCTTCCAGGGTTTCGGTAACGGTGCCGATCTGGTTCAATTTAATCAGGATGGAGTTGGCCGCCCCGCTCTCAATACCCTGAGCCAGCCGCCGGGTATTGGTGACGAACAGATCGTCGCCCACAATCTGCACCCGGCTGCCCAGTTTCTCCGTGAGCTTTTTCCAGCCTTCCCAGTCGTCCTCGGCCAGCCCGTCCTCAATGGAAATGATGGGGTATTTGTCCGCCAGTCCGGCGTAGTAGTCAATCATCTCCGCCGCACCGTAAGAAGCCCCTTCCAGCACGTACTTGCCGTCACTGTAAAACTCCGTCGCCGCCGCGTCTATGGCCAGCGCGATCTCCTCGCCGGGCTTATAGCCCGCAGCCTGAATGGCTTCCACAATCACCGCCAGCGCTTCCTCGTTGGAGCCCAGACTGGGGGCAAATCCGCCCTCGTCGCCCACGGCGGTGTTCAAGCCCTTTTTCTTCAATACGCTCTTTAAGGTATGGAACACTTCGGCGCCCATGCGCAGCGCGCCGGCAAAATCGGCGGCCCCCACCGGCATGACCATGAATTCCTGGATATCCACGTTATTGTCGGCGTGCTTGCCGCCGTTCAAGATATTCATCATCGGTACCGGCAGCAGCCTGGCCGCTGTCCCGCCCAGGTACCGGTACAGGGGCATGTCCAGCGACCTGGCGGCAGCCCGGGCCACAGCCATGGAAATGCCCAGAATGGCGTTGGCACCCAGGTTGCCCTTGTTGGAAGTACCGTCCAGATCGATCATGGCCAGGTCCACGCCCACCTGGTCCAGAGCGTCAAAACCGACGATCTCCGGCGCGATTTGCTCTTCCACGTTTTCAACGGCTTTGGCGACGCCTTTGCCCTTGTAGCGGCCGGCATCGGCGTCCCGCAGCTCCACCGCCTCATAGGCGCCGGTTGACGCCCCCGAGGGCACCGCGCCCCGGCCGGTGGTGCCATCTTCCAACAGCACGTCCACCTCGACGGTGGGGTTGCCCCGGGAATCAAGGATCTCCCGGGCTGCAATATCAACAATCACTGTAGACATAGATGAAACCTCCTTCGAAACCTTTTATAAGTATAAAAATAACCAAACGCCCGACGTCCGACGACCTATTCCAGCAGGCTCCGGCCCGTCATCTCCCGGGGCTGCTCAATCCCCAGCAGCTGCAGCATGGTGGGAGCCACGTCTTCCAGGCGTCCGGGACGCAATGCCGCCCCGATGTGCCGGTCGCTGACCAGGATAAAAGGCACCCGGTTGGTGGTGTGCGCGGTGTGCGGTTCCCCGGCGTCGCCCCTCATCATCTCCACATTGCCATGATCGGCGGTGATAATGGCTATGCCGCCGGCCTGCCGCACCGCCTCCACAGCCTGCCCCACGCATTCGTCCACCGCCTCGACGGCTTGAATCGCCGCCCTGATTACCCCGGTATGGCCTACCATGTCCGGGTTGGCGTAGTTCACAATGATCACGTCATATACATTTTCTTTAAGCTTGGCCAGCAGCGTGTCCGTAACGCCGCAGGCGCTCATCTCGGGCTGCAGGTCGTAAGTGGCCACCCGGGGGGAGGGTATCAGCACCCGGTCCTCGCCCCGGGTGGGTTTTTCCACCCCGCCGTTAAAGAAAAAGGTCACGTGGGCGTATTTTTCGGTTTCGGCCAGCCTGAGTTGGCGCAGGTTGCGGTAGCTGAGCACCTCGCCCAGGGTGTTGATCAACACCTGTGGCCTGAAGGCCACCGGCGCTTCAATGGTCTTGTCGTACTGGGTCATGCAGGTAAAATGCACCCGGGGACGGTCCGCCGGACGCTCAAACCCTGTAAAATCCTCGTCCACGAAAGCCCTGGTAATCTCCCTGGCCCGGTCCGGCCGGAAATTAAAAAATATGATCCCGTCGCCGCTTTTAACCCGGCCGACAGGTTGACCGTCGTCGTCTACAATGACCGTGGGCTTGACAAACTCATCGGTTTCACCCCGGTCGTAAGCCTGACGCAGCGCTTCCAAAGCACCCGGAGCCTGAAATCCCCGGCCTTCCACCATGGCCCGGTAAGCTTCCAGCACCCGCTCCCAGCGCTTGTCGCGATCCATGGCGTAATAGCGGCCCATGATCGTGGCGACCCGGCCCAGTTCCATTTTACTCATCCGCCCGGTCAGCGGCACTATGTATTCTTCGGCATTGGCCGGGGGCACGTCCCGGCCATCCAGGAAAGCGTGCACAAACACCTTCTCCAGCCCCTGGTCCCGGGCCAACTCCAACAGCGCGTACAAATGGTTGATATGGCTGTGTACCCCTCCGTCGGACAGAAGCCCCATCAGGTGCAGCGCGCCGCCCCGCTCCCGTACCTTTTCCACCGCTTCCAGCAGCGCGGGGTTGTCGTAAAAGATCCCTTCCCGGATGGACCGGCTAATCCTGGTCAGTTCCTGGTACACCACCCGGCCCGCGCCCATGTTCAGGTGCCCCACCTCGGAATTGCCCATCTGCCCCTCGGGCAAGCCCACGTCCTCGCCGGACGTCCCCAGGGAGGTATGGGGATACCGCTCCAGCAGTCCGCTAATATTGGGGATGCGGGCGCCGGCAACGGCGTTGTTCTCCTGTTTATCATTTAAACCCCAGCCGTCCAGGATGATCAGCACCAGGGGTCTGTTTGCCGCAGCCAACTGCCATTCCTCCTCAGGATGCCGGGGCCGAGTTATGTACAATCAGCGCGAAGCTGCCGGCGTCCAGGCTGGCGCCGCCCACCAGGGCGCCGTCGATGTCGGGCTGGGCCATCAGTTCCGCAGCGTTACCCGGTTTAACACTGCCGCCGTACTGGATGCGCACCGCTTCCGCCACGTTGTCGCCAAACAGACGGCGCAGGATGCCACGGATATACCCGTTTACCGCTTGGGCGTCACCGGCCGAAGCGGTACGCCCGGTGCCGATTGCCCACACCGGCTCGTAAGCCACCACCAACCCGGCGGCCTCCGCGGCGCTCAGTCCCGCCAGGGCGCCGTTCACCTGCCGGCCCACCACTTCCTCGGTGCGGCCCGCTTCACGCTCCTCCAGCAGTTCCCCCACGCACACGATAGGCGTCAGGCCGCCGGCCAGGGCAGCGCGCACCTTTTTGTTCACCTTTTCGTCGGTTTCGCCGAAGTATTGCCGGCGTTCCGAGTGGCCCAGGATCACGTACCGGCAGCCGATTTCCTTCAGCATGCCCGGCGCAATTTCGCCGGTGTAGGCGCCCTCGGTTTCCCAGTAACAGTCCTGGGCCCCCAGGGCGATATCGGACCCCGTAAGTTGCTCCGCCACCGCCGTCAGGGCGGTAAAGGGCGGACAGAGTACCATCTCCACCTGAGTCTGTCCGGCGGTCTTTTCTTTGAAAACAACAACAAAATTGACCGCCTCGGCGACGGTCTTATACATTTTCCAGTTTCCGGCTATAATTGGTTTACGCATTCTCTACTCACCCCTGATTCACTTATCCAGCAGCGCCGCCACGCCGGGCAGCGTCTTGCCCTCCAAAAACTCCAGGGAAGCGCCCCCGCCGGTGGAAATATGCGTGATTTTATCCGCCACCCCGGCCTTGTGTACCGCCGCGGCCGAATCACCGCCGCCGATTACCGAAACAGCGCCGCTGCCGGCCAGCGCTTTGGCCACCGCCATGGTGCCGCCGGCAAAGGGTTCCATTTCAAACACGCCCATGGGACCGTTCCAGACCACCGTGGCCGCGCTTTTCAGCTTGTCTCCATACTGCTGCGCCGTTTGCGGCCCGATATCCAGGGCCATCGCGTCCGCCGGAATGGCGTCCACCGGCACCACCCTGGCCCGGGCGTCCGGCGCCGCCGCCGTGGCCGCCACCACATCCGCCGGCAGCAGCATTTCCACCTTGCGGTTTTTGGCTTTCCGGATCAGTTCCGCCGCCAGTTCGACTTTGTCGGACTCCACCAACGACTGCCCCAGTTCATAACCCTTTGATTTAAGAAACGTGTTGGCCATACCGCCGCCGATCAGCAGCACGTCCACCTGTTTCAGCAGATTATCAATCACCGCAATCTTGTCCGACACCTTGGCCCCGCCGATAACCGCCACAAAAGGTCTGGCCGGCGAACCCAGCACCTGCCCCAGCATGGCCAGTTCCTTTTCCATCAGGAAACCCGCCACCGCCGGCAAAAATCCGGCCACCCCTTCCGTGGACGCGTGGGCCCGGTGGGCCGTTCCAAAGGCGTCGTTGACATAAACATCGCCCAGTGACGCCAGGCTGCGGGCGAACTTTTCGTCGTTTTTCTCCTCTTCGGGGTAAAAACGGACGTTCTCCAGCAGCAGGATGTCCCCACCCCGCATATTGTCCGCCATTTGTTTGACTTCGTCGCCAATGCAGTCGTCGGCTTTCAACACCGGGGAACCCATCAGCTGCTCCAGCCGCCCGGCCACGGGGTCCAACCGGTACCGCTCGTCCACCTTACCCTTGGGACGGCCCAGGTGGGACATCAGGATCACCCTGGCTCCAGCTTCGACAAGGTACCTGATGGTGGGCAGCGCGGCTTTAATTCGGGTATCGTCGGTAACATGACCCTCCTTGTCAAAGGGCACGTTAAAATCCACCCGCACCAGCACCCGTTTACCGGCCATATCAATGTCCCGCACGGTTTTCTTGTTCATCCAATCCCCCTCTCGATCAGGAGTCAGTAGTCAGAATACCTGAAACCATAACTTCACTCCTAAACGCCCTTTGGGTACATTTATAACCCGTTGGCATGAACAAATCTGACTCCTGGCTACTTCATAATAATATTAAAATCCCTTATTGGCAATATATGCTACCAAATCAACCACCCGGTTGGAGTAACCCCACTCGTTATCGTACCAGGCCACCACTTTGACCATATCGTCATCCATAACCATGGTGGAAAGACCGTCGATAATGGAAGAGCGGGGATCGCCGTTATAATCACACGATACCAGCGGCAGTTCGCTGTATCCCATTATACCCTTTAACCCGTTCTCCGATGCGTTTTTCAGGGCGGCGTTAATTTCATCCCCGGTCACTTTACTGTTCAGTTGGACGGTCAGGTCCACCACCGATACATTCAGGGTGGGTACCCGCATGGACATACCGTTCAGTTTACCCTTCAGCTCCGGCAGCACCAGGGCCACGGCCCGGGCCGCGCCGGTGGTGGTGGGGATGATGGACATGCTGCCCGCCCGGCCGCGCCGCCAGTCCCGGTGGGGCATGTCAAGCACCTGCTGGTCGTTGGTCAGGGCGTGGATGGTGGTCATCATGCCCTTGACGATGCCGAATTCGCGGTTCAGCACCTTGGCCGGGGGAGCCAGGCAGTTGGTGGTGCAGGAAGCGTTGCTGACCACATTATGTAAAGTCGGATCATATTGTCCTTCATTAACCCCCATGACCACCGTCAGGCAATCGCCGCCTTTGGCCGGGGCGGAAATAACCACTTTTTTGGCCCCGCCCCGCAGGTGCAGCGAAGCTTCTTCCACCCGGTTGAATTTACCGGTGGACTCAACCACTATGTCTACTCCCAATTCGCCCCAGGGCAAATTGGCGGGATCCGCTTCCGAGAATACCTTAATCTCCTTACCATTACAAATAATTACGTCGTCGTGACCGGCAATTTCCTCGTCCAGCCTGCCATGCACGGAATCATACTTTAACGTGTGCGCAAGGGTGGCGGTAAACACTTCATTAACCGGCAGCCTTCTTGATTTGTGATTTACGGCCACCACCTCAACGTCCGGGCGACGCAGCGCCGACCTCAGCACCAAACGTCCAATCCTGCCCAGTCCGTTTATCCCTATCTGCACCGTCATTATTAGGCCAACTCCCCTCAATAGTATACCTTAGTAACCCTATTTCATTTAAATATGCTATACTCTATTCGCTAATTATCTAATTGTTTCCTCCCTTTATGTATACACGGATAAAAAAATGTTAGGACAAATTTAAGGAGACACCTTGTCGCCGGTGCCTCCCGGAAATGGCTTTTGGATTGGCGTTAATACCGCTTGCGTTTCTTGATGGGCGGGATGCTCAGCTCATCGCGGTATTTGGCCACTGTGCGCCTGGAAATTTTAACGCCC
The DNA here is from genome assembly GCA_023439185.1 of Bacillota bacterium. Lineage (GTDB taxonomy): Bacteria > Bacillota > Desulfotomaculia > Desulfotomaculales > Desulfallaceae > BRH-c8a. The sequence continues at coordinate 51,784 of JAEXOR010000044.1, read as the reverse complement.
CGACGGGCGAAGATGTCGGCGATTTGCTGGTCGTTCAGGGGTTCCTTGGAGTCCTCGCCGGTAACGATTTCCTGGATGGATTTCTTGATGCTTTCGGCGGAAACCGCCGTCCCTCCTTCGTTATTCAGGCCGGAGGAGAAAAAGTACTTCATTTCCAAAACTCCCTGGGGAGTTTGAATATACTTGTTCGAAGTGGCCCTGGACACGGTGGATTCATGCAGGCCCACAATATCCGCCACCGTCTTTAGATTCAGCGGTTTCAGGTACTTAACCCCATAGTCCAGAAAGTCGCGCTGCAGATCCACCAGACACTTGGTCACCTTGTACAGGGTCAGCCGGCGCTGCTCAATACTCTTAATCAGCCAGGCCGCCGCGTTCAGCTTGTGTTCCACGTATTTTCTGGTTTTATTGTCGCCCTTGTCCTGGTTGAGTACCGCCCGGTAAGTGTTGTTGATGCTGAGCCGGGGCACATACACGTCGTTGATAATGATCACATACTCGTTATCCACCTTGTTCAGCACAATATCCGGAATAATGTACCGGTTATCGCCCGGGCCGCTGAAGTTGCGGCCCGGCTTGGGGTCCAGGGTTTTCAGCAGATCGGCCACCCGCTGTATCTCCTGCACCGTCACGTCCAATTGCTGGGACATACGGTTGTACTTACCGTCCGCCAGATCGGGCAGATACTGCTCCACGATGTCAAAAGCCAGGGGATCACAGATGTTTAAGGATTTAAGCTGCAACTTAAGGCACTCCTGCAGAGAGCGGGCGCCCACCCCCGGCGGGTCGAAGGACTGTACCAGGGTAAGAGCCTCCGTTACTTCGTCTTCGGTCACGTTCAACTGATTGGCGATACAATCTATTGGATAAATCAAATAACCGTTCTGGTTGATATTGCCGATGATATACTCGGCGATAAACTTTTGCTTCCTGGTACATTTGCTCAGCCCCAGTTGCGTCAGCAGGTGCTCGATCAAACTGGGCGCGCGGCTGGCAAAGTGTTCGTAGCCGTACTCATTCTGCTCGGTCTGCGTTTCGGTACGCGGCAGACCCAGGTCGCTGCTGTCCTGAAAATAATCCTGCCAGTCGATATCGTAGCTGTTGTCCTCAGGCTTTTCCCCCGCCTCTGTTTTGTCTTCCGCCGCGGACCGTTCAGGTTCCTCCTCCTTGACCTCCAGTAGCGGATTTTCCTCCAGTTGCTGCTCCACGTAAGATTCCAGCTCCAGGGCGGACAACTGCAAAATAGTGATAGCCTGGCGCAGCTCGGGGGTCATGATTAATTTTTGTGTCTGGATGACGTTGAGTCCATAACCCATGCGCATGGCCTTTATATCCTCCAATTACAATTCAGTTTCAATTATGTTAAAATTTACAATACTCCAACAGTTCGTTTAATTAATATTTCGAGACTACTTGCAAAAATCCTGCCTGCAGTTTTAATTCAGTATATTCAATTAACAGTCCAATGATTACCGGCCCATGAACGGATTAACATCAGTACGGCCAACACGGTCAGACCGAAGGCCAGTAGCATGGCGAAGAACTCCTGCCCGCCCATATACAGGTAAGGATGAAGCCCGCGCCCGTAATCCATGTAATCATTAAAAATCACCCACAGGCTCACACCCAGCACCGCCCTGACGGGTAAAGAGCAGACCCGCAGGAATATGAAGCCCTGCAGCGCCATTCCCCAATGGGAAACCCAGAGCATCCCTTCGGTCCAACCGAAGGGCACCCCCGACACCCAGCTATGGGTAATCACCCCGACGGCCCAGAGACCATATTTGATGCAGGTGACGCAGGCCAGGGCCGCCAACAGTCCGGGTCTGGCTCCCAACACCGCCGCCAGAAGCGCCAGACCGAACAAAGTGGTGGCCAGCGGGCTGTCGGGCACCACCGGCCACAGGAAAACCGGAGTTTCAGCCAATTGCAGACGGTACCAATAAAATCCGTACCCGGACCCGGCCAGGTTGATGATAATCAGGGGCCAGACCAGGCTGGAGCGCCACGGTCTCCGCCACAGTTCCGCCGCCAGTTCCGCAAGCAAATGCAAGCGGAAACACCTCCCTAAATTTAATAACTGCCGTCCTCTCCTGCCGGGCTCGTTTCCCGGTTTATATAATTCTTCCTTTTCACCCGGGCTGGCACGCCGCAGGCCAGGACGCCCGGCGGAATATCGCGGTTCACCAGCGACCCGGCGCCGATTACCGCCCCGTTGCCGATGCTTACCCCCGGCAGCACCGTCGAGTTGGCCCCAATCATCACGTTGGCGCCTATCTCCACCGGACCCAGCCGGAACTCATGCACCAGAAATTCGTGGGCCAGCAAAGTGGCGTTGTAACCGATGACGGTGTTGTCACCGATGGAAATATACCGCGGGTAAAAAACGTCCACCATGGCCATCAGCCCGAAGGAAACCCCCCGGCCCACCCGGACGCCCAGCAAACGGTAAAGAAAATTCTTTACCCGCAGCGAGGGCAGGTAGCGGCACAGGGTGACAATTGCAAAGTTGAAACAAACCCGGAAAAAGCCGGTTCGCCGGTACCAGCCATGCATTGAGTTGCCTTCACCCCGGACCGGTTCACTGGTTGTCCTGCGCATAGCCGATGATACCCCCCGCTATACCTTTTTGCTTTTCGCCGGATTGCAGTTTCTCAGCAATTTTATCCAGCTTGCGCAGCCGGTGATTAATCCCGGACCGCCCCAGGGGCGGGGTCGCCATTTCGCCCAGCTCCTTCAGGCTGGCGTCGGGGTAGCTGAGCCGCAGTTCCGCCACTTCCCGCAGCGAAGGGGACAGCTTTTCCATCCCCAGGACGCGGGCAATCATCCTGATATTCTCGGTTTGCCGCAGCGAGGCGTTGACGGTTTTGTTCAGGTTGGCGGTTTCACAGTTGACCAGCCGGTTCACCCGGTTGCGCATATCCTTTACCACCCTGGCGTTCTCAAACTCCAGCAGCGCGGAATGAGCGCCCATCAGGTTCAGGCATTTAACGATCTGCTCGCTTTCCTTGAGATAAACCACATACCATTTTTTACGGGTGCTGATCCGGGCATCCAGTTTAAAACGCTTCAGCAATCGGCAAATATCATCAGCCAGGCGTTCATTGCCGGTAATCAGCTCCAGGTGGTAAGTGCCGCCGGGATCATTAACCGAACCCCCGCCCAGAAAAATACCCCGCAGGTAAGCCCGCCGGCAGCACTCGGTGCGCAGCAGCTCCTGGTGCAGGCCGCTCCTGAGCAAGCCGTTTTCGTCCCGCATGCCCAAATCAATCAGTATCTCCGCCAGGCCTACCTGGGGCGGCACCCGCACCAGGTAGACATTGCTCTTGTTCAACCGCATCTTTTTCTTGACCATTACTTCGGCCTGGACGCCGTATAAATCCTTGAGCAGGGTAAACATTTTACGGGCCACCGCCGCGTTGTGATTGAACAGGTTCAACGACACTTTGCGTCCGCTGATCTGCAGCGAGCCGTCCATCTTGACCAGGGCGGCCAGCTCGGCGATCCGGCAGCAGCGCCGCCGGCCGATTACCCGGGCCAGTTCGTTTTTTGTGACCAGCGAAAAACTCATACCACGTCACCCCCGGGCCTTGATATCTTCCGTAACGGTCTTTTCCAGCGCTCCGGCCAGCAGTTCCTCCACCGCCAGGGGCTCTTCCGCTTCGGCGGCCTCCGCCGGACTGGGCCTGGTGGCCGGGTGCTTGGGCAAAAACAAAGTGCAGCAATCCTCGTAAGGCAGTATTGAGGTGGCAAAGGTGCCGATCAGCTGCGCCCGCTTGACGATTTCCTCCTTATCCATGCACACCAGGGGCCGCAGCACCGGCAGATCCGTCACCATGGTAATGGTGCGCATGCTCTCCAGGGTCTGGCTGGCCACCTGGCCCACGCACTCGCCAGTCACCAGAGCCAGCGCCTCCCGCTGCCCGGCAATTCCGGCGGACAAGCGGAACATCATCCGCCGCATAATGGTGACCCGCAGTTCCTCGGGGCAGCGCATCTGGATCTCCTTCTGGATATCGGTGAAGTGAACCACATGCAGCCTGATCCGGGCGGTATAACCCGCCAGCAGCCGGCACAGCTCCCGCACCTTTTCCAGGGATTTCTCCCCGGTAAAGGGGAAACTGTGGAAGTGCACCGCTTCGATTTCAATGCCCCGCTTCATGGCCATCCAGCCTGCCACCGGGCTGTCGATGCCGCCGGAAAGCAGCAGCAGCGCCCTGCCGCCGCTCCCCACCGGCAGCCCGCCGATTCCGGGCACATCCCCGGCGTAGACGAAGGCGTTTTTCTCCCTGATCTCCACCCGCACCAGGATGTCCGGGTTGTGCACGTCCACCTGCAGCCCGGGGTAGTGCTCCAGCAGGTACCCGCCCACCAGCGCGTTCAGTTCGGGAGAGGTTTGGGGGAACGATTTATTGGAGCGCCGGGCTTCCACTTTAAAGGTCACCGGCGAGCCGGGAGGCACCCGCAGGTCGGGGACCGCGTCTTTAAGCGCCTGCAGCGCGCCGGCGTAAACCGCCTCTAAATCCAGGGGCAGGCGCAGCGCCGGACTGACGCCCACAATGCCGAAGACCTTCCGCAGGCTTTCCAGCACCAGGGCGGGGTCCATTTCGCTTTCCACCACCAGGCGGCCGTGCACCCGGCTTACCTTGGCACGGCCCACCCGGCCAAGGGCCCGGCTGATATTATCCATCAACCGCCGCTCGAATTGCGGCCGGTTCTTGCCCTTAAGGCCGATTTCACCGTAACGGATCAGATATGTATTGTACATCGTCCACCTCGATAAAAAGCAGTCAAATGTCGAAGGTCAAAAGTCTAAAGTCTTAAACCATATCCCTGACTTGAGACACCTAAATCTCACTTTCGTCTTTTCTCTTTCGACTTTCGACTCAAATCACCCGTACAGCCGTCGCAATTCCCGGACGGCGGCCAGTGTTTTTTCCACGGCGTACTCGATCTCTTCCGCTGTATTCACCGGCGCCAGGCTGAACCGGATCGCCCCGGTGATCAGAGACTCGCTAAGTCCCATGGCCTTTAACACATGGCTGCCCGTTTTTTTGCGGGACGAACAGGCCGAACCTGTGGAAACAAAGACGCCGTACTGCTCCAGGGCGTGCACCAGCACTTCCCCGGGCAGGCCGGGAAAAGAAATGTTGGCAATGTGCGGGGCGCTGCAGGAGTCGTCACCGCAAGGCGGACCGTTCAGCACCGCTCCGGGCGCCCCGGCCAGGATTCCCTCCACCAGCCTTTTTTTCAACACCCGCATTTTTTCCGCCGCCCCGCCGGCTTCCCGGACAATTACGGCGGCGGCCGCGCCAAAGCCCGCGATGCCGGGCACGTTTTCAGTGCCTGAACGCAACCCGCCCTCCTGGCCGCCGCCGGTCACCAGCGGGCGCAGCGGAGTTCGGGGCGCCGTATAAAGGGCGCCCACACCCTTGGGTCCGTGTACCTTGTGGGCACTCACCGACAAAAGATCCACCCCCGGTTCCCGGGGACGGAGGGGCAGCTTACCGTAAGCCTGCACCGCGTCAACGTGCCAAAAGACGCGCCTGCCGGAGCGGCGAAAATCAGCCATAACGGCGGCAATATCGTTTAAAGGCTGTACGGCGCCCACTTCGTTATTCACATAGATGGTCGAGACCAGGTAAGTATCGTCCCGTAATAGCGCCTTAAGCTGTTCCGGGTCGATAACCCCCGTTTGGTTCACCGGCAGCAGCGATACCTCAATCCCCTGCTCCTTTAGCTGCTCGCAGGCATTGAGCACCGCCGGATGTTCCACCGCCGTGGTAATAAGATGCCGGCCCCGCCGGCCGGGAGCCGGTCCCTTTATAGCCAGGTTAATGGCCTCTGTGCCGCCGCCGGTGAAGATGATGTTCCCGGTTACGCCAAGGCTCGCGGCCACCGTTTCCCGGGCCCGGGTCACCGCCCGCCCGGCTTCCGCCCCTTTGCGGTGCAGCGAAGAGGGATTGCCGTAATTCTCATCCATGGCCTCCATCACGGCCCAGGTTACCTCCGGATAGGGCCTGGTGGTGGCGCTGTTATCCAGGTAAACTTCAGGAACGGTCATCCGTGCCCCGCTTTCCGCCGGAAAATCCGGCCAATATCTAATCCATAGTATAACTTATTCCCGGCAGCGTCAAGAAAAGCGCGCTCTTTCAGTTCCCGCAGCGCGCGCTTTTCAGCACTTTAATCCTTAGTACCGGCATACGTTGGGGACATTCGGTATGTCCCCTGACCGCTGTTGGCCGGTATGCTTTCCCGGCTAAAATATAAGAAAACCGGGCGTTACTCCGCCCGGCCCGGCCGTTATTTGCCGTATTGTTTTGCTTCTAACCGGTCCTGTCTTCCGCAATGGCGTGCAGAGAATTAGCCATGCTCTTCAAGTAACAAAGAAAAGGGATGGTCAGCGCTATCGAAACCACCGTCAGCGTAAGCAGCCCGGCGTTTTTTTCGCCGGATGACAACATTTCGCTGTGAAACAATTGCGGACACCTCCTTAGCAATTATTATAAAGGTGTCCGGCTATTTAATACGGCACATTATTTGGAACGCATTTTCATGGTTAAAGCGCGGCGCTGTCCTGTCCTTTGGCGGGCTGTCTTTGCCTGACGTAATGATTGAGAAAAATCACCCGCTCGGGATAGTGATCGCTGATCAGCCGCATCACCAACCCGGCCAGCCTATCGGGGTGGTGTCGCACCAGATCGCCTTCCTGGACCAGTTGGCCGGGCACCGGTTCCACGCCCAGTTCCCGCACCGCTTCGAGGTCCGCCTCAACCGGCGCGGCGCCCTCCCGGCGGTAACGGCCTATAAGGCGGGCCGGAATGCCCTCGGTATTAACAATCATATAGTCAACGATGTTTTTACCGGCATGATCGAGCAAGGCCCTCAGATGCCCGGAGGCGCTGTATCCCCCGGTTTCACCGGGCTGGGTCATTACGTTGCAGACATAAACCTTAACGGCCCTGGAACCGCTGATGGCCTCGGAAACTTCAGGCACCAGCAAATTGGGCAGGATGCTGGTATACAGACTGCCCGGCCCCATGATAATAGCGTCGGCTTCCCGGATAGCCTGCAGCACCTCGGCATTGGGAAGGCAATTTTCGGGCTCCAGAAAAACACGGTTGATTTGTCCGCCGCCCGCCGGAATTTTGGATTCCCCGCGCACCATGGAACCGTCTTTCATCTCCGCGCACAGCCGTACCTGGGACAGGGTCACCGGCAGCACCTGGCCGCGCACCGCCAGAACACGGCTGATGCCGCGCACCGCCCGGTCAAACCCGCCGCTAATATCACAAAGGGCGGCCAGCAGCAGGTTACCCATGTTGTGGCCTTTTAATTCTCCGGAGGAAAAACGGTACTGCAGCAGATCCTCCATCAGAGGCTCCCGGTGAGCCATCGCCACCAGGCAATTGCGAATATCGCCCGGCGGCAGGATACCCAGTTCGCCCCGCAGCCGCCCCGAGCTGCCCCCGTCGTCGGCCACGGTGACAACGGCGGTCAGGTTGCCGGTGCACTCCTTCAAGCCCCGCAGCAGCACGGGAATCCCGGTGCCACCGCCGATAACCACCACCCGCGGCCCCTTTTCCAGGTAGCGGCGGGTAAAAATTTCATCCACCAGAGTACGATCGCCGGTCATGAACGGGCCCGCCAGCGAGTAAAACGCCCGGCGCGCGCCGTACGCTGTGATAACGGCGCCGGCCAGCACCAGAATTAATCCGGGCAGCCAGGCCAGATGACCTTCCATTATGCCCAGTAAAATCCTTTCCGCAACGACCCTGGTAGCGGGGAAAAAACCGCAGGCCACCAGGAACACGCCGGCAGCCGCAATTATAGCGCCCAGCACCGCCAGGGCGATCCAACGTTTAACCTTCATTCCCGGATACAGCCACTCAATTCTCAATCGTGCGCACCTCCAGCAACTTGGAGCACTTTATTTGTTCAATAGCCGGAATTCAGTAAATAGACTTTCGACTTTTGACTTTTGACTTTTGACTTTTGACTTTTGACTTTCGACTTCCCTTACCCTATCTTCCCGATATCCCGGTGGCGAACCGTCACCCGGTAGTCCTTTTGCCGCAGGATATCCCCCAGCTTGTTGGCCAGAGCCACCGAGCGGTGCATCCCGCCGGTGCACCCGATGGCAATCATCAGGGTGGTCTTCCCCTCATCAATATAGCGAGGAATCAAAAATTCCACCAGGTCGGTGAATTTTTCCATAAACTGAATGGTCACCGGGGAGTTAAAAACAAAGTCCCGCACCGGGGAATCATTCCCGGTCATCGGCCGCATCACCGGATCATAATGCGGATTGGGCAGAAACCTTACGTCTATGACCAGGTCGCTGTCCAGAGGAATACCGTATTTAAAACCGAACGAAATTACAGTGATCAATAACTGGGAAACTTCGGCGTCATAGCTGAAAAGTTCGGTCAGCTTCTCCTTCAGTTGCTGGTTGCTCAGAGCCGAGGTGTCGATAATTTTACCGGAGCGCCCCCGGATTTCTTCCAGCAGTTGTCGTTCTTCCTTAATGTTGCTCAGCACTTCGCCATGCCTGCCCAGGGGATGCCGGCGACGGGATTCCTTGTAACGCCGCACCAGCGTTTCGTCCGAGGTCTCCAGAAACAACACCTCGAAGTTCACGTCGCCCCGTTCCATTTCGTCCAGCACTTCGGACAGAGTCTGAAAAAATTCCCCCCCCCTTATATCCACGACCAATGCCATATTATTAATATGACGTCCTGATTGTGCACAAAGTTCGGCAAACTTGGGAATCAGGGCGGGCGGCAGGTTGTCCACGCAAAAATATCCCATATCCTCCAAACAGCGCAGCGCCTGAGTTTTACCGGCTCCCGAAAGGCCGGTGACGATTACCATTCTCGCAGGCATTAATTCCCACCCCTTTACCCGGTTGTATTTCATTATGTAACAGGAAATTCCTGCTCACGTCATATTTTTTTGCTGCACTTTCGGATATCCCGGAGATATTCAGGCCTCGGCGGCAAACAGCGGATGAACCGCGCCTTTAGTGCCGGCGCGCGTTGAGCACAAGGTCCGGCGGCACATTGTACTTTTCCAGCAAAGCCGCCCCCCCGGCCAGGTTCCCCACGGATTCCGGACCATGAGCGTCACTGTTTACCACCAGCGGAACGCCCCGGCGCAGCGCCGCCCGCACCACTCCGTCCTTGCGGTAGCGGTGTCCCACATTTATTTCCATGGCGCAGCCAGATTCCGCGCACGCCCCGGCCACCGCGTCCAGGTCCACCGCCATCATTAAATCAGGATGGCTGACAAAGGTTAGCGGGTTGCGCCGGATTGCCATCACCAGCGCCGCAGTGTTGGCATCGCGCATTCGCTCCCGCACCCGGGAGGACGCCCGTCCCACCTGGTTGGGCAAAATCCAGGTGATGGTCTCCCACCAGGGTACGCACCACACCTGGGGGTGCAGGCCGGCCGCCACAATGTCCAACTCCTCAATGATCCGCCGGGGAATGTCCAGTGCACCGTTTATACCGATGACGTTGGCCTCGGCCCCGGCCAGCACCCGGACCGGATATTTTTCGCTCAGCCGGGCCGCTTCCCGCTTAAGCTCCAGGTACACCCGGGCATCCCGTACGCCGATAAACATAGCCCGGGGGCCGTGGTCGGTGATGGCCACCTCCTCCAGCCCGCACTCCGCCGCAGCCCGCACCATTTCCTCCGGAGTGGCATGTCCGTCGCTATAAGTAGTATGCGTGTGCCAATCGGCGTATAACCGCACCCGCAGGGCACCCCCATTACAAAATCATTTCTTGACAAATGTTGGATAGAACCTTTATAAGTAAAGTAAAATATAAAATGCGATTATTAAATAAAGGATGTGTATTAGATGCAGGAACTAATCAGCGTCGATATCGGCCACCTGTTAAAAGAGCAGGGCGGCGCCGGTTTTGTGTCCCAGGCGGAATACGAACAATTCGACGCCAAATACGGTAGCTCCTTCAGGGAATTTCAGGCTGCACTGCAAAACGAGCAATCGCCCATCACCCTTTCCCTGGCCGGGGAGCAAAATATTCCCGGTTTAAAAAAGCTGGCCGGGGAACTGGCCCAAAAGTACGAAAACGTGCTGGTGCTGGGCATCGGCGGTTCATCCCTGGGCGCCCGGGCCATTATGCAGTTTCTGCGGGGACCTTACTACAACCTGGAAAACCGGCGTCCCCGGCTGTTTATCCTGGACAACCTGGACCCCACCCTGGTAACCCAATTGGAACAAATTATCGACCCGGGCAAAACAGCTCTGATTTACGTCAGCAAATCGGGTTCCACCCCGGAAACGGCGGCGCTGTTTATCCACTTTTACAGCAAATACCGGGAAGCCGGGGGCGACGTGAAAGACATCGTGATTTGCTGTGACGAGGCGGAAAACGGCATCAACCGCATCGCCCGGGAACTGGGGTGCCGCCTGCTGCATATTCCGCGCAACCTGGGGGGCCGGTACTCGGTGTTATCCCCGGTGGGCTTTTTGCCGGCGGAAACTATCGGTATCGACAGCGCCGGCCTGCTGTCCGGGGCCAAGGCAATGCATCAGTATATCATTACCACCCCGGATGATAAAAACTCCCTGTTCGCCCTGGGCGCCTGCCTGTTCGAGCTGGCCGGCCGGGGCAAATCCATCCACGTGCTGTTCAACTACAGCAGTTTGCTTTACGAGTTCGGCCTGTGGTTTGTTCAGCTCTGGGCGGAAAGCGTGGGCAAAAAAATGTCCCTGGACGGCAAGGTCGTCCACGCCGGCACCACCCCGCTCACCAGCCTGGGGGCCACGGACCAGCATTCCATATTGCAGTTGTTCAAAGAGGGTCCGCCCGACAAAGTGTACGGTTTTGTAAAAATAGATGACATGCCCGGGGAAATCAAGCTTGGGGCGGAGTTTCCCGGGGAAAAGGAATACGCTTATTTTGCCGGTCACCATATGGGCGAGCAGCTGCACATCGAACAGCTGGCCACCGAAATGAGCCTGTATGGGGCCGGGCGGCCCTGCTACAGCATCACCCTGCGGGATATATCCCCCGAGGTGCTGGGAGCGCTGTTTTACTTCTACGAGGCCCTGGTGGTGTTCAGCGCCGCGCTGTGGCGCATCAACCCCTTTGACCAGCCCGGGGTGGAAGAAGGCAAAAATATCACTTACGCCCTGATGGGCCGGGAGGACTACAGCCACCGGCGCGAGGAATACCTGCGGGCCGTGGAACAGTACGACCGGGAACGCCGCATCTTTCGGATTTAGACTGAGCGCATGTAGGGGGGCGCCCCTGGCGGGCGCCCGGGAACACCCTTTGGAATATTCTTATAAGCAGCTTTACGGATTTGAACGGGAGCCGGCTCCTGCTTAATTTGTTCATGTAGCATCCCGTCTTTTGCAAAATTGCTTGACAAAAGTGTATGGGTACCATACACTATGTAGCATGGATAAAGTTAGAAAAGATACACAAAAAGTTGGCTATGCCATCTTAAACCTGATCATGACCTATGTAGAACTGGATAAAAAGACCCGTTATTACGGAACCGATGTGCCGATTTTTCATTCGGAAATTCATATGATATCAACAATTGCAACTCACCCGGGCATTCACGTGGGCGGGTTGGCGGAGTTGCTCGGCGTCACCAAGGGTTCGGTTTCCGAAATTATCAAAAAGCTGGAGCAAAAGGTTCTGGTGATCAAGGAAACGGATGCCCAAAACCTGTCCAGGCTTTCCCTGCGGCTGACGGAAAAGGGCATGCAGGCACACCGGCACCATATGCGCTATCATGCCGTCATAGACGAGCTGCTTGAAGAGGAACTTAAAGATGTCTCCCCGCGGGACGTTCAGTTTTTGTTGAGCTTTTTGTCCAATTTTAAGGCGAGAATGGACGAATTGAATCAAATCATTGAAAAAGGCAGGTAAAAAATTTTAACGCAAGTGTATGGTTGCCGTACACTTTTTAAATACTATAAAAGTTAGGGGGAGCTAACATTGGATTCAAAGGAGCTAACGAAACAAATCAAAGCCCAAAACAACTCATCCAACGTCTACATGTTTATCAGCGTACTGGCGGGCGTCGCCGCCACTTTTTTGGTGGTTTGGCTCGTGCATTTGCTCATGACCGGCCAGGCCGCCTGGGAGAACGTTGCCCTGGCGGGAGCGGGCGTTTGCCTCCTGCAGCTGCTTAAGGCGATATTTTACGCCGTGGGCGTCCGGCATGCCCACGATGCGGCCTACCGCTCACTGGCGGAGATCCGCCTGATGATTTTAAGGCATCTCAAGCGACTGCCCTTATCTTTTTTCCAAAAACGCCAGGTGGGGGACCTTACCAACATCATCAGCCACGATGTGGAGCAAATCGAGGTCTATCTCGCCCACGCCCGGCCAGAGATTGTGATCACCATCCTGCTGCCCCTGCTGGTGACCGCCAGCCTGCTGGTCATCGACTGGCGGCTGGCCCTGGCCCTGGTGGCTCCCATTCCGGTAATGCTTCTTTATCAGAAATTCATTTACCGGGTCTGGGCAAAGACGCTGGCCCGCTATATCCGGAGCACCAGGGAAATGTCCGCGGATTTGATTGAATATATTTCCACCATGCCCGCCATAAAAGCCTTCGCCACCGACGAGCAAAAAACCGCGGCAGTCTTATCCCGGATGAAGGAGTATATCGCCTGGGTCAAAAAAATTATGCACACCGTTTCGGTACCGATGAGCCTGATCCAAATGCTGCTGGAAACCGGCCTGGTGCTGGTGATTATTGTGGGGGCAGGATTGATGCTGGGCGGCGAGCTGCCGGTCACCCAGTTTATCCTGGCCCTCATCCTTGCCGGCTTGTTCTCCGCCGCGCTAATCAAATATCTGTCCTTTCATCACGCGGACATTGTGCTGGGCAGATCGGTGGAAAGCATCGCCACCATTCTGGGCGAGGAGCCGCGTCCCGATTATCCTCATGACCGGGAGCTTCGCGCCGGCGATATTGAACTGCATGGCGTAAGCTTTAGCTACGACGGACGGGAAAATGCCCTGCAGGATGTCAACCTCACCTGCAAGGAAAACACGGTCAACGCCATCGTAGGCGCTTCCGGTTCGGGCAAGTCCACCATCGCCCATCTAATCATGGGCTTTTGGCGGGCGGAACAGGGATGGGTAACCATTGGCGGCAAAGATGTCGCCAAAATGAATGAAAAAGATTTGGCCGCGCTGGTTTCCATTGTGCAGCAGGAGGTCTTCCTGTTTAACGACACCATGGCGGAAAATATCCGGCTGGGCCGCAGGGAAGCCAGCATGGACGAAGTCATCAAGGCGGCCCAAAAGGCGCGGATTCACGAGACAATTCAGACCCTGCCCGACGGTTATGGCACCCTGGCGGGAGAGGGCGGCGCCAGACTTTCCGGCGGTGAAAAACAGCGGGTTGCCCTGGCCCGCATGATGCTGAAAAACGCTCCCATCGTTATTCTGGACGAAGCCACCGCCGCCATCGATCCTTATAACGAACACCTGATTCAGGAAGCCATCCGCAACCTGAGTGAGAATAAGACCCTGATTGTAATCGCCCACCACTTGAATACGATTATCAACGCCGATCAGATTATCGTCATGGATGCAGGCCGGGTGGCTGCCACCGGCAGGCATTCGGAACTGCTTCAGACCTGCCCGCTTTATGCGGCCATGGTCAAGGCCCAGGCCCGGGTGGATCACTGGCGGATCAAGCAAATCGGGGAGGTGGCGTTATGATCAAAGAAATATTGTCCGTAATCACAAGCCGGGGTAAGGCGCTCATTTTGACCGCCACTGCGGCCTTCACCCTGTGCGGTCTTTTGGGAGCTTACCTGATGTACCTGGTTGTGAATCTGGTCATCAACATCAACGCCTACAACACCGGCAGCGAACTGACCCGGCTTTGGGTGATCCTTTTGATCATAGTAATCCTCAAAACGGCATTGGTGGTGGTTGCGGATATGGCCAAGCATTTTGCCGGATTTGATGTGGTGGCCAGGGTGCGGGAGCGCATCATCAAAAAACTCAAGCGGTTTTCGCTGGGCTTTTACAGCAAGGAACGCCTGGGTGAAATCAGCACGATTATTCACAAGGACGTGGACCAACTGGAGGGCGTGGTGGGCCATTTCCTTTCGGTCATGCTCAGCGATATCATGATCGCGCTGGCGCTGGGCGTCTGGCTCTTTACCCAAAGCCCGGTGATGGGGCTGGCTATGATTTCCCTGCTGCCGCCGGCGGTACTGATGCTGGCACTGGGTTTTAAACAAAGCCTCGGGCTGCAAAAACAAACCAACGATGATTTGGCCCAGATGGTCAGCCTCTTTGTGGAGTACGCCAAGGGTATCCCGCTGATGAAAGCATTCCCGGAAAACCCCGCCTTTGAAGAAAAACTGCAGGACAGCGTCAAGCAATTCGGAGCCAGCGCGCGAAGGCAGTCCAGGGGCGTTGCCGGTTATGTGGGCAGGTTCTCCGTGTTTTTTGAGCTTTCCTATGCCGTGACGATTGTTACCGGCGCACTGATGGTCTTTCATGGCCGCCTGGCCATCGCCACCTATTTGCTGTTTATCATTTTCAGCCGCGAGTTCTACAAACCCTTCGGCAAAATTGAAAAATACTGGCTCGATTACTTGCAGGTCAAGGACAGCTACCGCCGGGTGGCGGGGGTCCTGGATGCGCCCGTCGTGCCGGAAGCGGCGGCGCCCAAACAGGCCAAGTTCTTTGACATTGAATATGAAAACGTAAACTTCTCCTATGCCGCCGGTGCATTCGCCCTGGAAAACATCAATTTCCGCCTGCCCCGAGGGACATTAACCGCCCTGGTCGGTCCCTCCGGCTCGGGTAAAACCACCCTCACCAACCTGCTGCTGCGTTTTTGGGATCTTGAAAGCGGTTCCATCAAGGTGGGCGGCGTGGATATCCGCGCCATGGATTACGACCAGCTGCTCGCCAGGATCAGCATCGTCATGCAAAACGTGGTGCTCTTTGCCGACAGCATCTATGAAAATATCAAGGTGGGCAACAAAAACGCGACCCGGGAACAGGTTATTAAAGCGGCCCAAAAGGCGCAGATCCATGATTTTATCGCCGGGCTGCCCGACGGCTACGACACCGTGGTGGGCGAAAACGGCGTTGGCTTGTCGGGGGGGCAGAAACAACGGATTTCCATTGCCCGGGCTTTTCTTAAAGACGCCCCCATTGTGGTGCTGGACGAGGTTACCAGCAATGTGGACCCGGTTAACGAAACCAAAATCCAAACGGCCATCAGCACTCTGGCCGAGGGCCGGACGGTCATTGTGATCGCCCACCGTCTGCGCACCATTCAGACGGCCGACCAGATTCTTGTTTTTGAGCAAGGGAAACTTGCCGAGCACGGCACCCATAAAACGCTGCTCCAAAACAACGGTTTGTATGCCCGGCTCTGGAAGGCGCAGGAAATGGCGCAGGGGTGGAAAATCGCGTAGTTTTGTTTAATTCCTAAAACTCCCGCCTTTCCGGTCGGGAGTTTATTTCTCACCTTCGTTATTTTTTTGCCGCAGCTTAACGCTGTAGTACCTCATGGCTTTAGGAATCCCTTCTATCTCAAACACTCCGTCATAGATTAAGTTCCTCACCCTGTATTCTAAAAACAAATCCCCGACATATTGGTCCAAATGGCCCAACACTTCACCAATCAGCCTGGCCGATTTCATAAAATCCCTGTTCTTTTGCCCGTTATGAAGCCTTCGGGCCGTATCGACGATATATGGGTCAAAAAAATCCACGGCCGCACTTTGTATTGTTCCGTTACTCCATATTCTTAACACCTCTTGCCGAACGGCAAGACTTTCCCATTCCAGTTCCAGTTGTTTTCGATATTCGTGTGCCAGCGGTTTGATCGACCTGCTTTGCTTATAAATTACTTTTAGCTTTTCAGGACTGATCTGAGCCGTATGCAGAGGAACATACTCAACGCCGGGCCGTTTAAAATTCGCCTTATAAACCTGCGCAGTATTGATTAAAAAAATATCGTTTGTTTTTTTGCGCATTAAATACAGCGCAAAACGAAGTCCCGTTTGCTCATGAGCATTTTCTCCGCTCCAGATGATAATTGGTATTTGCCCGGGAATGGAATCTATTTGATGCAGAATATCTTTAAAGCTGTCCTCGCAGTCTGCTTCCCAATAATAGTCGTTTTCAAAATTAATGTTATTTTTTAACCACCGGTATCTATATGTACGCCCGGCCTGCTCCTGCAATTTCCATATGGGACCGATGGAAAAAAGCTCGGAAAACCCGATTACTTTTTCTTCCTGCGCCAATCCCAGTTCCTTGAGTGTGACTCTCAAAGCACCTGCGGCTGAGTCACCGAAAACTATGTGTGCGGCCTGATATGTTTGAGCAACCTGATTATTTGCCTGAGCGAGATTAAGAAGCTCTTTGTATATGGCCCGTAATTCATCACCCAGATCAACCGTGGTTTGTTCCCGGGAATGGCCTGCTATTTCCAATTTATCTATCTTCAACAAAATCAGCAGCAATAAACTCTTGGCTTCATTCTCTTTTAGCTCTTTAACTATCTTTCGTATATCCTTAAGCATTGCAGCACCAACCTATGATCATATTACGTCCCGGCAGCGGGGCGTTTTTTGCGACCGGCAGATATTGCGCAGGCCCGCGTCCCTGACAGTTCTTACCCCCGCGGATTGCCGGCGGCAGCGAATTTTTCCAGCCGTTCCCGCCCGGGCGGCCGCATTTCCAGGTAATCCTCCACGTAAGCCCGCAGCACCTCGGCGGTGCCCCAGGCCTGGGCGAAACAGCCCCGGGGAGTCACCGGCTCGTCGCCGTCAAATATCTCCGATACATACCCCACGCCATGCCGGCGCAGGTGATCCCGAAACGGAAGCAAAAACCGCCCGGCCTGCTCCCGGGTCTGCGGGGAATAACCATAAGCCTTCCGGTAGGCGGTGACAAAGGGCCCCATCAGCCAGCTCCAGGCGGTGCCCTGATGGTAAGCGCCGTCCCGCTGTAGCTGGTTACCGCCATAACGGCCCCGGTATTCCGGGTGGGCGGGCTCCAAGCTGCGCAACCCGTAGGTGGCGTACAGATTCCGCCAAACGCGCCCCAGTACCTGCCGGGCGATCTCAGCCGGCACAGGGCTAAAAGGGAGGCTCAGGGCAATCACCTGGTTGGGCCGGAACCGGGTATCGACTCCCCGGGATGAAACCACATCGTACAGGTAACCGCCCTCCCGGTAATAAAAAGCCCGGTTGAAGCTTTCACCCACCCGGCCGGCCAGCCCGGGGCGGAACCCCTGACCGGCGTAGACGTCGTCCAACAGTTCCATCACCCGCAGGGCGTTATACCACAGGGCGTTAATCTCCACCGGCTTACCGTGCCGGGGGGTAACCACCCAGTCACCCACCTTGGCGTCCATCCAGGTAAGCTGCAAGCCGGGACTTCCGGCTGTAAGCAGACCGTCTTCGTCCATGCGGATGTTAAATTCGGCGCCCTCAATATGCCTGCGGACAATCTCCTTAAGTGCCGGGTAAATATGCTCCCGAATAAAATCAAAATCAGCGGTATATTCCAGGTACTTGTACACCGCGTGGAAAAACCACAGGGAAGCGTCCGCGGTGTTGTAGGCCGGTTTTTCCCCGGCGTCGGGAAAAACGTTGGGCAGCAGGCCGTTTTTGCAGTACCGGGCAAAGGTAAGCAGTATTTCGGCGGCATCGTCATACCGGCCCGTTGCCAGGGCCAGGCCCGGCAACGCAATCATGGTATCCCGGCCCCAGTCGTTGAACCAGGGGTACCCCGCGATTACCGTCTTGGTGCCGGTGGAGCGGCGCTGGACGATAAACGAGTCGGCGGAAAGGGCCAGTTGGCGGGCCAGTCCGTCTTCGAACCCGGCCCGTTCCGCCAGTTTCCGCAGCCTGAGCAGCTCCGCCGCCAGCAGCGCCGGGCCGTCCGGCAACGAGGCCGCATCCTCGACACTGGCCACCACCGTAACCGTTTTTTCTTCCCCCGGCGCTAGCGGCACCGCAAATTCACCGGGCAGGAAGTGATCCTCATAAGGATGCTGCCCCCGCTCCTGTTCCTCGGCGTAAAAAAGCCCCCGGTACCAGCCGCCGCCGGGGATATATTCGCCTTCGCTGATATACAGCAGCAGGTCGGGCACCTCCGGGACGGCGCTAATGCGCGTGCCCCGCTCCAGGGACTGCTGGCGGAAGGAAACCCGGCCCGCCTCGGTGGTCCAGTGGAAATCACGGCAGTTTACCAGGGGCCGCAGGCGCAGCACCGCCCGCCCGCCGCCGTTGAACACCCGGTAGATGATTACCGTGGTGTTCCGGCCGTGCACCATGAACACCCGCTTTTCCATAAACAGATCTCCAAAACTGTAGGTAAACAGCGGCAGGGGGTCAAACCCCGCCCGCTGCAGGTGAATAAAGCCGGATTCCACCACCCCGTCGCCGGTTTGATTGGCGGCTAGGTTGTAAAACAAACCGCCGGTCTCCACCCGCTCGTCCAGCTTGGCCAGTAGCACAGTGCGGCGCACCGGCGGGGTCAGGGCGGCCACCAGCAGACCGTGGTATTTGCGGGTATTGGCCCCGATTAAAGTGCCGGCGGCATACCCGCCCAAACCGTTGGTCACCAGCCACTCCCGGCTGACGCCCGCCGCAAAATCCCGCCAATCGCCCTTGCCAAACTCCAGCTCCACGCACCCACCTCCGGGATCTTAAAATTCAGAATTCAGTGCCAGCGCAACCGCGCCCAGCGCCCCGGCGTCGCCGCCCAGGCTCCCCCGGGTCACCCGCACCGCCGCCAGCGATGAATCCAACGCCCGGCGGCGTACTTCCTCCAACATGGCGTCCCAGTGTACGGCTCCCGACTGCATCACGCCGCCCCCCAGCACCACCGCCGACGGGTTAAGCAAATTGATCACCCCCGCCACGGCAAGGCCCAGGTACCGGCCGGCGTCCCGCAGGAGCGCCACTGCTTCCGCGTCTCCCACTGCGGCAGCTTCCGATACCGTCCGGGCGGAAACCCGCTCCGGATCACCGCCGGCGATGGCCAAAAGCCCGGCGCCGCGGCCGTCATCCACCATTGCCCGGGCCCGCCGGGCAATGGCGGTGCCCGACGCCACCGCCTCCAGGCACCCGTCGTTGCCGCAGTTGCACACCGGACCGCCGGGGGCCACCGTAACATGGCCGATTTCTCCGGCTCCTCCGCCGGCGCCGCGGTAAATCCGTCCGTCCAAAACTATCCCGCCGCCCACGCCGGTGCTGACGGTTATGTAGACCATGTGCTTTTCTCCCCGGCCGGCGCCGCAAAAATGTTCCCCCAGCGCCGCCAGGTTGGCGTCGTTTTCCAGCCAAACCGGCAGTCCCAACCGGTCGCCCAAAAGCGCACCCAGGGGAACGTCCCGCCAGCCCAGGTTGGGGGCCAAAAACACAATACCCCGGTCCTGGTCCAGCGGTCCGGGGGCGCCGACCCCCACGGCCCGTACAACGCCGGGGAGCGCGCCGGATTGACGCATCACTTCGTTTACCGAATCCACAATGGTATTGATCACATAATCCTGACCATGCCGGGCGCCGGTGGGCACCTTGACCCGGGCCAGCACCCGGCCGGAGTGATCGGCCAGCACAGTAAGGATTTTAGTGCCCCCCAGGTCCACCCCCGCCACCAGTTCTCCGGCCATACAACAACCTCCCGGTTAAGTAACTCCCAACTAAAATTTATTCCTCAACTGCGGCTCCAACGCGACCCACCCGGCTCAATCCGGCGTCTGCCGGTATCAAACACGACGTTACCTGATCTCCCGGCCCAGAATAAATTTTTCCACCACTTCGGCGACGCCGCAGTCCTCGTTGCTGGGACACACGTAATCGGCCTTTTTCTGCACCTCGGGACGGGCGTTGCCCACTGCCACGCCCAGCCCGGCATACTCAATCATTTCAATATCGTTATAGGTGTCGCCCACGGCAATAACTTCCTCCCGCCGCACCCCGTAATGCCCGGCTATCGACGCCAGGGCGTGGCCCTTGTGGCCGTCGGGATGGGAAAACTCCAGGAAGTGCGGCTTGGACTTGGTGATATGCAGCCGCTCGCCATAGACGGGACGCGCCCGGGCCAACAATTCATCCAACTGGTATTCTTCGGCCACCACCAGCAACTTGGTGGGCGCTTCGCTGCGCTCCTGCAGAAAACGGTCCAGGTCACCCACCACTCCCAGCGGCGTACCGGAGTGAGCCGCGTATCGTTCGGCCTCGGGGGTGCGCTCGGCCACGTACAGCAAATCGTCCAGGTAAATATTGACATGATAGTTGTATTCTTTTTTAATATATTCGATGATCTCCCGGGCCAGATCCAGCGGCACCGGCCGGTGAAAAAGTGTCTCCCCGGTCACCGAATGGCGCACCAGGGCCCCCTGGTAGGTAATCAAATAATCCTCAATGCCCAGCTGCACGGCATAGGGCCTGGCCGAGCAGAACATGCGGCCCGTGGCCAGGGTCACCCGCACGCCGGCCTCCCGCGCCTGCTCCACGGCCCGGCGGGTGCGTTCCGGGATCTGCAGCCTGGCATTCACCAGCGTATCGTCCACGTCCAGGGCCAATAGCTTATATATGCTCAATCTCCAACCCCCTTATGATCCGGCCGGTTTACTGGTGAAAATAATCGTATACCGCTCCGGCCGCCTTGCGGTTCATGCCCGGCACCGCCGCCAACTCGTCGAGCCCGGCCGCCATGATCTTGTCCACCGAGCCGAAGGCCCGCAGCAGCTCCCGGCGCCGGGTGGCGCCGATCCCCTCGATGTCCTCCAGCATGGATTTTAGATTGCGTTTACCCCTCAGTTGACGGTGGTACGTGACCGCGAAGCGGTGCGCTTCATCCCGCAGCCGCTGCATCATCTGCAAGGCCGGGGAATCCGCCGGCAAACGCACCGGTTCCGGACGGCCGGGCAAAAAAATCAGCTCCTCTTCCTTGGCCAGGCCGCAGACCGGTATACCGGCGCAGCCCTGCTCTTCCAGCACCGCCACGGCGGAGGAAAGCTGGCCCTTGCCGCCGTCCACCACCAGCAGGTCGGGCAGCCGGTGAAACTTGGCCTGACGGGTGGACAATTGACCGGTGTTAATCAGCTCTCTTTCCTCACGGCCCCGGGAAAAACGCCGGCCCAGGACCTCCCGCATAGAAGCGAAGTCATCGGGGCCGGACACGGTTTTAACCTTAAACCGCCGGTACTGCTGCGGCGCCGGCCGGCCGTTCTCAAAAACAGCCATCGAAGCCACCGTTTCCGCCCCCTGGATGTTGGAGATATCAAAACACTCCAGTCGCCCGGGCGGGGCGTCCAATCCCAGAGCCCGGGCCAGTTCATCCAGCGCCTGCTCCAAAGCATCATTGCGCGCCGCCCGGCCGGCCTGCGTTTCCTCCAGCACCAGCAGGGCGTTGCGTCCGCCCAGCTCCACCAGCTTCTTCTTTTCCCCGCGCCTGGGTTTGATAATCCGTACCCGGCCGCCCCGTTTTTCCGAGAGCCAGCGTTCCAGCACCGCCAGTTCCTCCGCCGGGATATCTTCCGCCAGCACCTCCCGGGGAATAAACTCCGCCTGCAGGTAATACTGCTTGAGAAAAGCGTTAATCACTTCACCCCGCTGCATATCCGCGGTTTCATCCAGGATAAAATGCTCCCGGCCGATGAGCTTGCCGCCGCGCACGAAAAAGACCATCACGCAGGACTTGCCCTGGTCCCGAGCCATCGCCACCACGTCCCGGTCCTCATGATCACCCGACACGATTTTCTGTTTCTCCGCCACCTTTTCCACGGCCAGCAATTGATCCCGCAACCGGGCCGCCCGCTCGAAATCCAGGTCGGCGGCGGCCTGCTCCATGCGCCGGCGCAAGTCCTTGATCAATTGCTCCTGGTGGCCGCTCAAAAACAGCTGCACCCCGTCAACCAGCCGGCGGTACTCCTCCGGAGTCACCAGGCCGCAGCACGGTCCCAGGCAGCGCTTGATGTGCTGGTTCAGGCACGGCCGGCTGCGGGGCAGCGGCGACTTATGCTTGCAGGTGCGCAGGGGAAAAATACGCTTCAGCAGACGCAGCGTCTCCTGCACCGCCCCCACCCGGGTATACGGGCCGAAGTAGCGGGAGCCGTCCTTCACCAGCCGGCGGGTCAGCAGCACCCGGGGGTATTCCTCACGGAGGGTCAGCTTCAGGTAGGGGTAACTCTTGTCGTCTTTCAGACACACGTTGTACCGCGGCCGGTGCTCCTTAATCAGGTTGCTCTCCAGGATCAGGGCCTCCACCTCGGAATCGGTGGTAATGTATTCCAAACCCCGGGCCCGGGACATCAGCGCCTTCACCTTGGGGTCCCTGGCCGCGGACGCGCCGAAATAAGACCGCACCCGGTGCTTCAGGGACACCGCCTTGCCCACATAAATGATCGCGCCCTGCTCATCCCGGTAAATATACACCCCCGGGCTCTCCGGCAGCTGCTCCAGCTTCTCCCGCACCCCGCCACCTCCTAAGGGGATCAGGCCTATGGTAACTATACTAACTATATTATAACAACAATCAGATATTAACCAGCAAAGCAAATACGCAAAATAGTATCCACCATTTCCGGCAAACTATAATCATCAGGAGGGATTCAGCATGAATATGCGCTTTGACGCGGTGTATTATGAGCCGGATGCGCTTGATTATAAGCTGGGACAGAAGCTCCGGGACAAATACGCAAACTTGCCCTGGGTACAGATAGAGAGTCATAACCATATACCGGAACTGACAGCGGCGAACAACCGGGACTTTCCAAAGCTTAAAAGCCATCTTATTATCGGAGTCAGAAAAACACACCGCTATGTGCCGAACCATAAGGTTTCAGACTGGCTGGTACCATACACATCCTCAGGCTGCAGGGCTATGTGCCTATACTGCTATCTGGTATGCCATTACAACAAATGTGCCTATTTGCGCCTGTTTGTTAACCGTGAGCAAATGCTGGACAGGCTGCTTAAAAAGGATGCCGCAACTCCTGTACCGCAAACCTTTGAGATTGGCAGCAACAGCGATTTGCTGCTGGAAAACACAATAACGGATAATTTACCCCATACAATCGAGCGTTTTGCACGCGAAGGCCGCGGGAATCTGACGTTTCCGACGAAATTTGATCTGGTAAATCCGTTACTTAGCCTTGATCACAAGGGGAAGACCTTATTTCGTATGAGCGTGAACCCAGAGGAAATAATACGCCGTATCGAGCTGGGCACCTCTCCGCTGCGAGCAAGAATCCGCGCGCTTAACGACGTAGCGGAAGCAGGATATCCGGTGGGACTGTTGATTGCGCCCGTGATCCTGCTTCCGGATTGGAAGCGCCTGTACGGGGAATTGATAGAGCGCCTGGCAGATGAGCTAAGCGAAAGGATCACACACAGCGGCTTCATCGAGATTATACTGATGACGTACAGCTTCGTACAAAATGTCATTAACACGGAAGCCTTTCCAAATGCCGTACAACTATTGGACCGGAAAACTATGACCGGGCGCGGGCGCGGCAAATATTGCTATCGGAATAATATACGCGCAGAGGTCGAGTCCTTTTTACGGGAAAAGCTGTCGCGACAGTTGGGGACTATGCCAATATTGTATATTTCATAACGGATTTGCGAACAACTGGCAACCAAGCAACGCACCTCTTTTCCCGGTCTTTGGTGTGATTGCAATATTACCTAAAAACCCGCATGAACAGCGGGTTTTTAGGTAAATTTTAAAAGTCAGGTGCCTATTGTTTAAGTCTGACCCCTAAAAAGGGGGCGGTGTGGGAGACGGGGGATTGGACCACTTCCTCGGGGGTGCCGGTGGCCAGGACCTCGCCGCCCCGGTGGCCGCCTTCGGGGCCCAGGTCGATAATGTGGTCGGCGGTTTTAATCACGTCCAGGTTGTGCTCGATGACCAGCACGGTGTCGCCGGCGTCCACCAGGCGGTGCAGCACGTCCAGCAGCCGGTGCACGTCGGCGATGTGCAGCCCGGTGGTGGGCTCATCCAGGATGTACAGCGTTTTGCCGTTGGAGCGCCGGGAAAGCTCGGTGGCCAGCTTAACCCGCTGGGCCTCGCCCCCGGATAGCTCGGGCGCGGGCTGGCCCAGGCGGATATAGCCCAGGCCCACGTCGTACAGGGTCTGCAGCCGGCGCTTGATCTTGGGCAGGTGCCGGAAGAACTCCAGGGCCTGCTCCACCGTCATGTTCAGCACGTCGGAGATGCTTTTGCCCTTATATTTAACCTCCAGGGTTTCCCGGTTGTAGCGCGAGCCCTTGCACACCTCGCAGGGCACGTACACGTCGGGCAGGAAGTGCATTTCAATTTTAATGATCCCGTCGCCGTGGCAGGCTTCGCAGCGCCCGCCCTTGACGTTGAAGGAAAACCGCCCCGGCCGGTAGCCCCGGGCCCGGGATTCCGGGGTCTGGGAAAACAGATCCCGGATATCGGTGAACACCCCGGTGTAGGTGGCCGGGTTGGACCGGGGAGTGCGGCCGATGGGCGACTGGTCCACTTCAATGACCTTGTCCAGGTGCTCCAGCCCGCGGATTTCTTGGCACGCGCCGGGCTTGGTCCTGGCCCGGTGCAGCTCCTGGGCCAGCTTCTTATACAGAATCTCGTTCACCAGGGTGCTCTTGCCCGAGCCGGAAACCCCGGTGACGCAGATAAACAGGCCCAGGGGGATATCCACGTCGATGTTCTTCAGGTTGTGCTCGGCGGCCCCCAGCACGGTAATGGCCTTACCGTTGGGCTGGCGCCGGACCGCGGGCACGGGGATGCTTTTCTGGCCGCTGAAATACTGGCCGGTGATGGACCCGGGCACCGCCATGATATCCCGGATGGTGCCGGCGGCCACCACCTCCCCGCCGTGCACGCCGGCGCCGGGGCCGATGTCGATGATGTGGTCGGCGGTGTAAATGGTCTCCTCGTCATGCTCCACCACAATCAGGGTGTTGCCCAGGTTCCGCAGCCGCTCCAGGGTCTCCAGCAGCCGCCGGTTGTCCCGCTGGTGCAGGCCGATACTGGGCTCGTCCAGGATGTACAGCACCCCCATCAGGCCGCTGCCGATCTGGGTGGCCAGCCGGATGCGCTGGGCTTCGCCGCCGGACAGCGTGCCCGCCGCCCGGTCCAGGGTCAGGTAGTCCAGGCCGACATTGATTAAAAAGTTCAGCCGGGCGTCAATTTCCTTCAGCACCTGCCGGGCGATGGTCCGCTCCCGCTCGGTGAGCTCAAGCTCGCCCAGAAAACGGCAGGCCTCCTGCACCGACATGGCCGTGAGCCGGTTGATGGACAGGCCGCCGATGGTCACCGCCAGGGCCTCGGGCTTCAGACGGGCGCCTGCGCAGGTGGGACACGGGCGGGTGCTCATGTAGCGCTCGATTTCCTCCCGCATGAATTCGGAGCTGGTTTCCCGGTAACGCCGATTCAAGTTATTGATCACACCCTCAAAGGGAAACCGGTAACGGTGACTGTTGCCGTAGCTATCCTCCAGGGATACCGACACCAGTTCCTTGCCAGTGCCGTACAGCAGCTTGTCCAGGTGGGCGGGGTCCATGTCCCGCACCGGCACGTCCAGGCTGAAGCCATAATGCTCCGCCACCGCCTCCAGGTAACGCATACCGTTGAGGCTTTTAATCCAGGCTTCGATGGCCCCTTCCCACACCGACAGGCTGCGGTCGGGAATCACCAGCTCCGGGTCCAGCTCCATCCGGAAGCCCAGCCCGGTGCAATCCGGACAGGCGCCGTAAGGATTGTTGAAGGAGAACAGCCGCGGGGCAATCTCCGGGATGCTCACCCCGCAGTCCACACAGGCAAAGTTTTCGCTGAACAGCGTTTCTCCGCCGTCCGCCACCACGGCCAGCGCCACCCCGTCCCCGTGCTGCAGGGCGGTTTCCAGTGAATCGGCCAGCCGGCGGGCTGATTCCGGGCGCACCACCACCCGGTCCACCACGATGTCAATGGTGTGCTTTTTATTCTTGTCCAGTTTGATTTCATCGTTGACGTCCAGCACCTCGCCGTCCACCCGCACCCGCACGAACCCCTCCCGCCGGATTTCCTCCAGCAGCTTCACGTGCTCGCCCTTTTTGCCCCGCACCACCGGGGCCAAAAGCTGCAGGCGGGTGCCTTCGGGCAGATCCAGCAGTTGATCCACGATCTGCTGCACCGTCTGACGGGCGATTGGTTTGCCGCACCGGGGACAGTGGGGCCGACCCGCCCGGGCGTACAGCAGGCGCAGGTAATCGTAGATCTCGGTTACCGTGCCCACGGTGGACCGGGGGTTGTGGCTGGTGGTTTTCTGGTCAATGGAAATGGCCGGAGACAATCCTTCAATGTAGTCCACATCGGGTTTATTCATCTGGCCCAGGAACTGCCGGGCGTACGCGGAAAGGGATTCCACGTAGCGGCGCTGCCCCTCGGCATAGATGGTGTCGAAGGCCAGGGAAGACTTGCCCGAGCCGGACAGGCCGGTGATCACCACCAGCTTGTCCCGGGGAATCTCGACGTTGATGTTTTTCAGGTTATGGGCGCGGGCGCCTCTGACCACAATTTTGCTTTGCATGCTTGCCTCCGTTTGCTTTTCCTTAAAATGCGAAATTTTGTTTTAAACCGTCTAAAACCCTGTACCAAAGGGCTCCGGCTACCCGCTTGACGCTGCCGGAGCCGTATCAAACTATACAAAACAACATCTTTATGTAATAATTGATGTATTGACTTAGAGAAAGGCGTTGCGTTTAATATAATGTTAGCCAGGGAAAGCGTTCCATATTTACTGGTTACAGCAGTTTGGGGCATTCTTTTTTATATTTTGCTGCCCGTCCTTGCCCTA
The DNA here is from genome assembly GCA_023439185.1 of Bacillota bacterium. GTDB lineage: Bacteria > Bacillota > Desulfotomaculia > Desulfotomaculales > Desulfallaceae > BRH-c8a. The sequence continues at coordinate 24,958 of JAEXOR010000044.1, read as the reverse complement.
CTGCCGGGGGCGGCGTTCCTGTTTATCCTTTTCTTTTTCCGCAACCCGGCCAGGCGGGTCGTACAAAATGAAGTCCATGTTTTGTCCCCGGCGGACGGCCGGGTGCAGGCCATTGAAGCAATCGACCATGAAGACACATTCATCCGGGGCAAAGCCGTAAAAATCAGCATTTTTCTTTCCATTTTCAACGTCCACTTCAACCGCAGTCCCATCAACGGAACGATAACCTACACCGCGTACCGGCCCGGCAAGCACCTGCCCGCCTTCAAAAGCCACGCCTCGGGTCTGAACGAGAAGAACACCGCCGGCATCGAAAACAGCCGCATCAGGGTTCTGGTGCACCAGATTACCGGTTTTGTGGCCAGGCGGATCGTCTTTTACCCCCGGAAGGGAGACCACCTTGAACAGGGACAGGTGTTCGGGTTGATTAAATTCGGCTCCTGTACCGAAATAATCGTCCCGGCCAATGTTAAGGTGCTGGTTCGGGAAGGACAAAAGGTAACGGCCGGTATAACCGTTATAGGAGTGTTGGAGGATGATTGAAAATAACCAGCCGGTGGCCAGTTTGCCCAATATATTAACCCTGTGCAATATCATCATGGGGCTGGGAGCCATCATCACCTCCGCCCATGGCAATTTCACCCTGGCCGGGGTGCTCATTATCACCGGCGCCCTCTTTGACCGCCTGGACGGACAGGTAGCCCGCAGGTACAGCCTGGCCAGTGAAATGGGCAAACAACTGGATTCACTGGCCGACGTGATTACCTTCGGCATCGCCCCGGCGATTGCCATGTATATGCTGAGCTTTGCCGAGATCGCCGTGCTGGGTTTCATCATCATCATTATCTTTGTGGTCAGCGGCGTCTACCGGCTGGCCCGCTTCAACACCCTTGACAGCGACGGCGTTTTTATCGGCCTGCCCATTACCATAGCCGGGTTAATCATGGCGCTGCTGATACTGTGTCAGGTCCGGTTCGCTATTCATCCCTACCTGATTGCCCTGGGCATGCTGTTAATCAGCTATCTGATGGTCTGTAAAAGGGAAATAAAAAAAGTGTGACCCGACTGTAACATATTTATTTTACTACGAATAATAGCTACGAACAAGTGTTCTCGTAAACAAATTCTTGCTTGCCTTTCAGCACTGCCCCACCCTCAGCATTTGGTAGCCGCAGCGGGCGAAATTATGATCAAAGGTGAAAACCGTGCCGATACCCAGCCGCTCCATGACGGCAAAGCTTACGGCATCGGTAATGGTGCAATCGCCGCCCCGCCCGGTGAGCAGGATCTCCCGGGCCCGCTGCTCGTCTTCCTCACCGGCCCTTTCCACGGGCCAGATGTTGCTGCGCACCCACATCCGGGCGGCGTCGGAACCCAGGCGGGCGTTAAGCAGGGCATGGGCTTCGGCCACGATATAATTGGTCAGTACCGGCAATGCCCGCCGTTTCTGCATCTGCCTCAGGATGGCCCGGGCCGGGGGATGGTTGCCGTCGTCCCGGCAAAGCAGCGCGAATACCGCTCCGGAATCCACCAGCACCTTTTCCCTCATTCACCCACCTCCGCCGCGGCGGCATAGCCGTCGGGGTCTGCCGAAACACCGCCACCCCCGCCCCGGTCGTCGAAAATACCCAGCATGTCCCAGATGGGATCGGACTCGGCCAGTGGAGCAATATCATATACTTTCTTCAGCAGCAGGCTGTCTCCCTTGAGCACCACGGCCAGCCGGGAGCCTTTGTCCAGCCGCAGCCTGTCCCGATACTCCTTGGGCAGGGTGAGCTGGCCCTTGCTGGTGAGGGTTACGGTTTGGTATCTCAATTAAATTTGCTCCTTTCCTCCGGTAAGATTTGCTTTATCCTAATATACCAGAGGAAATATATGGAATCAAGTTATCTTTCCGCCTCCGGCACCGCGGGAAGACCACGCAGTTCCAAGCGCAGTTCGATGATGGCGTCCCTTAACCGGGCGGCCTGCTCAAATTCCAGCCGCCGGGCGGACTCGCGCATTTCCTTTTCCAGCCGGGCCAGCAGCTGCCTGATTTCTTTCTTGGTCAGTTTTTTCTTTTTGCCGCCGGCGTCATAAACGGCCGGCGCCTCCGCCACCCTGGTGGTAGCCTCGATCACGTCCCGCACGCCTTTGATGATGGTCTGCGGGGTGATGCCGTGCCGCAGGTTGAACTCGTTCTGCAGCTTGCGCCGCCGTTCGGTTTCCCCCATGGCCCGGGCCATGGAATCGGTGACCTGGTCGGCGTAAAGGATCACTTTGCCGTGGGCATTGCGGGCCGCCCGCCCGATGGTTTGAATCAGCGAACGTTCCGACCTTAAAAAACCCTCCTTGTCGGCGTCCAGGATGGCCACCAGGCTCACCTCGGGCAGGTCCAGGCCCTCCCGCAGCAGGTTGATGCCCACCAGCACGTCAAAGGCGCCCAGCCGCAGGTCGCGGATAATCTCCATCCGCTCCAGGGTGTTAATCTCGGAATGCATATAGCGTACCCGGATACCGGTCTCCCGCAGGTAATCCGTCAGGTCCTCGGCCATCTTCTTGGTCAGGGTGGTCACCAGCACCCGTTCGTTTTTAGCCGCCCGAAGGTTGATTTCCCCAATCAAATCGTCAATCTGGCCCCGGGTGGGGCGCACAAACAGCTCGGGGTCCACCAGCCCGGTGGGCCGGATCACCTGTTCCACCACCTGGCCGCTGCGTTCCAACTCGTAGGGCGCCGGGGTGGCGGATACATAGATCACCTGTCCCAGCCGCCCTTCAAATTCCGGGAACTTCAAGGGTCGGTTGTCAAAAGCCGAGGGCAGCCGAAAACCATACTCCACCAGGGACTGCTTCCGGGACCGGTCACCCTCGTACATGGCCCGCACCTGGGGGATGCTGACATGAGACTCGTCGATGATCATCAAAAAATCGTCCGGGAAGTAGTCCAGCAGCGTATACGGCGCGTCCCCGGGCTTACGGCCCGTAAGGTGCCGGGAATAGTTTTCAATGCCGCTGCAAAACCCCATTTCCATCATCATTTCAACGTCGTACCGGGTGCGCTGCTCCAGCCGCTGGGCCTCCAGCAGTCTTTCCCGCCGGCGCAGTTCGTCCAGCCGCTGCTCCAGTTCCTCCTCAATGCGCACAATGGCTTCCGCCATGCGCTCCCGGGAGGTGGCGTAGTGACTGGCGGGGAAAACCGAAACGTGCTGCCGCTGGCCGGTAATCTCGCCGGTGAGCACGTCAAATTCCACCAGCCGTTCCACCTCGTCCCCGAAAAACTCCACCCGGACGGCCTGCTCGGAACTGCCCGCCGGGAATATCTCCAGCACATCCCCCCGCACCCGGAACTTGCCCCGGACGAAGTTCATATCGTTGCGTTCATAGTGGATGTCCACCAGGCGGCGCAGCACGTCGTCGCGGTTATACTCGCCGCCCTGGCGCAGCGAAAGCACCAGGGTACTGTACTGCTCGGGATCACCCAAGCCGTAGATGCAGGATACGCTGGCCACGATGATCACGTCCCGCCGTTCAAACAGGGCGCAGGTGGCCGAGTGACGCAATTTATCTATCTCGTCGTTAATGGAGGAGTCTTTTTCAATATACAAATCGGTATGGGGGATGTACGCCTCGGGCTGGTAATAATCGTAATAGCTGACAAAGTACTCCACGGCGTTGCGGGGGAAGAATTCCTTGAACTCGCTGCAGAGCTGGGCCGCCAGGGTTTTGTTATGGGCCAGCACCAGGGTGGGGCGCTGCACCCGCTGGATCACCTGGGCCATGGTATATGTTTTGCCGCTGCCGGTCACCCCCAGCAGGGTCTGGTGCTTCAGGCCGTCGTTCAGCCCCTCCACCAATTGGTTAATGGCCTTGGGCTGATCGCCCCCGGGCTCGAAAGTTGACTGCAGCTCAAACTGTTTGTCCATCCTTTGCATCACTCCGGGTAAATTATATCACACCGGGCAATGGAAAAAAAAAGAAAGACTGCAACTTATCAGTGCTCAGCAGCACACGTCAGCAGTTGGTTAAATGAAAAAGTAAAATCCGTCAAAAGCAAAGGCCAGTGATGTAAAAGAAAAAGCAGGAAATCTTGAAAAAAGGGAAAAGATAAACTGTGCAGACGGATAGAAACATGGTAAAATAAGGTGTTTTCAGGCAGTGTTACCTGTAAAAAGGGTATACCAAACTAACGGGTGAAAGATATTATGCAAGAGTAAATTCCACTCGTTCTGAAAAGGCATATAATGGCCCTGCCCGACGAAAGAATAGTTTTGAAGTTAATTAGGACGAATAGTTTTAATTAGTCTTGGCTTCAGGAGAACGTCATCATGAGGGATGCGTTTGGAGCCAAGAAAACGCAATAGTGAACCAGGCAGAAGCAAGGAAGCCAGCTCGAATGGGGTGCGACCATTCAGGCTGGCTCTTGCTATACTGTTGATGTGGTTCATCATTAAAGTGACATTGCCCCGCTTGAGAAAATCAAAAGAGCACCCTTTAGGAACGATGCAGCGGATAAACTCGTGGTTTTTCTCCAAACGCCCTTTCTGCCACGAAGCCATCGGATCACAATAGAACAACCTGGTTCGCTGCTTGCCGGCCAGATTCTTTTCCAGAAGGAAAGGATTCTTAAACTCAGGCCCATTATCAGTTAGAATAACCGGGAAAGTATCAAGCATGCCCTTGGTTCCAAGCCTCTTCTCTAAAGTGTTGAAAATCTGGCAGACACATTCCTGCGTATTGCGCTCCAGCAAGAACATCGGCATAAAATTGCAGCTGCGAAAGAGCATGGTGAGCAGTACCGGACCGCCTTTCGTCCCCTCTACGGTATCCATTTCCACTACATTGGTCTCAGGGTGATCGGCCATATATTTCTCAAAATCCTTGTATGTTCTATCGACCCGGTAGGAAGGGATGGAGCGTTCAATCTTTTTTCGTATTTTACGCGGCTTGTAGCGCACCTTGCGGGGAAGATCAAGGTTTCCCGCCGTAAAGGCGCCCTGTGCGATGTAATGATACAGAGTCCGTCTGGAACAGCCGAGCTCTTGACCGTGCGTGGCAAAGATATGCCCAAGTGATTGTCCTTGCTTGAGAAGCGGAGAAACGATGCGATCCATATCGTCCAATTCCAGTGGGGTTTTGTTGATCCCTTTACGTGATGAAGATAAGATATCATGGTAGCTCTGGTCCGCGTATTGTGCACGGTAATAATATTTCGTATTCTGGCGGCAGCTTCGTATACCACAACCGTTGCAGACATAAGGCGCTCGTTCAAGACGGTGGCAGGAAGCGGCTTGGTAATCCCGGCAATATCTCTGACAATACCGCTGGGTACATTTTCCGCAATACTTTTTATAGCAAAATCGATCGTTGCACATATGGGTTTTGGTACAAGTATCCCGATGAACGCATAAAGCGGTAGTCCGCTCCTGAAATTTTTCAATTCGATACCGGCGAATCTCTTTTGATATGGTGGTTGGATCTTTGGCAATAAATTTTGCAATGTCCTTAAAGCTAATCCGCCGCTCCAGTCCTTGTTCAATATATATCCTATCTGATAGCGTTAGATGTTGGTGGTTTCCTTTTGGCGCTGCTGCCATATGCTCCTCCTTTCCGCGGGCAGGCAGCCTCACCAAATTTTACTGGAAGTATGTGCAAAGGTAAATGCCAAATTTATAAATAAACTGGAATTAAAGATTTCACTTTACACAGGTCAGCAGTTACGTTCTTGTTATTTTAGTATTATAAGGGTATAATATAGGTATAAATTTGACTATTTGGAGTGGAAAAATTGAGTACAATAATTAGGTCATCAAGTGAGCTTCGGAAAAATTACAACAGTATCGCTGAGATTTGCCGTAAAACGAAAGCGCCTGTATTTTTAACCAGAAATGGCGTCGGCGATACAGTGATCATGGATATGGAAACATTCAACCGGCGTGAGGATGACTTGGCTACAGCCGAGCGTTTGCTCGCGACGGAACGCTCCCGTTTGCTTGGGACCCAAGGATATACGGTTGATGAGTTTGAAAAGAACATGAGGGAAGCAATCGTCAAGGGAGCGGAGCATGGAGCATAATGAAAAAGCATATCAGGTAATTATTGCATCCGATGCAAATGACAGAATGTACGAGCATTTTGAGTTTTTAGCGCGTGTCAGCGTTAATGCGGCAAATAAACTTTTGGACGGATTGCTTAAAGATATTCGAAATCTCCGGACCGATCCGTTGCGTTATCCTGTGTATAACCGTCCATATCTTCCAGTTGGTAAATACCGCTATATACTATCAAACAAAAGGTATCGAATTGTTTATCAGATTACCGGCAATCAAGTATTTGTGGATGATATACAGGATTGCCGGCAAGATGATGACAAGAGCATCTTATACAAATAATTGCAAATCATATTTAGTTCCATCCTATCAGCCTACAGCAGCTTTTTGCTTTCCATCAGCTTATAAATCATTATGGCGGCGTCCGCTCTGGTGAGCTGTCCGCCCGGCCGGAACGTCCAGTCTTCATAACTTTGCAGGTAACCCCTTTGCACCGCCGCCAGCACGTAAGGTCCGGCCAGCGCTGAAATACTTTGATGATCTTTAAAAGTGCGGGCCAGTTGCGTCCGGATTGCCCGGTCATTTGACCAGTTGACCGAAAGTCCCGCGGCGGACATTACACTGCCGGCCGCCTGTTCCCTGGTTAATTTGTCGTTATAGCCAAAAACAAACCGGTCATCTTTGTCCCTTCTGCCGTTAATGAAGCCGTTCTTGACCGCGGCCTCAATGTACGGGGCGGCGTCCCGGGGCAGCGGGGTCCATTGTCCGGTGGCGTTGATGTTGTATGAATATCCACCGGCATACATAATATCGCTGAAACTGCCGAAGCCGGCATAGTTTTCAGGTAGTTCCAGTTTTAACGCCTTACCCAGCATTAAAGTAAATTCGCCCTTGGCAACGTAAAGATCCTGGCCGTTCTGATCCGTCAAACCGAAATAACCGGGCGGCGCATCGGGAGACGGGGACATGATTCCCTTGGCCCACAGGTATTCCGCATAAGGGCGGGCCGGCCCGCCGGTATCCCGGAAGTTCCATAGCAGGTTTACCGCCACGTATCGGCCGAAACCTTTAAAAGGCACCGTAATTGTTTTCTTCCCGGCATCCGCCTTTCCGCCGATGTTTTCCCATTGCCCGTGATAACCATCGTAGGGGTCATATAAAACAGTAACCGTACGGAAAGCGGCCTCGCTGAGGTTCTCCAGGGGCAGGGCCATTTCGCCGCCGGAAGGGGCGATGATATCTGATTTATAATCCTGAAAAACGTCGAACCGGTACCCGTCACCCGTCCAGGGCGCATAGGCAACGTTAAACAAGTAGCTTACCGTCGGAGAACCGTTCACATTAAACAATTTTTCCAGTTTAAAGGCCATCAGCTGGCTTTCCGCCGCTCCATCCTTTCCCCGCAGGTAGTAGTTTTTGGGGAAATTTATAGTAAGCTGCTTATCAAAAACGCTTACCTTATTGCTTTTATTAAAGTCGTGCACTACACTGGCCCCTTCTTCCGGCACGTTAACGAATTTTACTGTTTTCTTGACTGTGAATTTACCTTCCTGGGTTTTCCGGTTATCGTCCAGGTACTCGTAAATCACATCAAAAGAGAAGCTGTTGTTGCCGGTTTTCAGGATAGCATTCTTCAAATCATAATAATTGCGGCTTTTTTCCAGTTCTTCCTTGTTATATAACACTTTTTCAGACCCCGGAGCGTAAACGGTGATGTTCACCGGACTCCGGTTCACACTGATGGTTTCCCCAACGATTTCCACGTCGTCCACGTACACGGCGGCGTTCCGCACCGTCGTGAAATAGAACCCGGAGAAACTCAGGTTGTCCCCGTCTACATTCTCAATGGAACTGGAAAGCCTGACCCGGTACCGGGTGTTGTATTTCAAAGGACTGGCCGGCTTGAAAAATGCCTCCCGGGAGCCTTTCTGATAAGAGACCTTGCCGGACACATCCTTGCTTTCATCGTCCCGCAGCGTAAAGCCTTCCAAAACGGATTCTTCGTCCATATCGTCATCGAATTGCACGCGTATGGTTACGTTGACGGGCACGTTTGTGGCGTTCCTTTTAGGGTAATGTTCTTCAACATCCGGGTCGGCATAAGCCGGGGTAACCGCCGCCAGCAAAAGCACTAAAACGATAGCCGCTATGATTAACTTACCTTTATTATTCAAATGTTCCACCTGCCACAATAATATCCTTATTAGATATTTATCGGCAGGCGGAACAAAATCCTGCAGTCCCACGCTGATATTTTTTGCACTCTTACTGTCCGCCGCCCTGACCCTGCTGGTCCTGCTGCCCGCCGCCAGCCCCGGATTCTATTTTCTTCACTACGCCGTCAATTTCCACTTCCACGATCTTGCCGTCCTGGGTGGTGATGCGCAGCATAGTTTTGTTCTGCCCATCCTGCTGGCCGCTGTCCTGACCCTGCCCGCCGCCCTGCTGCTCATCGCTCCGGCCCGACTGCCGCTCATCTTCACTGGTTTGTTCCTCCGGCCGGTTCTGCTGCTGTTCCTGCTTCAAACTTTTCCAGCGTTCCTCCAGCAGGAAGGAATTCTTGGCGGTCACCAGCCGCACCGGCACTATCCGGGCGGGAACGCTGTAATCGCCGTTAGCTACCCGACTGTCGTACTGCCAGGCGCCGTTTTTTGCCAGCGCCATGGCGGCCTCCAGGGAATACCGGCCCAACAGCTCGGGATTCACATCCACTTCGGCATCATGCTCGCCGCCGACCAGCGCCCGGGACGAACTTTCGTCAGCCCCAATGCCCACGGTAAGCACATTTTTTTCGTGTCCCCCGGCTTTCAGATAATCCACCGCCGCCATGGCCAGCCCGCTTTCATTGGCCAGCACGGCGTCAACCCGCTCATCCCGGACAAATATTTCTCCCAAGGTGGCGGGAACCGGTTCCGGATCCCACCGGGGATGCTCGTAAACCCCGATAATCCTGACATCCTCCCGGTCCCGCAGGGCGTCCCGCACGGCTTCGGTGATCGCCACCGCCTGCCGGTCCCCAGGGTCCCCCTGCAGAATCACCACATTGATGGGACGCCGGTCCGGCAACTGGACCGCCCCGCTGTAGTCCACCGCTCCGGCGGACTGCTGCGTTTCACCGCCGCCATCCTGTCCGTCCCGGTCCTTTATCTCTTCAGCCCGGCTAAGTGCTTCGGTAATAAAACGGACCTGCAATTGTCCCGCCATGGCATGGTCCGAAGCAATATAAGCGTCAACCGGGGTATTCGGCGGCAGATTCTCCAGCGCCACCACTTTGATCCCGGCCCGGGCCAGTTTTTCCACTTGCGCCGGAGCCTGTCCGGGAGCAACCGGCTGCAGCACCACCGCTTTTACTTTTTTTTCTATCAACTGCTCCAGTTGTTTATCCTGGGCAGACGGATCATTTTTAGCGTCGGCCCACGTTATATCGACGTCTTCATTTTTCTTGCGCTCATCCACGATCCGCTTTATCGTTTTATTGCCGTCCCGGTTTAGATCCGCCAGCGCAAAACCAATCCGCAGCCGCTCTCCGGCCGGCTTGCGCTCGGGTTCCCGGTTCCACCAGCAACCGGACGGCAACAGGAGACCAAACACCAAAATGTACATCAGCCAACGCGCGCATCGCCAATTTTTCATCCATCCACCTCGAATTAAAAACTCCCGGCCGATCTTTTCAGTATAGTTTGCCCCGGAGAAATACTTTATTCCAATCCTGAATAATATGAAAAAAGATGACATAAAAATTGTTTTGCCATGGCGTGGGATAAACTGTAAAATAAAAATATAGGTAATTGTTGGGAGGGGTTCTTAATGTTGGCAACAAAACTGCACACTTACCTGGAAAGCATATTGATGGTGGTCACGGTCCCGAAAAAAAAACCGCCCGGATTGGTGGAAGCCGCCGAAGACGCAAAAAAGGCCTGGAAGCAGGCCCTTAGGGATTTAAACTTAGTTGACAAGAGTTTCATTGATTACGCCGTGCACAATATTAACGCCGCCGAGCGGCGCTATATAGCCTTGCTCCGGCAGGCCAGAAAAGAAAGGCTTACCGCCTGGCCCGATTATTCCGCCCTGGCCGAACCGGCAAACGAGGAAACTGAAGAACTAATCCAAAAACAAACCAGCCCCCTGGCGGCAACCTCAAAGATCATCGGCTGAGCCAGGCCTTAGTATTCAGTTCCCGGCATAACAGCCAATTCCTCCAGTCTGTTTTTAACAGCTTTCATATCGGACCAGGCTTCGGACTTGCGTGACGGATCCCGCAGCAGGGCCGCCGGATGGTAGGTGGCGGTAATCCAGAACCCTTTGCGTTCCAGCCACTGTCCGCGCACCCGGGTGATACGCGCTTCGGGCCCGATAATGTGCCGTACTGCCGTGGCCCCCAGGCAAACGATGATCCGGGGCCGCACAATGTCCACCTGGCCCCGTAAAAAAGGCAGGCACCTATCCCCCTCCTCCGGGCTGGGGGTGCGGTTGCCCGGCGGGCGGCATTTGACAATATTGCAGATCATGGCGTTTTCATTCCTGCTCAGCCCGATGGCGGCCAGCATGCGGTCCAGCAACTTACCCGCCGGCCCCACGAAGGGACGGCCCTGCAGGTCCTCCTGCTCGCCCGGGCCTTCCCCCACGAACATAATGGCCGAGTCCAGCACCCCTTCGCCAAAAACCACATTGGTGCGCCGGTCCGCCAACTGACAGGCGCTGCAGCGCAGGCAGGTTTCTTTGAGCCTGTTCCACCTGGTTAATTTATCATCCATAACATCCAACCAGTTTTTTAATTTTCCTTTTCCAGAATGATCCTGTGTTCCACCAGCGCCAGCTCGGTAATCCTGGCTTTAATCACCTTGCGCCGGCCGAAAATGTCTTCCAGAACCAGGCCGTCTTCCTGGGGAATTACCTTGTCCACCATCTCCATCAGCATTTCGTCTTTCCCGTCCTTGCGCAGATACGCGTTAGCTTCGCACATGCCGCATACACCTCCTGAAAAAATCAAAAAACCACCTTGGTCTACCATGCCGGCATTGACCTCCGTGGCCCTAACCAATAAACTCGCCGCAGGCCTTCCTGGCCCGGTTTTTAAAATTATATCTGTCCGGCGGCCCGGATGTCAACCCTGCTGTCTGCACACGGGGACATTCTCACCCGCCTATTTTTTCCTTGATTATTTCCACAGCCCGGTCAAGCTGTTCGTCTCCCGGCAATTCCTCATTGTCTTTCACCATTACATCAGGCTGGATACCCTTCTCGTTAATGTCGTTTTTGTTCGGGGTCAGATAACGGGCGGTAGTCAGCTTCAGTCCGGCCTGCGGCCCGGACCCGGTGTCCAGCGGAAATACCGTCTGCACCACTCCTTTGCCGAAGGTGGTGGTTCCCACCAGTACACCGGTTTCGGTGTCCTTGATGGCGCCGGCCAGAATCTCGGCGGCGCTGGCGCTGTTTTCATTCACCAGCACGGCCAGCGGCAGCTGCAGGTACTGGTCGTCCGCGCTCTTCACGTCCTCGTCACCGGAACGGTAATCAATATATACGATGGGTCCTTCGGGGACAAAGTTATCCGCCACCCTGGTGGCGGCGCCCAGTTCGCCGCCGGGGTTATTACGCAAATCCAAAACCAGTCCGCGCATGCCCTGGTTACGTAAATCCGCGAGGACGTCCAGCACCTCGTCGGGGGTTTTCTCGTTAAATTGTGTGATCAGGAGATAGCCAATCCGTGTTTCCGCCAACATTTCGCCGTCCACGGTGGGCACACTGATCTCTTCCCTGACAATCTCAAGCCGGACGGGATTTTCCTTCCCGCCCTGCAATACAGACAACTCAATTTTGGTCCCCACCGGCCCGCGCATGAGCCCGATGGCGGTTTCCAGATCAATACCCCGCACGTCCCGGCCGTCAATGCCGGTAATCCGGTCGCCGTCCCGGATCCCTTTCCGGTGCGCCGGCGTATCCTCATAAACCCGCATCACCGTGAGCAGCTCATCCTTCACACCCACCAGAATACCCAAACCGCCAAAAGAACCGCGGATTTGCTCTTCCAATTGTTTGAATGTTTCCTCATCCAGGTAAACAGAATACGGGTCGTCCAGCGCTTCCACCATGCCGCGTACAGCGCCGTCCACCAGTCTGGAGGTGTCCGTTTCCTCAATATACTGAGTGCGGATCAGGGTAAACACCTTGACCAGATTGCCCAAATGCTTGTAATTGCTGCTCAATATACCGCCGGAAACCAAGAAAAAAACAAAAAAAATAAGCGCCAGCAACGTCAGCCAAATGGCAATTTTATTAAACCTGCCGCCCTGTCTGTAATATCCGCGCACAATATCTACCACCTGTCAAATATCAGGGTTTAAATGCACATACCATATTATACTACATGATCGAGAATGGAATTACAATAAAAGAACTTATTAAACAATACCTGATAAAATGATATAATTTTACTTTTTTCACCATATCGCCAAAGAATAAGAAAAGCCGCGTGCTGGTACCAACATGCGGCTTCAGATGGCCGGAGACGGTCTTTGGTTTAGAACGTTTCCGGGCCTGGAATCAGACGTAACTTTTGGGGTTGGTGTGATTACCGTTAATCCTGATTTCAAAGTGCAAGTGCGGCCCGGTGGACATGCCGGTACTGCCCACCCGGGCAATGGCCTGCCCCTTTTCCACCGTTTGGCCCTGCCGCACCAGTTGGGCGGACAGGTGGGCGTACAATGAACTCATGCCGCCGCCGTGGTTAATCATCACCACGTTGCCGTAGCCCTGCATGTAAGTAACAGAACTGACGACGCCGCCCTGGGTGGCCTGTACCGGCGTGCCGTTGGGCGCCGGAATGTCAATTCCGGTATGCATTTTGCGCGTGCCCAAAATGGGGTGAATACGGTAACCGTAGGGCGAGGAAATCCTGGTGTATCCTGCCACCGGCCACTGGTACGCCCCGGTTGCCGCAGGCTGGCCGCCGTTCTGGCTGGCAATGCTGCGGATAATCTCCTCTTCCTGCTGTTCCAGCCGCTCCACCTCGGCCTTGTACTTTTTCAAATCGTTGTTGGCACTGGCCAGCAGGTCGCGTTTGGCGGCGTTCCGGGAAGCCAGGTCCAGCCTGGCCGACTCCTGTTGCTGCATGATTGAGGAAATCTGATTTTTCTGCTGGAGCAGACCCTGCCGTTTGCGTTCCAGCTCAGCCTTTTGCTCCTCTATTTTCTCCACCACGCCGACATCCCTGGCCACCACCCGCCTGAGCAACTCGTAGCGGTTCAGGAAATCGCCGAAATCACGGGAATCCAACAGCACTTCCAGGTAGCTGATGTTACCGTTCTGGTACATCCCACGCACTCGCTGGTGCAATTCATCGGTGCTTTGTTCCAGTTCGGCCTCGGTCTGCTTTGTCTCCAGTTCGTTCTTGTTCAGTTCAGCCAGGGCGATCTGCAGCCGGTTGTCGAGGGTGTCAATCTCCTGTCCCTTTTGCTCGATATCCCGGTCCAGCGCCGCCACTTGCTGGGCATATGAATTAACCTCTTGTTTCTTGGCGTTTTGCTGCTGTTTGGTCTGCTGAAGTTTTTGCCGTACCTGGTTCAAAGTATCTTCCAGACTGGCCCCGTAAGCAGCGCCGAAGGTGGTGCCGAAACCGCTGAATATAAATGCCGCCAGTCCTACAATCGCTATTTTCTTTTTCCAACCGGAACTCAACCCAAACCCCTCCGTCCAGAAATAAATTAAACCCGCAAAAAACGGTGCAGGGAAATAGCACTGCCCAGAGCGCCAATGATAAAGCCCAGCCCCAGCATGCCGCCCAGCACCTGGTAAAGCGTCGCCGGATCGCTGATTAACTGAATAAAAGGTAAAGTAACGATAACCTTACTCAGCAGCGACAGATAACCGAAATTGATGATCAACGCCGCCACCAGCCCGCCGGCCAGCCCCAGCAGCATCCCTTCAAGCATAAAGGGCATCCGCACGAAGAAGTTGGTGGCCCCCAGCATTTTCATAATGCCGATTTCCCGCCGCCTGGCGAACACCGACATGCGAATGGTGGTGGCAATCAGGAATATGGCCGCGAAACCCAGCACACCCATGGTAATGGAACCCCAAACGCGCACCCAGTGGGTCAGGGCCAACAGTTTTTCCACCACGCCCTGGCCGTAGCGTACCTGTTCCACGCTGGAAATATCGCCAAGCTGTTGAGCCGCGGCCGGAACCATATCCGCTTCCCTGGTCTTCACCCTGAAAGCGTCGGGCAGCGGATTATCTTCATCCAGTCCGCTCAGGATATCCGCCCGCTCACCAAAGCTGCTCCGCAGTTCCTCCAGAGCCTGGTCCCGGGAAACAAACTGCACCGTCGTCACACCGGGAATAAACTTGATCTCCTCTTCCATGCGCTCCAACCGGTCCTCTTTTACGTCGTCCGCCAGGAAAACGGTGATTTCCAGGCTGGACTCCACCGTGGAGGCGACATAACCCACGTTGAGCACCAGCAGGACGGAGCTGCCCAGAATAAGCAGGGAAATAATAATGGTACCCACCGAAGCCACGGACAGCCAGCTGTTGCGCAGCAAAGACGTCCCGGCTTCACGGAGGTAATATTTAAACGCGTTAAGATTCATAACCGTAAGCCCCGCTTTCCTCATCCCGGGTAATCACGCCGTCGCCCAGAGCCACCACCCGTTTCTTCATCGCGTCCACGATGTCCCAGGCGTGGGTGGCCATCACGATTGTCGTTCCCCGGCGGCTGATGTCAAGGAACAGCTTCATTAATTCCCATGAGGTTTCGGGATCCAGGTTGCCGGTAGGCTCATCGGCCAGAATTAAAACGGGGTTATTTACAATAGCCCTGGCTACGCAGGTACGCTGCTGCTCACCGCCCGAAAGCTGGGCAGGCATCATCCGGGCCTTTTTTTCCAGGCCCACCATGCGCAGCACCGCGGGTACCGCCCGTTTAATTTCCTTATTGGAAGCACCGGTTATCTCCAGCGCGAAAGCTACGTTTTCAAAAACCGTTTTATTGGTAATTAGCCGAAAATCCTGAAAAACCATCCCAATTTTACGGCGCAAGTAGGGAACTTCACGGTTTTTCATCCTGGCCAGACTGCGGCCGTTGATTACCACCTGGCCGCGGCTGGGCAATTCCTCACGGCAAATCAGCTTGGTCAGGGTGGATTTCCCCGCCCCGCTGGGGCCGACCAGAAAGACAAACTCACCCTTGCGGATGTGCAGGGTTACATCGTTAAGCGCTTTTACTCCGTTATCATAAATTTTGGAAACGTTATACAGCTGAATCATTACAGCACCTTCAAATGATGTAAGTTAAGGGGACAAATAAGACAGTTCGACAGAAGAAACTTAATTCCTTTTCTTATTCCCAGATTAATGGAACTTTCGACGGTAAAAAAAGAAAGCCCTGCCCAGAAAAGTAAAAAGTTCTCCATGAGCAGGGAAAATGCCACCAGGACCGCCGAGAATATTTATTGTTACGTCCATAAATTTTAAGTCCATTTTGTGAAAAAATACATTCATAAATGTTTTCAAAAGGAGCATGACATGAAATGAATAGAAGCAAATTATTATATAAGCTTAATGAATTCTATACCTTAGAAATTTATCAACTTGACCTTTTCAAATCCCAATTGAAGTCGCTGGAAGAACCACACATCCGTAAAGCATATGAATTGATGGTCGCCCGGGAGCATGAACACTGTGACTTCTTTGCCCAGAAAATAAGGCAGTTAAAGGAAAAACCCTCTATAATATCCAGTTCCACTTTTGCCGCGGCGGGATTTGTTTCTGGCAAAGCCTTAGATCTCTTAAGCTTAAAAGACAGATACAAGCTGGGAATGTTAGTGGAAAAAAAAGCTGTTGAAATGTATTATTCCTTTATCCAAATGACCGCTGACAGCCCGGAGCTATCCGAATTAAGAAATAATCTTTGGTATCATATGGTGGATGAAGAGTTTCATCAATATTGGTTTAAAGAACACCTGTCCAGGATAGTAGCCAATGAAACGTGATATTACTTATAATCAAGAAAAAGACCCGTTTATATATGGCTTTATTGGCGGGGTTCTGGGAACTTTGGCAGACGAAGTGGTGCATTGGTCGGCTGTTTTTCTTTCTATTGTCCAATCGACTACAGGTCATTATTTTTCCCAATTGATGTTTCCCCATCAAGAAGTAATTCTGTCCAAATTATTGCTGGGGGAAGTAGGCCATAACATTGCTGGCGGTATTTTAGGCATATTCATGGCCTTTATCTTTTATTTTTTTGGCTTTAGGTACGCCCTGATAAAAGGTATAGGTTTAGGCATTGCATTATGGATAGTGCATGTCGCAATAGTTCCCAACCTGGTGTCGCCCCGTCCCTATATTTTTAGAACTTTTAATGAAGCATTAACTGATCTGGCCGCACATTTTATATGGGGATTATTTACATCATATTTTATCTTAAAAAAAACCAGAGTTCCTTTAGGACAAAGAAAACATTATAAAAACTAAAAATTTGGATTTTTATAGAAACCCGCCCCTGAAAACCCATGGGCTTGTCCCGTGGGTTTTCAGGGGCGCCTGGTTTTCCCAGGCGAAAAATTACAACTATTGATACCAATATGTCAATTAAGAAATGATAAAATCAATCAACGGTGAGGCTAAAACACCGGTAGAGAGAAATCAAGGAGATCTCTTATCGCCATGAGTAAATTGAATAAAGGTAAATTAATTATTTCATTACTCCTTTTCGTTGCTTCGATAGCATTTAACGCTTCTGGAAAAAACAATCAGGGCTTTTTGGATTTTTCCGGAAAATTGTATTTTTTTAGCATTAGTGCCCATGCAAAGACACAAATTTTCTGGAAAGTTAATAATTCCACCTGGTATAGTTTTGAATGGAATGGTGGTCCAAGTGAAGCTATCCAGGTTTTATGTAGCATGGCATATATAGACAGTGAGAATGTGAAATGACCGATCATAATCCCGTATGGTAAAAAAAATCCCTTATCCAACAAAAGATAAAAAGGGATTTTTTTATGGTTTAGGTTTGTATTCCTATAGTCCAATTTACCTTTACTATTGCTTGTTTCTGGCTATCGAATGGGTTCGATTCGAATAGGATCAACAGAGGTATATTTATTTGAAACTCTAATATCCCATTGATGAGAAGGTTCAAAAGCAATAAATTTCTTATAGCAAGAGCTTTCTTTATCCCAATGAATAATCAAACATCTTAATGCCATGACTTGTATTAATAACATAGATATGTCTTTCCAAATCCGCATCGGCTGGATTGGCGGTTTTTGATTTATTTAAAACACTTATAAAAAACTCTAACTGCCCAAGTTGAACGTAATCTTTAAATAATGGGAAGATTTTATCATCATCTCTTACAAGCAGAAGCCACTGTTGACCATCATCCCACATCATTAATTTATCTGGACCCATTTGAGCGGAAGTGTACAGTTCGATACTTTCATCTTTACCGTCACTATCCACGTCTGTATACATCCTTTCAAGAAGAGTAAGGCCGTCAGTAATAACGGCTTCTTCAGATTGTATGATCTGAATTTCATTTTTCTTTTGGTTTTCTGACTGCAATACTTCTTTATCTCTGTTGTTTTGGGATAAATCAATCGCCACGTACAGACTGACACTTGACAGCAGTATTACTAAGAAGAAAGCCATGTACTTATATTTAACCATTCTATCACCTACTTTATTACTTTATTATATACCACTCTACCAAATTATCTCAAATAAAATCAAAAGAATAGGGCACAAAAACAACTATGACCGCCACCTTAACAGAATGCGGTCAGAATGCGGTTTTATGAGTAACAGCAGCGACTTAAGCATTTTAGTAACTGAATTTGATCATTAGATAAAAAAAACAGCCATTTGGTTTCAAAAAAATAGTGTTAACCACAAAAGTTTTATGGTTAACACTTGGTGTTCAATAAAATTAAATTTGAGGATGTAATTAAATGTCTGGCAACAGACCAGAGATTGAAAAAGTAATTATTAATTTGGGTTCTTCTTTAATTACTATTTTTGTTTGAGTACCTCGTGAACGGCCAGGATTATATCAGCGGATGTTAGCCCATATTTCTCCAGCAGCTCGTCTGGTTTGCCGGATTCGCCGAAGGTGTCCCGCACGCCTACCCGGCGCACCGGCACGGGGTAATTTTCGGCCAGCGCCTCGGCCACCGCGCCGCCCAGGCCGCCAATGATACTGTGCTCTTCGGCGGTAACCACCGCGCCGGTAATTTTGGCCGCCTCCACCACCGCCTGAACGTCCAGGGGCTTGACGGTATGCACGTCCAGCACCCGCACCGATATGCCCTCGCCGGCCAGATGCTCCGCCGCCTCCAGGGCCGCGGCCACCATAATGCCGCAGGCGATAACGGCCACGTCTTCGCCTTCCCGCAAGGTCACAGCCCGGCCGGGTTCAAACCGGAAAGTGTTTTCATCATGCAGCACCGGTACCCCGGAACGTCCCAGCCTGATATACACCGGTCCGTCCATTTCAGCCGCCGCCATTACCGCCGCCCTGGTTTCCACAGCGTCGGCGGGCACGATCACCGTCATATTGGGCAGCACCCGCATCAGGGCGATGTCTTCCACCATCTGGTGGGAGGCGCCGTCCTCGCCCACGGTGATACCGGCGTGGGTGGCGGCAATTTTAACGTTCAGCCGGGGATAAGCGACGCTGTTGCGGATCTGGTCGTATACCCGCCCGGTGGCAAACACCGCGAAGGAACTGGCGAATGGCACCTTGCCCGCTGCGGCCAGCCCCGCGGCGGTACCGATCATATTTTGCTCGGCAATACCCACATCAAAAAACCGCTGCGGAAATTCTTTGCTGAAGTCGGCGGTTTTGGTAGATTTGGCCAGGTCGGCATCCAGCACCACCACGTTGGGATTCCGCCGGCCCAGTTCCACCAGCGCCGCGCCGTAAGCCTCCCGGGTAGCAATTTTTTTGCTCATTATATTAAACCTCCTGGTAAAAAGTCAGCATTCAGCCCTGAAACGCTATCCGGGCAGGGAGCAGCCCGGCGCGCTTTCCAATTCCTTCAGCGCCTGTTCCACCTGCTCGGGCTTGGGGGCCGAACCATGCCAGCCCACCTGGTTTTCCATAAAGGAACAGCCTTTGCCCTTTATCGTGCGGGCCACGATCATCGAAGGCTTGCCTTTCACTTCCCCGGCCCGGGCCACCGCCGCCAGGATGGCGGCCATGTCGTGCCCGTCAATTTCCTGCACGTCCCAGCCGAAGGCCCGCCACTTGTCGGCCACCGGCTCGGGCGACATAATTTCCGTCACCGGCCCGTCAATCTGCAGACCGTTATGATCCAGGAAAGCAATCACATTATCCAGCTTGTAATGCGCCGCGGCCATGGCTGCTTCCCACACCTGGCCTTCCTGGATTTCGCCGTCGCCCAGCATCACAAACACCCGGTAATCCTGGCCGTCCAGTTTACCCGCCAGGGCCATGCCGTTGGCCGCCGAGAGCCCCTGTCCCAACGAGCCCGTGGACATCTCCACCCCGGGCACCTTGCGCATGTCGGGGTGTCCCTGCAGCGGGCTGCCGGTTTGCCGCAGCGAGGACAGGCCGGCCACCGGGAAATAACCCCGCTGGGCCAGTGCGGCATATAGCACCGGCGCGGCATGGCCCTTGGACAGCACGAACCGGTCGCGCTCCGGCCAGTTCGGGCGCGCGGGGTCGACGCGCATGACTTCAAAATACAAAGCGGTAACTATATCAGCCGCGGAAAGAGAACCGCCCGGATGTCCCGACCCCGCCGTCCCCACCATGGAGATAATATGGCGTCTGATCTCCCGGGCCTTTTCCCTGAGTTGATCCAGTTTTTCTGCCGGAATTTCCATAGTGCAACCTCCGTTTAACCTCTGTTTTTCCAATCTTTAAAACCCTCGCCCAACACTTCCCGCACATCGGCCAGGATGACAAATGCATTGGGGTCGGTCTCATATACTATTTCCTTCAGCCTGCTTACTTCCGACCGGTTCACCACCGTCAGCAGCACCTCCCGGTCGGTGCCGGTATAAAGCCCTCGCCCCTTCAGGGCAGTGGCTCCGCGGCCCAATTCCCGCAATATTTTACCGGCGATAATTTCGATGCGGCTGGAAATAACAAAAAACGCCTTGGCGTAACTGAAACCTTCCTGCACCAGGTCAATTACCCAGGCGGTGATAAAAATAGTAATCAGCGCGTACAGCATCAGTTCCCAGGACTGGAACAGCAACCCCGCCGCCAGCACCACCGTGGCGTCAACCAAAAATAACAGTTGTCCGATATTGACGCCGGTATAAGTGCGCAGCACGGCCGCCGCCAGGTCGGTGCCGCCGGTAGTACCCCGGAACCGGAAAACCAACCCCAGTCCCAATCCCGTCAGTACGCCGCCAAAAATGGCGGCCAGCAGAAGATCCTGGGTGGGCACCGGCAGGAAAGGAGCTAATAAATCCACCACCACGGACAGGCTAAGGGTGCCGTAAAGCGACCGGAACCCGAAGGTCAGCCCCAGCCGGTAAATACCCATGACGAAAAGCGGGATATTCAAAGCCAGCATGGTCAAACCCACCGGGGAGCCAATCAGGTAATGAAAAATGATGGCAATGCCGCTGACTCCTCCGGCAGCAATTTTGTTGGGGATCAAAAACAGGTTCAGCCCCAGGGCGGTAAGGGCCACACCAAAGGTTACCCAGACAAACTCCACTAATCTTTTATAAAACATGGCTTTTCCCCGTATCGGCAGAATTATGCCCTTAGCATATCCCGGCAGCCTTAACATATTCCGCCGATAACATGTTGCCCCATAAGCGTGCCGGCTTTCGCGCGACAAGCCAATATATTCTTGCTAAATACGGCAAATCCTGCCCCGTTGTCGAAAAAAGTGGTTTTAAGTTAAATAAATAAAATAAAAAATATACAAATTTTAAGCAGCAGATAAATATACAAAGCTTTATTTTTTATGTAGAATTATTCTATTATTAATAAATAAATGTAAATAAATCAATATAAGATTGCAAACATTTTTTCCATGCATTTGCCGCATCGGAAGATGGGAAGGATCCAGCCATGCACAAAACAAATCTCCGGCATGCCCCTTTAATCTTTATTTCCGTGATGATCTTCATTATTGCGGTCATTGTATCCGGAGGCTATCAGAGTTTCAGGTACCAAAGGGAAAGTATGATACAGGAGATTCACAAGGACTTGAATACCATCGCCGATTTAAAGACCAACCAGATTGCCCAGTGGCGATCCGAACGGTTCGATGACGCGGGCGCCATCTTGGAAAACACTATTATCGTCCACAATGTTGTTCAGTTAATCAACGAACCGGAAAGTAATGATCTAAAGGAACAACTCCTTTCCTGGATGGCTGTTACGCAAAAACATTTGAATTATCAAGATGTGTTGCTCTTTGACCCCAAGTGTAATCTGCTGCTGTCAACCGGCGACCCAAAGGAGAAAGCCGGCAGCACCACAAGATCGCTGCTGTTCAACGCCCTGGCCTCCGGTAAACCTATTCTTTCCGATTTTTACAAAGGCAAAGATAATAACATCCGGCTCAGCCTGATTGTGCCGCTTCCGGACCAGGAGGATAAAGACGCCGGTCCCATCGCCGTTGTTCTGCTGCGGATCGACCCCCACCAGTTTCTTTACCCGTACATCCAGCACTGGCCGCTGCCCAGTACCACGGCGGAATCTTTTCTGGTCCGGCGGGAAGGCAGCGGTATTTTGGTGTTAAGCTACCTTACCCATCAATGGAACAGCGCCTTTAATAACCGCCGTCCGTTGCAAGGAAGCCGGCTTGACTCCATGATCATCCGCGGTGAAGGCGGGGTTTTCGAAGGGGTCGATTACAGGGGTGAACAGGTGCTGGTCGCAGCGGCAACCATTCCCGGTTCACCCTGGTCACTGGTGGCCAAGATGGACACCCGGGAGATATACGCCCCGATCCGGCAGTGGGCCTGGGTTACCGCCACCATTGCCGGGATATTGGTGATCCTGGTTATTTCTATGGTTGGGTTTTTCTGGCGCCGCCAACTGACCGATTTTTACAAGCAGCAGTACGAAATAGAGCTGGAGCGCCACACCTTGCTGCAACATTATGAGTATCTGACCAAATACGCCAATGACATCATCATCCTGGCGGACAGCAGGGGGAGAATCGTCGAAGTTAACGAGCGGGCCGTGGTCACATACGGGTATTCCCGTGAAGAATTGCTGCGCATGAAGCTGCGCGACTTACGGACGCCGGAAACCAGGGCCGCCTTAAATACGCTTGAGAAGATGGTCAGGGAACAAGACGGCAGGGTATATGAAACCCTGCACCTGAAAAAGGACGGCGCCGTTTTCCCCGTGGAAGCCAGTACCAGGCTGATTGCAGTGGACAATCAACACTTCTTCCAGACCATCATCCGGGACATCACCAAACGCAAAAACGCGGAAAAAGCGTTGCGTGAAAGCCAGCGTGCCCTCTCCACGCTAATGAGCAACCTGCCCGGCATGGCTTACTGCTGTGCCAACGATATGGACTGGACCATGGAGTACGTCAGCCTGGGCTGTCTGGATTTAACCGGTTACCGTCCCGAGGAATTGGTACAAAACCGGAAAACCTCCATGGGGCGGATCATTCATCCCGGGGACAGGGAGTATGTTTACAATGTTGTACAGCAGGCAGTTGAAGATGGCAGTCACTATCAGTTGGAGTACCGGATCACCACCGCCGGGGGGCAGAGCAAGTGGGTCTGGGAACAGGGCCGGGGCGTTTATTCCGATCAGGGGGCACTGCTGGCCCTGGAGGGTTTCATCACTGACATCACCGAACAAAAACTGGCCCTGGAAGAGCTGGCCCGGGAGAAAGAACGGCTGGCCGTCACCCTGGCCAGCATTGGTGACGCGGTTATCTCGGTGGATAACTCCGGACGGGTGAACCTGATTAATCCGGTGGCCGAACTCTTGACCGGTTGGGACAAGGATGAAGCCACCGGGCGGCCGCTAATGGAAATATTCAATATCATCAACGAAACCAGCCGTTTGCCGGTGGAAAATCCGGTGGACCTGGTCTTTAAGCACGGAAAAATTGTGGGTTTGGCCAACCACACCGTGTTAATCGCCCGTGATGGCAGCGAGCGTTCCATAGCGGACAGCGCGGCCCCCATCCGGGATAAAGACGGAACCATCCTGGGCGTTATCCTGGTGTTCAGAGACGTAACCGATGACCGGCAAAAAGAAGCGGCCATTGAGCAAAGTGAAACCAGGTTGCGCCAGATTACAGACAACATGCTGGATATGATCAGCCAAACCGACGTCAACGGAGTATTTGAATACGCCAGCCCGTCTCACCGGCACGTGCTGGGCTACAGCCCTGAGGATTTGTTAAGTCGCACGTTGTTTGACTTTATTCATCCCAAAGACCTGCCTACCGTGCAGTCAGCTTTTCAAGACACTGTTGAACTGTCTACGGCAAGCAGGTTCGAGTATCGCTGCCGGAATGCAAATGACAGCTACCTGTGGCTGGAATCGGTTTGCAACCCGCTGCGCAACCCGGAAGGACTCGTTACCGGGGTCATCTTCGGCACCCGCGATATCACCGAGCGCAAACAGGCCGAGGAGAGCCTGCAGTATCTGGCCATGCACGATCCCCTGACCAACATCCCCAACCGCTACCTGTTGGAAGAGATGCTTCAGCAGACGGTGGAACGGGCCAAGCGGGGTGTCCAAAGCGCCCTCCTGTTCATTGACCTGGACAACTTTAAAATTGTGAACGACACCTACGGCCATGTGGTGGGCGATGAACTGCTGGTCACCGTGGCCCGCACATTGACCAATAATCTGCAGGCAGAGGATTTCGTAGCCCGGTTCGGGGGCGACGAATTTGCCGTGCTGTTGGAAGGGGTAACCCGGGAACAGGCCGAACTGATTGCTGAAAAGCTGCGCCATATCACCGACCAAACTGAAATGCCGCTGGGCGCCCACGGCGTAGAATTCACGTTAACCATCAGTATCGGCATGATCATGGTGGACGGCACCGCAGACACCAGGAAGCTGCTGGCGTTGGCGGACAACGCACTGTACACCGCCAAAGAACGCGGCCGTAACCGGGTGGTGCTGGCTCAGCCCGACGAGGACATCGCCGAGGCACTGTCCAAAACCAGCCGGACGGTGGGCCTGATCCGCAGCGCCCTGAAAGAGAACCGATTTATGCTTTTTTTCCAACCGGTGATCAGTTTCACCGAAGGCAGAATAATTCATTACGAAACCCTTTTGAGACTGCGCCGGGAAAACGGGGAAATCATATTACCCGGTACGTTCATTCCAGTTGCCGAACGTTTCGGGCTAATGGCTCAAATGGACCGCTGGGTTATTGAGACCGCCTTTAAAACCCTCCGGAAATATCCCGGCCTGAACCTGTTCATCAACCTTTCCGGCGCCACTCTGGGAGACGATACACTGCTTGACCTTGTGGAATCCCGGATTCGGAGCAGCGGCATCAATCCTTCCCGGATTGGCTTTGAAATTACCGAAACAGTGGCTGTCAAGGATCTGTTCCAGGCCGAAAGATGGATCCAGCGGATTAAAGAGTTGGGGTGCAAGTTCGCCCTGGACGATTTCGGCATCGGCTTCTCATCCTTCTCTTACCTGCGCGCACTACCGGTAGATTACCTGAAAATAGACGGCTCTTTTGTTAAGAGCATTGACCTGAACGCCAATCACCGGGCCATCGTGCAGGCTATGAACTCGGTATCACATACGCTGGGCAAGAAAACCATTGCCGAATTTGTGGAAAATAAAGAAATTGTTAGTATATTGAAGGAAATGGGCGTGGATTATGGACAAGGCTACCACCTGGGTATGCCCGCCCCCGAGTTCGATTGAGTTTTGCATAAACCGGGGGATGATTCACATCCCCGGCTTACAGCGTAGGGGCGCCCCT
>JAEXOR010000034.1 GCA_023439185.1 Bacillota bacterium | reverse complement strand
GTTTTGCAGTGGCCATACCGGAGAGGATACACCCGTTCCCATCCCGAACACGGCAGTTAAGCTCTTCAGGGCCGATGGTACTTGGGGCTTTACCCCGGGAGAGTAGGTCGCCGCTGCAGATATCTTTAGAAAGCCTTTGGCATTTGCCAGGGGCTTTTATTTATAGTAGGTGTTTAATAATGACGGTCTGTGTTAGTATGGGAATATGATCTGTGTTAATATATAAAAGTGTAATAAACAGGGAGGATTGAGAATCATGTCCGGTCATTCCAAGTGGTCCACCATTAAGAGGAAAAAAGCCAAGGTGGACGCACAAAGAGGGAGGATATTCACCAAACTGGCCAAAGAGATCATTATGGCGGCCAGACAAGGCGGCGGCGATCCCGAGGCCAATTTGAGGCTGAAAAACGCTGTTGCCAGAGCCAAGGAAGCAAACATTCCCAACGATAACATCCAGCGGGCCATTCAAAAGGGGGCCGGTGAGTTGGACGGGGTTAATTACGAAGAAATTGTCTACGAGGGCTATGGTCCCGGCGGAGCGGCCGTGATGCTGGATATAATGACTGATAACCGTAACCGCACGGCCGGTGAAATCAGGCATTTTTTCTCTAAATACGGCGGTAATTTGGGTGAGACCGGTTGTGTCTCATGGATGTTTGACACCAATGGCTTGATTATTGTAGAGAAGGCGGCGAACCCGGGGCTGGACCCGGACGGCTTTCTGTTGTTGGCGCTGGATGCCGGCGCTGTCGACGTCCGGGAAGAAGACGATAGTCTGGAGGTAATTACCGAGCCGGGTCAGCTAAACGAGGTGATGGACGTGTTGGAAGTGGAAGGCATCAAGATCGGCCACTCCGGGGTGAGTAAAATTCCTAAAAACACTGTTGAATTAAGCGGCGGACAAGCAGAGCAGATGATGAAACTGATGGATGTCCTGGAAGATCATGATGACGTTCAGGATGTATATACAAATTGCGAAATTGAAGAAGACTAACGGGTTGCCGGGCAACCCGTGTTATTTTTTAGGTTATAATGGCAATACTTCAATTAAAGATCTAAAAAGCAAGTTGAAAAAGAGGTATTGCCAATGATTAAAAGGCTTACCGGTCTCGGCATGGCCCTGGTGTACATGATGTTCATGGCCGCGGCGGTATATCTGGCGCTGGATTACATCGGCGGTCCGGTTTTAAAGCCCGCGGTTCAAGTTATAGACAGCGTGACCGGCGCCGGCAGAGGGGACGCCACGGTGGGACCTTATACCACGGTTAAAATGATCAATCTTTATCGCTCCTGCGAGGATATGGAGTTGTATTCCAGCGGCCCGGCGGACAAAGAACTGGTGGGTTTGAACCTGGAACGGCTAAAGATGAAATATCCCGCGTTGGACGGCTGGGACGTTTCTTTCGGGAACGATGAGGTTATTATTACCCGCAGTATTGACGGTTACTGCGGCCTGCACAAGGAGTACAGGCACCTGGGAATCCACGAAGGGAAAGCAGCGGTTTATCAGGGTCCGCTGGGCAACGACGAGGTGCTGCTGCGGGTCGAGCAAAACATTGATCTCAACCTGCTGCCCGCGGACTGGCGGGAACGGCTGGAGAAAAGCGCGACTTACAGCAGTCTGACGCCCGAGGAGAAGCTTGATTTGCAGGAGGCCATTGAGTTTTCCGACGAGTACGCGTTAAATATCGTCCTGGAAAACTTTGATGAAATGGACGCGGAGAAAGACGGCGCAAACTAGCCCTGGAACAGGTGTTGCCCGGTACCGGTTGTTATGCTACCATATAATGGGGAGTGAGCCGGATGAGAATACTGGGCGTCGATCCCGGGAACGCCATCATGGGGTATGGCATTTTGGACTATAAGGGTAACAGGTTCACGCCGGTGGAGTACGGCTGCCTGCGCAGTACGGCCGGCGTGCCCCAGCATTTGCGGTTACATAAGCTATATAACGGACTGAATGATTTATTGCATAAATATCAGCCGGACTGTCTCGCCGTGGAAGAGCTTTTTTTCAACCGGAATACCAAAACCGCCCTGGTGGTGGGACAGGCCCGTGGAATTGTGCTTCTTGCCGCCGCGGAGGCCGGCATTAATGTATATGAATATACGCCGCTGCAGGTAAAACAGGCGGCGGTGGGCTTTGGCAGGGCAAAAAAGGAGCAAATTCAGTATATGGTCAAAATAATCCTTAACCTGCCGGAAATCCCTCGTCCCGATGATGTAGCCGACGCGCTGGCGGTGGCCATATGCCATGCCAATAACGGAAACGGCTGGGGGGTATTGGCTTGATCGCGTTCTTGAGGGGCAAGGTGGCGGCGGTGGAGCAGGATTACGTTGTGATCGACGTCGGGGGCGTCGGTTACAAGGTCAACGTTACCGCCGGGTGTGCCGCCGGTCTGCACGAGTCTGATGAAGTTAAGTTGCATACGCATATGATTGTCCGCGAGGACGACATGCAACTATATGGCTTTGCCACCCCCGCTGAAATTACCGCTTTCCTGCTGCTGCTGGGTGTTAACGGCGTGGGGCCCAAAGCTGCCCTGGCGGTGCTGTCGGCCCTGGCGCCCGGAGGACTGGGCAGGGCGCTGGCACTGGAGGATACCGCCGCCTTTACCCGGGTACCGGGAATCGGCAAGAAAATTGCCCAGCGTATCATACTGGAGTTAAAAGACAAGGCGGAGCGATTTGCAGCCGGCTCGGAAACAGCAGCCCATTACGAAGGTGGATCAAGCGGTGCGTCCGGCGACGCGGTTAACGCTTTAATGGCCTTGGGTTACGGCGCCGGGGAAGCCAGAGAAGCGGTAAGCAGGGTTTCCGGCGCGGGATCACCGGACGCGGAGCAACTAATCAAATCAGCCTTGCGCTTACTGGATCAAAATAAATAACGGCACGGTGGGATCAGGTGACAGGGTATGGAACAACAGGGAAATGAAAGAATAATATCAGCGGCCCTGCAGGCGGACGACGCGGATATCGACGCCAGCCTGCGCCCGCGCAGGTTAAACGAATACATAGGCCAGGACAAGGCCAAGGAAACCATCGGTATATTCATCAAGGCGGCGCTGCAGCGGGGCGAACCGCTGGATCATGTACTGCTCTTCGGTCCGCCCGGTCTGGGTAAAACCACCCTGGCCAACATCATCTCCAACGAGATGGGAGTCAGCATCCGCACCACCTCGGGGCCGGCCATCGAACGCCCCGGGGACCTGGCGGCCATACTGACCAACCTGCAGCCCGGTGACGTTTTGTTTATCGACGAGGTGCACCGGTTAAGCAGGATGGTGGAGGAAATTCTTTACCCGGCCATGGAGGATTTCGCCCTGGATATCATCATCGGCAAGGGACCGGGGGCGCGTACTTTGCGTATTGACCTGCCAAAGTTTACTTTAATCGGCGCCACCACCAGGGCGGGCTTAATGACCTCGCCCCTGCGGGACCGGTTCGGCGTCATCAGCAGACTGGACTATTACCGGGCTGAAGATTTAGAGACCATTATCACCAGGGCCGCCCGCATTTTGGCAGTGGAAACCGACAGTGACGGCGCCCTTGAAATAGCGCGCCGTTCCCGCGGCACCCCCCGGGTAGCCAACCGCCTTTTAAAAAGGGTGCGGGACTTTGCCCAGGTGCGGGCCGGCGGTGTTATAACCGGCGCGGTGGCCCGGGAAGCGCTGGAGTTCTTTGAAGTGGATCCCCTGGGGCTGGACGAGGCCGACCGCCGGGTGCTGAAAGCAGTGATCAATAAATTCGGCGGCGGTCCGGTAGGTCTGGAGACAATAGCCGCGGCCACGGGTGAAGAGGCGGGGACCGTCGAGGATGTGTATGAACCCTACCTGCTGCAGCTTGGCTTGCTGTCCCGCACCCAGCGGGGCCGGGTGGCCACGCCGGCGGCATATAAACATTTGGGTCTGGCGGCACCGGAGGAAAAGCAGCCCGCATTATGGTAACAGGAGCGTTACAGGCAATGAAATTACTGCTGCATAACTGCTGCGGGCCGTGTACCGTGTACCCGCTTGAAAAATTAAAGGAGCAGGGTCACCAGGTGCACGGCTATTTTTATAACCCCAACATCCACCCCTATACCGAGTGGCAAAAACGCAAGCTTACCCTGCTGCAGTACGCGGACGATCAGGGTTTGCCCGTGATTGTGGAAGACGGGTATGATATGGAGTACTACCTGCGCGAGGTAGTGCACCGGGAAGCGGTGCGCTGCCGGTTATGTTATGTCATGCGTTTGAGAAAGGCGGCCAGGATAGCCCGGAAAGGTAAATTTGATGCTTTTACCACCACGCTGCTGGTCAGTCCTTATCAGAAGCACGACCTGATCAGGGAAACAGGCCTGGCTGTGGCGGAGGAAACAGGTATCCCCTTTTATTACGAAGATTTTCGCCCCGGGTATCGTGAAGCGACGGAAAAATCACGATCTCTTGGTATGTACAGGCAGCAATACTGCGGCTGCATCTTCAGTGAAAAAGAACGGTATGAGCAAAAGGGAAAAAGCCGCCGTGTTTAGTATCGAGGGGGAAATGGCATGGATTCCCTGTATGCAATTGGTAAAATGATTTTGGGTCTTGGTTTTATGCTGGTGCTGGTGGGCGGCCTGCTGATGCTGGCCGGAAAGTTTACCGGTCTGGGCCGGCTGCCGGGAGATATCCTGGTGCAGCGGGGCAACTTTACTTTTTATTTTCCGGTGGTAACCATGATCCTGGTCAGCCTGCTGCTGACCATTGTGCTAAATCTGGTATTTAGAAGATAATTATGTATTAAAGGCTTCTATAGGCAGGAAAATCCATATTTTATGTCGAATTTCCCCAGGGTAAACATGATTTACTTTTCGGGGGGGTTCTTTTTTTATGCCGGGACACAAGGCAGCATTTTCTTTTCGGTTTATGTTCCTGTCCCTGTTGTTTGTAGCGGTCGGTTTTTTGTGCCCTCAGCCTCCTGCCTTTGCGGCAGCGCGGGTGGGAAACGATACTGTGCGGGTGGGGATAGCCCAGCAAATGCCGGAGGTAAAGCTTACTTTCCAGGGCTGCTACCGGTTGGTGGACGCGCTCAGCGGCGGCGTCATTGCTGAAACAAGCCCGGGTGAAACCTGGACCGCCGCCAATACGGGCGGACTCGTGATGCTGAAACGGAACAACGAGCATCAGGGCCTGTATCAGGGCTCCATAATAGCGGAAGAGGTTAAATCTGAGCAGAGCATTCTATCGGGTGACGGAACAATACAAAAGAAAAATTCGCTGTCCGGGCTTGCGGTACTGAGTGCCGGAACCGGTTTAAACTATCTTGGCGACTCCGGTGACCTGCGGGCGTTGGACGGAAGCGGCAGGGTTACCCCCATGTCCCGGGGCGGGCTGAACCTTTTTAGCCTGGAAAAGTACGGTCAAGCTTCCCGTTACCGCGGCAGCGTTGAAATAAGGTCCATTGGCGCGGGATTGACGGTGGTTAATGAACTGCCCGTGGAACAATATCTTTATGGTGTGGTGCCGGCCGAAATGCCTGTTTCCTTCCCCCTGGAAGCACTGAAGGCCCAGGCTGTGACGGCGCGTACTTATGTCATCGCCCAGTTGGGCAGTTACGGGAGCCAGGGGTTCGATGTGCTGGATAATCAGCAAAATCAAGTTTACCGGGGTTATGACGGTGAACATGCCCAGGCTGCGCGGGCGGTGGATGAAACCGCCGGAAAAGTGCTTATTTACGGTGGCCGGCCCATTGCCGCGTTTTTCCACTCCTCCAGCGGAGGGTGTACGGAAAACAGTGAGGACGTATGGAGTGAATCGCTGGGATACATCCGCGCCCGGGTAGACCCTGCGGATTACAATACCAAGTATCATAACTGGACGGTTGCTTATTCGACGGAACAACTTACCCGGGTCGTTAATGAGAAACTGAAAGGGCTGTCAAATCCCGTTCCGTACCCTGAGTTTGCCCTGATTACCGATTTAAATGAGATGCAACTTACTTCGTCCGGTCAGCGGGTCAAACGGATTTTAATTGAAGGCTTTGACGCTGCGGGTAATCCTGTCCGGGCGGATATAAGCAACGCAGACCGGGTGCGTATCGCCCTAGGGCTGAACAGTTCCCTTTTCTCAATGCAAAAAGACGTTGATATCAGCGGGAGACTCTGCGGTGTTGTGATTATCGGCAGCGGGCTGGGACACGGGCTCGGGATGTCGCAGTGGGGCGCTTCGGGCCTGGCGTTGCAAGGTTATAATTACCAGGATATTTTGCAATACTATTATACAGGTGTCGACCTGGTAAATAATTATGGGGCGTGATCAGCGGAAAGTGGCTGCCGCATGAAGATAACCGATTTTATGTATCACCTGCCTGAAGAACTGATTGCCCAGGAACCGGCCCCCAGGCGAGATGAATCGCGGCTGTTGGTATTGCCCGGAAATGACGGCGCGCCCGAGCACCGACTGTTTAAGGATCTGGTTGATTACCTGCGCCCGGGGGATACGCTGGTCATCAATAATACCCGGGTGATTCCCGCCCGGCTGTGGGGTGAAAAGGAAGGCACCGGCACTAAAATAGAGGTTTTATTGCTGACCCGGATTGAGGATGACACGTGGGAAGTTTTGGTGCGGCCCGGACGGCGCGTACCGCCCGGAACAGGCATCAGATTTGGCGGCGACATACGTGGTGTGGCGGAAGCCGTCACTGCGGGCGGGTGCCGGCGAATGCGGTTCCAGTTTGACGGTGACTTTGAACGCCTGCTTGATCGGCTGGGCGCTATGCCGCTCCCGCCGTACATCAAGAAGCAGCCGGCTGACCCGGGGCGTTACCAGACAGTTTATGCACGTCAGCCCGGCTCCGCGGCTGCGCCCACCGCCGGCCTGCATTTTACTTCCGAGCTGCTGGCCCAAATCAAAGAACGGGGCGTTAATGTGGCGCCGGTACTGCTCCATGTCGGCTTGGGCACCTTTCGCCCGGTCAAGGCGGAAGACATCACCCGGCACCATATGCACGCCGAGTATTATGAAATAACTCCGGAAGCGGCCCGGATGATTAACCGGACCAAAGCCGGGGGCGGCAGGGTGGTGGCGGTGGGTACCACCACTACCAGATGCCTGGAAACCAGTGCTGAAGACAGCGGGACAGTCCGGTCGGGTTCCGGCTGGACGGAAATCTTTATTTATCCCGGCTACCGGTTCCGGGTGATTGACGGCCTGGTGACCAACTTCCACCTGCCCGGAAGCACGCTGCTGATGATGGTCAGCGCATTTGCGGGGCGGGAGCGGGTGCTTGCGGCTTACCGGGAGGCTGTCGTACTGCGTTACCGTTTTTTCAGTTTTGGCGACGCCATGCTGATCATTTAAGTAAAGGAGTCAGGAGTCAGAAAAGACCGTACTCTGAATTCGGAATCAAAGGAGCACTCATGGCGATAAATTTTACGGTAACGGGGCGGGACGCGGGCAGCCGGGCCAGGCTGGGTTTGCTGGAAACACCGCACGGGCCGGTGGAGACACCGGTTTTTATGCCGGTGGGCACCCAGGCCACCGTTAAAACCATGACCCCCGGGGAAGTGCGCGAGGCCGGCGGAACCATGATTCTCAGCAATACCTACCACCTGTACCTGCGCCCGGGGCACGACATAATTGCCGAGGCCGGCGGACTGCACAAGTTTATGGGCTGGGACGGCCCCATTCTGACCGACAGCGGCGGATTTCAGGTCTTCAGCCTGGGCCCGCTGCGCCGGATCACCGATGACGGGGTCACCTTCCGCAGCCACATAGACGGCTCCGAGCATTTCTTCAGCCCGGAAAAATCCATGGAGATACAAATGGCCCTGGGGGCGGATGTGGCGATGGCCTTTGACGAGTGCGCGCCGTATCCGTGCAGTTACGATGACGCCCGGTCGGCAATGGAGCGTACCACCCGCTGGGCCGGGCGCTGTCTGGACAGCCACCGCCGGCCGGACCAGGCATTGTTTGGCATTATCCAGGGCGGTATGTACCGGGACCTGCGGTTAAAAAGCGCCGCCGAAATAATGGCCCTGGATTTTCCGGGCTATGCCATTGGGGGATTAAGTGTCGGTGAGCCAAAGCCTTTGATGTACGAGGTGCTGGATTACCTGGTGCCGGCCATGCCGGAAAACAAGCCCCGCTACCTGATGGGAGTGGGATCTCCGGACTGCCTGGTTGAAGGAGTGTATCGCGGAGTGGACATGTTCGACTGTGTGCTGCCCACCCGGATCGCCCGCAACGGCACGGTTTTTACCAGGGACGGCCGGCTGGTGGTGCGCAACGCCGAGTATGCCAGGGATTTTTTGCCCCTGGACCCGGAATGCGGCTGCTATACCTGCCGGAACTTCTCGCGGGCCTACATCAGGCATCTGATTAAGGCCAACGAGGTATTGGGCATCAGGCTCACCACCTGGCACAATTTATCCTTTGTGCTGACATTGATGAGGGATATCCGTGCCGCCATCAAGGAAAACAGGCTGGCCAAGTTCCGGGAAGACTTCTTTAACCGTTACACTACTCAAGCCGGAGACGGTTCCTGACATGAATTAACACCGCAAAAATAAAAAAAGGGAAATGCCCGATCATCAAGAATAAGTAATATGTTTTGAGTCCATGCAGAAAGGAGGGTTATGGTTTTGAATGAATCCACTCTCGGTATTGTTTATATAGTCGGTTTGTTCGCCCTTTTGTGGTTCCTGATGATTAGACCACAGCAGCAGCGCCAGAAAAAGCACCAGGAAATGGTACGCAATCTGGGCATTAACGACAATATCGTAACCGCCGGAGGCATATACGGTACCATCGTTAAAGTAAAGGAAGACAGCTTCATCATCAGAGTGGCCGATAACGTGCGCATAGAAGTTTTAAAGCACGCCGTTTCTCAGAAAAGAGCTTCTGAAGATGAGGGAAATGACAAAGAATAGTATAATTTGAGTAGGCCCCGGTCTACTCTTTTTATTGACTGATCTTTCGCGGCCGAGGAGGTCTGGGGTTGGTCGTTCTGGACGATGTCAAACGCAACCCGGTGATAGACAGTTTCATCCGCAAGGGCAACGAGCACCTTGGGGCACTGGGTTTTACAGAACATAGCTACCGTCATGTGAACCTGGTATCCAGTATCGCCAAAAATATTCTGGCCAAGCTCGGGTACGACGAACGCGAGGCGGAATTGGCCTCCATCGCCGGTTACCTGCATGATATCGGCAATGTGGTCAGCCGGAACGACCATGGCATATCCGGCGCCACAATTTGCTGTTCATTGCTGCTGCAAATGGGCATGGATCCCGAGGAAACGGCGGTGGTGATATCCGCAATAGCCAACCATGAGGAGGAATACGGGCAGCCCGTCAACACCGTGGCCGCGGCCCTGATTATGGCCGACAAGTCCGATGTGCACCGTTCCCGGGTGCGCAACCAGGATTACGCCACCTTTGACATCCATGACCGGGTTAATTATGCCGCGGAACATTCTTTTCTCTGGGTGGACGAAAAAAAACGCACCATTACCATGGAGCTGCAGATTAACACCGAAGTATGCCCGGTGATGGAATATTTCGAGATTTTTTTAACCAGAATGATGCTATGCAGGCGGGCGGCTGTTTTTCTGCGCTGCCGATTTGAACTGGTGGTCAACGGGACCAAGCTGCTATAGGAAACCAGGCATTATATTTATATATTATGTGAGTGTTCATAAAGGAGCACGACCTTTCGAAATCTTTGTTTTGATTCCGACACCTTATTTATAGGGGGAAAGCCGGTATGAGATGGAATAAAGTACTGACCCTGGCTGCCATATTGGTGGTGGTAATTGCCTTGGCTTTAACGGCAGCGGCTCCGCTGCCGATTTTCAAGGACAGCAAATGGCTGCCCTGGGGCAAGGAGATTATCCTGGGTCTTGATTTGCAGGGCGGGGTGCACGTTGTGCTGGAAGCCAAGGACACTCCGGAAGCCAAGGTTACCGACGATAGTATAAAACGGGCGGTGGCCATCCTGGAGAACCGGATCAATGAGACCGGCGTAGCCGAACCCATCATCCAACGCCAGGGGGAGCGGCGCATCATTGTCGAACTGGCGGGGATTGACGACCCGGAACAAGCGGTGCAGGACATGATCAAGCCGGCTTACCTGGAATTCAAGACTATGGAAGGCGAGACCATCGTCACCGGCAAGGACCTGAAAAACGCCATTGAAAGCCGTAACCCCAATACGGGACAGGTCACGGTGGACATTGAATTTAATTCGGAGGGCACGCAAAAATTTGCCCAAGCCACCGCTGCAAATGTGGGGCGGCAGATTGGTATTTACCTGGACGGCGAAATACTGCAAAACCCGGTGGTAAATGAGCCCATCCCCAGCGGCAAAGCGCAAATCAGCGGTTACGCCGACCTGGATGAAGCACACACCATCGCCATCCTGCTTCGTTCCGGCGCCCTGCCGGTGCAACTGGACGTAATGGCCAAGAACACCGTCGGCCCGCAATTGGGCCAGGATTCCCTGGACCGGTCCGTTAACGCCGGCATAGTGGGCCTGATTGCCATCCTGGTGTTCATGATCGTTTACTACCGGGTACCCGGTTTTATCGCCGCTATTGCGCTGGCCATTTACGCGCTGATTGTTTTCGCCATATTTATCGGTATCCACGCCACCATGACTTTGCCCGGCATCGCCGGTTTCCTGCTGTCGCTGGGCATAGCGGTGGACGCCAACGTGATTATCTTCGAGCGCGTTAAAGAGGAACTGCGCTCCGGCAAAAGCATTCGTTCCGCCATTGATGCAGGGTTTAAACGCGGCTTTGTGGCGGTGTTTGACGCCAACGTGACTACCCTGATTGTGACGGTGGTGCTTTATTACCTGGGTTCGGGTCCGATCCGCGGTTTCGCGGTTACCTTGAGTATCGGTATCCTGGCCAGCATGTTC
This sequence comes from Bacillota bacterium, assembly GCA_023439185.1. GTDB lineage: Bacteria > Bacillota > Desulfotomaculia > Desulfotomaculales > Desulfallaceae > BRH-c8a. Next base: position 95,253 of record JAEXOR010000034.1, on the reverse strand, counting down.
ACCGCCATTACCATGACCAGGTGGATGCTGCATCTGGCCGCCGCCACCAATCTGGTGAAAAATCCCAGGTATTATGGCGCTTAGGGAGGGCTGAAAAATGTTTAATTTCATCAAGCACAGAAAAATATGGTACATTATATCACTGCTGGTCATTGTGCCCGGACTGGTCTCCCTGGCGCTGCAGGGTTTAAACCTTGGTATTGACTTTACCGGGGGCAACCTGGTGGAAATAAGGGCCGGACAGGATACCGGCATCCAGGATGTGCGCGGCGTGGTCGAGGGGTTGGGGTACGGCGCCTCGCGCAACGTGCAGAAAAGCGGCGATAGCGATTACCTGATCAGGACCAGGGAACTCTCCGAAGAGGAAAGCGCCACGCTGCTTGCCGAACTGGACGAAAAACTGGGCGGAATCACCCTGCTGCGCAACGACAGGGTCGGTCCGGTTATCGGCCGGGAATTGACTATAAACGCGCTCTTAGCCATGGTGGTGGCATCTATATTGATGCTGATTTATATCAGCTATCGTTTTGAATTCAAACAGGGTATTGCCGCCGTTATAGCAATCCTGCATGACATCCTGGTGGTGATGGGTATATTCTCCATCCTCCAGTTGGAGGTGGACAGTGCCTTTGTGGCCGCCATATTGACCGTAATCGGTTATTCCATAAATGATACCATTATCGTGTTCGACCGCATCAGAGAAAACCTGAAGAACCGCAAAAAGGGCGAGGCGCTGGACGAATTGGTCAATACAAGTATCTGGCAGACCATGGCCCGTTCCATAAATACCGTGCTGACGACAATGTTTGTATTGCTGGCCCTATATTTCCTTGGCGGCACAACCATCAAGAATTTTGTGCTGGCCATGATTATCGGTATCGGCAGCGGCGTGTACTCAACAATATTCAACGCCTGTCCGTTATGGGTGGACCTGAAGCTAAGGGAGAAAAGGCAGCGATAATAGCTTACATTACTGTAAACGGGGTTTTCGGCCCCGTTTATTTTTTTTGTGCCGCCTGGGCACATTAAAGAAATAACAGGGGGTTGGAACCGGTGAAGGACAGGGAAAACGCGGTTTTACTGGCGCTTGAAGGAAGGGTCCGCGATCTGGCCGTCAACATGGAGAAAATGAAGCTGGCCGAATACGTGGATCTGTTGGAAAACCCGTACAAACTGATATATATAAACTTCATCAGCGGTATTGCCCGGGGGCTGGGTATTGCCGTCGGGTTTGCCATTCTGGGCGCGATCATCGTGCTCATCCTGCAGCGGCTGGCGGTGCTCAACCTGCCTGTGATTGGAGACTTCATCGCCGACCTGGTCAAGATAGTGCAGGTCCAGTTGGGTAAACAATAACATTGGGGGTCAGAAGATGAAACAGGAATTGCTGGAGCATTTCAGGCACGCAATGGAACAGGAAAAACGCAGGAATATGCAGATGATCAGGCACATCGATGATGGGGGCCTGAATACATCCCTGGCCGATTCCGTGGAAGAACTCTCCACTTATGACCAGCACCCCGCCGATATAGCCAGCGAAGTATTCGAGCGGAGTAAAGACATGTCCCTCCGTGAGGACGCGCAAATTAAGCTTAACGCCATCGACCACGCCTTTGCGCGCATGAATGAGGGTGCTTATGGAAAATGCGATACCTGCGGCCGGGATATCCCCGTGGAACGGCTGGAAGCAATTCCTTATACCACCCAGTGCGTGGATTGTCATAGCCGTTATGAGGAAGCGCCCAACCGGATCAATGTCCGGCCGGTGGAAGAAGATGTCCTGGAACCGTTTTTTGCCAGGAATACGGGTCAACAGGAAGGGGCCATGTACGATACTGAGGACGCCTGGCAGGATCTGGCAAAGTGGCAGGAGCATTCACCCCACTCCGGAGCCGGTTCCTATTACGGCGGCGGCAGCGCCGATGAGGAAGCGGTGGGTTACACCGAACTGGTGGATCACATTCCTTACGAGGTGGGGGATGACGGTATGTTTTACGAGGAAACCCGCGACGTAGATGATGAGGATAATCATTGAATGCCATAGCAACATATGTTATATTGAAGTGAACACAGTCAGGCCGGCTCAGAAAACGGCCGGGCCGTAACGGCAGCGGTTATGCCCGCGGGACTTCATCTTGGCCTGTATAAAGATGATGGCCCCGGGCATTAATTTACTTCAGGGCATTGTCCCATTTTTTCGGGGAGAGAATTTCTATGGACCCGCGGGAAAAAACAAAGGTCGCCCGCTTGTCAATTATATCAAATACTTTTTTAACGGCCGGCAAGCTTGTGGCAGGTTTTTCCATGAACTCCATCAGTGTCATTTCGGAAGCGGTACACTCCGGACTTGACCTGGTGGCGGCGATTATCGCCTACGCTTCGGTGCGGGAGTCCAACAAGCCGGCCGATGAACGGCACCCTTACGGGCACGGCAAGTTTGAAAACCTGGCGGCGATCATTGAGGCTGTGCTGATCGTTGCGGCTGCCGTATTTATCATCAAGGAGGCCGTGCCCAAGCTGTATGAAACCACCGAGGTGGAGTCGTTGGGTCTGGGTATGGTGGTGATGGGTATTTCAGCGGCAGTGAACTTGTATGTTTCTTCCCGGTTGATGCATACGGCAAAGCAAACGGATTCTCCCGCCCTGGCTGCCGACGCCTGGCATCTGCGTACCGATGTGATTACCTCGCTGGGGGTTCTGGCGGGTATAGCGGCCATCAAACTGACCGGGTTATATATCATCGATCCCATTATCGCTATGGCGGTGGCGTTGCTGATATTAAAAGCGGCATACGGACTGCTGCGGGAGTCGGTGGGCAGTATCCTTGACGTCAGGCTGCCGGACGATGACGAAAAGGCGATTAAAGAAGTACTGCAGGAATATGCCGGCCTGTATGTGGATTACCGCAACCTGCGTACCCGCAAGGCCGGCCCGGAAAAGCATGTCGACTTTAACCTGGTGGTGCCCCGGGGCAAGCAAATAGTTTCCATCCATGCCCTGTGTGATAAAATTGAGTTGGACCTGCGCAGCCGGCTGCCGGCGGTGCAGGTGATTATACACCCGGAACCCTGTATGCCGGTAGAGGGCGACTGCGATTTATGTCATATCCGGCTGGTATACCACCAAAAAAACTGCGGGAGCGGGAGCTGCGATATATGTTCGGACTGCCGTCCCGGAAACGAAAAAAATCTGGAGTAATTAGTCATGGACCTTGTGCAGGAGATTAAAAAAGAACTGCTCCGGTACTCAGATCCGGTAAAAGCGGACTTTTTGCCGAAGTTCTTTAAAACCGGGCCCGGCGGTTACGCCGAAGGGGATATATTTGTCGGGGTTACCGTGCCGCACCAGAGAAAAGCGGCTAAAAAGTTTTTCAGGCAGGCGACACTGGCTGACGTTGAAAAACTTTTGCGCGATCCCGTCCATGAGTTCCGGTTAACCGCCTTGTTCATGCTGATATACCGGTATGAGAAACTGGTCGGCGAAGCGGAAAAGAAGGCCGTGGTTGACTTTTACCTGGCCAATACCGCGTATATAAACAACTGGGATCTGGTTGACGCATCGGCGGACAAGATCCTGGGCGCTTACCTGCTGGACAAGGAGAAAGACATTCTATACCGTCTGGCCGGGGAAAACGACATTTGGAAACAGAGGATGGCGGTGCTGGCCACTTTCCATTTCATCAAGCAAAACAGGTACGACGATACCCTGCGGATAGCGGCGCTGCTTTTAAACCACCGGCATGATTTGATCCAAAAAGCGGTGGGCTGGATGCTGAGGGAGATTGGCAAACGGGATTTCGCGGTAGAGATTGCGTTTCTTGAACAGCATTACAGGCAAATGCCCCGCACCATGCTGCGTTACGCCATAGAGAGGTTTGACGAGGGGTTGCGGCAGCAATTCCTGAAAGGTTTGGTATAGAACTGTTTTAAAAAAACAGGGCAATGCTATATAATAGAAACAGTACACTTTTAAGGCAGGTGGGTTTATTGAGCGCGGAACAAGTTGTGAACGGGCATGAATTGTGGCTGGAACCCGCTCACCTTCATTTTCATCATGGCGACAGCGCCAGGGTAAAAGCTCTCTGGGGCCGGGCCATGAAACGGGACAAGCCTGAAGAGCCTGTAAATTGGACAGGCCTGGTGCGGGAACCCGGCGGGCGCGAGTTTAATTTGCCCGTGGCCCTGGACCGGGACGGTTTCAATTATGAACTGGTCTTTGAGGGCGGACCGGAAGGCATTTACACCGTGCAGGCTGAGTACCACGCCGGCAAATCTCATTACCAGGCCCGGGTACTGGTGCCCTTCGGACACCACGTACACGGACACGGCACGGCGTTTAACCGGGGGCTGGAAATCGTGCCGGAAGATTATGATGAGTTTCATCCCGGCGACACCGTCAGCCTGACCGTGTTGTTCGACGGAAAACCGCTGGCGGGAACCCCGGCGCAGGCCACGTACCATATTTATGACGGCGACGGCTTTGCCCATGAACTGCTCACGGACGAAAACGGGGTCCTGAATTTTACATTTGACGCCCGGGGCCACTGGATGTTCCGGGTGCAGGCCGCCGGCGAAGAGGACAAATATACAGCGACCCTGGTTATACCGGGGGTGCGGTAAGGAGGCAAACCCATGAGTGAGATCATTATTTATACCAAGACCGGCTGCCCGTTCTGCAAGAAGGCCGTGGACGATTATACGGCCAAAGGAGTCTCGTTCAGGGAGATTAATACCAGTGAGGATGCGGAGGCCAAGCGCCTGGTTCAGGAAAAATACGGAGCCGGCCGGGTACCGGTGATTGTGGAAGACGGTAAAGTCATTGCCACGGGATATAAAGGCGGCGGGTGAGGAGTATAATCCACGGCAGTTGGCCGTTAAGAGCCACGCCCTTAAAGCGTGGTTTTTTACATCATTGCGCTAGGTACCGTACCGCCACCAGGCTTGTTTAACCAATAGTTGCGTTTGCTGATCAGGGAGAGGAGAACAGAGCGTGCTGTCCGTATACCAGATAATAATGCCCACACCATACAAGGTGGGTCCGGTAAACGTTTATGTCATCAAAAACCGCCCGGTGACCCTGATTGACGCCGGCGCGGATACGCCGGAGGCATACAAAGTGCTGCGGCACATGCTGACGCTTCTGGGCGTAGACATAAATGATATTGAGCGGGTGTTGTTGACCCACAGCCACCCGGACCACGCCGGGCTGGCGGCTGCAATTGCCGCCGAGTCCGGCGCCGCCATGATGGCGCATGAAATAGAAATCCAAAAACTGGCCGGAGCGGAAGATCCGATCAAGGAACGGATACCGTACCTGCTGGAAACCGGTATTGCCTTGGAAGAGATCCAGGCTATCCAGACGGAACGGGAAGAACTGCCCGGCGTGACGATGATCAAAGAAAAAATTCATAAACTATGGGATGGAGACCGGTTGGAGTTTGATGACGGAGTGCTGCAGGCGCTGCATCTGCCGGGGCACAGCCCCGGGCATTTGTGCTTCTACGGCCCGGAGCAAAAGTTCTTTTTTTCCGGCGATTTCATGATCTCTCATATCTCCCCCAACCCCCTCATGGAGCCGGACCCCGACAATCCCGGCCGGCGTCTGCCCACCCTGAGACAGTACCTGCGGGGCTTGGAACGGGTGGAACAGATGGACATATCAGTGGTGTTCCCGGGGCACGGCGGTGCGTTCAGTGATTATCACGGCGTGATTGAGGGTGTGCGGAAGCACCATGACCGGCAGGTTAACCTGATGCTGGATAAATTAAAAGACGACGAGCTGAGCACATACCAGTTGTGCCGCAAGGTATATCCAAAGCTTAAAGGCTGGGACGTCTTTCTGGGGTTATCCGAAATCCAGGCCAACCTGGATTTGATGATGGAGAACCGGCTGGTCGGCTGTGATAAGCGGGGCGGGGTAGTTTATTATCAAACCGCGGACTGACAAGCTGCGAACTGAGTAAAACAAATTTTATATTGCAGAGGCAGATTATGAATTTGCGTTTGATACTGGCCGTTGTGGTGGCCAGGCTGGCCATGACGGCCAGCCGTTTAACCGGCCGGGGCCGGGGTTCGTCGCTTCCCGGCCGGTTGGCGTTGCGTATTTGTCCGGACATTTTAAAATATTACCGGCATCAGCCCCGTAAAGGGGTGATTATGGTGACCGGGACCAACGGCAAGACCACCACCAACAATATGCTGGCCGGCATCCTGGCCCAGGCCGGTCATAAAGTGACGGCCAACCTGGAGGGCGCCAACCTGATGACCGGAGTGGTTACCGCTTTTGTTCGCTCCGGCAGCGTCACAGGCCGGATTGACAGCGATTATGCCGTGCTGGAAGTGGACGAAGCCGTTTTCCCGCTGGTATCGGGCTGGATTAAGCCGGATCTGGTGGTGGTAACCAACTTTTTTCGCGATCAGCTTGACCGCTACGGTGAACTTGATACCACGGTGAAAAAGGTTCTGGAGGCGCTAAAAAAGTTTTCCGGCAACCAGACCTTAATCCTTAACGGTGATGATCCGTTGGTGGCGCGCCTGGCGGTTGAATCAGGCCTGCCGTCTTTGTTTTACGGTATTTTTCCGGAGCGGGAACTGTCCTCCGGTGCCTCATACAGCAGGGAAGCCAAATTTTGCCCTTTATGCGGCGCCGGACTGCATTACACCGTTTATATCTACAGTCAACTGGGTGATTATTCGTGTCCCGGGTGCGGGTTTGCCCGTCCCTGCCCCGATCTGGAAGCTTCAGCGGTGTCGGAGGATAAAACCGGCGTCAGGGCCATGGTCGGATATGGCGGCGTCGGCAGGGAAGTTAAAATTCCGGTGCGCGGTCTGCATAACCTGTACAACGCCATGGCGGCATTATGCGCCTCGTTATCGCTGCAGGTGGATCCGCAAACCGCTCTTGCCGCCCTCGGCAAGTACCTGCCGGCCACGGGCAGGATGGAAACCTTCCGTTATCACAACCGGCGGGTGCTTCTGAACCTGGTCAAAAATCCGGCGGGGTTCAACCGGGCTCTGGATGCTCTTTTGGGGCACCATGGGGCCGGAAAGCAGGAAGTATTAATTGCCATTAATGACAACGACGCCGACGGCAGGGATATATCCTGGCTCTGGGACGTGGATTTTGAAATGCTGGCTCCGCAGCCGGAAAAGTTTAGCCGGTTTGTGTGCTCGGGACAGAGGGCCGAGGATATGGCATTGCGTCTTAAATACGCGGGTTTGCCGGTGTGGATGGTGGATATTGAAAAGGAATACCGCGGGGCAGTGGAGCAGGTGCTGAAGGGAAAAGGTGAGAGCGTAAGCATCTTAGCTACTTATACGGCGTTATGGCCGGTGGAAAAAATATTAAGCCGGCAGGCGGAAAGGGTGAAGGGTCAAGATGATTACAGTTTGTCACCTGTATCCTGATCTGCTGAATCTGTACGGCGACCGCGGTAACGTGATGGCCTTTGCCCAGCGCTGCCGGTGGCGGGGCATACCGGTGCGGATTAAGGAAATCAATCTGGGCGACCGGGTGCAATTTGAAGATTACGATTTTTTGTTTTTGGGCGGCGGCTCGGACCGGGAACAGAGCCTGATGGCCGGGGACATGTTTAACCGGATGGACAGCCTTAAGACAGCGGTGGGAGAAGGTCTGGTGGTATTGGCCATTTGCGGCGGCTATCAGCTGCTGGGACGGTATTACCGGATGCCCGACGGGACTGAAATTCCCGGATTGGGTTTAATGGAGCATTACACCGAAGCCGGCGACAGCCGGCTGATCGGCAATGTAATTGTCGAAGCGGAAATAGACGGTGTCAAAAGCAGGCTGGTGGGATTTGAGAACCACGGCGGCAGGACATATTTAAACGGTGTTTCGCCGCTGGGCCGGGTGGTGCACGGCGGCGGCAATAACGGGACCGACAAAACCGAGGGAGCCCGGTATAAAAACGTATTTTGCTCTTATCTGCACGGGCCGCTGCTGCCCAAAAACCCGGCGCTGACCGATTTGCTGATTGCTCTCGCACTGCGCAGAAGGGGACAGAACCACCGTCTTAGCCCACTGGAAGACGATTTTGAGCTGCGGGCCAACCAGGCCATGGCCGACAGGCTGCTGGGGAAAAAATAAAAATGTCATATACGAAGAATACGAAGAGGCCTCCCTTGTTGCAGGGGCGACCCTCGCAGGCATCAAAGCCGGCCACGAAACCTACGGGCTCAGCTCGCTTTCCCCCACTACGAGGGGGTTTTTTGTTTGGCATATTTATTGTGTTTTGCATAATACTGTTTTTCCATCCCTTGCATATAATGTAATACCTGTGTCTACCCAGGTCTATTACTCACCAAAAAAGCGGGGTTATATAAGATGTCCGTAAAATACACCATTACACGTGAAGACTGGTCTCTGCACCGTAAAGGCGAGATCGACCGCGAACGTCACCGGGAAAAAGTAAAAGAAGCCATCAAAAAAAATCTGGCCGACGTGGTCAGTGAAGAAAGCATTATTTTATCCGACGGAAGAAAAGTGGTCAAGGTACCAATCCGTTCCCTGGAGGAATATCATTTCCGGTTCGATACCGGTAAACGCAAACACACCGGGCAGGGTGACGGTAATTCAAAGGAAGGGGATCTTTTAGGCAGCGATCAGCAAAAAGACGACGGACAGGGTAAGGGTTCCGGCGCCGGTGAAGAGCCCGGAGTGGATTATTATGAAGCTGAGATCACCATTGACGAACTGGCCCAGTTGATTTTCGAAGATCTCGGCCTGCCGAACCTGCAGCAGAAAAAAAGGCCGGAACTTGCTTCCGAAGCCCTCGAATTCAAAGATGTCCGGAAGACGGGCATATCAAGCAATATCGACCGCAAAAGGACCATCATGGAGGCCATGCGGCGCAACGCCTTAAAGGGCGTCAAGGGCACATACGATATCACCAGGGATGATTTACGTTTTAAGACCTGGGACGTTACCTTCAAGTATGAAAGCAGCGCCGTGGTGCTGGCCATGATGGATACCTCGGGTTCCATGGGACCCTGGGAAAAGTATATCGCCCGCAGTTTTTTCTTCTGGATGGTCCGTTTTTTGCGCACCAAGTATCAAAATGTGCAGATCGTATTTCTGGCCCACCATGTGGATGCCAGGGAAACAAATGAGGAAGAGTTTTTTACCAAGGGAGCCAGCGGCGGGACCCGCTGTTCGTCTGTTTATCAGTTGGCCCTTGATATTATCGGGGAAAGGTACAGTCCCGCGGATTATAACATCTATGCCTTTCATTTTTCCGACGGCGACAACCTGTCTTCCGATAACGAACGGTGTGTGCGTTTGGTAAATGAACTGCTTAAAATATGCAACATGGTGGGTTACGGAGAAATAGAGGGGCCGTATTACCATGCCAGCACACTGCGCAACGCGTACAAAAAAGTCGAGCATGAACATTTCACCAGCATCGGTATCAAGGATAAAACCGACGTTTATCCGGCCTTGAAAAAATTTTTCCACACCCGTAATGACTCTAATGCCTGATGAAAGGAGCGATGTCGTGCAGCCGAATAATGAAATTGAAGTGCTGGACAGGGCCACGGAAAAAATAGAATCCATAGCCCGGGGTTTCAACCTGGATTTTTACGATATGCATTTTGAAATTTGTCCGGCGGAGATCATCTATTCTTTTGGCGCTTACGGCATGCCTACCAGGTTCTCCCACTGGACCTTCGGCAAAGCTTACCACAAAATGAAGACCCAATATGATTACAACCTGAGCCGGATTTACGAAATGGTCATCAATTCGGATCCCTGCTATGCCTTCCTCCTGGAAGGCAACTCGGTGGTACAGAACAAGATGGTTATTGCCCATGTGCTGGCCCACAATGATTTTTTTAAAAACAACTATTATTTCCAGCGGACCACCAGAAAAATGGTGGAAAACATGTCAACGACGGCGAACCGGATTAGAGAGTACGAGTTCAAGTACGGACGCGACAGGGTGGAGTCTTTTTTAGATTCGGCAATCGCGCTGCAGGAACATGTGGACCCGCAGCGTCATATTTCCCCGGCGGCGGCAAAGCAAGAGGAACACAGGGAACATGGAGAACATGGGAGACATGGCTGCTGTTCCGGCGGGAAGTGCGAACATGACCGGTGCGGTCACCAAAAAAACCAGGTTCCCAGTCCTTATGACGATCTCTGGGATTTGGACCGGACGGAGTGCGGCGGCAAGTGCGGAGGTGGTGAAGAACAGCAGGAAAAAAAGTTTCCTCCGCAGCCGGAAAAGGATCTAATGTTGTTCATGATGCAACATTCCCGGGACCTGGAAGAATGGCAGCGTGATATTTTATCTGTAATCCGGGAAGAAATGCTTTATTTCTGGCCGCAGATGCAGACCAAAATAATGAACGAGGGCTGGGCTACTTACTGGCATATGCGGATTATCAGGGAGCTTGATCTTACCGGGGACGAGGCTATTGAGTTTGCCAAAATGCACGCCGGTGTGATTCATCCTTCCAGATATACGATTAACCCATACTTACTGGGACTAAAAATTTTTGAAGACATTGAAAAAAGATGGGATAAACCTACCGACGAGGAACAGGCCAGATATGACCGCAAGGGTAACGAGGGCCGGCAGAAAATCTTCGAGGTCCGGGAATCAGAAAACGATATTTCTTTTATCCGCAATTACTTGACCAGGGAACTGATCGATGAGCTGGATTTATACCTGTACAAAAAGGTAGGCCACGAGTGGAAAGTAGTGGATAAGGATTGGGAAAAGGTCCGTGACGGGCTGGTGAAGAACCTTTATAACTGCGGTTACCCGTATATTGTGGTGGAAAATGGCGACTTCGGCAAGCGGGGGGAACTGTACCTGAAGCACGCGCATGAAGGAATCGACCTTGATGTTTATTACCTGGAAAAAACCTTACCCCACGTTTTTAAAATCTGGGGCCGGCCGGTGCATATGGAAACCATGGTAGACGGAAAAGACGTTCTTTTCTCATATAACGGAGAAAAGGTCAGCAAAAAATTTCTTTAGCCCGAAGTAAAGGTTCAATCCTGGCTGTCTTTACCAAAAAGATACCATCTACTGATAGAATGCTCTATCGGCAGGTGGTTTTCTTTATGCCCAAAAGCCCAGTAATACTACGTTCCTCAGGCCAGGTAATAAGGTGTCATTATGTTTACACATTATGATGAAAGGAAGTATAATTTTGGTAATAATAAATATGCTTTAGCGCGATGACTCTACAAACAAGGAGGCCTTTGAATGCTGTATAATAAAAATATATCCTTCTTATCCGTTCAGGAATATAAAGAATTGCTGAAACGTCAAAACCTTTGCCGACAATCGGGCAAATATTATGTTTAAGTATTTAAGATTGTTTGGGCGTATTGCCGGATTTTTGGCTTCTGCTTTCTTTTTGCTGTTTTTTATTGGCGAGGGTGTACCTCACTTCATCAAGAATGGCATTGATACTCAGATATTACCGTTTTTAATGCTATTATTTACTGCCATCATAGGATATATTGTTGCGATATTTAACGAAAAAATAGGCGGTATAATGCAAATTATCGGCGGTATGGCTATGAGTGTTTATCATTTGTTGATTGGCGGATTTAAAGACCTGGATATGGCATTAGTCTTCGGCTTTCCCTTTATTATTTGCGGCTTGATTTTCTTAATATGTCATTGGAAATGTGAAACAAATACGGGATGAATGAGAGATTATTTATGATTATTGAGGAGTGAGCTCATGCCGAAGCCGCGAAAAATGCTGGGAAACTGGCAGGCGCCGTATATCCGGTCGCTCATGAGTTTGATTGAGACGCAGAGCAAGACTACCATTGCGAATTGGTGTATTGACTATGCGGAGGAACATATACTGGAGATATTCGAAAAATCTTTTCCCGGCGATAATAGGCCGCGCAGGGCTATTGCCGCCGCGCGGGACTGGCTGGATGGTAGAATAAAGCTTCCCGCCGCCAAAAAAAATATTCTTGACGCCCATGCCGCCGCCCGGGACGCGGAAACAAAACCTGCCGCGCAGGCCGCGGCCAGGGCTGTCGGGCAATCGGCGGCGACCGTCCACGCGCCGACGCACTCGCTTGGTCTGGCGTTCTACGGCGCGGCGGCCATTGCCTATGATCGTGTCGGTACTGGTGAAAAAACGGAAGTCTATGAAAGAATTACTGCTGAGGAATGTGCACGGATGGAGGCCGCCCTGCGTGCTGTTGCCGTTGCTAACGAACCCAATCCGGCAAAAATAAAGTGGAATTGTTGAATAAATTTTATTTGATCCTTTTCAAAATATATTCGTCATGTTTGCTAACCTGTTCTTCAATGCGGGTTAATTGTTCAGTATGCAGGTTGTGGCCTTCAAAAAAGCGTTACGCCATTTTGCGCGGTTTGCCAAATTATTACCCGTCACAAACGGGTTATTTTTTTGCCTGGTTAACAATAATAACAAAAAGCGACAATATCATAATTCCGGAGTGATTAGAAAAATGCGCTCCATGTGGAAAGGCGCCGTTACCTTCGGTTTAATTTACGTTCCGGTCAAGATGTATGCGGCCACGGAAAAAAAGGACGTCAAGTTCAACTACCTGCACAAAAAATGCGGCACCCCGGTGCGGTACATCCGTTTTTGCCCCCACTGCGACAACGAGGTGGGCATGGATGAAATAATCAGGGGTTATGAATACGAAAAAGGCCGTTATATCACTATGACTGAGGAAGAACTGACCGAACTGGCCGGGGAAAAGGAACACAGCATCGACATAATTGATTTCGTAGACGCCGGTTTAATCGACCCCGTGTATTATGACCGTTCCTATTACCTGGCGCCGGGCGAGGGCGGAAATAAAGTATACAGCTTGCTGAAACAGGCGATGGAGGAGAGCGGCCGGGCCGCCGTGGCCCAGGTGGCTATCAGAAGCAGGCGGTCGCTGTGCGTAATCCGGCCGGTCGGGCGGGCGCTGGTTATGGAAACCATGTTTTACGCCGATGAAGTACGCCAGGTGGATAAAATAGAAGAGATTGGCGCCCCGGCCAAAGTGCACGAAAATGAAATCAAAATGGCGGTCAGCCTGATCGACAGCCTCACCGTTCCCTTTGATCCGGCCAAGTATACAAGCGCCTACCGGGAAAAATTGCACGAGGCCATCCGGGCCAAGATCGCCGGCGAAGCGGTGGTTGAAAAACCCGCCGCGCCCGATACCGATAAGGTGGTGGACTTGATGTCGGCATTAAAGGCCAGCATCGATATGGCGCGGGACCAGCGGGACAAAAAACCGCGTACCCGTAAAGCCGCTGCGGCAAAACCCAGGGCAGCGGCCAAAAAATAATGCAGCGCCTGGCCCCGGATATTTTGCCGCCGATCAAGCCCATGCTGGCTGTGGCCGCCGGGCCTTTTAACCATCCCGATTATGTGTTTGAGATCAAGTGGGACGGGTACCGGTGCCTTGCTTACCTGGAAGCGGGCAACACCGCACTGATGTCGCGGAACCTCACAGACATCACCCCTCAATTTCCGGATTTGGCTGATCTGCACCGGCGGGTCCGAAACTACCCGGCGGTTTTGGATGGAGAGATCATCGTGCTTCAGGACGGACGCCCGTCCTTTGCTGCTTTACAATCCCGGGCCAAGCTTACCGATAAGCAGCGGGTAAGTTTGGCGGCTCAAAGTTTACCCGCTGTTTATATGGCCTTTGACATCATTTACAGCCGGGGAATACCGCTGATGGAACTGCCGCTGTATGAACGGTTGCAGGAATTAAATGCGGTTGTGGGCCCCGACCGGCAGGTTGTTGTTTCGGACGGGGTGCGGGGCGAGGGAAAAGCCTTTTTTCGGGCCTGTGTTGAAAAGGGACTTGAAGGAATGATGGCCAAACGCCTGGACGGCAGATACCTGCCCGGAACCCGGTCCGCCCTGTGGAAAAAAATACGCGCCACCCGGGAGGCCGACCTGGTGGTTTGCGGCTACCTGGAAGGTAAAGGGGGCCGGCGGTTGGGGTCGCTGGTATTGGGCGCCTGGAACGGTAAGGAATACGTTTACCAGGGGCTTGTGGGCACCGGCTTCGACAGGGTCACGGAAGATGATTTGCTGTTTAAACTTGCCGCCGTCGGCACTGACCGTAAAACCCTGGCGGCCAAAGAGCTGGTTGGGCGGACCGTACACTGGGCGGAGCCTGTGCTGGTGTGCCGGGTTGAATTTTTAACCCTTACCGGACAGGGGCTTTTAAGGCACCCGGTCTACCGGGGGCTGCGTGATGACAAGAGTCCCCGGGAGTGCCGCCCGACGGCGGAACAGATTGAAATAAACGGGGGGTATGCATGATGGGTAATCAACACGGGGAAACAGTTGAAATTGAAGGGCAGGTACTGACCCTTTTCAACCTAACATGGAGAGCATCTTGCGGCGTGTTGACCGGAACGGTGACCCTTATGCCGTGATTTTCCAGGTCCGGCAGAGCCTCGACCGCCTGTTTGACGCCATGTCGCCGGGCCGTTTTGCTGTTTCCGATGTTGATTCCTTACGCTTGTGAAGTTATAATATGGCGACGGATATTATGGCACAAGCAGGAAAATGATAATTTACCTTGAAGATGTGCATTGAGAGAAGGAAAAATTGGCAAATTTATGCGATGCCGATAATAAAGTGATTAATTAGGTTTTTAGGTGAATTGAAGATGGAACATACTAAAAAAGTTTACTGGCTGGCCTGGCACATGGTACTGGCCGGGCAGGCCCGCCGGTTTTGGGAGATCATAGACCGTTTCGGTGATCCGGACCGGGCCTGGAACGCTCCGGACGAAGATTTCGGGGTGCTGCCCGGGATGCCGGCGGGACACCGTAACGAAACCCTGGACCGGAAACGGAACACGGATTTAGACCGGGTCGCCGCTTTTCTGGACCGCGGTGATAAACAAATGTCCCTGCTTTTTTACACCGACGAAGATTACCCCGCACAGCTAAAAAATATTTATGATCCGCCGCCGGTTTTATACACCCGGGGTGATCGGGACAGCCTGCGGGAGATGGCGGTGGCTCTGGTGGGGTCCAGGCGGGCAACTCCCTATGGACTGAGCGTGACCGAAAACCTGGCCCGGGAATTGGCCGCCGCCGGGGTAGGCGTGGTTAGCGGCATGGCCCGGGGAATTGATACCGCCGCTCATCGCGGGGCTCTCAAGGGCGGCGGCAAAACAGTGGCGGTACTGGGCTGCGGACTGGATGTGGCTTACCCGCGGGAAAACGCCGGACTGGCAAAGGAAATTGCCTCAAATGGGGCCGTGATCAGCGAATTTCCACCCGGTTCCCAGCCCGAAGCTTGGCATTTCCCGGTCCGCAACCGGATCATCAGCGGGCTCTCTAAAATCGTGGTGGTGGTTGAAGCCACGGAAAAAAGCGGCGCTTTGATTACCGCCAATGTTGCTTTGGAACAGGGCCGTGACGTGATGGCGGTGCCGGGTCAGATTACCGCTCCGAACAGCCGGGGAACCAATAACCTGATCAAACAGGGAGCGGCGGTGGTGCTGGGCGCCGGGGATATCACGGCGGAACTGGGCATGGGCGTGCTGTTTACGCCACAGGCGGTAGATAATGCAGGCCGCCTGCAAATGAACGATGATGAAACATTGTTGAGCCGGTTTATTGAATACGAACCCGTTGCAGTGGAAATGCTGGTTCAAAAAACCGGTTTGCCCGCGGGGCGGGTACTGACCGCTCTAATGTACCTGGAGATGAAGGGGCTGGTCAGGCAAATGCCGGGCAGGCTTTACGTCAGAACCTAGGATGTTCTAAAATATCGCCGCGCGGGATACATTTAATCATAGATTGGGACTATTGAGGTGAGTTGGTGTGGCTAAAACTCTGGTTATTGTGGAATCGCCGGCCAAAGCAAAGAGCCTTGGTAAATTTCTGGGCCGGAATTACACCGTGAAAGCATCCATGGGGCACGTCCGGGACCTGCCCAAAAGCCAATTCGGTGTTGATGAAAAGAGGGGTTTCAAACCAAAATACATAACCATTCGCGGTAAGGGGGACATCATTAAGGAATTAAGGTCCGCCACCAAAAAGGCCGACCAGGTTCTACTAGCTTCCGACCCCGACCGGGAAGGCGAGGCCATCGCCTGGCACCTGGCCAATTTGCTGGACGTTGATGAGAACACCCCCTGCCGGATTGAGTTTAATGAAGTCACCAAGCAAGCGGTACAAAAGGCGGTCAAACAAGCCCGTCCCATAGACCGCCACAGGGTTGACGCGCAGCAGGCCAGGCGCATCCTGGACCGGCTGGTGGGCTATAACCTGAGCCCGTTGTTATGGCGCAAGGTGAAAAAAGGCCTCAGCGCGGGGCGGGTTCAATCGGTGGCCATGCGCCTGATCTGCGATCGCGAGGATGAAATACAGGCCTTTGTATCCGAGGAATACTGGTCGCTGACCGCCAAGCTGTTAAAAGGCAAAAGCGGCGCCTTTGAAGCCAAACTGCACAAGATTGAAGATCAAAAGGCTCATATTCCGGATCAAAGCACGGCGCAGCGCATTATGGAAGAGCTGCACAAAGAAAAATTTACTGTGGCTTCCGTCACCAGGCGGGAGAAAAAACGGCAGCCGGCTCAGCCCTTCACCACCAGCAGCCTTCAGCAGGAGGCCTACCGTAAGCTGAACTTCACGGCCCGCAAGACCATGATGGTGGCCCAGCAATTGTACGAAGGTCTGGATTTGGGCAAGGAAGGTCCGGCCGGCCTGGTAACATATATCCGCACCGATTCCACGCGGGTTTCCGAAACCGCGGCCCAGGAAGCCAAAGAGTTTATCATCGGGCGTTACGGAGCGGATTACGCGCCGCCCCAGGTGCAGCGCACCGCCCCCAAGGGACGGACCCAGGACGCCCACGAGGCCGTCAGGCCCACCTCGGTGGCCAGGGAACCGAATGAGATTAAGGGTTTTCTCACCAGGGAGCAGTTTAAACTTTATAAATTGATTTGGGAGCGCTTCATCGCCAGCCAGATGAGCCCGGCCGTTATTGATACCACCAGCGTGGATATCAGCGCGGGCAAATACGTTTTCCGGGTCACCGGCTCGGTGATCAAGTTCGCCGGTTTCATGCAGGTATACATAGAGGGGCGGGACGATGAAGAAGAAAGCTCCGGAGAGGATCATCTGCCTGCGCTGAAAAAAGGCGAAACATTAAAGCTCCGTTCCCTGGTGCCGAAAC
This sequence comes from Bacillota bacterium, assembly GCA_023439185.1. Classification (GTDB taxonomy): domain Bacteria; phylum Bacillota; class Desulfotomaculia; order Desulfotomaculales; family Desulfallaceae; genus BRH-c8a. Next base: position 78,070 of record JAEXOR010000034.1, on the reverse strand, counting down.
AACATTTTACCCAGCCGCCGCCGCGTTTTACCGACGCCACTTTGATCAAGGTGCTGGAGGAAAAGGGTATCGGCAGGCCCAGTACATACGCCCCCATTGTGGATACCATCCTTAAACGCGGTTACGTGATCAGGGAGAAGAAAAACTTTTACCCCACCGAGCTGGGGTTTGTGGTGGTCGAACTGCTGAAAAAATATTTCCCGGACATCATCGATGTTGAATTTACCGCTGAAATGGAGGAAAAACTGGACGGTATAGAGGAAGGGGATGTCAACTGGGTAAAAATACTGGATGATTTTTATACCCCTTTCAGAAAAATGCTGACCGTGGCTGAAAAGGAAATTGAACAAATCCAGGTCGAAGATGAAGTCACCTCAGAGGTGTGTGAGCAGTGCGGCCGGAACATGGTGGTCAAAATGGGGCGGTTCGGCAAGTTTCTGGCCTGCCCCGGGTTTCCGGAGTGCCGGAATACGCGGCCGCTTTTGGAACCCACCGGGGTGTCCTGCCCGGATTGCGGCGGGGAGCTGGTGCTCAGGCGCAGTAAAAAAGGACGCAAGTTTTACGGCTGCAGCAATTACCCGGAATGCGGGTTTGTGGTCTGGGACCGGCCTTCAAACCGCAGGTGCCCTGAATGCGGGGGGATCACGGTACTTAAAGATACCAGGGGGAAAAAAGTCTACCGGTGCGTCAATAAAGACTGCAGCGGCAAGATAACTATTCAGGGCGACGAGGATGAGCAAACCGTAACCTCGCCGGACGACGGCCGGAGCAACGCTTGGGGTGAAGGCGCCCATTGAAATCGCAAGTTTTAATCATTGCCGGCGCCGGGCTGGCCGGTTCCGAGTCCGCCTGGCAGGCGGCCGGCATGGGCGTACCCGTGCGCTTGCATGAAATGCGGCCGGCCAAGACCACCCCGGCCCACCATACCGGACATTTCGCCGAACTGGTCTGCAGCAATTCCCTGCGGGCGGCGGCGGTGGAAAACGCCGTAGGTCTTTTAAAGGAAGAAATGCGCATGATGGATTCCCTGATCATGCAATGTGCCGATAACAACGCGGTCCCGGCCGGCGGCGCCCTGGCGGTGGACAGGGAAGGGTTCGCCCGGTCGGTGACCCGGGCACTGGAGGACCACCCTTTGGTCGAGGTGGTGCGGGAAGAGTTCACCGGCAATAACAGCGGCGTAACAATAATCGCCACCGGACCGCTTACATCCGGGGCGCTGGCCGGCGAACTGCAAACCCTTACCGGCCGGGAAAACCTGTATTTTCACGACGCTGTGGCGCCAATTGTCGCTTTGGATTCCGTTGATTTGGACAAGGTTTTTTGGTCTTCCCGGTATGACCGGGGCACCGACGATTACCTGAACTGCCCGATGAACCGAGAGGAATATGAATCCTTCCGCAACGCCTTAGCGACCGCCGAACGTGCGCCCCGCAAGGACTTTGACCGGGAAAATAATTTTGAAGGCTGCATGCCCATTGAAATTTTGGCCCGGCGGGGCATGGACACCATGCGCTTCGGACCCCTTAAACCGGTCGGCCTTGTTGATCCGCGCACCGGCAGGAGACCTTACGCCGTTGTGCAGTTGCGTATTGATAACGCCGCCGGGACGCTCTTGAACATGGTGGGCTTTCAAACCCACCTCAAGTGGAGCGAACAAAAAAAAGTATTCGGCATGATCCCCGGACTGGAAAGGGCCGAATTCGTCCGTTACGGGGTGATGCACCGCAATACGTATATTAACGCGCCGGTTTTTTTGCAGCCCACCTTTCAGGGTAAAAATGACAGCCGGTTTTTCATCGCCGGCCAGATTACCGGCGTCGAAGGCTATGTGGAATCGGCGGCTTCGGGTTTGGTGGCGGGCATAAACGCCGCCCGGTTAATCCTGGGCCGGCAGCCGCTGGCGCCGCCCCGTGAAACAGCGTTGGGAGCGCTGGCTCATTACATTACCTTCGCGGACCCGGACCGGTTCCAACCCATGAATGTTAATTTTGGACTGTTCCCGCCGTTGGACGAACAAATCAGGGACCGGAAAAGGCGCAACTCCGCCTATGCCCAAAGGGCGCTGACCGCCCTGGAAAGCTGGCGGGAATCCGTGCAGCCGTGAGGGAGAGATACAGGTGTACGGTTATATCGACGGTTTTTTGTTCTACCTGCAGGCGGAAAAAAACGCCTCACCACATACGGTACAGAACTACCAGCGGGATTTATTCGACGGGCTGTCCTTTTTTGCCCGGGCATTGAACCGCGACGACTATACCCTGCACCCCTCGGAAATCACCGTTGCGTTATTCAGACAGTACCTGGGTGATATGCGGGTCCAAAACAAAGCAGACGCCACGATTTTAAGGCGGCTTTCCTCCTGGCGTTCTTTTTACCGTTATATTTGCCGGGAAGGGGTATTGAGTGAAAACCCGCTGCGCAGGCTCGGCAATCCCAAACGTGAAAAAAAGCTGCCCGGTTTTCTGGCCGAAGAGGAAGTAAACAGGCTGATGGAAGTCCCGGACCGCGGCAATATCCTGGGCGTCCGCGACCGGGCGGTTCTGGAGACGCTGTACGGTACCGGCATCAGGGTAGCGGAGTTGGTGGGGATCGATATCGGCGACGTGGATTTTAAACGGGCTGTCGTCAAGGTTACCGGTAAGGGCAACCGGGAAAGGATTGCTCCGCTGGGGGAATATGCCCTCAATACCCTGAACACGTACATCAAAAGAGCTCGGCCCGTGCTGATGGCCAAACACATCGGCAGGGTGGACGCGCTTTTTTTAAACAACCGGGGCGAGCGGCTGACGGACCGCGGCGTGCGCTGGTTGATTAAAAAATACGCGGCCCTGGCCAGACTGGATCCGGAAACCAGCCCGCATACCTTTCGTCATTCGTACGCCACCCATATGCTGGATCACGGGGCGGATTTAAGGGTGGTGCAGGAACTTTTGGGACACGCCCGTCTTTCCACCACCCAGATTTATACCCACCTCAGCCGGGAGCATATTAAACGGGTTTATGAGCAAACACACCCCAGGAGGTAGTTTTTTATGAGCGATTTTCATGCCACCACCATCGTGGCGGTGAAAAATGGCCGGGACGTGGCCATGGCGGGCGACGGTCAGGTGACCTTCGGTCAAAATACCGTGCTGAAGCATAACGCCCGGAAGCTGCGCCGCCTGCACGGTAACGCGGTGCTGGCCGGTTTCGCCGGTTCGGTTTCGGATGCCCTTACGTTATTTGAAAAATTCGAGGTCAAGCTGGACAGCTACCAGGGCAACATGAAAAAAGCGGCGGTGGAACTGGCCAAAGACTGGCGCACCGATAAATACCTGCGCCGGCTGGAAGCGTTGCTGGTGGTGGCTGACACCGAGTGCATCCTTGTCGTCAGCGGCAGCGGTGAGGTAATCGAACCGGACGACGGCGTGGTGGCTGTGGGGTCGGGCGGCCCTTACGCCCTGGCCGCCGCGCGGGCGCTGACCAGGTACACCGGCATGTCCGCGGCCGAGGTGGCGGAAAAAGCGCTGCAAATCGCCGCCGAAATATGTGTTTACACTAATGACAAAATTACCGTGGAGAAAATATAATACGAATACTTATAGCAACCGGGAGGATTGGTTGATGGATTCGCTTACACCCAGGGAAATAGTTGCTGCGCTTGACAAATATGTGGTAGGCCAGAAACAGGCCAAAAAAGCCGTGGCTATCGCCCTGCGCAACAGATACCGCCGCAGCAGGCTGCCGGAGGATCTGATGGACGAGGTCATGCCCAAGAACATCCTCATGATTGGGCCCACCGGGGTGGGTAAAACCGAAATCGCCAGGCGGCTGGCCAGGCTGGTCAGCGCGCCGTTCATTAAAGTGGAAGCCACCAAATTCACCGAAGTGGGGTACGTCGGCCGGGACGTCGAGTCCATGGTCCGCGACCTGGTGGAAACATCAATTAGAATGGTCCGCCAGGAAAAGGTGGCCCAGGTTGAGGATGAGGCAGGGAAACTGGCCAATGAACGGATCATTGAGCTGCTGGCCCCGATGCCGCAGCGTGATAAACCGATGAAAAACCCGCTGGAGATGATCTTCGGCGCCACCAGGACGACTGAACAGGGAGATGAAAACCGCTACGAGCAGATGGCCGGCCGCATTCGTTTCGAAAGGGAGACCCTGAGGGAAAAAATGGAGCGCGGCGAGCTGGAAGAAGAAATTGTTGAAATTGAAGTGGAAGACGCCAAGCCGCCGATGATGGAAGTGTTCAGCGGTTCCGGAGTGGAGGAAATGGGCATTAATATCGGCGACATGCTGGGCAACCTGATACCCAAAAAAAAGCGCCTGCGCAGGGTTACCGTGTCCGAGGCGCGTAAGATTGTCACCCAGCAGGAAGCGCAAAAGCTGATTGATATGGACGAGGTCACAACCACCGCGATATACCGGGCTGAAAACAGCGGTATTATTTTTCTTGATGAAATAGATAAAATAGCGGTCAGGGACGGCGGCGCCGGCCCCGACGTTTCCCGCGGCGGCGTGCAGCGGGACATCCTGCCGGTGGTGGAGGGTTCCACGGTGATGACCAAGTACGGACCGGTGAAGACCGATCACGTCCTATTTATTGCCGCCGGGGCGTTTCATATGTCCAAACCGTCGGACTTGATTCCGGAATTGCAGGGGCGTTTTCCCATCCGGGTAGAGTTATCCAGCCTTTCCAGGGACGATTTCCTGCAAATATTAACCGAGCCGAAAAATTCCTTAATCCGGCAATATATCGAATTATTGCGCACAGAGGGGCTTGAGCTCAAATTTTCGCAAAAATCCCTTGTGAAAATTGCCGAAATCGCTTATACTGTTAATGAACAAACTGAGAACATAGGTGCCAGGAGGCTTCACACCATTGTTGAGAAGCTGCTTGAAGATGTTTCATTTGAGGCCGCGGATCTAGCCGACGGTTCTTTTGACGTTAATGAGGATTATGTGTCCCAAAAGCTTTCCGGTATTGCCGGCGATAAAGATTTAAGCAGGTATATACTATAACAAAAATTTTATTGTATATATATGTGTTTTATTTACCTCATTGTGGCAAAATAGTAATACCCATTGTTGTGCGATTATTCATTAACTGTCCGAACGGAATCAGAGTTTAATTCAGAAAAGAGGCGATGAGATTTGAGAGGCTTGCTGGAAAAGACCCGTTCCATAAACAAGGTATTGCAAAAATCAGCGGGCTATCCGGTTGACTTCAAGGAAATTGCCGCAATCCTCAGTGAAAACATAGAGTGTAGCGTATATATCCTTGACCGTCGTGGGAAGGTGCTGGGGTTTACTTATCTCAGAGGTTTTATTTGCGAGATTATGGATGATATCGTGGAGTCTCCGGCCGGTTTTCCCAAGGATTACAACGAAAACCTGCTCAGGATTAACGAAACCCACGCCAATATCTGTCAGACATTGAATATTTGCGCTTTCCAACATGACAAAAAGTGCGAGTTCAGCAAGGTGACCACCGTGGTGCCCATCGTGGGCGGCGGTACCAGGCTGGGAACCCTGGTACTGGCCAAATACGACCATAACTTTACCGATGAAGATCTGATTTTGGCCGAATTGGGCGCCACCGTAGTGGGGATGGAGATACTTAGGGCCAGGCAGGACCGGATGGAAGAAGAGGCCAGAAAACGCGCCGCTGTGCAAATTGCCCTGGGGACGCTCTCTTATTCCGAAATGGATGCCGTGAACCATATCTTCGAACAGTTGGAGGGCGACGAGGGTCTTTTGGTGGCCAGTAAAATCGCGGATCGGGTGGGCATAACCAGGTCGGTGATCGTCAACGCCCTGCGCAAGTTTGAAAGCGCCGGAGTGATAGAATCCAAGTCCCTGGGGATGAAGGGGACTTATATCAAGGTACTTAATGACCGCCTGCTTGAGGAGCTGGATCGTCTCAAGCATCAATAGTGTAAAGGCGGTTTATGCAGCCGCCCGGAGCCGGGTGAGGTAATAAGCCGAGTCAGTGAGCGAAAGGTCCGCCACTCGGCTTTTTTTATCTTCGCACAGCCGACCCCGCCCGAACCAAGTCTTCTTTATTGGCGGGTAATCTTGCCACCGGCTGAAGTTTGTGTTAGAATACATGCTGGTGCGAAATACACACGCGGGCTGATTTTGGCGGGCGGTCCCCTTTATGGGGCCTTGCCGGAAGATGAAGACCGCGGAGGGAAAACCGGTGGGAGGAGGTGTAACCAATGGCCATAATTTCAATGAAACAATTGCTTGAAGCAGGCGTTCACTTCGGGCACCAGACCCGGAGATGGAATCCCAAAATGGCACCTTACATTTTCACGGACCGAAACGGGATCTATATTATAGATCTGCAGAAGACCGTGAAAAAAGTGGAGGAAGCCTATAATTTTGTCAAGTCCGTCGTTCAGGACGGCGGTTCGGTATTGTTTGTCGGCACCAAGAAACAGGCCCAGGAGTCAGTTCGTGAAGAATCCGAACGGTGCGGCATGTTTTATGTGAACCAGCGCTGGCTGGGCGGTATGCTGACCAACTTCCAGACCATTCGCAAGCGTATTGACAGATTGCACGAGCTGGAGCGAATGGAACAAAACGGAATTGCCGAAAAACTGCCTAAAAAGGAATTTGCCGAGTTGATGCACGAGAAAGAAAGACTGAGCAAATTCCTAAGCGGCATCAAGGATATGCGGCGTCTGCCGAGCGCTATGTTTGTTATCGACCCGCGCAAAGAACGTATCGCTGTGGCTGAAGGGCGCAAACTGGGGATCCCCATTGTAGCCATCGTAGATACCAACTGCGATCCCGATGAAATCGATTACATCATACCAGGCAACGATGACGCCATCAGAGCGGTCAGGCTGCTGACCAGCAAAATGGCTGACGCAGTGCTTGAAGGCAAACAGGGAGAACAGGTTGAGGCAGCAGCAGAGTAAGAAGGACGGTGGGGGTTTAACCATAAAGGGTAACCCCTGCCTTTTTTTATCTTAAGTTGTCAGAAGCCAGGGTGGTTGCACCTGCGTCGGCGCGGGAGCCATGAGCGGGCCAGGACAGGTTAACCATGCTGTGATGATAAAATCTGAATACCTGAATAGTAACCGGGAAATACTATTTAGTTACCAGGATAAATTTGGAATTATATAGCAGGGGAGGATGTTTATAATGGCTGATATATCTGCTGCAAGTGTCAAAGAACTCCGGGAAAGAACCGGAGCCGGGATGATGGATTGCAAAAAAGCGCTGGTGGAAACCAACGGCGATGTGACGAAGGCCGCCGATTACCTGCGTGAGAAGGGTCTGGCCGCCGCGGCCAAAAAAGCGGGCCGCATAACCGCCGAAGGTCTCGTTGAATCATATATCCACGGCGGCGGCAAGATCGGCGTGCTGGTGGAAGTGAACTGCGAAACCGATTTTGTAGCCAAGACCGATGAATTTAAAACACTGGTCCGGGATATCGCCATGCAGATTGCCGCGGCCAAACCCGAGTATGTAGCTAGGGAAGAAGTGCCTGAAGCGGTAATTGCCAAGGAGAAGGAAATTCTGGCGGCCCAGGCGGCCAACGAAGGAAAACCGGAAAAAATCATTCAAAAAATGGTGGAAGGCAGAATAGAGAAGTTTTATAAGGAACTGTGCCTTTTGGAGCAGCCCTTTGTAAAGGACCCGGATAAAACCGTAAAACAGCTGATTACCGAAAAAATTTCTCAAATCGGCGAGAATATTTCCATGCGCAGGTTTGTTCGTTTCGAGCTGGGTGAAGGTCTGGAAAAAAGACAGGACGATTTTGCCGCGGAAGTGGCGGCTCAGGTGAATAAATAAAGGCCAGGGGAACCATAACCTTAATATCTTTGATTTTACCGGCCGGGGAAAAAGGATCTATTTTAACGGTGTAGAACTATATGGTATAACCGGAGGTTAGAAATTTCTTTATGGACCAGGCCAAATATAAAAGGTTAGTTTTAAAACTTAGCGGTGAAGCGCTCGCCGGTTCCAGGGGGTATGGTATCGACCCGGAAGTTGTCTCTTCCATCGCGGTGCAGATTAAAGAAGTGGTGGAAATCGGCGCCCAGGTATCAATTGTTGTGGGCGGCGGCAACATCTGGCGCGGGGTGGCCGGCAGCACCAAGGGTATGGACCGGGCCACCGCCGACTACATGGGCATGCTGGCTACGGTAATAAACTCTTTGGCGCTGCAGGACGGCTTGTCCAAGCACGATGTGGACACCAGGGTGCAGACCGCCATAGAAATGCGCGAAGTGGCCGAACCGTACATCCGCAGGCGAGCCATCAGACATCTGGAAAAAGGCCGGGTGGTTATTTTTGCTGCCGGGACGGGCAATCCGTATTTTTCCACCGATACAACCGCGGCGCTTAGGGCGGCTGAGATTGAAGCGGAAGTAATTTTGATGGCCAAACAGGTGGACGGAGTTTACGACTCCGATCCGGTGAAAAATAAAGACGCCAAAAAATTTAACAAACTTAGCTATATAGACGTTTTAAACCTGGGGCTCGGTGTGATGGATTCCACCGCCGCATCCCTGTGCATGGATAACCGTATTCCACTGCTGGTATTTAACCTGAACGAGCGGGGCAACATCAAGCGGGCCGTACTGGGGGAAAATGTCGGAACGTATGTTGGGGGTGTTGATAATGGCAAATCCTCTTCTTTCTGAAACTGAAAGCAATATGAAAAAAACGGTGGAAGTGGTCAATAAGGAATTTGGTTCCCTGAGGGCCGGAAGGGCCACCCCTTCTTTATTGGAAAAGATTGCGGTAAACTATTACGGAACACCCACTCCGATCAGCCAGATGGCCAACATTTCGGCTCCGGAAGCGCGCTTGCTGGTCATCCAGCCCTGGGATAAAACAGCCACGCCCGAAATTGAAAAAGCGATTATGAAATCGGATCTGGGTATCACTCCGATGAGTGACGGCAACGTGATCCGGTTGTCCATCCCGCAGTTGACCAAGGAAAGAAGAGCCGAACTGGTCAAGGTGATTAAAAAGAAGGCCGAGGACGGACGGGTGGCGGTCCGCAACCTGCGTCGGGATGCCAACGATGGTTTGAAAACCAGGCAGAAGAACGGGGAGATCTCGGAAGACGAACAACGCCGTCTGCAAGACGAGGTACAGAAGCTTACCGATAAATACATCAAAGAAATAGATGAGCTTTTGTCCGCCAAGGAAAAAGAAATAATGACGGTCTAACATGCGTTTTACGGATCTTTTAGCCGTTGAACTGGAGCAGGCGCTTGAAATATGCCGGGCCGCCGGGTGGCGTGTCGAGGTGGAGTACACCTCCCCGCCAAAGGATGAACCTGCCGGACGGTTCAGAGTGATCCGCTGTATCCGGTTGGCTGAAGGCAAGCTGGTGCTGACGGCGGCCAGAGAAGTGCCTGGCAGTTAAAACGGTTTTCATGATTGTTGTTTTGTACTTTTGCACAGGAAAGGAGGTGTAAAAGTGGCTTATAAGATAACTGATGAATGTTTGGCTTGCGGGACCTGCCTCGAATCCTGCCCTAATGAGGCCATCGTCGAAGGCGATATCTACAAAATTGACACAGATAAATGTGAAGATTGTGGAACGTGTGTCGAGGAGTGCCCCACTGGTGCTATTATTGAAGAATAAACCATCATACCCCCTCCTCGCTGCCGGAGGGGGTTGTTTTTATATTTTATAAGGTGCGGGAAAGGAGACTGCCGGGTGTTTAAACGGCTGTTGGGCAACCGCGGTAAAAACGCCGGAAAGCCGGCCGGTGATGAGAGTGAACAGGATTTGACGGCCCGGCTTGATTTAACCAGGCTGCCTGTACATGTGGCTATTATTATGGACGGCAATGGCCGCTGGGCCGCCAGGAGAGGGATGCCCCGTTCCTTTGGCCACCGGGCCGGTGTAAAAGCTTTACGCAAGGTTGTTGAGCTGTGTGTGGAACTGCAGATCAAGCACCTGACCGTTTACGCTTTTTCCACGGAGAACTGGAAGCGTCCCCGGGAAGAAGTCAATGTATTAATGGATTTGTTGGTGGAATATCTTAATAAGGAAATAGACGAGCTTTGCGCCAACAATGTAAAAATCAACCCTATCGGTATTCTCTCCGAACTGCCGGATAAAGCCAGGGCTGCCGTTTATGCCGCCAGGGAAAGAAGCCGCGGCAACACCGGGATGGTGTTTAACGTAGCTTTAAATTATGGGGGCCGCGCCGAGCTTGTTCAGGCGATTCGTGAAATAGCCGAAAAAATAAACGATCACCGGTTAAGAGTGGAGGATATCGACGGCGGGGTGTTGGCCGCTCACCTGTACACGGCGGGGCAACCGGATCCTGATCTGTTGATTAGACCGTCCGGGGATTTCCGGGTCAGCAATTTTTTACTCTGGCAGTTGGCTTATACCGAGTTCTGGTTAACGGACACCATGTGGCCTGATTTCGGCAAACGGGACCTCCTCAAGGCTTTTCTGGACTTCCAAAGCCGGGAGAGGCGATTTGGAGGATTGGCACATAAATGAAATTTCAGGTTGGTGATTAAGTGTTCGGGCTGAGGTTATTCAGTGCTCTGGTAGGTATTCCGCTGCTGGTGGCGGCCGTTTGGCTGGGGGGGGTATACCTTTTGGCGGTCTCCGCTGCGTTGATGTTTCTCAGCGCGCGGGAATTAAGCCGTATTTGCAGGCGGACAACTTTTCGGGCGCCGTTGTCGCTGATGCTGACGGGTTGTCTGGTTTTACTGGTATTTACTTATATCATGCGGGACGGGTTTCCCGGACCCGCGATTATCACCATATTGATCATGTATTCCGTCGCCGTGGTAAAGCTTTACCCCCGGTTGACGCCGCTGGACGCGGCGGTTACATTTAGCGGCACCCTTTACGTGGGATTAATTTTATATTTTTATTTAATCAGTACGCTGGGTGACGGATGGATATGGCTTGTTTTTATGCTTGTCTGTACCTGGTCCTGTGACACCCTGGCCTACCTGGTGGGTCAAAAGTGGGGCAAACACCGGATTGCGCCCAATCTCAGCCCGGGTAAAACTGTGGAGGGCGCCGTAGGCGGGGTGTTGGGCAGTATATTGGCCGCGGCGCTGGTTTTATTGTATAATCCCGAATTGCCGGTGGTCCTTGTGCTGGTGCTGGGCGCGCTGGTGGGAATCGCGGCCCAGGTGGGCGACCTGGTGGAATCGGCGATTAAAAGGCAAGCTGGAATTAAGGACGCCGGCGGGATGATACCCGGGCACGGCGGCGTTCTCGACCGTTTTGACAGTATGTTATTTACCGCCCCGCTGGTATACTACTATGTGGGCCGGATTATAATATCTTGAGGTGAGCCTGGTGCCGCGAGCAGTGCAAAATCTTTTATATGTGCTGGCGGGAACTGCGACATTACTGGCCGTTTACCTGGCCCTGAAGTACGTGTTGCCTGAAGCGTATTCATGGTTCAAGTATGCGCTGGTTATTTTGTTCCCTTTTTTGATCGCCGCTATATTCAGTGCTTTTATGGAACCGTTGGTGGTTCTCATCAGTAACCGGGGCAGGTTTTCCAGAGCCGTATCGGTTCCTTTGGCCATGCTGCTTTTTTTTGGCAGCATCGGTATCTTACTCACCATGCTGGTGTTCAGACTGATTAAAGAATTAAACGCTCTTTCGACGACCTTGCCCGACACTTTTCACTCGCTGCAAGATTTTATTAACCAATGGGTGCATAAGGGTGTGGTTTTGTACGGGGCGCTGCCTAAAACAGTTGCCGATAACCTGAATGACACCCTGTACAACATTACGCTGACCCTCCAGGGCTGGTCCGGGGATATGCTCGATCTGCTGCTGCGTGTGGTCACCGGTGTGCCGGGCGCTATTTTGCTGGTGATCATCAGTTTGATTGCCACCTATTATTTTAGTAAGGATAAGGATAAAATAACGCAATTATGGATTAAGTTTATTCCCGCCCCCTGGGGCGAACGGACCCTGGAGATTAGCCGCCAGGTATCCGGCGCCTTTCAATCATACGTGCGGGCCCAAGTTGTACTGATTACCATCAGTACGATCATCAGCATTATCGGGCTGACGCTCATCGGGCACGAGTACGCCATCACCATCGGCCTGATTATCGGTTTCTTTGATCTGATCCCGGTGCTGGGTCCCGGCGCCATTTATGTCCCCTGGGTCATCTGGGCATTTATTAACTCGGATATCGCGCTGGGATTGCAGCTTCTGGTACTTTACCTTTTGGTGATCGTTAGCCGGGCGGTGATGGAGGCCAAGGTGGTGGCCGTGAATCTGGGCTTGCATCCGCTGGCGGTGTTAATGGCCATGTACATAGGCTTAAAAACCATAGGCGTGATAGGACTTTTGCTGGGACCGATCCTGGTCATTGCAATTCAGGCCGCTATTAAGGCCGGCAACACGATAAATAAATAATAAATATGCGGGAGTCAGTCAGCATGATTAAATTAGCCATATTGGGCAGTACCGGTTCCGTGGGGCGGCAGGCTCTGCAGGTGGTGGACGGCTTAGTAAATGAATTGCAGCCGGTGGCGCTGACTGCGGGCGGGAACAAGGCGCTGCTGCTGGAGCAAGTGCGCCGGTACGCACCCTTAATGGCAGCGCTGGAAAAAGAGCCGGACGCGGTCTGGTTGAAAAGGGAATTGGGCGCGCATTCGAAAACCGAGGTTTATTACGGTCGTGAAGGGCTTTTGGCCGCGGCGGCATCCTCAGGAGCGGATACGGTGCTTACCGCCATTTCGGGTGCGGCCGGTTTGGAACCCACTCTGGCCGCGATCCGGGCCGGAAAAAACATCGCCCTGGCCAATAAGGAAACACTGGTGGCCGCCGGGGAACTGGTCATGGGGGAGGCCCGCCGCCGGGGCATTAAAATTACCCCGGTGGACAGTGAACATTCGGCGGTATGGCAGTGCTTAAACGGTGCAAGCGATGAGCAGGTGTCCCGGATTATTCTTACCGCTTCGGGCGGTCCATTTCGCACCTTTACCCGGGAAGAGATGAAAAATATCACTCCGGCCATGGCGCTTAATCATCCCAATTGGGCGATGGGGCCCAAGATAACCGTGGATTCGGCCACCCTGATGAATAAGGGGCTGGAGGTCATTGAAGCCAGATGGCTGTTTGATATTGATTATGATAGAATTAAGGTGGTTATCCACCCGCAAAGCGTTATCCACTCCATGGTGGAATATAACGATGGTTCGGTGATGGCTCAACTGGGAGTCCCGGATATGCGTTTGCCGATTCAGTATGCCCTGCTATACCCCCGTCGGCCCGACGGCGGCGCGCCCAGGCTTAAATGGCCGGTGCGAGACCTGACCTTTGAGGAACCGGCCCTGGACCGGTTTCCGGCCCTGGCCCTGGCTTACGAAGCGGGCCGGGCGGGAAATACCGTACCGGCTGTGTTCAATGCCGCCAATGAAGTGGCGGTGGGAGCGTTTTTGGACGGGCGGATCAGCTTTACCGCCATTGCGGACATTGTTGCCGGAGTAGTGCGCGGGCATGACCCGGTTCACTATCAGTCGTTGGATGAGCTGCTGGATATTGATCGCCGGGCGCGGGCCGAAACAATAAAACTGGTCCGCCGGGGGACGATTTGACGCGCAGCGCCGGCATTACAATTCAAGTGAGTGTTTGAGGACTTTTCGAGCATCCTCTCCAAGTTTTAAAGTAAAGGAATGGTTTAATGACTACCTTCTGGGCGGCGATTTTTGTCTTTGGTTTACTGGTCTTTTTCCATGAACTGGGCCATTTCAGTGTGGCCAAAGCCGTGGGCATCAAAGTTTATGAATTCAGCCTGGGTTTTGGGCCCAAGCTGGTCGGCGTGCTCCGCGGCGGTACAGCTTACAACCTGCGTTTGCTGCCTCTGGGTGGTTTTGTGCGTATGGCCGGTATGGACCCCGAGGACAAGGAAGCTGCCCCGGGTGAAAAGTTCGGCGATAAAACGGTGGTGCAAAGGATGGCTGTGATAGCCGCCGGCCCGCTTATGAATTTTGTCCTGGCCTGGCTGCTGTTCGCCGTGATCCTGTTTTCCCTCGGCGGCGACCCCATAGCCAACAGCACCTCCATCAAGGACGTGGTGCCTGGTTCCCCGGCCCAGCAGATCGGGCTTCAGGCGGGTGACCGAATTATCGCCATTGAAGGCCAAAAGGTGGCTGGGTGGCAGGATTTAACGTCGGCCATTCACCAGCGTCCCGACCGGGAAACAAATATCGTGGTGCTCCGGGACGGCCGGCAGGTGCAGTATCAGGTGACCCCCCAAACCGCCGAGGACGGCCGGGGCTTGATTGGCATTTATCCCTTCCGGGAGCCGGTTAACCCGCTGCTGGCCCTGACAGACGGCCTGAAGGTGACCGGCCAATATGTGTACAGCATTATTTATTTTATCGGCCAGATGTTTACCGGACGGATCCCCGCGGATCTGGGCGGCCCGGTACGGATTGTCTGGGAGATCGACCGGGCGGTGGAATCCGGGGTTATATTCCTGCTGCAGCTGGCGGCTTTTCTGAGTATCAACCTTGGTTTGTTCAACCTGTTCCCCATTCCGGCCCTTGACGGTAGCAGGCTGATTTTTCTCGGCTTTGAAGCGTTAAGGGGACGGCCGGTGGACCCGGCGAGGGAGAATTATATCCACCTGGTGGGATTCGGAGTATTATTGCTCCTGGTGGTTGTTGTAACCTACAATGATATTTTGCAGTTATTCATGAAAAATTCTTCTCTCCCATGACCGCTGGGTCTCAGGACTGACACTATTGTTTGCGCCGGAGGATTGCAGTATGAAACACCGAATCAGCAGGCCGGTTGTCCTGGGGGGCGTCACGGTGGGCGGGGGCGCGCCCGTTTCCGTTCAATCCATGACCAATACCGATACCCGGGACGCGGCGGCCACCAGAAAACAAATCGACAGTTTGGTGCAGGCCGGGTGTGAGATTGTGCGGGTGGCCGTGCCCGACGGTGAAGCGGCCCGGGCGCTGCCCGATATATTAAAGGATCTGCCGGTTCCCCTGGTGGCGGATATCCATTTTGACCACCGGTTGGCCCTGGCGGCCATCGAGGCCGGGGTGGACGGCCTGCGCATCAACCCCGGCAATATCGGCGGCAGTGCAAAGGTGGCGGCGGTGGTGAAGGCCGCCGCGGGCAAAAACATCCCCATCCGGATTGGCGTCAACGCCGGGTCGCTGGAAAAGGAACTGCTCCGGGAAGGCCGGGCGACCTCTGAAGCGATGGTGGAAAGCGCGTTACGTCATGTAACCATGCTGGAAAACATGGGATTTTACCGGATTAAAATATCCCTCAAGGCTTCGGACGTGCCGTTGATGGTGGATGCTTACCGTTTACTGGCCCAAAAGGTGGACTACCCGCTGCACATCGGGGTCACCGAAGCGGGTACTCCTTTTACCGGCAGCATTAAATCAGCGGTGGGCATTGGCATTTTATTATGGGAAGGCCTTGGAGACACAGTCCGGGTCTCTCTGACCGGCGACCCGGTACTGGAAGTCAGGGCGGCCTACGAGATATTAAAGTCGCTGGGACTAAGGCGCCGGGGAGTGGAGTTGATCTCCTGTCCCACCTGCGGGCGCACCCAGATCGATCTGGTGCGCATTGCCGGGCAGGTGGAAGAGCGCCTGGCGGGACTGGACAAGCCCCTTAAGGTGGCGGTGATGGGCTGCGTGGTCAACGGACCGGGTGAAGCCAGGCATGCCGATGTGGGCATCGCCGGCGGCAAAGGTGAGGGGCTGCTGTTCAGAAAAGGACAGGTGATCAGAAAAGTACCGGAAAGCGAATTGGTGGCAGAACTGCTCAAAGAGATAGATAACATAATTAATGGAGGGTATATGGATGAAGGTTTCGGAGATGCTGGCGCCCACCCTGCGGGAAATCCCGGCGGAAGCTGAGGTAATCAGCCACCAGCTGCTGCTTAAAGCGGGTTTTATCCGTAAAGCGGCGGCGGGGGTATATAACTTATTGCCCCTGGCCTGGCGGGTGGTAAAAAAAATTGAGCAAATCATCAGGGAGGAAATGGACCGGCAGGGCGGCCAGGAGTTAATGATGCCGATTATCCAGCCCGCGGAGTTGTGGCGCGAATCGGGCCGCTGGGATGTGTACGGACCGGAACTCTTCCGGCTCAAGGACAGGCATGGCCGGGACTTCTGTCTTGGACCCACCCATGAAGAGATCATTACCACCCTGATTAAAGGAGATATCAACTCCTACAAGCAATTGCCTTTGCTGTTGTACCAAATTCAAAACAAGTACCGGGATGAACGCAGACCCAGGTTCGGACTGCTGCGGGGCCGGGAATTTATCATGAAGGATCTGTACTCTTTCGATTATGATCAGGCCGGGCTTGACGTCAGTTATAAGAAGATGTACGAGGCGTACAATAATGTGTTCAGCCGCTGCGGCCTGGATTTCCGCCCCGTGGTGGCCGATTCGGGCGCCATCGGGGGCAAGGATACCCATGAATTCATGGTGCTGGCGGAGTCCGGCGAGGCTAATATACTATTTTGTGCAGGCAGGGAATGCGGTTATGCCGCCAATGAGGAGCGGGCCGAGGCCGTCGCGGCAGGGCCGAAGGACGATGCGCCGGCTTTGGAAATGAAAAAGATTCATACCCCGGACTGCCGCACAGTTGCCGAAATGGCCGCCTTTCTGAAAATAGAACCCGGGCGGATTATTAAGACCATCCTGTACAGCACTGAAAAAGAAACCGTTGCCGCGCTGGTGCGGGGTGACCGGGAGGTCAACGAAATAAAACTGTATAACGCTCTGGGCTGCGTCAGGCTGGAGCAGGCCACCCATGACGCGGTGTCGGCGGTGACCGGCGCCCGGACGGGATTTGCCGGACCCGTAAAACTCAAAGGGGCGCGCATTGTGGCGGACCCGGAAGTAATGGCCTTGGTTAACGCTGTTTGCGGCGCCAACGAAGACGACTACCACCTGGTCAACGTCAACCCGGGCCGGGACTTTGAGCCTGCCGTGGTTACCGATATCCGGCTGGTGAAATCCGGTGAGCCCTGCCCGGACTGCGGCGCCAGGCTGCAGGAGGCCCGGGGTATCGAGGTGGGCCAGATCTTTAAACTGGGCGATAAATACAGCAAGTCCATGAACGCCACGTTTCTGGACGAAAGCGGCCAGGCCAGACTGTTCGTCATGGGTTGTTACGGCATCGGAGTGACCAGGACCATGGCCGCCGCCGTGGAGCAGAACCACGACGAGCGGGGGATCATCTGGCCGGTTCAGATCGCTCCTTATCACGTGGCGGTTGTGCCGGTGAACCATAAGGATGAGCGTCAGTTTGCCACGGCGGAGCAAATTTACCGGCAGCTTACGGACGCCGGGGTGGAAGCGGTGTTTGACGACCGCCCGGAACGGGCCGGGGTTAAGTTTAAGGATGCCGACCTGGTGGGGTATCCCCTGCGTGTCACCGTAGGGGACAAGGGTCTGGCGACGGGCCAGGCCGAGCTTTTCATCAGGAAAACCGGCGCTATGCAAATGATTCCCCTGGACGGCGCGGTGGAGGCGGTGAAAACCGCTTTACGGGGTTTAAATAATCCCGGGTTGGATTAGATGGATTAGATGTGCGCTTTCCTTGTCAAATCATAACTTTTATTGTATAATTAACATTGCTTTGACGTGGTGTGCCTTTTGCATTTTAACTTTCCAGGTTTATTTCGCTTAAGGAGAGTGGGTAAAGCCCACTCTTTCGTCTTATACTAATAAAACCTTAAAACCTTTAAAACGAGTGCTCGAAAAGGACCGAGGGGGACTTATGCATGGCCAACGGTAAGCTGGCGGCAATGGTGGAGGAGCTGATTGCGCCCGGACTGAGCGAACTGGGCATCGAACTGGTGGATGTAACATACAGCAAAGAAGGCGGGCGCCAGTTTCTAAGAATATTCATCGATCAGCCCGGCGGTATCGGCCTGGAAGACTGCCGGCGGGTGTCGGAATACGTTGACCCGCTGCTGGATGAACATGATCCCATCCCCCATGCATATACATTGGAAGTATCATCACCTGGGATTGAACGGCCTTTAAAAAAACCGGCTGATTTTGAACGGTTCACCGGCCGGCAAATCAGCCTGAACACATTCGCGGCGGTGGCAGGCAAACGCAAGTTTAAAGGATTGTTGAAATCGGCCGGTAACCAAACAGTTACCTTGGAAGTAGACGGTGAAAGTTTTGTTATTCCCATGGAACAGGTTGCGTCAGCCCGGCTGGTCGCTGAATTTTAGTGTGGAGGGAAACGGGTAAATGAATACCGAATTCTTGGAAGCCTTAAGAGATCTGGAAAAGGAAAAGAAGATCTCGGTCGATGTGTTGCTTGAGGCCATCGAGGCTGCGCTGCTTTCCGCTTATAAGAGAAACTTCGGTTCGCTGCAAAACGCCAAGGTACATATTGATCGGGAAACGGGAGACTGCAAGGTGTACGCCCGGCGTAACGTGGTTGAGGCGGCGGAAGACCAGCGGCTGGAGATTTCCCTGGCCGAGGCCCAGGCGATAGATCCCCTGTATAACCTTGACGATGTTGTGGAAACGGAGGTTACGCCCCGTAATTTCGGGCGTATCGCCGCTCAAACGGCAAAGCAGGTGGTGGTGCAGAGGATCCGCGAGGCCGAGCGGAATATAATTTACGAGGAGTTCGCCAATCGTGAGGGCGATATTATTAACGGCGTTGTGCAGCGTATTGAGCAAAGAAACATATATATAGAGCTGGGTAAAACCGAAGCCATTCTGACCCAGGCCGAGCAAATGCCCGGAGAGAATTACCGGCAGGGCGATCGGATCAAGGCTTATATCGTAGAGGTGCGCAAGACCACCAAGGGGCCCCAGGTATTCGTTTCCCGTACCCATCCCGGCCTGCTTAAAAGGCTGTTTGAGCTTGAAGTGCCCGAACTGCAGGAAGGCGTGGTGGAGTTGAAATCGGTGGCCCGGGAAGCCGGGCACCGGTCCAAAATAGCCGTCTACTCCAGGGATGAAAACGTTGATCCCGTGGGCGCTTGCGTGGGGCCCAAGGGGATGCGCGTCCAGACCATAGTAAATGAACTGAATGGTGAAAAAATCGATATTATCAAGTGGGATCCCGATCCGTCCAAGTTTGTGGCCAGCTCCTTAAGCCCGGCCAAGGTGGTGGCTGTTGAGGTCTGGGAGGACGAAAAAGTGGCCCGGGTCATCGTGCCGGATTACCAGCTTTCCCTGGCTATCGGCAAAGAGGGCCAAAACGCGCGGCTGGCGGCTAAACTGACCGGGTGGAAAATAGATATTAAGAGTGAGAGCCAGATGGCGGAGCTATATCCTGATTACGCGGATCTGTTTGCCGAGGAGTTCATCGAATAGGGGGTGGCCGGCTTGCCCAGGGTGAAAAAAATACCGTACCGGATGTGTGTCGGCTGCCAGGAAATGCGATCCAAACGGGAGCTGATCCGGGTGGTCAGGACACCGGAGGAGTCCATTGAAGTGGACCACACCGGCAAACGCTCGGGGCGGGGCGCGTATATTTGCCCCAATGCCGAATGTCTGGAAAAGGCCATTAAAGGAAGACGTCTGGAAAAAGCCTTGAAAAAACAAATCGGCCCGGGGATCAAAGAGAGCCTGCTGGAAAGGTTGAGTCAGCCGTGACCGCCCCGGTACAGCGGATGCTCGGACTGTGCAGACGGGCCGGCAAGGTATTAAGCGGAGGGGCGGCGGTAGAAAAAAGCATTTTACGCAACGAGGCTAAAGCGTTGGTGGTAGCAACCGACGCCGCGCCGCGCAGTAAAGAGAAGTATATCCGGATGGCTGATGAAAAGAGTATTCCCGTTTTCTTTTACGCTTCCAGAGATGAACTGGGTGAACTGTTGGGGAAACCGCCCCGTGCCGTGGCGGCGATAACCGACGAACAATTGGCCCGGGGGGTTGCCGGGGCGATGGAAAGGGGAGATGCCGGATTATGAACGTTTTCTAACTTTTTCGGAGGTGATTTTTTTGGTAAAAAAACGAGTCCATGAAGTTGCCAAGGAACTGGACCTGGAAACCAAGGAACTGATGCGGCAGCTTGCTCGATTGGGTGTGGAAGCCAAATCCCATATGAGCACCCTGGACGATGCTGATATAGTAAGGTTGACAAATCACTACAGGGCTCAAAAGAGCCAACCGGCTCCCGCCGTTAAACCGGTTGACAGCGACCGGCCGGCGCCGGCCCCAAAACCACGTGACGGCGCGAACAGCGACCGGCAGGGAGCGCCGCGTCCGGGCCGGGAGAACCAGCGCGGCGGCCAAAAACGTTATGACCGCGGACCGGGATTGGTGGATCGGGTGCCTTCCCGGCCGCCCGACAGAAGATTTACGGAAAAACCAATGCGTTTTAATACCGGGAAAGGGGCTGCACCCCAGAAGAGCAACGCCGAAAGCCAGGCTGTTTCCGCCGCGCGGGAGCAGCAGACCCAAGAGCAGCCCCGGCAAGCACCCCGGGAAATTCAACCGCCGCCTCAAGAGAGGCAGCCTGTGCCGCAAAAAACTGAAAAGAGCGCCGGAGAACGGGTCGAACATCGGGATAACCGGCCCAGGCCTGTTGAACAGGCTCAAAACGCCAGGGCCGGCGCAGCCGGTGACAGGCAGCAGCGGCCGCATTTTGATCAGGCGCGCAGGGACGGACGGCCCGGTGAAGCGTCCGGTCCCCGTGGCGGAGCACCGGGTCCTCGCGGAACGGCGCCAGGTCCCCGTGGCGGAGCACCGGGTCCTCGCGGAGTGGCGCCGGGTCCCCGTGGCGGAGCGCCGGGTCCTCGCGGAGCGGCGCCGGGTCCCCGTGGCGGAGCGCCGGGTTTCCGCGGAGCGGCGCCGGGTCCCCGTGGCGGAGCGCCGGGTCCTCGCGGAGCGGCACCAGGTCCCCGTGGCGGAGCGCCGGGCCCCCGCGGAGCGGCACCGGGTCCCCGTGGCGGAGACGCGGCCAAGATTAAAATGGCCGAGAAGGCCAAACCGGATAAAGTTAAGGCTCTGGAAAAGACCAAGGCTCAGGAACGGGTTAAACAGGTAGAAAAACAGGCTTACAAGGGTAAGGCGGAAAAGAAGGGGCGTTTCGACAAACGCGATTTGGCCGACGAAAAGTCGCAAATGTACAGGCGGGGAGGTCCCAGGAGAAAACCCCAGCAGGACACGCGGCCGGTGACGGCTAAAGAGAAAAAACCCATTACCATTGGTGAAACCATCACCGTTAAAAACCTGGCCGAAAGGATGTCCATTAGCGCGTCGGAAATTATTAAAAAACTGATGGTGTTAGGCGTCATGGCCAGCATCAACCAGGAAATTGATTCCGACACCGCCACTATCATGGCCAATGAACTGGGCTTTAACGTGAATGTAAAAATGGATATGGAAAAAGAGGCCCAGGTGGTCCAGGAAACCGAGGATGATCCGGCTGATCTGCGGACGCGTCCCTGTGTGGTCACCATCATGGGTCATGTCGACCATGGTAAAACGTCACTGCTTGATTCCATCAGGGAGACAAACGTGACCGCCTCCGAGGCGGGCGGGATTACCCAGCATATCGGAGCGTACCAGGTGGAGCATAAAGGCAAAAAAATCACCTTTGTCGACACGCCGGGCCACGAGGCGTTTACCGCCATGCGGGCCAGGGGAGCCAAGGTAACCGACATCGCTATCCTGGTGGTGGCGGCGGATGACGGGGTGATGCCGCAGACAGTGGAGGCGATTAACCACGCCCGGGCGGCGGAAGTGCCAATCATCATCGCCGTTAATAAAATAGATAAACCCAACGCCGAACCGGAGAAAGTAAAACGAGAGCTGACCGAATACAACCTGGTGGCTGAAGAATGGGGCGGAGATACAATTTTCGTCGAGGTTTCGGCCAAGGAAAAAACCAACATCAATGAATTGTTGGAAATGATCCTGCTGGTCTCCGAAATCAACGAATTCAAGGCCAATCCCAACCGGGCGGCCCGGGGCACCGTAATTGAGGCCGAACTGGATAAGGGCCGCGGTCCGGTGGCAACAATACTGGTACAGAACGGGACTTTGAAAGTGGGCGATTTTATCATCGCCGGGACCGCTTACGGCAAAGTGCGGGCCATGATGGACCACACCGGCCGCCGGGTGAAAAAGGCGGGGCCGTCCATGCCGGTCGAGGTGCTGGGATTTTCCGAGGTTCCGCCCGCCGGGGAACTGTTCTTTGCCGTTGAGGAAGAAAAACTGGGCAAACAGGTGATCGACGAGCGGCTGGCCAAAAAACGGGAAGTGGAAATGAAAGCCGCCACGCCCAGGGTGTCACTGGACGATCTGTTCAACCAAATTAAGGAAGGCCAGGTCAAAGAGCTAAACATTATCATTAAGGCCGACGTGCAGGGCTCGGTTGAAGCCGTGCGGCAGGCCCTGGAAAAAATAAATACCGACGAGGTGCGGGTGAATGTTATTCACGGCGGCGTAGGCGCTGTCACCGAATCGGATATTATGCTTGCTTCGGCTTCCAACGCCATTATCATCGGTTTTAACGTGCGGCCCGACGTGAACGCGCGTAAAGCGGTGGAGACGGAACAGATCGATATCAGGCTGTACCGGGTTATTTACGACGCCATTGAGGATATCAAGGCGGCTATGAGCGGCCTGTTGGATCCGGAATATAAAGAGGTAATTCTGGGCCGCGTGGAAGTGCGCAAAATATTCAAGGTGTCCAAGGTTGGTACCATTGCGGGCTGCTACGTTACTGAAGGCAAAATAACCCGCGACGCGGGAGTCCGGGTGATCCGGGACGGGATTGTGGTTCACGAGGGATCGCTGGAATCGCTGAAACGGTTTAAGGACGACGTCCGGGAAGTTATGCACGGTTACGAGTGCGGCATCACCATCGACCGGTTTAATGACATCAGGGAAAACGACCAGTTGGAGGCATTTACCACCGAGGCGATTAAACGGGAGTTGGCTTAGGAGGGAGATTTTTATGTCCCACAGGCCGGAAAAACTGGCCGAGTCTATTAAGAAGGAAGCTTCCGAAATGCTGCGGGCCGAACTTAAAGATCCGCGGGTCGGGTTTGCCACAGTAACCGGCGCGGAAGTTTCCGGCGATTTAAAATACGCCAGGATCTATGTCAGCGTGCTGGGCACGGAAGAGGAACGCGCCTTGACGATGGCGGCGCTGAAAAAAGCCCAGGGGTTTATCCGCACCGAACTGGGCCGCCGGATCAGGATGCGGCATGTTCCCGAGGTGACCTTTAAACTGGATGAATCACTGGATCACGGGGCCAGGGTCATTGAACTGCTAAACGAGGTCAAGGGGAAAGATGATTAGCCGGTCCAAGCTTTTGTCCGCTGCTGCGGATATGCTGCGTAACGCCGGCAGCGTCGCCCTGTGCGGACACGTTATGCCGGACGGTGATTCCCTGGGGTCCGTGCTGGCTTTGGGTTTGGCCCTGCGCAAGATGGGCAAGCGCGTGCACCTGCTCAGCCCCGACCCGGTGCCGGACCAGTACCTTGATTTACTTCCCGGAGCGCGTGACATCAGGTCCGAACTGCGGGGTCCGGAGCTGCCTGAAGTTTTTGTTTCCGTGGATTGTTCGGTGCCTGAACGGCTGGGGCAGTTTAAAGAGCTTTTGGGCCGCTTTAACGGTATCATAATCATTGATCACCATGCCGGCGGAGTAAACTTCGGGCATTTATACTTAAATGACGCGCAGTCGCCGGCAGCGGGGGAACTGGTATATGAACTGCTGCGGGTACTTCCCGTCGACATTGACGCGGAAATGGCTTTATGTCTTTACGTGGCCATTAGTACCGACACGGGGTCTTTCCGTTACGATGGGGTGAAACCGGCCACCCACCGGATTATTGCCCGGTTGATGGAAACGGGTATTAACACCGGGCAAATTAACAAGCAGTTATACGAGGAACAGCCGCTGGTTTCGCTGCAGGTACTGAGTGAAGTATTAAAAACACTTACTGTCAGCCCCTGCGGCAGGTTGGCCTCGATGTACATAGAGAGGGAAACTTTAAACCGGTTAAATGCGCGGGATGAGCATGTGGACGGCGTGACCAATTACCCCCGGACCATCAAAGGGGTGGAACTGGCCCTTTTTTTCAGGGAGCTGGACAATGGAAAGTTTAAAGTAAGTTTTCGTTCCAAGTATTTCCTGGATGTTAATAAACTGGCGTCTCAATTTGGCGGGGGCGGTCATCGCAAGGCTGCCGGTTGTATCATGGAGGGGAAGCTGGCGGATATCCGGCGGCAAATTGAGGAAGCCGCGCTGATGGCCCTGGAGAATGAGAAGCATGAACGGGATTCTTAATGTCCTGAAACCGCCCGGTATGACCAGCCATGATGTCGTTTACATGGTCAGGAGGACCACCGGTCAGAAGAAAGCCGGCCATACCGGGACACTGGACCCGGGGGCGGCCGGCGTGTTGCCGGTATGTCTCGGCAAGGCCACCAAAATTATCGAGTATTTACCCGATCAGAAACAGTACCGGGCGGAGGTTGTTTTCGGGCGCTCCACCACGACCCAGGATTCCTTTGGCCGGACTGTGGAGGAATTTGACGCCGCCGGCCTGGAGCCCGGGATGATTGAACAGCACCTGGCGGGTTTCCGGGGCCGGATCGAGCAGATCCCGCCGATGGTTTCGGCGCTGAAACACAAGGGGAAAAAACTTTACGAGCTGGCCCGGGCCGGTATCGAGGTGGAAAGAAAACCGCGGGCCGTTCAAATCTACGAGTTAAATCTGCTCAGTTTTGATCATCAAAACCCCGGAGCACCCAGAGCGATTATCGACGTGCGCTGTTCGGCGGGAACGTATATCCGTACCCTGTGCCATGACCTGGGTAACCGAATCGGCTGCGGCGCGTACATGTCTTTTTTGCTGCGCACCGGGGCCGGGGAGTTCTCGCTGGAGGATACCGTCACCCTGGAAGAAATAGCGAAAAAAAGCGAAAGCGGCGCCATCGGCGAGATTGTGGTTTCCATGAGTAAAGCGCTGGAGCACCTGCCCGATGTGAAGATTCCGGACGAGTCCGTCGGAGCGGTGTGTTGCGGAAACAAGGTGTTTTTACCGGCGGCGTCCATGGAACAACATGTTACCGGGCGTCAGGTGGTACGTATGGAAGGACCTGCAGGGTTGCTGGCCCTGGCTGAAGTTGACCGGCCGGAGGCAAAACCGGAATCCCTGGCGTTCCAGCCGTTAAAGGTGCTGGTATAGCCGCGGTGCCCGGTACTTTCGTGTCGCTGCATAAAATGCGGAGGTAGTTTGGTGTGCAGATCTATAATCAATGGCATGACTTAAAAGAAAAATATAAAAATATTGTTGTTGGATTGGGTAATTTTGACGGCGTGCACCTGGGCCACCGGAAGCTGATCGGCGACCTGGCGGCAAAGGCCGGTGAGGTGGGCGGTACCGCCGCGGTGTTTACTTTCACACCGCACCCCATGGCGGTTTTAAACCCGGAAGCGGCGCCGCCCATGCTCCTTTTGCCGAGTATCAAACAGGAAATGTTCAAGGCCCTGGGCGTGAAAGTGTTGATTTTAGTACCCTTTACCCTGGAATTTGCCAGGATTGGTCCGGAAGATTTTGTGCGTGACGTTCTATTCCGGCATCTTGGCGTCAACACGGTCTTTGTGGGCTACAATTATACCTTTGGACATATGGGGCGGGGAACTCCCGAACTGTTGCAAAGGATGGGCCGGGAGCTCGGTTTCGGGGTGGAAGTAATCAGTCCCGTTGCCATAAAAGGCAAGCCGGTGAGCAGCACATTGATCAGAAACCTGATTGCCGACGGCGACGTGCAGGAAGCCCGCAAATACCTGGGTTATTGCCCGGTGGTGGAGGGAGAAGTGATCTACGGTGAAAGACGGGGCAGCCTGCTGGGTTTCCCCACCGCCAACGTGGAGACCGGCGCCGGGATATTAATCCCCGCCAACGGCGTATATTCTGTAAAAACGCAGGTGGATGGGGATACATTCCTGGGGGTAGCCAATATCGGGGTCAAGCCCACCTTTCACGGTAACGGTTTTGCGCGAACCATTGAGGTACATTTGCTTGATTTTTCCGGCGATCTCTATAGCAAGCGCATCCAGGTATCTTTTATCCGCCGGCTGCGGGAAGAGAAGCGGTTTCCCTCGGTGGAGCAATTACTGGAACAGATTCGCCGGGACATCAGCCAGGCGCGCGGTGACACCTGTGCATCGGTATGATAACTAAAGGGGCGATAGTATAAAAGGTTCAGGCGGTCAATATATTTATAGTAAATATAATAGAGCAAGTATAATAGGGCAAGTTTACTTGCCAGGTATAATATGCTACAATAAAGAAGCCCTGCGCCGCTGAACAGGTTTTTCCGGGGCGATGGGAAGGGAGTGATCATTCGTGGGGATCCCCAGGTTTGATTCACCCGACGAGGAAATTAAAAAATGGCTTAATCATATTGCCTTGATCTGTCTGAGCGAAGATTTTCAGGAACTGAAGAAGGAACTGGAAAAAATATATCTTCAGTCGCAGATGGAAGACGCTCAACTGGTTGCCTTTAAGGATGCCCTGTACGCGTTTTTGGCCCAGGAAGAAGATAAAATAGCCCGGCGGACCGGGACGAATTGACCCGGCCATGGAAATGAAGATCATTGTCACCGAACACGCGCGTAAAAGGCTGCGTGACTACCGGCAGGATAAAATCACCACCGCCGACATAATCAGCGCCGCCGGCAGCGTACCCGGCCGGATACCGACCGCCACGCGATTCAGAGGGTTTTTCGCCAAGTCCGGGCGCATGTTTGATATTGTGGCCAAGGACATCGCTTCGGGCCGGTTGGTGATTACCATTATCGGCAAATAGCAATCATAGCAATGAACTGTCAGCTAGGGAATACGCTTATCTCCGGCGGTTAACTTGGCCGACAGCGATTAATAAAAACCAGGAGGTGAAAACATGGCTTTATCCGTGGAAGAAAAACAGACCGTCATTGGTACCTATAAGCTGCATGACAGCGATACCGGTTCGCCGGAGGTGCAGGTGGCCATTTTAACCAAGCGGATCAACGATCTTACCGAGCACTTGAAGATCCACAAGAAAGACCACCACTCCAGGCGCGGACTGTTGAAAATGGTCGGCCAGCGCCGGTCCCTGTTGAATTATCTCAGAGACCGTGAGTACAACCGTTACCGTACGCTGATTGAAAAACTTGGTTTGCGTAAATAAAGTAAGAAAAGCGGGCTTGCCCCGCTTTTTATATTTTGTGCGGCGGCCATTTTTGCATGTATTTTTTATAAAACAGGCAGGATATACTACTAAATGTGTAGAATATGCTATTTTTGTTGTTATTATCTGATTACCGCCCAATATTAAACTTGACTGAAGGGAAAGGAGGATACCGGTTTCAGGTTTCGGACATTATCATACAGTACCGGATTCAGTAACCGGGTAAACCCCGTTATGTTACAAAAACCAATTTTGCAGAAGGAAATTGAAATCGGCGGCAGGCCGATGATCCTGGAGACAGGCCGGGTGGCCAAACAGGCCGGCGGAGCGGTCCTGGTTCGTTATGGGGAAACCGTGGTTTTAGTTACCGCCACCATGTCCAAAAGGAAGAGGGAAGGCCTTGATTTTTTCCCGCTGACCTGTGATTACGAGGAAAGGCTTTATGCCGTGGGTAAGATCCCCGGCGGTTTCATTAAAAGAGAGGGGCGGCCCAGCGAGAAAGCTACTTTGTCCGCCCGGATGATGGACAGGCCAATCCGGCCGCTTTTCCCCAAAGGGATGCGCAACGAAGTCCAGGTGATTGCCCTGGTCATGTCCGTGGACCAGGACAACCCGCCGGAAATAGCGGCCATGGTGGGCGCTTCGGCAGCATTGCATATTTCCGATATCCCTTTTAACGGGCCCATCGGCGGTGTCGTTGTTGGCCGGGTGGGGGACAAGTTTGTATTAAACCCCGGCGTTGCGGATACCGGAAAAAGCAGTATGCACCTGGTGGTGGCCGGCACCAGGGACGCCGTGATGATGGTGGAGGCCGGCGCCAGGGAAGTACCCGAGGAGATCATGCTGGAAGCGATCATGACCGGACACGATAAGATCCGGGAAATTGTAGCGGCCATCGAGGACTTTCGCCGGGAAGCGCTGGAAGTGGGTTTGGCTAAAGAGAAATTTATGCCTGAACTGGCTGTGATTGAGGAAGCACTTGAAAACGCAGTTAATGACCGCGCCGCCGAGGAAATCAAGGCCGCCCTGCAGCAATGCATCGTGCAGCAGATGACCAAGCAAGCGCGGGAAGAAATGTTGGACCAGCTCAAGGAAAAAATTCTCGCCGATCTGGCGGAAACCTATCCGGAGCAGGAAAAAGCCATCATGGCTGTTCTGGAAAGCATTGAAAAGAAATTGATGCGCCGGTTCATCCTGGCCGACCGGGTGCGCATCGACGGCAGGGCGCTGAACGAGGTGCGGCCCATTACCGTTGAAGTGGGACTTTTGCCGCGTACTCACGGTTCCGGTCTCTTTACCCGGGGGCAGACCCAGGTGATGTCCATTGTGACATTGGGGGCTATCTCCGAGGAACAAATCCTGGATGGTTTGGGAACCGACGAAACCAAGCGGTTCATGCACCATTACAATTTCCCCCCTTTCAGCACCGGCGAAACCAAACCGATGCGTTCGGCCGGCAGAAGGGAAATCGGTCACGGAGCGCTTGCCGAGCGCGCCATTGAGCCAACCATCCCTCCGGAGGAAAGCTTTCCCTACACCATTAGAATCGTTTCCGAGGCGGTGGAGAGTAACGGCTCCACTTCCATGGGCAGTGTTTGCGCAAGCTGCCTGGCCCTGATGGAAGCAGGCGTGCCCATTAAGGCGCCGGTGTCCGGAGTGGCCATGGGGTTGATCAAAGAAGGCGAAGAGTTTGCCGTGCTTACCGATATCCAGGGCATGGAAGACTTTTTGGGCGACATGGATTTCAAAGTCGCCGGTACCAGCAGGGGTGTGACGGCCCTGCAGATGGATATTAAAATAGCCGGTATCGACAGGGAGATACTGCGCACCGCGCTGGAGCAAGCCCACGAGGGACGCATGCACATCATGGGCAAGATGACCGACGTGATCTCCAAGCCCAGGGAAGACCTGTCTCCTTACGCGCCCAGGATAATTCAAACCAGTATCCATCCGGATAAGATCAGGGACGTCATTGGACCCGGCGGCAAAATTATCAAAAAGATTATTGAGGAAACCGGTGTCGACATCGACATTGAGGACGACGGCAAGGTATACATCGGCGCCGTTAACCCGGACGCCGGCAAACAGGCGCTGGCCATCATTGAAAGCCTGACTGCCGACGTGGAAACCGGCGAGATTTATAACGGCCGGGTGACCAGGGTTACTGATTTCGGCTGCTTTGTCGAGGTGATCCCGGGAGTGCTGGGCATGCCTGGCAAAGAGGGTTTGGTGCATATATCCCAGTTGGCCTACGAGCGGGTTGAAAAAGTTGAAGATGTGGTTAAAGAGGGAGACGTCATTGAAGTCAAGGTAATCGGCTACGACAACCAGGGCCGGTTGAAGCTTTCCAAGAAGGACACCATGCCGGTTCCGGAAGGTTACGTTCCCAAACCGGACAGGCCGCCCAGACCCAGGGAAAGAGACGGCGGCCGCCGCCCCTTCAACAATAACCGCCGCCCGCCAAATAACAGAAGTTAAATAAGCACCCCTGTAACGGGGGTCTTATTTTTTTAACCTGAATTGGTTTTAATTGGGGAGGGTTTATATATGTCTCTTGAACTATTTGGTTTTGACACGATTCAAGAAAAAGTGGCGCAGGAAAAGAAGTGGCTGGCCAATAAATTTGCCGATTGTCCGGTTAAGTACGACCCGGAGGCATCCTGGCGCGACAACGCCGTGATTTGCCGGTTGTCCCTGCTGTTGCAGTATTGTAAAACCTTCGGGATCTATCAGATATTAAACCGCGAATTTAACGACGCTCTGGCGGAGGAGATAAAAAAGCTTGGCCTGGGTCCCATACTGGAGGTGGGCGCCGGTAACGGTGAATTGTCCGCAGTCCTGCATGCCAGGGGCATTGAAATGCAGGCAGTGGATGATTATTCCGAACCATTACCCCAAAGCACCGTCATAAGCGCCCGGCCGGAAAAAATGGATTACCGGACAGCGCTGCGCCTGTATCAACCAAAACTGGTGCTCTGCGGTTGGATGCCGGATGGTGAAGACTGGACGGCGGATTTTATGGCCTGTGATTCGGTGCGGGCATTCATATTAATCGGCGCCACCGATTGGCTGCCCCGTACCGATCCGGCGGGCTGGCGCAGCAGGGTTTTAATAGGGCCGAATAAATGGTCGCTTTGCCGGTTGGATAACGGTGTCGATTTTGAAAGGCCGGACCTGTGGTGGAGACATTCCAAAGTATATATTTTTGAGAGAAATTGAGGAACCGGGCGCCCGCAAAGGTTATGCCCCCCTTGTTAAAGGGGGGTGGCAGGCGAAGCCTGACGGGGGGATTCCCTGCCCGGTATTACCAGTAGAAATACGCGTTGTTGGTTTTGTCGGCGGCGTAATTATTGCCGAGGTCGAGATATTTATCCAGATCCCTGACCGTTATAACATTTTTACAGCGCATTTTTTCAATGAATAATCCAAACAGCCTGGCGGTAAGCAAGGCGTCACCCAGGGCCGTGTGCCGGTTAACAGACTCAATGCCGTGCATATGCAGCAGTGAATCCAGATCTGTCGGGTTATGGGGCGGAAACATGATCATAGCAATACCTTTGGTATCGATGATTATGTTATAGAACCTGGTATTGCAAAAAAGCTTCAGTTTGCGGTTGATAAATGACAGGTCCAGGCCCAGGGCATGACCGACCACCACCGTGTCGCCAATAAATTCCATTAACTCCCTGAGCACGGTAAATACATCTTTCTTCTGATTAGTGGCGTTGTTATCAATACCGGTGAGCAATGTGATTTTTTCCGGTATCGGACGGAATGGGTTAACCAACTGGTCAAATTTTTCCGCGGTTAAGATTTTTGTCCCACGCATTTTTACTGCCCCGAGAGAAATAATTTCATCTCCCTCGTGAGGGTAAAACCCTGTTGTTTCGGTGTCTATCACGGTATAGTCAAGCTCATCCATGGGTATGTCGGGTAAATCGCAATGCTTTGTTTTTTCGGTTAATTCCCTGAGGGCTTTTACCATTTCTTCACCGGGCGGTGGCCCGGGGTAACGTTTTCTTTTCCCCGAAAGTGTCAATCTATCTATCAGCGGGGTAAACATTACACACCCTCCTTCCGGCTTTGTTGATATTAAACCATCATTTTCAGCGTCAAGTCAAGCACCGGGGGGCGCTATGTCTTCCATCCACCAACAGAACGTACCATGTTTCGGCGAAAATAGCTGCCGTTATGACAAACAACTTTACTATTATTAAAAGTTTCCTATTCAGGAAGTATAATGTAACAAGAAAAATCTGCAGGAGATGGTTATGGATTATATCAGCGCG
Source organism: Bacillota bacterium (assembly GCA_023439185.1). GTDB lineage: Bacteria > Bacillota > Desulfotomaculia > Desulfotomaculales > Desulfallaceae > BRH-c8a. Next base: position 46,647 of record JAEXOR010000034.1, on the reverse strand, counting down.
CATAATGGCAGGTGAGCGCGGCCCTTGCCCGCCAAATGATGTATACGGACATCCCCCTCGGCCATGCCATCCGGCTTCTGTCGGCGGCCGGCCACGGAGATTAATTCAAATAACCGAACAAATACACAACCCGCTTCACGGCGGGTTTATTTTTTTGCAAAAAACTAAAATTTTTCTCAAAAGCTGAAAATCGTCAATGCGAAGCCTTTCCAATTGGGTTAGATTGATAGAGGAAAGGTAGTGATGATGATCATGTACCCGGAAATGCTTGAGTTTTCAGAGCGAATGCCGCTCATCGCCAAGGTGGCGCGGATCGATGAATATCCCTATCACTGGCACGACGCCGTGGAGATCATTTTAGTGCTGGAGGGCCAGGCGGAGATCACCCGGCTCGGCGAAACCCAGCTGTTGAAGGAGAACGATATCATTGTCGTCAATGTGGACGAGCCGCACCGCATCAAAAAGCACGGCGGCGCCAATCGACTGCTGCTGTTGCAGATAGGCCCCGACTTCTGCCGTCACAATGATCCGGATTTTGACTATGTGCTTTTTTGGTGTTGCTCCGCCCGCAGCGAGACCGAAGCGCCGGAGAAATACCGCCGCCTGAAGGAGCGCATTGCCTGGCTGGCACAAATCATCCCGGACGGCGAAGTCCAAAGCGATCAGGAAACTTCCATAAAGGCCGGCCTTGCGAAGCTGCTGACCCATATGACCGACAGCTTTGACTACCTGCGCTACGGCGCGGGGACAAGGCGGCTCAGTGAAGCGCACCTTGAGCGGCACAGGCGGATTTACGACCATGTCCGGCAAAATCCGCTGGTGGGCAATTCCCTTGCTGAGCTTGCGGGGGCTATCGGCGTTACCCCGCAGCATCTCTCAAACGACATCCATGAAAAATTCGGCTTTACCCTGCGGGAGCTTATATTCAGCGGCAACTGCTTGAAGGCGGTCCGGATGCTGCTCTCCACCGAAGAAATGATTTACGAAATCTCACCCAAATGCGGGTTCTCCGACCCAAAATATCTCATCAAGAGCTTCAAGCAGTTTTATGGTTGCACACCCTCGGACTTCCGCAAGCGGCACAAGGTCGGGCCGGAGGGACTGGCGGCGCAGACACGCTTCGAGGATTTCCCCCTGTCCTACGCAAAAAAATATTTATTTTTCTTCCAACAGCTTAAAAATGTCAATGCGTAGCCGTACGAGAGCTGCTACAATGAGCAGCAAAATGAAATTTGTTCTGCGCTTTTGTCGCCAAGCTGCTGTAAGGGCGAACTGTGTCCGCCCGAATGACCCGTGCAATGCTGCAACGCGGGCGGCTACAGGTAGCCCCTATATCGCTATATACAGGGATACGGTATAGTGATATATTGGTATTAAAGGGGGTAAACGTATGGCAGGCTATGCTCAAATGCGCAAACAGGTATTGGATATACAGGATGCGGAAAAGATTACTCCCGGGAAACAGCCGGATGCTTTTCCCAATAGTGCGATGCTTAGAAAATGGGAGATTAAGGACGAGAAAAAGCCTAATCTGGAAGGGATAATGCGAAACAGGGTTCAACAGGCGTTTTTGCAGAACCAGATTCCCTCGGCGGAGCGGGAAGCGGAGCGTTTTGCCTCCGCTCAAAATGGCGCCCGGACGCCTGAGGAAGTCAAGCTGCAACTGGGAAGGAGGATGGGAGCGGATTTCTCATCCGTACGCTTCCATACGGACAGTGCCGCCCTCAGGAAGGCGGAGATGATGGGCGCCCGGGCTTATACCACCGGTCATGATGTCTATTTCGGTCCCGGCGGTTTTAGTCCCGGGGTGGCAGCACACGAGCTGGTACATACCGTGCAGCAGGGCGTGGTGGATAGTGCCGTGCCCACGGAAGCCGCTCCTGCGGGAGAGGTGCAGATGCTGCCCAATTGGATGAAAAAATCCTGGGCCGGAATTAGTGAGTTCGTCGGCGGGAAAATGGGTCTCCTGAAACCGGGTAAAGCAGAGAAGCAGGAAAATGCCGCGCGGGCCGGAAGGGGCGACTTCAGCCGGGTGGCCCGGATGGATAAAAAAGACCGGAAAGCAATGGACGCGGCGAGACAGGATAGGATTACAAGACAGTTGGCAGAAAACCCCGACATGACCTCAGCCCAGATTGCCCAAAGGTATGGGGGGGATGCCACCAGGGCGTTGGATCCGATTAACAGAAAGGCATTGAGTGATATTGCGCGGGCAGGCGGGGAGACAGGCGCCAAAGTCAAAGAGGCCACGGAGATGATGGACCAAAGAATGATGATGGATACCATCCTGGGACCTGGTCAAGAAGAAAGGCAGCGTCTGAAAGAGCATTACTTGCATCGGGACGATCAAGCGCGCTTGATGCAGGAATACGGCATATCGAAGCAAGGAAAGACGTGGCTGGGCTCTGAGGCTCAGGCGGGAGAGAGCGGTGAAGAAGCCTACCAGAGGATCGCGAGGGAATCCCAAAGCGGCGACCGGACGGAGGATGCGGCACAAAACCTGGCGGATCGTGATATTGACCGGGCGCAAGAGTCCGGAGATTCCTTGATGCGGACCATGTTTCTCATGCAGATGGGAGATTTTCAGCGTACCGATGAAAAGAAAAACCCTGAAAAAAAATGGTGGCAGTTTTGGAAGAAAAAGAAGGTCAAGGAGCAGCATGAGTGGAGTGATACCATGGCCAATGCCTTCTCTCACGGCGGACGTACCGCCTTTGTCTTCGGCGCCAATGACAAAAATGGGGGCGCTACCAGTGACGACGTGGCCGATGCCCTCTTTGGCACGAGGATCGGTGAGGAAATGGGGCACCGGGCCGGTGTGCATGCCCGTGCTGCGGGAACGCACCATGTAGCTACGCCGGGAAGAGATAAGGGGCTTAAGGGCTATGAAGAGCATGGCGGTATTGGTGCGGCGATTAAGTCGGCCACAGATTCTACCTATCATCACCACGGAATGGACATGGCAATTGGCGGAATTGGCAAGCTCGGCGGCCGGGGGGCGGGCGGAAAGGCACAGATGATCAATGCCGACGGCCGCAGCGGTCACATGTATATAGGAAGAAAATCCAGTACGGATACTCAAAAAGGAGCTTTGCTGATGGGTCTGGAATCCGATTCCCCGTACCGCATGAATCAGACGGGACATATGCACAACGCGGCGGCACAGGCGGAGGAAGGATCCAGCACCGGCGGTTTGAAGCAAGACATTCGCGGTAAGAAATACGGCGGCCGTACCGTCGATCTGTCAGGGCTGGAGAATAGTGAAGTGACCGGTGCTTTGCAGGGCTTCACCGGGCATATGGAGAACTTGCGGAGAAATAATCCGGATGATTACAAGGCGCTGGTCGCGAAAATGACCGGGAAGCGTTTGACAGATGAGGAGATGACGGATCTCATGGTGCAGTTTATGCCCCAGGGTGAAGCAGTTATGCCTGAAGAACATCGCACAAGTATGGCGGAGATGATTAAGCGGGCGCGTAAACGCCAGGGGTAAGTGTAGCGTAGTTGATCAGTTGGGCAGTTGGCCGGGAAAGATATGCGCATTGCCCGATGATAGCCGATTGATTAGGCACAAAACGCCACCGGCAGGCCACATATACCACATTCATGTGGTATATAAGTGCGCCTGCCTTTTTTCTCGTGCTGGTGCAATCAATCAGCACCTTTGGAGATCGCGGTGGAATGTTCAGCTACCGGTGAATTAACCGTCTGGTCCCGGAATAGTTATTAATAGAAATTTAACCGGAGGCGGTGAGCGCGATATTTATTTTGCTTAGGCGTAATAATTTACGCAAAGTGTTTGTTCTTATTATATTCGTTTTTATATTGCTTTTGATCATGAGCCGGATTTGCGGAGGAGAGGTACCGGCGACGGCGGAGCCACTTTATCAGGGGGATGCGGATAAGAAGGAGATGGCCCTGACCTGTAACGTTTTCTGGGGTGAGGAATATATTGGACCCATGCTGGAGATTCTGACAGAAAAAGATGTAAAGATCACCTTTTATATCGGGGGCACCTGGGCGGAGAAGTTTCCTGAACTGGTTAAGGAAATACAGAGCAGGGGCCACGAGATCGGCAGCCATGGCTATGCGCACCCCCACCCGGACCGGATATCCAGGGAAGAAAATATCCGTGACATCACCAGAGCCCAGGACGTTATAGAAGACATCACCGGGAAAAAGCCCAATCTTTACGCGCCTCCTTACGGAGAGCGGGGTGACGTGGTGCTGCAGGTCGCGGAGGAACTGGGCTACCGGACTGTGTTATGGAGCATCGATACTATTGACTGGCAGCGTCCCGCGCCGCAGGTACTCAGGGAACGGGTATCGGGCAAGGCCCATAACGGGGGCATAGTGCTGATGCATCCCACCGCGCCTACTGTGGAGGCATTGCCCGGCATAATAGACGATTTGCATGGCCGGGGCTTTAAGCTGATTACAGTGGGTGAGATGATCCGGAAAAAAAATGATTAGCCACAAGGATTTTATTAAAGGATCAAGAAGCTTTATGCTATGACAAATTGCACTGCAATTTACCTGCAGCGGGGAGGCAAATATGTGATCGAGACAGCCGAACTGGCCAACGGGGTGAAGGTACTGACGGAAAAAATTCCGCATGTGCGTTCAGCCTCCATCGGAGTTTGGGTGGACGTGGGTTCCAGGGACGAAAGCGAGCTTCAGGCCGGTGTCACGCATTTTATAGAACACCTGATGTTTAAGGGAACGAAAAGGCGCAGCGCCAAGGACATAGCTGAAGAGCTGGACGCGGTGGGAGGCCAGCTAAACGCGTTTACCACCAAGGAATATACCTGTTATTACGCCCGGGTGCTGGACGAACACCTGCCGCTGGCGGTGGATTTATTGGGCGACATGCTGTTCCATTCCCGTTTTGACGAGGTCGACATCGACAGGGAGCGCAACGTGATCCTGGAAGAGATAAAAATGTACGAGGACGCGCCGGACGAACTGGTGCATGATGTTTTTGCCGGGACTATCTGGCACGACCATCCCCTGGGCCGTCCGGTTATCGGCAGTGAACAATCGGTGCGCAACCTGTCCCGGGATGACTTGCTGTCGTTTTACCGGCAGTATTACATTCCGGGGAACATTGTGGTGGCCGCCGCCGGTAATTTTGAACACGGGCAGCTTATGGAACTGCTGAACAAGATTTTCGGCGGCATAACCGGCGGCAAGAAGGAACGCCGTTTTGTGGTTCCGGAACCATCCAAACAGGTCTTTTGCCGGACCAAGGACACCGAGCAGGTGCACCTTTGTCTTGGCACGCCGGGCCTGCCCATGGACCATGAAAAAATATATGTTTTTCAGTTGATCAACACAATTTTGGGCGGTGGACTCAGTTCGAGGCTGTTTCAGGAAATCAGGGAACAGCGCGGGCTGGTTTACTCGGTGTTTTCATATCACAGCTCTTACCACGATTCCGGGTTGTTTTGCGTTTATGCGGGTTTAAGCAGGGAAAACGTGCGCGAGGCGCTGGAGTTAATCGTCAGGGAGATTAAAAACATCCAGCAGCAGGGCGTCAGCCCGGACGAGCTGCAGCGGGTCAAGGACCAGTTGAAGGGCAACCTGCTGCTCAGCCTGGAGAGCGTCAGCACCAGGATGAGCAGATTGGGCAAATCGCAGTTGTACCTGGGCAAGATAACCCCGCCGGAGGAAATTGTACGCCGGATTATGGCTGTTACAAATGATGACATCATAGAATTGACCAGGAATTTATTGAATCCGGAAAACTTCAGCCTGGCCAGCGTCGGCCCGTGGGATGACGAAAGTGTTTTCAGGGCGGTTGCCGGGTAGGGTACGGCTAACATTGGAGAACAATAATGAAAATTAAGTTTAAAAAGTTCAACCCGGATATCGGGATCAATATCCCGGCGCCGGATTACGCCACCGCCGGGGCGGCGGGGATTGATCTGGCGGCGTCAATCATGGAACCGGTGCTGATCAATCCCGGGCAAAGGGCGATGATTCCCAGCGGTCTGGCGGTGGACATCCCGGGCAGCGGACTGGTGGGGTTGGTTTTTCCCCGCAGCGGCCTGGCCGCCAGGCATGGCATCACTATGGCCAATGCCGTGGGCGTAATCGACAGTGATTACAAAGGAGAAATAATTTGCCCGGTGCAGAACAACGGGGCCCGGCCTTACGAGATAAAACCCGGCGACAGGATAGCCCAGCTTGTCTTTGTGCCGGTATTGCAGGTGGAGATTGAGTTTACCGATCAGCTCACCGACAGCGCCCGCGGCGCCGGCGGTTTCGGTTCCACCGGCCGGTAAAGTTTGTAGGGGCGCCCCTTGCGGGCGCCCAAAGGAAACTAAAACGTCTTTCTCAATAACAGTGAAAACTACCGAGTGGCGTAACGCCGCCCGGTTTTTATTTTTTATAAATCTTCCCCATTTAGGAATATTCTGCAAGCTCAAAAATATACTTTGGTACGGGAGGTGGTAATAATGGAAATCGGGTTGCTGCTGTTCATACTGATTGTTATTTTGCTGATCGTTTTATCGGTTCGTGAGCGGGTGCAGCTTATGCACAGGCGGGACAAGGATTGGGACATTATCGGCGAGGCCAAGTCGTCACCGATATCCCGCGCCATGACTGGTCTCGTGGGGACAGCCGGAGGTATCTATCTGACATTGGTGCTGATGCAGACTTTTTTGGAGCTGGAACTGCCGGCAAATGTGCAAATGGGCAGCGTGGCCATGGAGCCGTTGGCGGCCATATCAATTGCCATCGCGCTGCTGCAGCCCTTTGCCATGCGTTTCGCAGGTCTGTCGAGAAGAAGGCGTTAGGAGGGTTTACAAGGTGCGAATGGCTGAACTGGCGGGAAAAGAAATAATTAACATCAACGACGGCTCCAGGCTGGGGGTGGCGGGTGAGACCGACCTGGCGGTGGATGTGGAAACCGGGATAATTCAATCGATTATCCTGCCGCGCAAGGGCGGCTTGCTGAACTTTTTATCCGACAGGCAGGAATTGGTGATTCCCTGGGAAGCAGTGAAAAAAATCGGCATGGAAGTGATTATCGTTACTCTGGACCAGGCTGTGCCCAGGATGGGCAGGCATATGATCTAAATCCGCCGGTTTATGCTTAGATAAAGTACTCCTTTTCGGGTCATAATATGGAAAAACGGGGAGGCTGTTTATGGCCCGGGCGCAAAGAATGGAGTTAATAAAAAGCATTGGCCGGAAGCGCGGTTCGATGGTTATTTCCTATGTGACTGGCGACCGTGAGAATGTCAGCACCAGGATCGCCCCGGACGTGGTGCGCATTATTTTCAGGCACCTCAAAATGATTGGCACCAGACCACAGATCGATCTGTTATTGTATACCAGGGGCGGAGATGTTTTGACCCCCTGGCGGCTGGTCAACCTGTTTCGTGAATTTACAAGCCGGTTTTGTGTGTTGGTGCCGTTTCGTGCGTACAGCGCCGGCACTTTAATGTGTTTGGGCGCCGATGAAATAGTGATGAGCAAGATGGGTGAACTGGGTCCCATCGACCCCAGCGTGGTCAACGCCTTCAATCCCCAGGACCCTGCCAACGCATGCGCGAGGCTGCCTGTCAATATTGAGGACGTTTACTCATACATGGCATTGATTGCCGAAAAGATGGGCACTTATAACGAGGAGGCCATAGCCAGAGCTTTCATGGTGCTGGTCGAAAATATTCACCCGCTGGCTTTGGGCAATGTGCACAGAAACTGGATGTTAATCAGGTCGCTGGCCAACAAAATGCTTGGTTTGCGCAGTGCCAGACTGAGTGATGAACAGGAGCAGAACATTGTAGACTACCTGACGGAAAAGCTCTATGCCCATAACCATATGATCGTCAGGCGGGAAGCGGTGGAAGAGATCGGACTGCCGGTGGTATACGCGGATGACGAACTTGACGATCTGATGTGGGGGTTGCACGAGGATCTGGCCAATGAACTGAAACTCAGGGATCCATTCAACCCCGGTGATATTTACAGGGGCGAGCGGACGGAGTTTGAAGTGGCCAGCGGAGTTGTGGAATCGGAGTTTGGTACCGATTACTATATTTTTTCCGGGCTTGTGGAAAGGAAGGACTACCAGGATGGCGGCCAGATTAACGTTAATATTAACAAACAGGGCTGGCGTACCGCCATTTAGCGGCACATAAAACAGTTACACGAAAAGGAGGGCGGGCCTGTGGTTGAGAAGAATAGACGGGATATTACCGGCAGGATTAACTTTAATATTGCAGGGCGACAGTATTATGTGGTCGGCGAAGGCTCCGGCCTGCCGGCAGCTGAGTTTCTTTATCCGGACAATAATGTGCGGGGCGGTGTGCTCGTGCGGCGTGACTGGGATCATTCGGGAGACCTTAAAGAGTAATCCGTGGTCAAAAGATCTATTTTAACCGGTAAAGGTTTTTATCTTGACAGGAATAACGAGATATAAGAAAATAAAGCTTATTACAGTGAAAAGGGGACATCATGCATGTCCCCGACGTATGAGCAGGATCTTTTTTACCAGGGTGCAGCTTTTTGAATCCCACCGGTTCAGCAGCCGGGCCTGGCGCTGAATTGGAACGGGTTTTTGTTTTATGCCGCACAACCAGGTAAAGAGATTAATGAAGGGGGGGTATTAGTTTGATTAAAGTAGCCATTAGCGGCATTGCGGGGAAGATGGGCCGGGAGGTCTTAAAAACCGTCGTCGGTGCCGAAGACACGGAATTATGCGCCGCCGTGGATATGCAGTACCAGGGGCAGGACGCCGGAGTTCTTTTGGGTTGGGACGAGCCCCTGGGGGTCACTATAACCGGCGATTTAAAGGAAGCCCTGGCCGCGTCCGGGGCCGACGTGCTGGTGGACTTCACCCGGCCGCAGTCGGTGGCGGACAACGTTAAAACAGCGCTGCGGGTTGGAGTACGCCCGGTGGTCGGGACCACGGGCATGTCCGGGGAGCAGCTTAAGGAAGTATCCGCGCTGGCGAATGAAAAAAAATTGGGTTGCATTATCGCGCCTAATTTTGCCATTGGCGCCTTACTAATGATTAAATTTGCCGCCGAGGCCGCCAGGTATTTCCCCAACGTTGAAATAATCGAAAAACACCATGACCAGAAGTTGGACGCGCCGTCCGGAACGGCCATCAAAACCGCCGAGGCTATCCTGGAGCGGCGCGGCGATTTCCGGCAGGGCCCGGTCCTGGAAGAAGAAAAAATTGCCGGGGCCAGGGGCGGCCAAATGGCCGGCAACATGCGGCTGCACAGCATCCGTCTGCCGGGATTGGTCGCTCATCAGGAAGTAATCTTCGGAGGCGTGGGACAAACGCTGACCATCAAACACGACTCTATTTCCAGAGAATCTTTCATGCCCGGCGTGCTGACGGCAGTACGCGCGGTAATGCGTTTGGAAGGGGTGGTTTACGGCCTGGAAAACCTTATTTTTGAATAGTCTTTCACCAATTTCATACAAGCACCTATAAAACCCGCTCTTCATATACTGATTTAAGCGTGTGTTCTTTTGAGCATCCGCCCGAGTACAGTAAAGTGAGCAGAGAGGGGTTGACCGGTCGTGCATAACCTTTCAGGCTTTACGGTGGCCATGCTGGGCGGCGACGCCAGAGAACTGACATTGGCTGTTGCGCTGGCTGAGTGCGGTGTAACCGTTAAAACTCTTGGTGTGCCGGTGGATGGCGAAAACATAACCGTCTGCGGCATGCCGGAGGAATGCCTGACCGGAGCAAATGCCTTGATTTTACCGGTTCCGGGGGTTAAAGAGAATATGCGGCTGCATTCGGCGTACCTGAAAGATCCACCGGAGATTACCGGAGAATTACTGGCTTTGCTGCCGGAAAACGCACCGGTGCTGGTGGGTATAGCCAGGGAGTCGCTGCGGCAGTTGGTCAAACAAGCCGGTTTACGACTGGTGGAGTTAATGCGGATGGATGAAGTGGCGATCTTAAACTCCATTCCGTCCGCCGAAGGCGCGGTGCAAATAGCCATGGAGAAACTGCCGGTTACAATCCACGGCAGCCGCTGCCTGGTACTGGGGTTTGGCCGCACCGCTCAAACTCTGGCGCAACTGCTTCACGCCATGCACGCCGTAACAACGGTGGTTGCGCGCAACCCCAACCAGCTTGCCAGGGCCGAGGCCATGGGTTTGCATACCCTTCACCTGAGTGAATTGGCAACCTGTTTGCAGCAACCGGATGTAATCTTTAACACCATTCCCGCACCGGTGATAACCGGGAGTGTATTAAAGCAGCTTACTCCGGCAACCCTGATTATCGATCTGGCTTCCGCGCCCGGCGGCACGGATTTTGCCGCTGCCGAAAAACTGGGCATCGAGGCGCTGCTCGCTCCGGGCTTGCCCGGTAAAGTGGCGCCCAAAACGGCCGGATTGCTGCTGGCCCGGGTGGTATCCCGTGTACTTTGGCAAACGCGTCACACACGCTGAAGGTTCGGTTTACGGGAGGTGTTTGTGTGAAAAGACTGGAAGGTGTTAAAGTTGGATTTGCCCTGACGGGGTCCCATTGCACCATTGATGAAGTATTGATGGAACTTAAAAAAGTTGCTGAAGAAGGCGCCGTTCTGTATCCTATAATCAGTACTTCTGTTGATGAAACCGACACCCGTTTCGGCGCGGCAGCGAACTGGAAAACCCGGATTAAAGAAATAACCAGTCAGGGAATTATAAATAGTATTGTCGGTGCGGAACCCGTGGGGCCGGAAAAAATGTTCGACGTGCTGGTGGCGGCGCCGTGTACCGGCAATACCCTGGCCAAACTGGCCAACGCCATTACCGACGGGCCGGTTTTAATGGCCATTAAGGCGCATTTGCGCAACCAGAGGCCTGTTGTGATCGGTTTATCCACCAATGACGGATTAAGTATGAACGCAAGGAACATTGGATTATTATTAAACGCTAAAAACATATATATGGTTCCATTCGGTCAGGATAATCCCGCCGGTAAACCAAACTCGCTGAAGTCCAGGATGAGCTTGCTGGTTGAAACGATTGTGTACGCGTTGCAGAACAAGCAAATCCAACCTGTCCTGGTGGCTTACGAGTAATTGTTTCTGCCGGCGGAGGCGATAAAAGGATATTCGAAAAGTCAGGCTCCTTTTCGAATATCCACTAAAAGATTGGAGGGGCAAATTTTGGCTCAATACAAAGTAGTGGTTGTCGGTGCTTCCGGAGCAGTGGGACAGGAAATATTAAATGTACTGGAAGAAAGGAATTTCCCTGTGGGTGAGCTGAAACTGTGCGCCACCTCCCGTTCCGCCGGTAAAGAAATGTATTTCAGGGGTCAGTCATACGCCGTCGAAGAAACCGCACCCGCTTCCTTTGACGGGATGGACATCGCTTTGTTCGCCGGAGGCGCGGCCAGTAAGGAATTCGGGCCGCTGGCCGCCGAAAAAGGCGTGGTGGTTATTGACAACAGCAGTAATTTCCGCCTTGACCCGGAGGTGCCGCTGGTGGTCCCGGAAGTTAATCCCGAGGATGTGAAGCTCCACCGTGGTATTATCGCCAACCCCAATTGCTCCACCATTATTATGGTGGTGCCGCTGAAGGCTATTTACGATGCCGCCGGAGTGAAAAGGGTGGTCGTGTCGACCTACCAGGCGGTCAGCGGCGCCGGGGCCGAAGGGATAGAAGAATTAACCGCCCACGCCAGGGCGGCTCTGGATGGCCGGGAGGCGGTGCCGGCCAAATTTCAGTACCAGATTGCCTTTAACCTGATCCCGCACATTGATGTGTTCCAGGAGATGGATTACACCAAGGAAGAGTGGAAGATGGTGAAAGAAACCCGGAAGATTATGCACGACGACAGCCTGGCCATCACCGCCACCACGGTCAGGGTACCGGTGTACCGGAGCCATTCCGAATCGGTGAACATTGAGACCGAAAGAAAGATTAGCGCCGGACAGGCCAGGGAGATCCTGGGCCGGTTCCCCGGCGTGATTGTGGAAGACGACCCGCTGAATAAGAAATATCCCATGCCCCTGTTCGCCTCCGGGCGGGATGAGGTTTTCGTGGGGCGGATCAGGGAAGATAATTCTCTGGCCAAGGGCCTGAACATGTGGGTGGTTTCAGATCAACTCCGTAAAGGCGCCGCAACCAACGCCGTGCAAATTGCGGAGCTGGTAATCAAGTATGGCTGCCTTGGAAAGAGGTAGGATTGGCATGAGGTTTTTAGTACTTAAGTTCGGAGGCACTTCTCTTAATACGCCCGAGCTTAGGGAAAGGGCGGCGGGAAAAGTAATCGCCGCGGTGGACGAGGGCTATCAGCCCGTGGTGGTGGTTTCGGCCATGGGCCGCCATGGTGACCCTTACGCCACCGATACACTTTTGAGCCTGATTAAAAAAACTTATCATGATTTACCGGAACGGGAAAAGGATATTTTGATGACCTGCGGCGAAGTAATTTCCGGTGTGATGATGACGGCTACCTTGCAGTCGCTGGGCCGGCCCGCCGTTTTTCTGACCGGTGCCCAGGCGGGTATCGTGACGGACAGAAACTTCGCCGAGGCCAGGATCCTGCAGGTTAATCCCCAGCGGATCACCGATTACGCCCAGGAAGGGTATATCGTGGTGGTGGCGGGTTTCCAGGGGTCCACCGAGGACGGCGAGATAACCACCCTGGGACGCGGCGGCAGTGATACCACGGCGGCCGCCCTGGGCGTGGCCTTAAACGCCGCGTATGTGGATATCTATACCGATGTCGAAGGGATCATGACGGCCGACCCGCGTATTGTAACCGAGGCCAGGGCGTTGGACGCCATCACTTACGACGAAATTTGCCACCTGGCCCACGAAGGCGCCAAGGTGATCCATCCCAGGGCGGTTGAGATTGCCATGCAAAAGGGCGTGCCCCTCAGGGTGCGCCCGGCTTTCAGCGATTCCCCCGGTACCCTGGTGACGACCTCGGGTGAAGTATACAAAGGAACCATAGATATTACCAGGGACCGGATTATTACAGGTATCACTTATATCTCCGGGATCGCCCAGTTCAAGGTGCGCACCGATACCGGCGCCGAGGGGCTTAAACAGCAGAAACGAATGTTCAGAGCACTGGCGCTGGCGGGTGTCAGTATAGATTTTATTAACATTGTCCAGGAAACGGTTTTATTCACCGTAAATGATGAAGTGACCGCCAAGGCCGCCCGGGTGCTGGAAAACGCCGGTTATCAGGCTGAGGTGGTTTCCGGGTGCGCCAAGGTGTCTGCCGTGGGGGCGGGCATGTCCGGTGTGCCCGGCGTAATAGCGGATATTGTTGAGGCGCTGGCCGGGGAAAACGTACAGATTTTACAATGCAACGATTCCCATACCACGGTGTGGGTGCTGGTAAGCCGTGAGCAGATGGAAACGGCCGTCCGGTCATTACATACCAAGTTCATGGGTTCGGGAATGGCTCCGACGTAAGGTTTAAGCTGAAAGGAAGGTGACAGTTTTGGTTACGGATTTTGGCCGTGTTATCACTGCCATGGTTACTCCTTTTAAAAAGGACCAAACCATTGATTTCGATCAGGTTAAAAAACTGGCCCGGCACCTGGTGCAATCAGGCTCGGACGGGCTGGTGCTGGCCGGCACCACCGGTGAATCACCCACCCTGGGCAGGGATGAGAAGATTGAACTATTCAGGGTGGTGGTTGAAGAGGTTGGCGGAGACGCGGCCGTAATTGCCGGCACCGGAGGAAACAACACCACGGCCTGTGTGGAACTGACCCGGGCGGCGGAAAAGGTGGGCGTGGACGGTGTGCTGCAGGTTTGCCCTTACTATAATAAACCTTCCCAGGAAGGCCTGTATCAGCATTTCAAGACTATTGCCGCCAGTACCAACCTGCCTGTCATGTTATACAACATACCCGGCCGGACCGCGGTAAATTTGCTGCCCCAAACAGTGAAACGCCTGGCGGAAATTGAAAACATCACCGCCGTCAAGGAAGCTTCGGGCAGCCTGGACCAGGTAAGCGAACTCAGGAGCTCCCTGCCCGATCATTTCGCCATTTACAGCGGTGACGATTCCATGACTTTGCCGGTCATGTCTCTGGGCGGCAAGGGCGTTGTCAGTGTGGCCTCCCATATAGCGGGTCCGAGATTACAGGAAATGATCAACGCGTTTACCTCCGGTAACGTTACCATGGCTGCCAAGATTCACCATAGCCTTTATCCGGTATTCAAAGTTCTGTTTATCACCACCAACCCGGTGCCGGTAAAAGCAGCTTTGAACATGATGGGCTGGAAGGTTGGCTCACCCAGGCTGCCGCTGACGGACATCGGCGAACAGGAGAAGGAAACCCTGAAAAGAATCCTTTCCGAAGCCCAGCTTCTCTAAAAACCAAATTTAATATTTCCTGTTAGATACTGAAATGCGCAACCTTTCCCGTGTTGAAAAATCGTAGGAGCGCCCCTTGCGGGCGCCTGAAATGGCGAAGGGGCCCCAAGGGCTCCTTTTTGTTGTTTATAACTATCCCTTTTCTGGACATTATTAATTTGAATACAGTATAATGGGTTATCGAGTACTGAACGGGTAAAACAGAATATTTTTCCCCGCCTTCTCCTGATTCTCACCAAAATATCTTACTACTTACAACGGCAAGATCTACTTTCAGGAGGTGTAATATGGCGCGAGAACCTAAAATTTCCCTGATCCCCCTGGGGGGACTGGGGGAGATCGGCAAAAACATGATGGCGGTGAGATACGGGGAAAATATTCTGGTTATCGATTCGGGGTTGATGTTCCCCGAGGAAGACCTGCTGGGCATTGATATTGTTATTCCGGATATCACGTACCTGCTGGAGCATAAAAACATTGTCCGGGGGATAGTGCTGACACATGGCCATGAGGACCATATAGGCGCCCTGCCTTATGTGTTGAAGCAGTTGGAAGTCCCGGTATACGGAACCGCCTTGACCCTTGGCATCCTCAAGGAAAAGCTCCGGGAGCGGCATTTGGCGGACAGTGCCAAACTGCATACCGTAAAACCCCGGGATGTAATCCAGATCGGACCGTTTAAGATTGAGTTTATCCGGGTTTCACACAGTATCCCCGACGCTGTGGCGCTGGCTATAGAAACGCCGGTGGGCGTGATCGTGCATACCGGTGATTTCAAAATTGACCAGACACCCGTGGACGGAGAAGTCACCGACTTTTTCAGGCTGGCCCAGTTGGGTGACCGCGGCGTGCTGGCGCTGTTGAGCGACAGCACGAATGTGGAAAGACCCGGCTATACCATGTCCGAGCGCGTTGTGGGGCAAACCTTCGATGACAGTTTCCGGAAGGCCGAAGAACGGATCATTGTGGCCACCTTTGCTTCCAACGTGCACCGCCTGCAGCAGGCTATCACCACCGCCCACCGCTATAACCGTAAAGTGGCGGTGGTGGGACGCAGCATGGTCAACGTGGTTAATATCTCCCGTGAACTGGGGTACCTGAAGGTGCCCGACGGAGTGATTGTGGAACCTGACGAGGCGGGCCGGCTGCCCCGGAGCCAGGTGGTCTACCTGACCACCGGCAGTCAGGGCGAGCCCATGAGCGCCCTGACCAGGATGGCCAGCAGGGACCACCGGCAGGTGGAAATTATGCCCGGCGATACGATTATCATCTCCGCCACTCCGATTCCCGGCAATGAAAAGCTGGTGGCCCGGATTATCGACCAGCTTTTCAAACTGGGCGCCAGGGTCATTTACGAGGCGGTGTCCGGCATTCACGTAAGCGGTCACCCCAGCAGGGAAGAACTGAAACTGATCTTCAATCTGGTCAAGCCCAAATTTTTTATCCCGGTGCACGGCGAGTACCGCATGTTGATCAAACACGCCGAACTGGCTAAGAACATGGGCGTCCCGGAGGCCAACATCTTTGTGGCCGAAAACGGCCAGGTGCTGGAATTAACCAAACGCAGCGGTCACTTTGCCGGCCGGGTAACGGCCGGCCGGGTGCTGATTGACGGACTGGGCGTCGGCGACGTGGGCAATATCGTGCTGCGTGACCGCCGGCAGTTGTCCCAGGACGGCATATTAATCGTGGTGGTGACCATGAGCCGGGAAAGCGGTCAGATCATATCCGGGCCGGACATCGTATCCCGGGGCTTTGTCTATGTTCGCGAATCCGAGGAGTTGATGGAACAGGCCAGGGACAAGGTGAACGCCGCGTTGACCAAGTGCTCGACTAAAAAAATGCCGGAATGGGCATCCATTAAATCTCAGGTCAAGGATGATTTAGGCAAGTTTCTGTACGAGAAAACCAGGAGAAGGCCTATGATTTTACCCATCATAATGGAAGTATAAGTATTGAAAAATACACAGGCCAAAGTGCCTGTGTATTTTTTTAACCGTGATAATCCATACTAAACCGACACCAATGTTCTTAAAACAGGGAGGTACATATGTCTTATTACCAGTCCTTTGACGAAGTGCCCGGTATTTTTCCCTATCAGCCGCCCACCCGTCCCGACCCGGGAACCTGTCCCGAGCGTACCGGCGAACCCGATCACGAACACGGGACGGACCGGACCAGGGTTACCGGCAAGTCGAAAAATACCATTGAGGCCGTTAAAGAAATGGGTACTACCCAGGTACCCGAGATTAAGAGCAATATCCACTGCCTGACCATTGTGGGCCAGATTGAAGGGCACCTGGTGCTGCCGCCGCAAAACAAGACCACCAAGTACGAGCACCTGATACCCCAGTTGGTGGCTTTGGAACAAAGCCCTGAAATCGAGGGCGTGCTCATCGTATTGAATACGGTGGGCGGTGATGTGGAAGCCGGCCTGGCCATTGCCGAAATTATCGCCAGCCTGTCCAAACCGACCGTTTCACTGGTGCTGGGGGGCGGTCACAGCATTGGCGTTCCCGTATCCGTAGCAACCGGTTATTCGTTTATTGCCGAAACCGCCAGTATGACCATCCATCCGATCCGGTTGACCGGACTGGTTATCGGCGTGCCCCAGACCTATGAGTATCTTGATAAAATGCAGGACCGGGTAGTCCGGTTTATTACTTCCCACTCCAAAATATCTGAAGAGAAATTCCGTGATTTAATGTTCCGCACCGGGGAACTGGCCCGGGATATCGGTACCGTGCTCATCGGGCAGGAAGCGGTGGATTGCAATCTGGTCGACGAGGTGGGTGGCATGAGCCAGGCCATCAACAAGTTAAAGCAGCTTATTGATGAGCGCAAGGCCGGCAACGGGGGGCTGAAACATTGATTTTATACACGCCCATGCAGTTGGAACTGGTGCTGGCCGGGTTTGAACAACTGGACCGTGCTTCGGAAAGGGAGGCTACCATTGGGGGAGTGCCGGCCGTGGTAAAGGATGCCGGGGGCGGCAAACTGGAACTGGTGCGGGTATTAAGCACCAACCCCATGGATTTTCTGCGCCGTGATTTATATCCCGGCGCAGAGGTCAAGGTCGATGGTTAACTTTGGCATTAAAAAGATTAGACCCCGGAACAGCGTTATCTGCTTTTCCGGGGTCTTGCTGTTTTCTA
The DNA here is from genome assembly GCA_023439185.1 of Bacillota bacterium. Lineage (GTDB taxonomy): Bacteria > Bacillota > Desulfotomaculia > Desulfotomaculales > Desulfallaceae > BRH-c8a. The sequence continues at coordinate 29,175 of JAEXOR010000034.1, read as the reverse complement.
CCGGACCAAATAAATCACAATTACCAGTGCGCCCAGCGCCAGTCGGTACCACACAAACAGAGAGTAACTGAACCGGGTCAGATATTGCAGCAGGAACTTGATGGCAAAAAAACCAACTACGGCGGACACAGCAACACCGGTAATAAACGGTATCGTCAGGTCGGAAGCGGTTATTTCCGTCATTTTTTTCAATCCTGCGCCGGCAATGATGGGGGTGGCCAGCAAAAAGGAAAAGCGGGCCGAGGTTTCCCGGGTCAGGCCGATAAGCCGTCCGGCGGTCATAGTAACTCCGGACCGGGAGACGCCGGGTAATATGGCCAGGGCTTGGGACACACCTATTAACAGGGTCTCTTTTAATCCCATGTCCGGCAATTTTTTTGTGGACGGTGAGCGAGTGTCGACGAAATGCAGAATTACGCCCATTACCATCAGCAGGATACCAATTAACAGCGGATGGCGTAAAACCGTTTCCGCGATGTCCTCAAGCAAATATCCGGTAACGGCGCCGGGTATGGTGGCCAGGACCAGGTACCAGAACATTCGGCCTTCGGTGGTTTTCTTACGCTGCAGTCCGTCGGACAATAATGCCAGCCAGTCGCGCCAAAAAAAACCGACAATGGCAAAAAGCGAACCGACATGCAGGGCAACATCAAAAGTAAGCCCGGCGTAGGGCCATCCCATCAGCCAGGGCACCAGTACCAGGTGGGCCGAGCTCGAAATCGGCAAGAACTCCCCTAAACCCTGCACAATGCCCAGTATAATCGCCTGAAAAAGATCCATCCGCACCCCAACCTTCGTTTCAAAATCAAACAGCAATATTATATCACAGAGACAAACCATCCTACCACCAGGAACATAAACAAAGATACCGTCAGCCTTTTAGGGTTTCTTTAAACGGGTTGTGTGAGTGAATTTTTTGATCTGTCCAGAAGGAATTAAATGTAAATAATGGAATAAGTATACTGTAATAAAGGAGGTGTAGCGGAGATGCCGGCGGCAAAAAACACCCGGGAAGAAATCCGTTGTGAAATAATCGGTATCACACTGCTGGCACTGGCGGCACTGACATTGATTAGCGTGATGAACCCGGCAGTGGGACTTTTGGGCGGTTTGATCGACAAAGCTACAACCACCCTGGCGGGTGAAGGCAGGTATCTTTTCCCGGTGTTATTGGCGGTGTTTGGTTTTAAAATGCTGTATCTCAAAAGTAAAATCAAAAAGAACGTGAACATATGCGGGGCGATCATCGCCCTGCTGGTGGCGCTGACTGTGCTGCATATGCCGGTACCCAGGGAATATATCTTGGAAGCCGCCATTCAGGGTGACGGAGGCGGAATTATCGGCGGGATCTTCTATTATGTGCTGGTGAACTCATTTGGCGCCCTGGGCATGTACATAGTGCTTTCAGCCCTGCTGCTGGTATCGGTGCTGTTGTTAACCAATCAGTCGGTAACGGTGTTATTCCGCAATATGTCCCGCAAAGCTGCCGAGACGCTAAAAAAAACAGTACGCACGGTGGATAATTATCTTTTCACTGTCGCTGACGAAGAGCCCCGGGATAGTCCGGAGATCATCGACCGGTCACAACCGACAGCGGAAGACCGTAATGTAAGCGAAAATAATGCCAAGGAGCAAATGGAGCCGGAAACAAACGCACCGGTTAAAACGACGAATAAAAAGAACAAAGAAAAAAAATCCAATATTGTTTATTATCGCCCGGCGGCGCAGTCTGATGCCGGGCAAAGCGTTGAGGAGTCCGAAGAAGACGAACCGCTCGCGGAACCGGCTATGCCGGTTGAAACCGAGCAGATTGCCGAATTGGCCGCCCCGATTGACGAATCCATGCGTGGCATGCTGCCTCCCCTTTCGATATTGACTAAACCGCTGCGGGGAAAAATTAGTAAAAATAATCAAGATATTGCCGATAATATAAAAAGACTGGAAGAAATCCTGGCCTCCTTTGGCATCAGGGTCAGGGTGACCAAGGTCTCCAGGGGTCCGGTGATCACCAGATATGAGGTGCAGCCTCCACCCGGCGTTAAAGTCAGCCGGATCGTCAGCCTGGCTGACGATATCGCCCTGGGGATGGCGGCGTCGGATGTGCGTATTGAAGCGCCGGTGCCGGGCAAATCGGTAGTGGGCATTGAGGTGCCCAACCGGGAGGTGGCCACGGTATACTTGCGTGAACTGGTGGAAACGGTGAAGTTTCAGCGAGCCCCGTCATTTTTAACCATGGCTTTGGGCAAAGATGTGGCCGGCAATCCCATTCTGGACGACTTGGCCCGGATGCCGCATCTACTGATTGCCGGAGCCACGGGGGCGGGGAAAAGCGTCTGCTTGAACACTTTGATTGCCGGTATCCTGTTCAAGTCGACTCCCGAACAGGTTAAATTCCTGATTATCGACCCTAAAATGGTGGAATTGACCACTTTCAACGGTATTCCCCACCTGGTGTCGCCGGTGGTCACCGATCCCAGAAAAGCCGCTACTTCCTTACGCTGGGCCGTTAAAGAGATGGAATACCGCTATGAATTGTTTGCTGTCGCCGGGGTGCGTGACCTGACAAGGTACAATAACCTGCTGCTGCGGGAAGGCAAGGCGCTTTTGCCGCATCTGGTGATTATTATTGATGAGCTGGCCGACCTGATGATGATTTCTCCGGCGGATATGGAGGATGCCATCTGCAGGCTGGCCCAGATGGCCAGGGCCGCGGGCATCCACCTGGTGGTGGCGACTCAGCGGCCGTCGGTGGATATCATTACCGGTCTGATTAAAGCCAACATACCTTCGCGCATCAGCTTCGCGGTCTCTTCACAAATTGACTCGCGGACCATACTGGACATGGGCGGGGCGGAAAAGCTTTTGGGACGGGGTGATATGCTGTTTTACCCGGTGGGCGCCACCAAGCCGATCCGGGTCCAGGGCGCATATCTCTCGGATCGGGAAGTGGAGCTGCTGGTCGGCTTTTGGAGCAAAAAAGCCTGCCCGGATTATGACGAGAACCTGGAACAGGAAGTGGCGGCGGCGGAAAACGAGCTGGAATATGACGATAAACTGCTGGCCCGGGCATTGCAAATCTTTGTCCAAACCGGGCACGGTTCCATATCTTTATTGCAGCGGCGGCTGCATGTCGGCTACGCCCGGGCCGCCAGATTAATGGACATAATGGAGAGAAGAGGCTATGTCAGCGGTCATGAGGGCAGTAAGCCGCGCACGGTTTTGATTAATTCCGAGGAGTACCAACAAAAATTTCCCGGCCACGGGGGCGCCCAGGCGGGTAATGATCAATAAAAAGCCCCGGGTATTGAAATATAGAGGGTTATAGTAGCTTATTCGTGCACAAAAACGGATAAAAAGAGGATAAATAATCCACCGTGTCGAAGGGAACGTTAATTTCCAGAAGATGCACCAAGATGCACCCAGATGCACCCGGTTTGGAGCTAATGTTCTAAATGTACAAGGATAAAGATATCAGGGAAGTAATAGATCGGTCCGGGAGCGGGATTCCCACGGTGGACCTCCGTTCTCCCGGGGAGTTTGCAGAGGCGACAATACCCGGCGCTTACAACGTTCCGCTATTGGATAACGACGAGCGGGCGCTGGTGGGCAGGGCGCATAAACATGAAGGTCCCGGCAGGGCCAGGGAGGTGGCCATGGAAATTGTGGCTCCCAAACTGCCCCGGTTTGTTAAGACCATAAAAGGCATAGCCCCCGGCGGAGAAGTGAATATTTTCTGCTGGCGCGGCGGCGACCGGAGCCATTTCGCAGGCTGCGTTCTGGATGTCATGGGCTATAAAGTCAATCGCATTAAAGGCGGTTTCAAGTCTTACCGGCGTTATGTCATCGAATACATGAGCGGGGAATTGCCCCATCGGGCCATCGTGATCCATGGCCTGACTGGGGTGGGAAAAACAGATCTGCTGATGGAACTCAAACGTAGCGGATATCCAGTTTTGGACTTGGAGGGGCTGGCGGCGCACCGGGGTTCTGTGTTCGGCAAAATTGGACAACCGCCGTCCCCGGGTCAGAAGATGTTTGAAGCCGAGATCCAGGAACATCTGCGGCGGGCGGAAAAACCTGGTGTTTTTCTTGTAGAATGCGAGAGTAAACGATTGGGCAATTTATTTGTGCCGGATACGGTACTTGACGCCATGGGCCGCGGATACCGCGTGCTTGCATATGCGCCCTTTGAATTGAGGGTGCGGCGTATTAAGAGAGATTATTTCGCGGCAACGGAAGTAAACCTGCAGGCTTTGCGCGAGGCCATCCAAAGACTTGCCCGGTACCTGGGCGGCGGCAAGGTTGAGGAATTGAACGGGTGGCTTGACCGTGGAGATGTGGAACAGGTGATTGAATTTTTACTGGGGCACTACTATGACCCGCTGTATAAGTATCCTTGCGGGCCGGACAATGAATACGATCTGTCTGTGCAGGTCAAGGATGTGGCGCAGGCAACGGAAGTGATCGGCAAATGGCTGGAGCAGTTGCCGGAATACAAACAGCAGGGGGTGAAGGATTAGGTAATGGCTGTGGGAGAAAAGTTGCGTACCGCCAGGGAAGAAAAAGGAATCTCTCTGGCCGAAGTGGAAAACGAGACCAAAATTCGCCGGAAGTATATCCTGGCTATGGAAAACGAAGAATTTGACGTGCTGCCCGGTAAAGCTTACGTGAAGGGATTTATAAGGAATTACGCCCGTTTTCTAGGAGCGGACGGTGACGCTCTGGTTAGAGAATATGATGACCTCTATTATCAGCCGGAGAGCCCGCCGGAGAATCCTCCGGTACAGGAAAAGACGAAACCCGCCAGTTTGGAAAAGCCTTCTAAGTCAAGGTTGGGCCTGTTTGTTATCGTGGCGGTTTTACTGGCCGGCTTCATGTTTTACTGGTTGGGCACCTCCGCTATCGGGCCTGCGGATGATCTGTCAAGAAACGGCCAGGAACAGAACTTGCCCGGAGATAACGGGGCCATCGGCGAACAAGAACCCGCGGGGCAAGAACAGGAACCGGTGACACCCGGTCCGGACCCGGCACAGCGCGGTGTTAACGTTGAACTACATGTTACCGTTAAGGACTGCTGGATGCAGGTGGTGGTGGACAACAGCAAGGCCTTCGAGGGATTGGTGGGGCCGGGGATTACAAAAGAGTTTCGGGGTAATGACAGCGTCTGGCTGAAACTGGGGGACGCCGGCGCCGTCCGGGTGGTGGTCAATGGCAATGAGTACGGGTTTTTAGGTGAACTCGGCGAGGTCGTGACCAAAACCTTTGAAGCGGCGGAAGACGGCGGGAATACCTGAATCACAGCGTGCGTCAACAATAATTGACGCGCTTTTTTTGTACTAGTTACTTTCAATGGTGAAAAGGTGTCGTTGATGTCATATAATATCGGTTTTATCAGCCTGGGTTGCGCCAAAAACAGGGTGGACACGGAAATTATGCTGGGCTGCCTGGATCGGGCCGGGTACGCTGTGACAGGCAATGTGGAAGAAGCGGATTTTATCGTCATTAATACCTGCGGATTCATCACCGCCGCCAAGGAAGAATCCATCGCCGCCATCCTGGACGCGGCCCGCTTAAAGGACACCGGCCGGTGCCGAAAAATAGTGGTCGCTGGTTGCCTGGCCCAAAGGTACGGCAGGGAATTGCTTGATGAGATGCCGGAAATCGACGGAGTGATGGGTACCGGCGCGGTACCTGAAATCGTCGCTGTTCTGAATAGAATATCCGCCGGGGAAAGGCCGCTGGTGTCGGGTAACGCCGGTTACGACTATCCGGCGGACCTCGGCGCCAGAATACTGACCACCCCTGTCCACAGCGCGTATCTTAAAATTGCCGAGGGCTGCGACAATCGTTGCACGTACTGCGCCATTCCCGGCATCCGCGGCCCGTACCGCAGCCGGCTGCAGGAAGATATTATCGCGGAGGCCCGGGAACTGTGTTCCCACGGCGTTCGCGAACTTATCGTGGTGGCCCAGGAAACCACCCGGTACGGGATTGACCTTTACGGCGGGTACAAACTGGCCGATTTACTGAGACAGTTGGAAAAAATTGAACAGTGCCGCTGGATCAGGCTGCTGTACTGCCATCCGGATTCCATGACCCCGGAACTGATTGAATTATTGGCGGATGCCGGGAAAATTTGCCGTTACATTGATTTGCCCCTGCAGCACGCCAATAAACGCATCCTGCGCCTGATGAACAGGAAAGGTTCCGGAGCGGAGCTGCTTGGGTTATTGGAAAACTTGCGCCGGTCCATACCGGGTTTAACGCTGCGCACGACCTTCCTGGCGGGGTTTCCGGGTGAAACCGAGGCTGAATTTAAAGAATTACTGGATTTTATGGCGGCGGCCAGGTTCGAGAGGGCCGGCGTTTTCGGCTATTCGCCGGAAGAGGGCACCGCGGCGGCGGCATTGCCGGGCCGGGTTGATGAGTCTATCATTGAAGAAAGAGTGGGCAGGGCCATGGTGCTGCAACAGAAAATTTCCCTGGTCCAGAATAAGGCTCTGATTGGGCGGGAACTGACCGTGCTCGCTGAAGGATGGGACGACGAGCAAAACCTTTACCGGGGCAGGTGGGAAGGAGACGCGCCGGAAATAGACGGACAAGTTTTCTTTGCCTCGGCAGATGAAGTTGCGCCCGGTAGTTTTGTAAGGGTCAAGGTGCTTGACGCCGGCGAATACGATCTGACGGGAGTAAAATTGTAATGAATCTGCCCAACCAACTGACTCTGCTGCGCATTTTAATGGTCCCGGCGCTGCTGGCCGTGATTACCTTTCGCCTGCCGCTGGGTGATTATATAGCCGCGGGCGTGTTTGTACTGGCGGCGTGCACCGACGGGCTGGACGGTTACATTGCCCGCCGGAAAAAACAGATTACCAGCCTGGGCAAGCTTATGGACCCGCTGGCCGATAAACTGCTGATTTCCGCCGCTTTAATCGCCCTGGTTGAGCTGGATCGGCTGTCGGGCTGGGTGGCCGTGCTGATCATAGGCCGCGAGTTCGCCGTCACCGGCCTGCGCTCCCTGGCCGCCACCGAGGGGGTTATTCTTTCCGCCAGTAAATTGGGGAAGGTCAAGACCATTACCCAGATCGTGGCCGTTGTGGCCATGCTGCTCCGCGACCTGTCTTTCACCCTGGTCAATATTCCCTTTGGCAACCTGGCCATGGGGGTGGCGGTTTTTTTCACCCTCTGGTCGGGTATGGATTACTTCCAGAAAGCCGGCTTTCTACTGGGAGAACGGGAAAAATAAACAGCTTGCCAAACCCCGCCGCCCGGCGGGGTTTTTTGTTAAAGATGCATCAAAGCCGGCCACGACGTTAGGGGAATCGCCCTGCGCGCCTTTTTCAATGGCGACATTTCCCTGCAGGTTTATCGGGCGGGGCATGTTATAATTATTCGTTGTACGGGCCTTTACCGGTGCCTGGAACCGTTTCGGCCGCATCTACAGCAGAAGGGATGATTGGATGCAGTGGCAGGGCATTAAAATACATGTTGTCGCATTGGCGCTGGCACTGGCGCTGGCTGCTTTTTGGGGAGCGCATTGGATATACAACAGCCTTAACTTTACAGAACCGCTGAAAAAAGAACTGGACGCCAACGCCCTGGTGACCGAATACAGAATTGAGGATTCCGGCGCTGGTTGGCATCAAGTTTCGGTGGCCATCAAAAAAACCGACAACCTGATGTCGGCCTACCGCTTGATTGACGACGCGGTAAAAGAAGTAATGGGCAGCAAACAGTACGTAATCAAGCTGGAAGATCGGCGGGACGAGCAGTTGGTAAACCTGTATTACCAGGGGCAGTTTGCCGTTCAGGAAGCCCTGGTGCAGGGTAATTTCCGGGCCATGGCCAATGAACTAAGTAAGTTGGCGGCTCATGCCGGCGTGGAGTCCAAAGTGTTCATAGATGGAAGCAATATCTACTGGCAGATGAGTCACGGCCAGTACTATCTGTATGAGGTAATACCCAGACAATTACCGGGCTATCTGTCGGGTGACGCCGCGGCGGGAGGGAGGTAAAACTGTGCTGAAAGAAATCGGCCTGGGCGTGGGGCTGGCGCTGCTAATATTCCTGGGGGTGTCCGGGTACGACATCCTTCCGCTTTTATTTATCGGCCTGGCTGCCGGGGCGCTGTTTTACCTGGCCCGGTCCCGGGGTATGCTGACGAAGAACTTTAGCACCGAACCGATGGCGGTCGGCCCGGGCATCGCTTTCAGCGATATCGGGGGGCAAAGCACCGCCATCAGCGAGCTTAAAGAGGCCCTTGATTTTATTAAAGATCAGGAAACGATTATCAGGCTCGGGATCAGGCCCATCAAGGGGATTCTGCTGACCGGCCCGCCCGGGACGGGAAAAACCTTATTGGCCAAGGCCGCGGCCGGATATACCGATTCGGTGTTCGTGGCCTGCAGCGGTTCGGAATTTATTGAGATGTACGCCGGCGTCGGCGCCCAGCGGGTCAGGCAGCTTTTCCAGACCGCCAGGAGCAGCGCCCTGAAACAAAAAAAACGCAGCGCCCTTATTTTTATTGATGAAATCGACATCCTGGGCGGTAAAAGAGGCCAAAATAGCAGCCATCATGAATATGACCAGACACTTAACCAACTGCTTGTGGAACTGGACGGCATGAAAACAAACGATCGGGTGCTGGTGCTGGTGGTGGCCGCCACCAACAGGGTGGACATGCTGGACCCGGCACTTTTGCGGCCGGGCCGTTTTGACCGCCAGGTTAGAGTGGATTTGCCCGACAAGGCCGGCCGCTTGGAAATACTCAAGCTGCACTTCCGGAATAAACCGCTGGCGGGTGACGTGGTCCTCGAAGAGCTGGCCAGGGAGACCTTTGGTTTCAGCGGCGCGCATCTGGAAAGCCTGGCCAATGAGGGAGCCATCTTAGCTATGCGCGAGGGCGGGAACGAAATCAAGCAGGTCCACTTCATGGAGGCCATCGACAAGGTAATGATGGGCGAAAAGCTGGACCGCCGTCCGTCGAAAAGCGAATTGGAGCGGGTGGCGGTACATGAGGTGGGACACGCCCTCCTGAGCGAAAGAATCCGGCCGGGCTCGGTCTCCATGCTGACTATTACTCCCCGGGGCCAGGCCCTTGGTTATATGCGTCAGTCGCCGGAGGACGACACCTACCTGCACACCCGGGAATACCTGGAGAACCAGATCCAGGTCCTGCTGGCCGGTTCCATCGCCGAAGAGTTAATTTTAAACGGTCGCAGCACCGGCGCCGGCAATGACTTCGAGCAGGCCCTGCGCACCGCGGGGCAGATTATCCGGTGCGGCATGTCCGAGCTCGGGGTGGTGGACCCGGATATCCTGCCGGCGGATTTGCGCTACCGGGCTCTGACCGGGATCATCAGGAACCAGGAGAAAAAGGTGCGTGATTTTCTGGGGCGGGTCGGAGGAGTAATCAACCAGGTAGTGCACATCCTCTTGACCGAGGAGAAAATATCGGGCGAATACTTCCGTTCCCTGACCAAGAAACATATGGTTCATTAGTTTCTTGTCGACAAAAAAATCCCCCGTGGCAGCGGATAAAATTTTGCTGCCGGGGGATTTTTTGATAAATAGTTCTATGCAATTGACACATTTGATGTAACGCTCATGCCGTCGGGCAGTTGACAGGAGAAGACAATAGCTTTAAAATAAACGTACATAATAATGTACGTTTATTGAGGCGGTGCTCCTATGACAATGACAATAGTAAATGCGACAACAGCAAGAAAAAACTTTTTCAAACTTATAGACCAAGCGGTAACAACTCACGAGCCTGTGTATATTACAGGCAAAACCGGTAATGTAGTCGTATTATCCGAGGAAGATTACCGTTCGATTCAAGAAACCTTGTATTTGTACTCTGTACCGACCATGCGGGAGAAAATTATCCAAGGCTTAAATACTCCCCTTGACGAGTGCATTGAGGATACCGATGGGTAGTAAACCGTGGAAAATCGTTTATACAAAACAGGGTCTAAAGGATAAACGCACCGCAGGCGAAGCCGGTTTTTCAGATAAGATAAATAGTCTCCTTGGGACGGTTCGAAACAACCCTTATGCCGAATATCCTCCTTTTGAAAAACTTGTTGGAGACTTGAGCGGCGCTTACTCGAGAAGAATTAACCGGCAGCACCGGTTCGTTTATCAGATATTTGAGGAAGAACGCACTATAAAAGTGATCAGTATGTGGACACATTAAGAATAGAGGATTGAATTTATCAACTCATACATGGGGAACATAATCGGGCCGCGAGCAAAAAAACTCGCGGCCCGATTGGTCGAAATGCGTTATTATCAAGGACAGGCTAATTATATCGCACAAGTTATTCAAACTCCTGTCCCTACAAAAAAGAGCATACTGAACATTAAACCGGCAGGGAACAGCCGGTTTAAACACGAATAAGCACAACTAAATAATGCGGGGTGGTGGGAAAAATTGCAGGCTGAAGAGGTATTGAACGATTATTCATTAGGTCGGGACGATGAACGACTTAATGAGACGGTGGCCGCATTGCTTTCCGAGGGCGGCCTGACCATTGCGGCGGCCGAGTCCTGCACCGGGGGCGGGATTATGAAAAAGTTGACCGATTTGCCCGGCAGCTCGCGCTATTTTGTCGGCGGGGTCGTCTCATACAGCAACGAGCTTAAAATCAACCTGCTGGGCGTTCCGGAAGAGGTATTGGACAGTTATGGAGCTGTCAGCGAACAAACCGCCAGGGCCATGGCCGAAGGAATTTGCCGGGTTACCGGTTCGTTCCTCGGACTGGGGGTAACCGGCATCGCCGGTCCGGACGGCGCGATGCCCGGCAAGCCGGTGGGCCTTGTTTATATCGCGCTGGCTGCCGGCGACCAGGTGTTTTGCATACGGCACATATTTCCCGGTCAGCGCGCCGAAGTCCGCGCCGGGGCCTCCAATGCCGCCTTGGACATGGTGCGCCGATTTTTATCAAATAAAAGTATTGACACAAACAGGAAATAAGAATAAAATTTAAAGCGAACATATGTTTTGATTGGAGGTCTGATGATGCTGGAAAAACAAAAAGCACTGGAAAACGCTCTTATGCATATCGAAAAACAGTTCGGTAAGGGTTCGATTATGAAACTGGGCGCGGACGCGGCCAAAATCGGTGTGGAAGTTATCCCCACCGGGGCGCTGTCCCTGGATATCGCCCTGGGGGTGGGAGGCCTGCCCCGGGGGCGGGTGGTGGAGATATTTGGTCCCGAATCTTCGGGTAAAACCACCGTGGCGCTGCATGTGATTGCCCAAGCCCAGCAGGCCGGCGGCACCGCGGCGTTTATCGACGCCGAACACGCTCTGGACGCCTCTTACGCCGGCAAAATCGGTGTTGATATAGACAACCTGTACGTATCTCAGCCCGATACCGGGGAACAGGCGTTGGAAATCGCGGAGCATTTGGTCCGCAGCGGCGCCATAGACGTGGTGGTAATCGATAGCGTGGCGGCGCTGGTGCCCCGGGCTGAAATTGAGGGCGAAATGGGCGACGCCCATGTGGGGTTGCAGGCCAGGCTGATGTCCCAGGCGCTGCGCAAGCTTACCGGTGTGATCAGCAAGTCCCGCTGCACTACCATCTTTATCAACCAACTCAGGGAGAAGGTCGGCGTGATGTTCGGCAACCCGGAAACCACCCCGGGCGGCCGGGCACTCAAGTTTTACGGTTCGGTCCGGCTGGACGTGCGCCGGATCGAGAGTTTGAAACAGGGAGGCGATATCATCGGCAACCGGACCAGGGTGAAAGTGGTCAAAAACAAGGTGGCCCCTCCTTTTAAACAAGCCGATTTTGACATTATGTATGGGACCGGCATTTCCAAAGCAGGCTGTATTGTCGACATGGCGGTGGAACTGGGGATTATGAACAAAAGCGGCGCCTGGTACTCGTACCGGGATGAGAGGCTGGGCCAGGGACGGGAAAACGTCAAGGAATTGCTGGGGGAACGTCCCGAACTGGCCGAAGATGTGGAAAACCAAATCCGGCGTCAGGTGGGACTGCCGTACAGGGAAGATGCCGGATCACAGGCTGCGGCGGCAAGCGGCGTCAAGGTGGAGTAGGCATGCCCGAAACCGCTTTTAAAGAGGTCAGGGACAGGTGTTATAAAATGCTGGCCTATCGTTCCAGAACTGCATATGAACTGCAAACCCGGCTTGAAAAGGCCGGGTTTGAGCCGTCGGTCATAAAAACTGTATTGAGCTGGCTGATGGAGCGCGGATTGATTAACGACCGGCTGTTTGCCCGGGAGTGGATTGCCATGCGCAAGAAGGCCAAACCGGTGGGGAGCGGATACCTGCGGGCCGAACTGCTGCAAAAGGGCGTGGACAGGGACATTATTGCCGATGAACTGCATGGTTATGACGAGGACAGCCAGTACGAGGCGGCTTTGCGTCTGGCGTACGGTAAAATGAGCCCGGACGCTGAAATTAAATGGCGGCGCATAGCCGGTCTATTATTCCGGCGCGGTTTCGGGAGGTCCGTCATTAACAAGGTATACCGCGCCATAGTTGAAGACGGCCGGTTTGATATATCTTGACAGGGTTACGGAAAAAAAGTAAAATTACATTCGGGAGAAATTAGAATTGGAACCAACCGGCCTTCGGGTTTTTATATATATTTTTTTAATTTATTTTTTAAAAAAATATATTGTCCTGAATAATCAGGGAAAATGTATGCCCGTGATTACTTAACTGTATATTTTATGCGGTGTGCCATATACGTTGATGCGGGAATGTATGTTTTCTTCCAACCGTTGGCGGACAAACTATATGATAGGTCCGATTCTTTTTCTTACCGAGAGCAGCAACTCGGTGTTTTTTTTGTTAAATTAACCGCAAATAAGCAGATTTTAAAGCATGGGAGGTGAAAATTTGGGCACTGAATCAACAATAATAGTAATTGCCGGCATTTTGGGTCTTTTAGGTTTTGGCGCTGGTTTTATGGCCAGGAAAATGATTGCCGAAGGCAAAATCGCTTCCGCCGAGATCCAGGCCAAAAGTATGCTGGATGAAGCGAACAAGGAAGTCGAGCGGAAAAAACGCGAAGCCGTGCTGGAAGCCAAAGAGGAAATACTGAAGCACCGCAATGAAATGGAAAGGGAAAACAAGGAGCGCAGAAACGAACTCCAAAGGCTTGAGCGCAGGCTGGTTCAGAAAGAGGAATCGCTGGACCGCAAGACTGAAGGCATTGAAAAGAAAGAAGAGCAGTTAAGCCGTAAGGATGCGGAAGTGGAGAAACTCAAAGGGGAGCTGTCCTCCCTGTGCACCCGCCAAATGGCTGAACTGGAAAGGGTATCGGGATTGACGTCCGAAGAGGCAAGGCAAATTCTCCTTTCCGATGTGGAAAAGGAAATTCAGCATGAAGCAGCAATTCTGATTAAAGAAATTGAAAACAAAGCCAAGGAAGAGGGCGAAAAACGGGCCAGGGAAGTAATTACCTCGGCCATCCAGAGATGTGCGGCCGACCATGTGGCCGAAACCACCGTGGCGGTTATTCCGCTCCCCAACGACGAAATGAAAGGGCGGATTATCGGCCGGGAAGGCAGAAACATCAGAGCCTTTGAGACGGCTACCGGGATAGATTTGATCATTGACGATACCCCCGAGGCGGTAATACTGTCGGGTTTTGATCCGATCCGCCGCGAAACGGCCCGGATCGCCCTGGAAAAACTGATTGTCGACGGGCGCATCCATCCGGCCCGGATTGAGGAAATGGTTGAAAAAGCCCGCAAGGAAGTGGAGCAGCAGATTCGCGAGGCCGGTGAACAGGCGGTATTTGATACCGGCGTGCACGGACTGCATCCGGAACTGATTAACTTGCTGGGCCGACTTAAATACCGCACCAGTTACGGTCAAAACGTGCTCAAGCATTCCGTCGAGGTGGCCCATCTGGGCGGTCTGATGGCCGCGGAGCTGGGAGTGGACATCCAGTTGGCCAAACGGGCGGGACTGTTGCACGACATCGGTAAAGCGGTGGACCACGAGGTGGAAGGACCCCACGTAACCATTGGAGTGGAGTTGGCCCAGAAATACAGGGAAAACAAAGACGTTATCCATGCCATAGCCGCTCACCACGGCGACGAGGAGCCGAAAACCATTGTGGCCGGTTTGATTCAGGCGGCGGACGCCATATCCGCAGCCCGGCCCGGCGCCAGGCGCGAAACTCTTGAAGCTTATATCAAACGGCTGCAGAAGCTTGAGGAGATTGCCGGGACATTCGAGGGTGTGGAAAAATCATATGCCATTCAGGCCGGGCGGGAAATCAGGATTATGGTCAAGCCCGACAAGGTGGACGACCTTGGCGCAGTCAAACTGGTCAGGGAAATAGCCAAAAGGATTGAGAATGAACTGGACTATCCGGGACAAATCAAGGTCATGATTATTCGGGAAACCCGGGTGGTGGATTACGCCAAATAAGAAAACAAACGATCTCTTACCGGGGATATTCCAAGTAAGAGATCGTTTTTAATTTGACTTGGAAAATTTTTTAACTAATTAAGGTAATCCCGCAGGCAGGAATATAAACACCGGCAAAGAAGTTAAACTTGATTATGTGTGCCTGATCGGAAGGAAGGTGTGCTTATTGCAGGCCAGGTTAAAGGGCGGGGAAGATGTTACCGACAGCGTGGGACTCTTAATATCCATTCTGGTCAGATATCCCCAGGTGGCGGCCATCAATTTCGACCCGGAAGAGCATTTGCTGAAGTTCGACTTTATCTGTGCGCGGGCTGTTGAAGAAAACGAGATGCGGCAGTTTAAAGGGCATGTCCTTGACCATATACAGGCTTTTAATTACCTCGAAAAGAAAGAGATCCCCCTGGTTGAGATTAATCACCAGGTTTTTAATGACCTGACGGTGATTGAAATCAAGCGGGATGTGGAAACACTGGCTTTAGATGAAATAAACCTGGTGGCTGAGGTTTTTTATCAGTATTGGGAGAAGGATTTAATCTCCGATTCGGGAGAACACCTGATTGAGGAAGACCTGGTGGTCCAGGATGAGATTATCGAACATATGCTTGAGAGTGTTAGGGGTTCCGTGGGCAACAAAAAACTTTACGCGTTCCGGGAAGAGGGAAGGGTTCTTGTTTTTAATAAATAGGTGGTTTTTATCTTGAGTATCAGGATCTTGATGATTGGTGATGTTGTGGGACGTCCGGGACGACGGGCGGTCATTGAGAATGTCCCGGGGCTGGTGCGGGACGAGAAAATAAATTTGACTATAGCCAATGGTGAAAACGCCGCCGGTGGCAACGGCATTACCAGGGAAGTGGCCAATGAACTTTTCTCGGCCGGCGTGGAAGTGTTAACCATGGGCAATCATGTATGGAATAAAAAGGAAATATTTAACCTTATCGTCAGGGAAGAGCGGATTATCAGGCCCGGAAACTACCCGCCCGGCGCGCCGGGCGCGGGTTTCGGCCGGTATGAAACTAAAGACGGCGTTAAGGTTGGGGTATTTAACTTGTCCGGGCGTGTATTCATGCCCGGTTTGGACTGTCCTTTCCGGAAAGCCGACGAAATAATCGCGGTTTTGCGTGAGTGGAGCAATATTATGCTGTTGGACTTTCATGCCGAAGCCACGTCTGAAAAAATTGCCATGGCTTATTACCTGGAAGGCAGGGTATCCGCGGTATGCGGTACCCATACCCATGTGCAGACCGCCGACGAACGGGTGCTTCCCGGAGGTACGGCTTACATTACCGATGTGGGCATGACCGGACCGCTGGACTCGGTAATCGGCGTCAAAAAGGAACCGGTGATGGAAAAGTTCATCACCCAAATGCCCAGGAAATTTGAAGTAGCCGTCGGACCATATCAGTTTAACGCCGTGGTTATTGATATCGACAGCCAGACGGGGCGGGCGGAAGATATAAAACGGATTCAAAACTATGAGTAACGGCTGATATATGTTTATAAATAACACATAAATTAAAAAATTCAAAAATGTTAAAAAAATTTAATCATTGGGAGAGGAATTTTATACAGGCCGAAGAATATACTTTTATGAAATAATGTAGCAAGAGTCTTTGCAGCGAAGAAGGAGGTCCATTATGGAAGTGTTAAAAGTTGCAGCAAAATCCAATCCAAATTCTGTGGCCGGTGCACTGGCGGGGGTGTTGAGGGAACGTGGCTGTTGTGAAATCCAGGCCATCGGTGCGGGCGCGCTTAACCAGGCGGTTAAGGCGGTGGCTATAGCCAGGGGGTTTGTGGCGCCAAGCGGAGTGGACTTAATCTGCATCCCGGCATTTACCGATATTATTATCGACGGTGAAGAAAGGACCGCCATCAAGCTTATTGTTGAACCCCGGTAACGTACATAAAAGCTCTTTTTAATTTTTTAATAAAGATAGATGTAAAAACCTGTTTGTTCTCCCAATAGTGGAATAAACGGGTTTTTAATTTGGGGAGGGTTTTAAATGGGTGTTACCTTTAAACTGACCGTGGATGGACACTGTGACACACTCACAGCGGCTCCGGGGCAAAACAGGAACATCGGCCTGATTTCCCGGCACGGGCAATTGGACCTGCCGCGGATGATCGCCGGTGGTGTTAACGTGCAGTTTTTTGCCGCTTTCATCTCGCCAAAGTTTAAAGACTGGGCGCTTAAAAAATGCCTGCAGTACATAGATGATTTTTACGCGGTGATGGAGAAAAACAGGCCGTTGGTTGAGCCTGCTTTTAATGCGGATGGGATCAGGAAAATCACCGCGGCCGGGAAAATTGCCGCGCTCCTGTCGGTGGAGGGAGGCGAGGCTTTGTCCGGGGACCTGGCCGTGCTGCGGATGCTGTACCGGTTGGGGGTGCGCTCGATCACGTTAACCTGGAACGGGCGCAACGAACTGGGGGACGGAGTCGGCGAGGGCGATTCCGCCGGGGGGCTGAGCCAATACGGCCGCGCCGTGGTCCGGGAAATGAACCGGCTGGGTATGCTGGTGGACGTTTCCCACCTCAGCGTAAAGGGATTCTGGGATGTGGCCGCTGTTTCCGGGCAGCCCTTTGCCGCCACCCACGCCAACTGCCATGCCCTTTGCAAGCACCCGCGCAACTTGACCGACGACCAGATTGAGCACCTGGCTAAAACCGGCGGCGTGGTGGGCCTGTCATTTGTACCGGCGTTTGTTCACCCGGAACAGCCGGATCTGGATCGGTTGCTCGCTCATATTGACCATATCGCGTCCCGTTTCGGCATCCGGTGTATCGGGCTGGGCTCCGACTTTGACGGTATGGACGATTACTTGCCCGGCTTGGAGGACGCCGGTTGTATTCCCCGGCTGGCCGAAGAATTGTTGGTCCGGGGTTACAGTAATGATCAGGTTTCTGATATAATGGGAGGAAATTGGATGCGTCTGCTGGAAAAGGTTTTAAAGTGAGAGTTTGTGGATACAGGTGATTGGATTGAATATGTTTGCTGACTTACATGTACATACCAGTGCTTCGGACGGTACAAGTTCCCCGGCGGATATTGTCCGCCTGGCCGTCCTGGCCGGGCTGCGCGCGGTGGCCGTTACGGATCATGATACGATGGAAGGCGTTAGTGCGGCCAAGGATACGGCGGAATCAGCCGGTATAGACGTGTTGAGCGGAGTGGAGCTTAGTACCGATTACGACGGGTTGGAAGTGCACGTGTTGGGTTACTGTGTAAAACCGGCTGATCCAGTGTTCCAGGGGTACCTCAGCGCCTTTAGGAATGCCCGGTTCACCCGTGCCCAAAACATGGTTGACAAATTACGCGCGTTGGGTGTGAACATCAGCCTGGAAAATGTCATGGCCCAGGCGGGCGCCGGTTCGGTGGGCCGGCCGCATATCGCCCGGGCGCTTTTGGCGGCGGGCCAGATCAGCAGTATAACCGAGGCGTTTGACAGGTATATCGGTTTCGGGAAGGCGGCTTACGTGCCGCGCCTGAAATACAGGCCGGAGGAAATGATTAAAGCGGTTATTGAGGCCGGGGGAGTGCCGGTGCTGGCCCATCCGGGCATCACCTGCAAGGACGAACTGGTGCTTACCCTGATAGAAGCGGGACTGCAGGGTTTGGAAGTAGCTCATCCGCAGCACAGCAGGGAAAGGGAACGGCATTATCGTGAGCTTTGCCGCAGTCACGGGCTGATCGCCACCGGCGGTTCCGATTTTCATGGCGCCGGGGTAGCCGGACACGGGTCACTGGGTGAAGCTGTCACCCCTTACGAAACGGTACTGCGGCTGCGTGAACAGGCGGCCGAAAACCGCCGGTTAAATAGTGGGAACGCCATGTGATTAGAGCCGTGTGCCCCGGCAGCACGTCTAATTAAAAGCGCCCCGGCATATTCTATTAGTGAGGGTTCGAATTCGAAGTAGATCTGGCGCGGACATTTCGAACATCCTCTCTTAAGAACAATATTGCATGGGGTGATGCGGTGGAGCATTATGGTGACACGAAGTTTTTTCAGTACCGGGTTAGGGAACTGGAGGAAAAGGTGGAACAACTTCGCCTGAGCAGGAGAGTGCTGATGAACCTGGTGGAAAAACTGGAAAAGGAGAAAACATGCATCCTGGCGCGGCTGGAAACAGAAAACCGCCGTTTGCACCGGGATAATAACAAATACGCGCGACGGCTGTTAAAGAAAAACAGCCAACTGGTGGAACTGCAATCCAAATTAAAAGGTCATTCCAATTAAATCTGTGATTTCAGAAAGATCCCCTTACCCACGGGGGATTTTTTTTCCATCCACTCGGCTTTTTGGGCATTTCATGGCGGGGAACTGATTCTTTACCGCCGGCTATGATATAATATTTGGGTGAGGTGTTGACGACAATGAAGATCGCCGTAATAGACGGACAGGGTGGCGGTATAGGCAAGCATATCATGGACAGGCTCAGACGGGAATTGCCCGATGATGTTGACTTTTTAGCCCTGGGTACCAATGCGCTGGCCACTTCGGTGATGCTCCGTTCCGGGGCCAACGAAGGCGCCACCGGGGAAAACGCAGTGGTGTTCAACGCTTCCCGGGTGGACATCATTGTGGGACCGGTGGGCATCATGTTTCCCCACGCCATGTCCGGCGAACTGACTCCGGCCATGGCCGAAGCCGTCGCCGCCAGCCCGGCGCCCAAGGTTCTTCTTCCCCTGACCCGGGCGGGGGTAAATATTGTTGGACTGAAATCTGAGCCTCTGCCGCACCTGGTGGAAGAACTGGTGCAAAGGGTTAAGGAACTGGCCGGGGGTAGGTAAGGAACAGGGAGGCTTTTAAATGGCCGGAAAAGTGATCCTGATTACCGGTGGCGCGCGCAGCGGGAAAAGCGAAGTGGCCGAAGAGTTGGCCGCCTCTTTTTCGGATGCGGTAATTTATCTGGCCACCGCCGGGGTGTACGATGAGGAAATGAGAGACCGGGTGCAAAAACACCGGGAACGGCGTCCCGCCGGCTGGGTTACGGTGGAGGAAACCCATCGTCTGGCCTGGGCGCTGAAGGAGGCGCCCCGTGGTTCCTGCGTGTTGGTTGACTGTCTGAGCTTATGGATAACCAATTTACTGCTTGATAACGCGCCGTCTGAAGAATACATCATTGAGGAGACTGTGCGGGCGATTGAAACAGCCCGTGACAGGGATTTAATTTTGATCCTGGTCAGCAACCAGGTTGGTTGCGGCGTGGTGCCGGACAACCGGTTGGGCCGTTTATTTCGCGATGTCGCCGGGCGGGTCAACCGGCAGGCGGCCGATCTGGCCGACCGGGTTTACCTGGTTACCGCCGGGATACCGGTGGAGCTTAAAACTCTGGCGGCCAAAATCGGAAGGGAGGAAATATAATGCCGGCCAGGACGATTATGGTGCAGGGAACTGCCTCACACGCTGGAAAAAGCGTTCTGACAGCGGCGCTGTGCCGGATTTTTTTTCAGGACGGTTACCGGGTGGCGCCTTTTAAGTCGCAGAATATGGCGTTGAACTCTTTTGTTACCGCCGACGGCTGTGAAATGGGCCGGGCTCAGGTTGTACAGGCCGAGGCGGCGGGTATTCCGCCGGCGGTGGAAATGAACCCCATACTACTCAAGCCCACGGGGGAGTCGGCTTCACAGGTGGTGCTGCTGGGCCGCCCGCTGGATAACTACACCGCCCAGAGCTACCATAACGATCTGGCCGGCAAATTGTGGTCTGTGGTGACCAGCTCCCTGGATTCCTTGCGCCAAAAATTCGATATCGTGGTTATCGAGGGCGCGGGCAGCCCGGCGGAAATTAACCTGCAGGACACCGAAATTGTAAACATGCGGGTAGCCCGGGAAGCAAACGCGCCGGTGCTGTTGGTGGCGGATATCGACCGGGGGGGCGTGCTGGCTTCGGTGGTGGGTACCCTGGAGTTGCTGGACCCGGAGGACCGCCGGCGGGTGCGGGGTGTCATTATCAATAAGTTCCGCGGCGATGTGGCACTGTTCCAGCCGGCGGTGGATTTTCTGGAAGGCAGGACCGGGGTGCCGGTGCTGGGCATTGTGCCGCATTTTCATGATTTATATATCATGGACGAGGATTCGGTGTCCATGGAGAAAAAGAACTACCAAACCGCCGGGATCGGCGACAAGGTGGAAATCGCCGTTTTGCGCACGCCCCGGATATCCAATTTCACCGATTTCGATCCCTTCGAAAACGAACCGGATGTACACATGCGTTACGTGGGGCGGGATAATCCGCTGGGCGAGCCGGATATGGTGATTATCCCGGGTAGTAAAAATACCATTGAGGACTTGCTGTATCTCAAACAAACCGGCCTGGCGGGGGAAATAGTGCGGCTGGCCCGTAAAGGAACGGCGGTGGTCGGTATCTGCGGCGGTTTTCAGATGCTGGGCACGGACCTTTTGGATCCGGACCACACCGAGTCGTCCATTGAGCGGATGGCCGGGCTGGGCCTTTTGGAGATGCAGACGGTATTTGCCCGGGACAAGGTTACCTCCCAGGTGCGGGCCCGGGTTGCCGGGGCGGGCGGTTTCCTCGGCGGGTACAGCGGCGTGCTGGAGGGTTACGAAATACATATGGGGCGCACCGATCTAAGCCCCGGCGCGAATAACGCCTTTCTGATCACTACCCGTTCCGGAAAGGAAGTAAACCTGCCGGACGGGGCCGAAAACGCCGCCGGTACGGTGTGGGGCACGTATATCCACGGTGTATTTGACGCAGACGGTTTCAGGCGGCATATTATCAACCAATTGAAACGCCGGAAGGGTCTTGATGTCATGGAGCATGAACACGGAATAAGCGCTGTGGAGAGGCGGCAGCAGGGATACGATCAGTTGGCCGACCTGGTGCGTGCCAGCCTGGACATGAACAAGATCTATCAATTGCTCGGAATATAAAACAGATGCTGATATTTTTTTGGCAAGCCCTAATGGGATACCTCATTGATATTTTAATCGGAGATCCGCCCCGGCTGCCGCACCCGGTGGTGCTAATCGGCAAAAGCATAGCCCGGCTGGAGAGCGCGGCCAGGAAGCTGTTTCATTCGCCGGCGGGTCTGAAAGCGGCCGGTGTAATTCTGGCCGCCGTTGTCGCCGGGGGCAGCTTCGCGGTCACCGCCCTGCTGCTTTACGCTTTACGGGAGGTAAACCAATTGCTGTTCCTGCTGGCTGGCGCCTGGCTGGTGTCCACAACCATTGCCACAAAGGGGCTGGCGGTGGCGGCCCGGGAGATAAAACAGCTGCTGGCCGATGGCGATTTACCGGGGGCCCGCCGGCAGGTGGGCATGATTGTGGGCCGGGATACCGCCGACATGGATGGCCGGGACGTGACCCGGGCCACCGTGGAAACAGTGGCGGAAAATTTTGTCGACGCGGTGGCAGCCCCCCTTTTTTACGCCTTTTTGGGCGGCCCGGCCCTGGCCATGGCCTACCGGGCTATAAACACCCTGGATTCCATGCTGGGATATAAAAATGAAAAATACCTGCACCTGGGTTGGGCATCGGCCAGGCTGGACGACCTGGCCGGGTACGTGCCGGCCCGCCTGGCGGGGGGGGTACTTTTATTCGCCGCCTGGTTTTCCAACCGGAACTGGCGGCGGGCCCGGCAGACCTGGCGCCGGGACGCGGCCGGGCACCCCAGCCCCAACAGCGGCATCCCGGAATCGGTGATGGCCGGTACGCTGGGTATCCGGCTGGGCGGTCGAAACGTATACGGCGGCGTGGTTTCCCACCGCGCCTTCATGGGCGAGCCCTGCGAAGAACTGCGGCCGGACCATATTACCCAAGCGGTGGATATGCTTTATCAGGGAGCACTGGCCGCGGTGCTCTGGGGGGCGGTTTTTGTGCTGGCGGCCCGGTGGCTTTGGGCAAGTCCGGTTTTTTGATTGGGAAAGGAGTATTCAGGCAGTGGGTGATTATCCGCGCATATTGATTGCCGGCACGCACAGCGGAGCGGGCAAAACAACCATCGCCACCGCGTTGATGGCCGCGCTGGGCGAATCGGGTTTAAAAGTCCAGCCCTTTAAGGTGGGGCCGGACTACATAGACCCGGGTTTTCACCAGGTGGCCACCGGCCGGTTTTCCAGGAACCTGGATGCTTTTTTCCTGGGCCGGGACGGGGTACGGGAGGTTTTTCAGCGGGCCGCCGCGGACGCCGATATCAGCGTTATAGAAGGCGTGATGGGCCTTTACGACGGTGTCGGCTCCGGCGACGAGGGAAGCTCGGCCCGGGTGGCGGAAATGCTGCGGTGCCCGGTGCTGCTGGTTGTGGATGCCCGTTCCATGGCGGCCAGCGCCGCGGCGGTGGTGTGGGGTTTCGCCCGTTTGCCCGGAGGTGTGCCCCTGGCAGGAGTGATCTTGAACCGGATCGCCGGGCCGCGTCACCTGGAAGTGCTTAAAACCGCCATTGAGGACAGGACCGGGGTTCCGGTGGTGGGGGGAATACCCCGGAACCTGGATTTGCGGATGCCCGAAAGGCACCTGGGGCTGGTGCCCAGCGCGGAAACCGGGGCGGTGCAAGAACTGGTGCGAGCACTGGCCCACCGGGTGGCTCCGCACCTGGAGATGGAAAAAATTATCCGGCTGGCCGGGGGCGTCCGGCATACCATGGCGGAAACAAAAATTTTTGCCGTGCAGCCCGGTGAACCTGTACGCCTGGGCATAGTCAGGGACAGGGCTTTTAATTTTTATTACCGGGACGGGTTGGATTTGCTTGAAGCCCTGGGGGCGGAACTGGTTTACTGCAGCGCCCTGGACGACCCGGCGCTGCCTGAAGAGCTGGACGGTTTGTATATCGGCGGCGGTTTTCCGGAAATGTTTCTGGAACAGCTCGGGAGCAATAAATCCTTCGCTGCTGATTTGCAATTTCGTGTGCAACACGGTTTGCCGCTTTTCGCCGAATGCGGGGGGTTGATGTACCTTTGCGGCAGTATTGTTGATTTTGCCGGGCGGGAATGGGCCGGCGCGGGTATTCTGCCGGTTCGCTGCCGCATGGAACAAAAAAGGGTGGCACTGGGCTACGTGACGGCAACCGCGCTGTGTGACAATATACTGGTGCCCGCAGGCGCCGCGTTGCGGGGGCACGAATTCCATTACTCCCGCATTGAAGGAGCCGGGCTTACACCGGCTTACCGGCTGTGCAAACCAGGCGGCAGTGACGGTCGCCCGGATGGTCACGCCGCCGGCAACCTGCTGGCTACGTACCTGCATATCCATTTTGCCGGTTCACCCGGGGCGGCCCGGGGGTTTTTGGCGTCATGCGCGGCGTACCGCCGGCGGAGGAGGGAAAAAGCTCAATGATGCATACCGAATACCGCCACGGCGGGGATATCTTTGGAGCGGCCAGGAATAGGGGCGGTTCTGTCGGTGATATTTATGATTTTAGCGCCAGTATCAACCCCCTTGGTCCGCCGCCGGCGGCACTGGCGGCCATCAAGGACAGCCTGGGTCTAATTCAACATTATCCCGATCCCCGCTGCGGCGATTTGCGGCGGGCTCTGTCTGTTTACCTGGGGGTACCCGAGGAAAATATGCTGCCCGGCAACGGCGCGTCGGAATTAATATATCTGCTGGCCAGGGTGATCGGCTGCCGGAAGGTAGTGGTACCGCAACCCACTTTTATCGAATATGCCGAGGCGGTTACGGCCGCCGGGGGCACGGTAACTGAAGTGCCCATGCGTGAGGAGGGCGGATTCGCGCTGCCGGTGGTGAGCCTGATACGAGAGTTAAAAAAGGCGGACGCGATATTCATCTGCAACCCCAACAACCCCACCGGCAGAGTGGAAAAAAACGCCCTGCTCCGGCCCATTGTGGAAGAAGCGACTCTGGCAGGTAAAACAGTGGTGGTGGACGAAGCTTTTATGGATTTCGTAACGGACGCCCGGCAGTGCACTGTACTGCCGCTGCTGGAAAACAATCCGGGACTGGTGGTGCTTTACTCGCTGACCAAGTTCTTTGCCGTCCCGGGCCTGCGGCTGGGCGTGGCGGTTGCTTCGGCGCCGATCATTAAAAAACTGGAAACTTTGAAAGACCCCTGGAGCGTCAATATCCTGGCTCAGGTGGCGGGAACCGCCGCCCTGTCGGACAGGGAATACATGGAGCAAACCAGGCAGTTGGTGCAAGAGGAACGGGAATTTCTGTGCCGCTCGATATCACTGATCCCGGGTCTGTCGGCCTTTAAAGCCGAGGCCAACTACCTGCTGGTCAAAATCACCCGCGGTGACGTCAAATCCACGGCACTGGCGGCGCAGACCGCCAAAAACGGCGTGCTGGTAAGGGACTGCTCCACTTTTAGCGGCCTGGACCACCGGTATATCCGGGTGGCGGTCAGGTCGCGCCGTGAAAATATAGTGCTGCTTGAAGCACTGAGAGGAGCTATGGAAGGGGTATAAAATGGGCTGCCGGATACATCTGATCAGACACGGTGAAACAATTTGGAACAAGGACGCCAGGTTTCAGGGCCGGGCCGATATTCCGCTCAGCGGGCAGGGAATAGAACAGGCCCGGGCCCTGGGCTGCCGCCTGGAATGTTACAATTTCGCCGCTTTTTTCTCCAGCGGTCTGTCCCGGGCCAGGCAAACCGCGGAACTGATTGCCGCGTCCCATGGTAAACCGGTGGAAGTGGTTAAAGGGTTGGAAGAAATCAGTTTCGGCGACTGGGAAGGTTTAACCTCTAAAGAGATCAAGGAGCGTTACAGCGAGGAATCCTCGGCTTGGTGGGCCAATCCCTTTGAAACAAGGATCCCGGGCGGCGAGACCCTCGCCGAAATGGCGGCCCGCGCCACCGCCTCCATCAAAGGGATTATAAACAAGTATCCCGATGAGCATGTGTGCGTGGTTGCCCACGGTGGTGTCATCAGGAGTATCGTGGGCACGGCACTGGGTCTGGACCTGAATTATTACTGGCGCCTGCGCCAGGACAACGCTTCGCTGACGATTATGGAATTTTACGGTTGGGATAAGGCCATCCTGATGCTGTATAATGACATCAGCCACCTGGGAACCGGGTTGATTCCCCCGGTGTAAAAAACACTTTTGGTCATGCACCCGCTTCCCGGCACATATATTTGGAAATGGCCCGTTAAGCAAACTTAAATGGAAAGCTGAGTAACATGCCGAACCAACAAGATCTTGCAGCTTAAGTAAAGTTTGACGCGGGAGTCTTAGCTGCGACAAGCGAGGTAAAGTATGTGGATTTTAAAATGAACCAATTTAAAAAGCTAAATGTCATATGGCTAATCCTATTGATCCTGTTAACTGTTACAAGCCCATCCTATGCTTATAATGATGAGACAGAAATTCAAACGGTTTTACTTGCCGAAAGTTTAATCGGCAAACCCTATGAACAAGGGGGAAATACGCCGGAGGAAGGATTTAATAGCACCGGGTTTATTCAGTATGTATTTAGAGAGGGAGAGAGTATAGTTCTCCCCGGATCACCTGCACAGTTATGGAAACTGGGTAAACCTATAGGACGTAGTGAAATACAGCCTGGAGATGTTCTTTTCTTTACTGGAAGCGAAAACCTAATACCGGCAATATATAAAGGCGATGATATCATTATCGTTGTAGCGACTAATGAAGGTGTAGTAAAAAGGAATATAGCAGAAGATTCCTATTGGAGTGAGCGGTATAAAGGTGCAAGGCGTTACACAAATATAGCTAATGAATTAAATCCTGTAGCCGTAAAAGCCCTTGAATTAGTAGGATCTCCTTATGAATTTGGAGGTAATAAGCCAAATGGTTTTGATCATTCAGGTTTTGTACAATACGTTTTTAGTGAAGTAAACAAACTGGATTTGCCCAGAACATCGAACGAACAATGGCGAGTAGGTATGGAAGTAGATACGGCTGGTATTAAATCTGGTGATGTACTATTCTTTCAAGGCAGCAATGTGCGACTGTCAGGAATTTACATAGATAATGGTGTTTTTGTTATTGTTACAACGAATGGGGTTGCTGTAGTAGATCTGGAAACCAGTGATGATTGGAAATCCAGGCTGCTGGGAGCAAGACGGTTTACTAACAATATTATTGAGGAAGACATCGTAAGCAATCCAATTGTAGAAAAGGCTATGGACTTGCTTGGAACACCCTATAATCCGGAGGGAAATTCACCGACCGAAGGCTTTAATACGACTAATTTTGTACGTTATGTTTTTAAAAATACCCTTAACGTACAACTATCTGTCTTTTCCGATAGGATCTATGAAATAGGCCAATCCATTCCTCAAGAAGAGCTTCAACCGGGAGACTTGGTGTTTTTCCAGGGAAGCAGTCTGATACCTGGTATTTATAAAGGAAATGGTATGTTTATAGTTCAGACTACAGAAGGAGTTGCGGAAAGGGATATTGAGAGTGAGTATTGGTCAGGTATATATGTAGGTGCAAAACGGCTAACGGCGGCTGATATATATTATTCTCGGCCGGAAAATTATAAGGAACATGAGAATTTAGTTATTCGGGAAGCAATGAAATATATAGGAACTCCTTATTTGCTAGGTGGCGATACAATAAATGGTTTTGACTGTTCTTATTTAGTTCAGACAGTCTTTAGAGACGCTAAAAACATTTATTTGCCTCGCATAACTTATAAGCAGTGTGAAGTAGGCGAAACTATCGATTTTGAAGACAAGCGTCCTGGAGACGTGATTTATTTTACAGGAAAATGGCGGGAAGGGATATCACATGCTGCCATTTATCTGGGGAATAATTATATAATTCATGCATCTGGCGATGAAGGTATGACTACAATCAGCTATTTAGGACAAAATCTGTTGGATCGCCTTGCAGTAGTAAAGCGCTTTGACTCGCTTAGTTTAAGGCTGGATTCTAAAGCCGTTGAAGAAGCATATAAAACCCTGGGTATACGTTACTTGGCAGGAGGAAATACCAAAGAAGGCTTTAATCACTCCGGGTTTATACAATACGTTATGAAAACAGGTTCAGACATTGATCTACCAAGATACTCATCTCAACAATGGGCTTTAGGAAAAGAAATAAAAAGGGAAGATCTAAATATTGGAGATGTTCTATTCTTTGAGGGACCCGGCAAGGTACTGCTACCGGGATTATATATTGGAAATGGGCAGTTTATCATCGTAACAGAATCTGAAGGCGTAGCAATTCGTGATCTTAATATCTCGGATAGTTATTGGACTCCACGATATGTTGGAGCAAGACGATATGTATTACAATAGTCAACTTAGTCAACTTTTGCTTAATAAGCATATGGTGGCGGCGCAGAAACCCGGCAAGCTTGAAAAGCATTGCCAAGAGGAAGGAAGAGTTGAACATAAGAAAGCATGTTACAATAATTAAGGTATTTGCTTTATTATTACTTTTATTGATCGGTTATTCAAGTTATGTAAAATACGAAGGCGCAAAATTGAAAGATGAGAATAAAACACTAGAAAAACAGTTAGATATTGCAAATGAAAAAATAAAAGAACAAAAAAATGAACTTGATGATTTAAGAAATTTATTAGATTCTCAAAAAGATATTGATTATGGAATTGAGGTTAATGAAACCGATTCTAATGTTACAGTTGTCGCAATTCATGGAGGTAAAATTGAAAAAGGTACTACTGAATTAGCTTATGCCTTAGCTTCCCATAATAATTACAACTATTATTCATTTTTGGGTTTAAAAAGCACAGATAATTTTGCACTACATGTTCCCTCGGATAAATTCGCTGAATCAGTTGCATTGCAAATGGTTTCTAAATCTAAAAGGACATTATCAATCCACGGGTGTACCGGTTCAAAAGAATTCACCTATATCGGAGGCCGGGACACTGAATTGGCAAACAAAATAAAAGAATCTCTGACTAAGCATGGTTTTACTGTGAAAGATGCTCCGAAGGAGCTGGCCGGTATATCGCCAGATAACATAGTGAATAGAGATATAGACGAACGGGGAGTACAGATAGAAATATCAGAGGGCTTAAGGACAAAGTTTTTGTCGACGAATAAGCATAGCTTGAACAGCTATGTTTTCGCAATAAGTGAGGCAGTCAACAATATGTAAATGACATAGGATAAACGCTTTTGGGAAGGAAAACAAGGGTGGCTGATACCACCCCCGTTATCCCCGCAGAATCCTACCAGACGCTCGGGTTGCTCTCCAGCAGAGTCCTATCCTCCTGGTAGGCAAGAGCCTTTATTAGTATCACCCTATGCAGGCAGGATTACCCATTTACACTACCACTTAGGACACTCCCTACTCTTCTTCTGATACTACTTTAACATCTTTAATTAGTTCCTTGGGATTTTTTGCGCCTTTTTCTAATACTTTTTGGATTTTCTTATCGAAGTTGCGCTTTTCAGGGTTAAACTTATTTAAAAACCCTTGAGATTTATTATTGTTAATCTTCTTCATGAGCTCAACTATTGTTGGCCAGCTTTCGCTTAGCGCTCGATTGATGGCGCCGGAATAATCGTTTAAGGTACCGGAATCAGTGGCGAGCTTATCTCTTAAACCTTTGGAAACAGCGATCTGAACGCCGCCAAGCTGATAACTGTCATTAAACAATTTATTCTTATTCACTATATTGCTGTCCATAACCCCGGCAATGCGATCAGGAATACTTAAAGTTTTTGCATTATATCCTTTGGCAGTAAGATGTATGGATATTCCGCTGAGAAAAAACACCTAAACCGCCGAAGTTGAACACCTAGACCGCCGAGATTGAACACTATTTCCGCACAGGCTGTACATTGATAGTCAAAGGAGCACAAGGTATACTCAAGCTAC
>JAEXOR010000031.1 GCA_023439185.1 Bacillota bacterium | reverse complement strand
GTTTTGCAGTGGCCATACCGGAGAGGATACACCCGTTCCCATCCCGAACACGGCAGTTAAGCTCTTCAGGGCCGATGGTACTTGGGGCTTTACCCCGGGAGAGTAGGTCGCCGCTGCAGATATCTTTCTAAAGAGCCTTTGGTAAATCCAGGGGCTCTTTTGTTGCCCTTTGGTGCCAGGTGTTAAAAGTTGAATTTGTTAAAAGTCATGAACTATTGTTCAAATATTATTGACCCGGGTGAAATTACTTGTCATTAACCGGGGAATACTGTAAAATATTTTAGTGACCTTTAGTGCTCTATTTTGATTGGAGGAAAATTTAATGTCCGAAATCGCAGCGGAAAAAGGGACCTGGACGGTTAAAAAGGGACTGGCCGAAATGCTCAAGGGCGGCGTGATCATGGACGTCACCACTCCGGAGCAGGCTAAAATAGCTGAAGAGGCCGGCGCTTGCGCCGTGATGGCGCTGGAAAGGGTGCCCGCCGATATCCGCGCCGCCGGGGGCGTGGCGCGCATGGCCGACCCAACCATCATTCAACGGATTATGGACGCGGTGACCATTCCGGTAATGGCCAAAGCAAGAATCGGACATTTTGTGGAAGCGCAGATTCTCGAAGCGCTGGGCGTGGATTACATAGACGAAAGCGAAGTCCTGACCCCGGTGGACGACAAGCACCACATTGATAAAAACGCCTTCAAGGTGCCCTTTGTGTGCGGGTGCCGTAACCTGGGCGAAGCGCTGCGGCGCATCGGCGAGGGCGCGGCCATGATCAGGACCAAGGGCGAGCCCGGCACCGGCAACGTGGTGGAAGCGGTGCGGCATATGCGCATGGTGACGGGCGAGATCCGGCGGCTGCAAAATATGCCCCGGGAGGAACTGATGAATACCGCCAAGGAAATGGGCGCTCCGTACAACCTGGTGCTGGAAGTGGCCGCCGCCGGCGCGCTGCCGGTGGTTAATTTCGCGGCCGGCGGGATCGCCACCCCGGCTGACGCCGCTTTGATGATGCAGCTTGGCTGCGACGGGATCTTCGTGGGCTCGGGCATTTTCAAATCCAACGACCCCAAGGCGCGGGCCAAAGCCATTGTGGCCGCCACTACACATTACAACGATCCCAAAATTCTGGCCGAAATATCCAAGGACCTGGGCGAGGCGATGCCGGGCCTGGAGATATCGTCGATCACGCCGGAACAGCGGATGCAGGACAGAGGCTGGTAAACTCGAGGTTCGATATTCGAAGTTCGAGGTTCGATTAGGAAGGCCAAAGGAGTAACGATTATGCGGGTGGGTGTGCTGGCCTTACAAGGCGCCTTCCGGGAGCACCAGCGGGCGTTGGAGAAGTGCGGCGCCGATACCAGGCAGGTGCGCAAGCCGGACGAGCTCAAGGGATTGGACGCGCTGGTGATCCCCGGCGGAGAGAGTACCGTCATGGGCAAGCTGATGCGGGAGTTCAGCCTGCTGGAGCCCATTAAAGGGATGGCCGCCGAAGGGATGCCCATTTTCGGCACCTGCGCCGGTTTAATCATGCTGGCCAAAAGGATCCGCGATTCACAGCAGACAAACCTGGGCTTGATGGATATGGAAGTGGAGCGCAACGCCTTTGGCCGGCAGGTGGACAGCTTTGAGGCCGACCTGCCGGTGACGGGTCTGGGCGAGCAGCCCTTTCGGGCCGTGTTTATCAGGGCGCCCTATATCACCGGGGTGGACGACGGGGTGGAGGCACTGGCCACATACGGCGACAAGATCGTTTGCGCCAGGCAGGGTCGTTTCCTGGTGTGCGCGTTCCACCCTGAACTGACCGACGATTTGCGTCTGCATCGCTTTTTTTTGGGGATTAAATAAACTATTGCAAAAAAAAAGCGGTTGTAGTAATATTTATTAGTAACTTACATAAAGCAAACCCAATGCAGGGGTAAAGTAACTGCCAGTATTGTTCCAGAGAGCCGGTGGGTGGTGTGAACCGGTGCGTGCCGGCGGCGAAAAGGCTCCCCGGAGGGGACCCGCTGAAATAAAAAGTAGGCGGGTACGGATTTAATCCGTTATTTTAATTAAGTGGGCCTTAAAAGCCGGGGTATGTTCCGGCATGGGGCCAATCCGGGTGGCACCGCGGGAATCAACCTCTCGTCCCTGTGAAATTCTACAGGGGACGGGAGGTTTAATTTTTTTAGCGTTATGGGAACATATTGCATTTCGTTTGCTATTACAATTGCCGCATGGGGAGGAGTAAAAAATGAAGGACAAAGCATACTTGATGATACCGGGGCCGACACCGGTGCCGCCCGCGGTAACCGGGGCCATGACCACGCCCGTAATCGGCCACCGCAGTGAGGATTTCCAGGTATTGCACAGCGGGATCATCGCCAAGCTGCAAAGGCTGTTTCAAACCCAAAATGAAATCTACGTGCTGACCAGCTCCGGTACCGGGGGCATGGAGTCGGCGGTGGCCAATACCGTAAGCCCCGGCGACAAGGTGCTCACGCTGGTGGGCGGTAAATTCGGCGAACGCTGGACCGAGCTTTGCCGGGCCTACGGCGCCGAGGTAATTGAGGAGAATTTCGAGTGGGGCACCTGCGTTGACCCGCAGGTGGTAAAGGAACGGCTGGCGGCTCACCCGGATATCAAGGTAGTGTTTGCCACCCAGAACGAAACCTCTACCGCGGTGGTCAACGATATTGAAGCCATCGGCAAAATAGTGGCCGCTACTCCGGCCCTGCTGGTGGTTGACGGGGTCAGCGGCGTGGGCGGCATTGAAATCAAGGTGGACCAGTGGCAGGTAGATATTCTGACCACCGGCTCCCAAAAATCACTGATGCTGCCGCCGGGGCTGGCGGTGCAGAGCATCAGCGCCAAGGCTTGGAAAGTAATTGAAGAGAACAAGTCGCCCCGTTACTATTTCGACCTGCGCAAGGCCAGAAAGCAGTACCCCAAATGGAACACCGCATTCACCCCGGCGGTATCCCTGTTCATTGGTTTAAACGCCGCCCTGGATATGCTGCTGGCCGAGGGCATGGACAACGTGTACGCCAGGCACAAGCTATTGCGGGACGCTGTCCGGGCCGCCCTGCGGGCGCTGGGTCTGAAACTGGTGGCCGACGACGCCTGCGCCTCGCCGGTGGTTACCTCGGTCTGGGCTCCGGAAGGCATCGGGGCCGACGATATCCGTAAGGTGCTGCGTAAGGAATACGGCATTACCTTTGCCGGCGGCCAGGCGCAGTTAAAGAATAAAATATTGCGCATCGCGCATATGGGGTACGCGGATAAAATGGACGCGATCATCGCTGTGGCGGGCCTGGAAATGGCCCTGGCCCGGATGGGCTGCCCGGTGGAACTGGGCGCCGGCGTTAAAGCGGCCCAGCAAGTACTTCTGGAGGTGCGGCAATAATGGCGGAATACAAAGTACTGGTTATGGACGGGGTTTCCGAGCAAGGTCTGCAGCCCCTGCTGACGGAACCGGACATTGAAGTGGTCATGGGCAGCAAGATGACCGAAGACGAACTGATTGGCGTAATCGGCGACTACGACGGCATGATCGTGCGCAGCGCCACCAAGGTGACGCCCCGGGTGCTGGAAAACGCGCCGAAACTCAAAGTGGTGGGGCGGGCCGGCGTGGGAGTCGACAATATCGACCTGAACGCCGCCACCCGGCACGGCGTGCTGGTGGTTAACGCTCCGGACGGCAACACCATCGCCGCCACCGAACACACCATCGCCATGATGCTGGCCCTGGCCAGGAATATTCCCCAGGCGGTGACCAAAATTAAAAACGGCGTCTGGGATAAAAAAGCTTTTTTGGGGGTTGAACTGCGCAACAAGGTGCTGGGCATTATCGGGCTGGGCCGCATCGGTTCGGCGGTGGCCCGCCGGGCGCAGGCTTTGGAGATGGACATCGTGGCCTATGATCCATACATCACCGAAGAGAAAGCAGCGCAGTTGGGCATTAAAATTGATTCCCTGGAAGGCGTGTTAAAACAAGCGGATTTTATCACCATCCACATGCCCAAAACCAAGGAAACCTATCATATGCTGAATGAAAAAGCCTTTGCCGTCATGAAGAACGGCGTGAGGGTGCTGAACTGCGCCCGGGGCGGCATTATCGACGAGGAAGCTCTTTACAAATACATGACGGCGGGCAAAGTGGCCGGTGCGGCACTGGACGTTTTTGAAAAGGAGCCCTATACCGACGGGCCGCTTTTGGGGCTGGATAATTTCATTGCCACTCCGCACCTGGGGGCCTCCACCGCCGAGGCGCAGCTTAACGTGGCCTACGACGTAGCCGAGGAAATTGTGGACGCGCTGCGGGGCAAAATAGTGCGCAACACCGTTAATATCCCTTCCATTAACCCCGAAGTGATGGCGACGGTAAGACCGTATCTGAAACTGGCTGAAAAACTGGGCCAATTCCTGTCCCAGGTGGTGGAAGGCCGAACCAGCCGGTTGGAGATCGTGTACGGCGGCGACATCGCCGGCGGGGAGGTAACCCCCATTACCACCGCCCTGGTCAAAGGGTACCTGGACCCGGTGCTGCAATCGTCGGTAAACTACATTAACGCCACCCTGCTGGCCAAAAACCGCGGCATTAACGTCAGCCAGACCGTCAACGGCCGGGCCAACGGCTATGCCAGCCTGATTACCGTGAAGGCCGTCACCGACAAGGGGGAAAAAACCCTGGCCGGCACATTGTTCAGGGATGACGACCCCCGCATCGTGGCCATTGACGGGTACCGTATCGACGTACATCCCGAGGGCAACATGCTTTACGTGCCCCACATGGACCAGCCCAAAATCATCGGCCCGGTAGGCATGCTGTTCGGTGAGCACAACATCAACATTGCCGGCATGCAGGTGGGCCGCAAGGAAATCGGCGGCCAGGCCGTGATGATGCTTACGGTGGACGCGCCGGTGCCCGAAGACACGCTAAAACAAATTGCCGGAATCGACGGCGTGCTGGGGGTTAAATTCGTCAGCCTGTAGACGGCCCGGGTTTTATCCGTATGCAAAATATGGTATAATGATGCCGGCTAAACACCGGCATCTTTTTATGCCGCGGACAATATATGGCAATAATATAAACACACGGGAACACAGGCGACACGCTGGAGGTAGATAGCATGCTGGATTTGAAATTTGTGCGCAACAACCCGGAGGTGGTTAAAACCGCCCTGGAAAAGCGGAGCGCGAATATTTCCCTGGAACCTTTCCTGGCTCTGGACGAACGCCGCCGGGAGAAACTGGTGGAGGCGGAAAGGCTAAAAAACAAACGCAACGTGGTTTCCGAGGAAATCGGCCGGCTGAAGAAGGAAGGCCAGCCCGCCGAGGAAATGGTGCTGGGAATGAGAGACGTATCTGCGGCCATCAAGGATCTGGACGACGAGCTCCGCGGGTTGGAAGGCGAGATTCAGCAAACGCTGCTGGGTATTCCCAATATCCCGGATGACGACGTGCCCGTGGGCCGCGACGAAAACGACAATGTGGAGGTGCGCCGCTGGGGCGAACCCCCGCAATTCACCTTTAAACCAAAAGCGCACTGGGATCTCGGAGAAGCGCTGGACATACTGGATTTTGAACGCGGCGGCAAGGTCACCGGCGCCCGGTTCACCTTTTACAAGGGCCTGGGGGCCGCCCTGGAGCGGGCGGTGATCAACTTCATGCTGGACACCCATACCCGGGAACACGGCTACGTGGAAGTGCTGCCCCCCTACATGGCCAACAGCGCCAGCATGACCGGCACCGGCCAATTGCCCAAGTTTGCCGAGGATATGTTTAAGGTGGAAGGCACGGACTATTACCTGATCCCCACCGCCGAGGTGCCGGTGACCAACCTGTACGCCGGTGAAATACTGGACGGCGGCAAGCTGCCCATTTATCACTGTGCTTACAGCGCCTGTTTCAGGGCCGAGGCCGGGGCGGCGGGACGCGATACCCGGGGTTTGATCAGGCAGCACCAGTTCAATAAGGTGGAACTGGTGAAGTTCTCCAACCAGGAAGATTCCTGGGAGGAACTGGAGAAGCTGACTTTGAACGCCGAGCGGATCCTGCAATTGCTGGGGCTGCCTTACCGGGTGGTGGCGCTAAGCACCGGCGACCTGGGCTTCAGCTCAGCCAAAACTTACGATATCGAGGTCTGGTTGCCCAGCTACAACAGCTACAAGGAAATTTCCTCCTGCAGCAATTTTAGGGATTTTCAGGCCCGCCGGGCCAATATCCGTTACCGCGAGGGGAAGGGCAAACCACTTTTCGCGCACACCTTAAACGGCTCCGGGTTGGCGGTGGGGCGCACCGTGGCGGCCATCCTGGAGAACTTCCAGACCGCGGCGGGAACGGTTAAAGTGCCGGCGCCGCTGCAGCCTTACCTGGGCGGCCTGACCGAAATAAAATAGCGGCAGGGAACTGATTCCAAGCGTGCCCCTCTTGCACTTTTTTTGAATAGAGCCCGGCCAAATTATTGGCCGGTGTATTAAGGATAAAAGTACCTTGAGACGCGCGTTAAGGGAACTGATTCCATGCGCGTCTCTTCTGTTGACACGGTTTGGGCGTCATGCTATACTATTTATTGTCTCTGGTTAAGCGTTTTAGCTGGAGGGGTGTCCGAGCGGTTTAAGGAGGCGGTCTTGAAAACCGTTGAACCTTTACGGGTTCCGTGGGTTCGAATCCCACCTCCTCCGCCACAGTTAAATCATACCGTGGAGAGATGGCCGAGTAGGTCGAAGGCGGTCGCCTGCTAAGCGATTATACGGGCTAAAACTCGTATCAAGGGTTCGAATCCCTTTCTCTCCGCCAGAACCTGCAAACCACGGAAGATTACACTTCCGTGGTTTCTGCCCCTATTGACTTTGACCGCTCCTTTTGTTAAAATAATATTTGCGATTCCGCAAATAAAGGTTAAGTGCCTGTGGCTCAATTGGATAGAGCATCTGACTACGGATCAGAAGGTTGGGGGTTCGAGTCCCTCCAGGCACGCCAGCAAGTTTTGCAGCGACAACAGCTTGAAAAGCCGGTTGTGTCGCTGTTGTGTCTTTAAAAAGGATACAGGCGCCCGTAGCTCAGAGGATAGAGCAGCGGTTTCCTAAACCGCGTGTCGGAGGTTCGAGTCCTTTCGGGCGCACCAGAAAAGTTAAGCCCCGCAACGCTTGCGGGGTTTGCATTTTATCCCAAACGGGATATTTTTTTATTGGGAGCATTTTGGGGAGCATCAACTATTTTTGAGGGTTATTTTACCCGTCTAAGGATAGGTTTCCAACTTTAACGCCATTGCTTACCCTCCTTTTTTAAAATCTTTGTTGTAATTTTTATTGACTTCATTGTATTTTATGCACTGTTAAGTGTCAATTGTTCATTGTAAAAAATATTATGTTTATTTGATTTTTTGTCTTATTCACTATATAATGCACATATATTACCAGGAGGGATTGTTGTGATTAAATTTAATCTTGATAGAGTGCTTTTTGAAAAAGGAAATATGAAAATACCAAAGCTACACGAAATGAGCGGAGTTAATAAAAATACGCTTTACGCGATCTACAACGGTTCAATTACTAGAATGGACGTCTCTGTTATAAATCGCATTTGCGCCGCTCTCAACTGCCAACCGGGGGATCTGTTTGAATTCATCCCCGATAAAAAGGAGGAATCCGCCAATGCAGCGAAAGTTCAAAGTTATCCTTTCTTGGGATAATGAGACACAAGTTTACGTTGTTACCGTTCCCGCTCTCCCGGGTTGTTTTACTCAGGGTAAGAATAGGGAGGAAGCCCTGGAGCGCATCCAGGAAGCTATTGCCGGTCATATTGAAGCGCTAAAGTTAATTGGTGAGCCGATACCACCGGGGGACGTAGAGTTTGCTGAAGTGCAGGTAAGTGTTTCATGTTAAAAGCATTTTGGAGCAGGCGAATCTCACCATTGAAGAATTAATTGAATTACTATAAACCTACGAATGAAGTTGCATATCTTTTAGGAATGTATGCAGTAACCATTGTCAGTTATCTGACTGGCAAGGTAGGGAACTGCTTCAGCTAATTACAACCTTTAAGGCAATGGAAAGTTTGTCCTGGAGGGAAGTAAGAAGTCACAAAGGATTAAATCTCAAACCCATTGAACAGTACGCTTTTCGCTTACCGGACAGTGTGCAAAGCGGTCTACGACTCAATCAAACCCAGCCTTTTTGCTTCAATAATCGCGTCCGCCGCCTTGTTGACATTGAGTTTGGAAAAGATAATCTTTGTATGCGCCTTGATGGTATTGATGGTTAGACCCGTTATGTTGATGATTTCCGCATTTTTGTATCCCTGCGCCAGCAGCGTAAGAACATACTTTTGCTGTTTTGACAGCTTGACCGGCTTTTCATTGAAGTGGGTCGCAATCCCTTTGTGCCTTTTGGATACCTCGTAGGCGCAAAGCAGAACCTGGTTCAAATAGCGTCCGTCAAGCTGACCCTGATAATCAGCCCGAGCCGTCTTGACGGCGATCTTTTTTAAAATAGGCAGCACGGCCGCGCCTTCGTCCGCAATGATGCGGATGGCGCTGTAGGGCTGCAATGCAACCATAATATCTTCAAGCATCTGCACGGCTTCTTTCCGGAAACCGATGGCCCATTTCAGCACGGCTTGCAGTACACCGGCTTCGGCAGCATCCAGCGGACGGTTATAATCTGTATTCAGGTTTTCCAGTTTGACGAGATAATCCATGGCCTTTTCTTTCTCTGACAGTACGATATAAGCCCGTGCGGTAGTGAAATAATGCCAGAGCTTATAAAAACGGAGCTGTTCGTCCTCCGTGATAAAATGCTGTTCCAGCCACATACGCGCGGCTTCCCGGTCAGCGTCCCAAAGCCTGTGCTTGATATCAACCGCAAGGAAATTCGGATTCAGATACAGGGCGTTTTCCTCTTGCATTCGCTGGGAGAAATATGTCCTTGTGCTTTCCGATTCTTTTGTTTTTCCTATGGCATATAATACTTGGGATAAAAGCATAAAAACACAGAAGTGCATCTCAAACCGAAGGTCTGTTTTGAGTTCGTTTTGGGCAAGCATAATTGCTTCATGCGCTTTTTCAAGATGATTCAGCTCATAGTAAAGCCCGGCCTTTACACAATAGAAAAACACATCGACTTCCTTATGGAACAAAGTGCCGAATGCTTTTCTGATGGCCTGTAAGCGGTTGTCCATATCAGAAACGATTTCCAGACAGTCGAAAACAGAGCGGTGCATAAGCGGAAAATTCTGCGTAATCGTCGTTGTATAAATCTCTATGCCTTCAGAGTTTCTTTCAGGCAATGTACTTACCCATTTGGAAAAATCCTCGGCATACTCATAGATATTTCGCCGGAAATCGGCAAACCAGATCGTACAGGCAAATCCGATGATATCGTTTTCCAAAAACATACCCGGGTTGTCTTTGGAAGTAAGATAATCGTTAAACAGATCAATATACCGCAGCGTTGCTTCCGCGTTTCCATTGAGAAAATTCGCCCAAACGGACTCTGCGAACAGCGTAAGATTGTTTTTGATAAATTCCTCCGAAAGATTGTCATAGATATAAACCATATAATAATTGAGCCACTCCTCAACGCTAAAATCCAGATAATTGGCATTTAGCTCATAGTAGCACATGCTGATTCCCTGATGGTCTTCCGCTTTTACGTAGTAGTCAAGCGCCTCGAAAAAATTCTGCCGGTCAAAATAAAGATCGGCTATTTTCATATTCAGCGCCCGGACATTGATATCCGGACGTTCTTTCAGCTTGTTCCGCAGAAATTCCAAAAACAGATGATGATACCGGTAGGTGCCCACAGAGGTTTTGAAGGCAAATAAGTTTTGCTCAACCAGCTTTTCCAGCGTTTCATCAGCGTTTTTTTTGCCCGTAAGAATGCTGCACAGCCCGGCGTCCATCTCGTTTGCCACAGAAGAAACCAGCATAAACTCCCGCAGCTCTTCACTCCATTTCTCCCAAACATTCTTTTCAATATAGTTTTCCAGAATTTGCCCGCCTTTTTGCGGGGCTTTCAGATAGTCACTTTGGGACAGCACATTGATTCCGATAGCCCAGCCTCCGGTCGTGCCGAAAACCGCTTGCGCCTGCGCCTTGGTAATGCTGCGCCCTAAAGCGTTGTAATAATTTCTTATTTCCTCCGCTGAAAAAGCAAGCTCGTTTGCCGTGATCAGGATACCCTTTCTGCTTTCAACAAATTCTTTGAATTCTTTGGGAAGACTGCTGCGGCTTAAAAGCAGAACCACAAAAGAATGGGGCAAACGTTTTAGAATAAGCGGCAGGGATTTTAAAATCCTTTTATTGGTAATTTTATGTAAATCATCAAAAATCAAAGCGTAAGACCGTCCATCGGGCACAAGCTCCAGTAAAAGATTGATGGTGTGCTCAACAGGCGCGGAATAAAATGTCTCGCTTTTTAACAGCTTCTCCATTTTTTTATTGCCCGGTTGAACGGACAAGATACCCGTGCAAAACGTCTTATAGAATACAAACGGCGCGTTATCATACTCATCCAGCCCAATCCAAACCGATCTGCGCCCTGAGTTTTTCACCCATAGCAGCGTAGAAACAGTCTTTCCATATCCCGCAGGCGAGCAGACCACAGCCAAGCGGTTTTCCGCAGCCCGGTAATACAAATTTAACAGTTCGTGTCTCGGCGCACAGATTTCAGGCAGCGGCGCGGGTATGAACTTATCATTTTCAAAACTAATAATCGACATAAATTAAACCCCTCTGATTTTCCTCGTACTCGTACATGTTTATTGTATCAATAAACCCTCACACCGTCAAAAAAATTATTTAAAAAATCCTCACACCGGTGTAATTGTTTGCTGCAAATTACACTGATAAACTACATAAGCGGCATATTGTCCTTAGAATGATATCGAAAAACCAGACTATAAGGGGGGGACAGAAAATGAAGAAACAAGTCAAGTGGTCATTTACCCGCAGCCCAGTGATATCCCTGTCGCCGCCGCTCCCATAGGCACCGTTTGTGATATGGCTGTGGATGGGGAAGGCAACATTTTTACCGTGCACCACCGCAATGTGAGAATGGTGCCGGCCGCCATCGGGAGACAGACAGTGTAGAAATTCCTTATGAAGTATGGCCGGATGGGGGTAAGAGCTACCACGGAGCCCATGTCTACATTAAGGTCGTGTCTTCGGACGGCTCAAATACTTTCTATTATAAAGTAATGATGACACGGGATGGCTCCAAGAAACACGAGACGGCAAAGACTCGGAAAGAACCACAATGAAAATTAAACAGGTTTTGATAACAGGAGGAGGATACCTGTTGAACATTTTAGTCAGGAGGAATCAATTCAAATGAAACGAGCATGGAAAAAAGCGGGGAGCCTGCTGCTGGCGCTTTACATGGTGATGTGCCTGCTGCCCGCTGCGGCGCTGGCGAATTCAGCAGCCGACCCCACCACCGACGGCACATGTATTTATGCCAACGGTACGCCGGCCGTCATCAAAGAGGTGTATGGAACCACCAATATGTATCTTGCCACCGACACAGCGTTTGCTTCCCCGATTTTCACAAACATAAGCAATATGTTCATTTACGGCGGCTGGGCAAACGGCGACCATACGGGCGATACTTCGCTCACCATAATAAGCGGCACATTCAACAATACGGTCTATGGAGGCAGTCGGGAGGGAACCGTTACCGGCAACACCAACCTGACCATACAGGGAGGAACATTCAAATGGGTATATGGCGGCGGATGGAATGGCGATATTACAGGCACGGCAAACCTGACCATTGAGAACGGGACGTTTAACGAAACCGTCTTTGGCGGCAACGATTCCGGCACAGTTGCAGACACGGATGTTACCATAAAGGGAGGAACATTCAAATGGGTATATGGCGGCGGATGGAATGGCAATGTTGCAGGTACGGCAACCCTGACCATTGAGAACGGTACGTTTACCGAAACCGTCTTTGGCGGCAGCGGTTACGGCACTGTCGGCAGCACAAATATCACCATCAAAGATGCTGATGCCGATTATTTTAAGAGCCTCTTTGGCGGAGGAAACTACGGAAGCGTAACGACCAGCAATGTGACCATAGAAGGCGGTCAATTTTTTGTTGTGTTTGGGGGCGGAGCCCAGGGAGATGTAGAAAATACAAACATAAACATTTCGGGGGGCAATATCGCTGATTGCGTATTTGGCGGCGGCGCTGGCGATATCAAATATACAAGTGTAGTCAATAGCACTATCACCATCAGCGGCGGCACCCTCGACAGAGTTTTTGGAGGCGCGCAATATGGTGAAGTAACAGGGTCAACCACCATAACAATGACGGGGGGCTTCTGCGAGCGGTTCATTTCCGGAGGAGGAGTGTATGAAGACAGCACATCAAATAACGTCAGTATCGACATTGGCGGAGATGCTATTGTAGGCAATGTCTATGGCGGCGACGTAGGCTCTGTGGCAGGTCAAATTGAGATTACCGCAGGCGACGAGGCAATCATTCAAGGCGATTTGATTGGCGGCCGTGCCCAACAGAGCCTGAGCATCAATTTACCCGCTGTCTTGGAAGATGGCGATGTCGCCATTACGCTGAAAGATAACGCCGCCGTAGGAAAAAACATTTACGGTGCGGGATCGCTGGTTAGTACAAGAACCGTAACAATCCACTTGCGGAGTGGCCGGATCAATAATACCGGAGAGGCTTCCGCGGCGGTTTTTGCGGGAGGGAAAACAGCACATCATCTATGGAATCCTGGAGCAACTTATTTTCCTAACAACGTGGGCGGTGATGTCATTGGAGCGGCTGTCGTCCATGTATACCCCGAAGTCACAATTTTCGGGGGTAACAGCAATATTTTTCTGGGCGGCGACGGGCCAACAGCTACCGTTGGTTCAGACTCCGAAATCATCTATTATCACTATTTTGACTATAACGCCAACGGCGGTACGGGTACTGCCCCCGCCCAAACATATAAGGCCGAAAATGAAACCTTCTTGGCCGCTCAGA
This sequence comes from Bacillota bacterium, assembly GCA_023439185.1. Taxonomy (GTDB): domain Bacteria; phylum Bacillota; class Desulfotomaculia; order Desulfotomaculales; family Desulfallaceae; genus BRH-c8a. The sequence goes on along the minus strand of JAEXOR010000031.1, from coordinate 58,012 downwards.
ACATGTTCGGCGCACCTGCCAGCAAGCAATTCAAAGAGTGGAACACCGCGACGGGCGGCACTGGTACGGGCTACCAGCCGGAAGAAATCGTGACCATGCCGGAAGAAAATCTGGTTCTGTACGCCATTTGGGAGGATGCGCCGATAAATCACACCGTCCCCACTGCACCGCAGAATCTGAGCGCAACGCCCGGCAATGGGCAGGTGACGCTGAGTTGGACGCCTCCCGAGAACGACGGCGGCGCCGAGATCACCGGCTATGAGGTCTCCAGCGACGGCGGCTCCACATGGACGGGCGCGGACAGCGATACGGACCATCTCTTCACCAGCCTGACCAACGGCCAGAGCTACACCTTCAAGGTACGGGCGGTCAACAGCGAGGGCGGTGGTGAAGAAGCGTCTATGACCGCAACCCCGCAGGCGCAAGTCACATTGCAGATGGCAGTTGCAGACGGTGTGGCCGATACAACGACATCCACGAAGATTGACCTTACCTTCTCTCCAGCCATTGCCGGACTGACAGGGGAGAATATAACCATCACCGACGGAACCGGTGAAGTGACCAAGGGAGCTTTGACGGGCTCTGGAACAAGCTGGTCCATCGCTCTGGATTCAGTAACCACCCAGGGGAATGTATCGGTGGCGGTATCGGCACCGGCAGGCTACACGATCTCCGGCTCACCGATGACCGTGGCAGTCTACAAGGCGCTCGTAAGCACAGATAAGACCTTTGTGAGCATCACAGCGCCCGGCGCTGTCACCGGCGTAGCCAACGGCACGGAGAAAACAGCGGCGGCCCTGGGCCTGCCGACTAAAGTAACCTTGGTTACCGACGACGGAAACGTCCAGGCCGATGTGACCTGGGATGTAGCTTCCAGCTCCTATAACCCCGGTGATACCGCCGAACAGACCTTTGCGGTGGGAGGCACAGTCACCCTGCCCGCCGGAGTGATAAATCCTAGCAGCATTGCCCTGAATGTCAGCATCAGCGTGACCGTCAACGCAGCGCCAAGCGGCGGAGGTGGCGGCAGTACGCCAACTACTCCACCGGCAGAACCGCCCAAAGAAGAAGCACCGAAAACAGAAACAACAGGAAATACGGCGACTGCCACGACAACCACTACAGCCACTGTTGATGATAACGGCAAAGCAACCGCGGCCGTTACCCGGGAACAGATAAGCGATGCTATCAGCCAGGCATTGGCGGAAGCCGGGAGGCAAGGAGGCGGTACGGCAGCTGTTGTTGAGATCAAGGTAGAAGCCCCGGCGGATGTCACAAGCGTAGAAACCATCATCCCAAAAGAAGCCATAGACCTGGCCGCGGACGGCAACACGGATGCACTTACGGCATCCACGCCGATTGCTGCCATTACCTTTGATGCAAATGCCCTCTCCGCCATATCCGATCAAACGTCAGAGGATGTGAAGATAACAGTATCAAAAGTAGAAGTCTCCACCCTTTCAGCCGAAGCACAACAGGCTGTGGGAGATCGTCCTGTGTTCAATTTCAGCGTCACCAGCGGCGATAAGACGATTTCAGAGTTCGGAGGCAGCGTATCGGTAGCCATACCTTACACGCCTAAAGACGGTGAGGATACAGATGCTATCGTTATCTACTACATTAACGCGGAAGGCAATCTGGAAATCGTAAGCAATTGCATCTATGACCCGGAAACCGGCACAGTGAGCTTCAAGACAAACCACTTCTCACTGTATGCCATAGGGTACAATAAAGTGAGCTTCAATGATGTGGCGGCAAACGCGTGGTACAGTAAGGCAGTGGGCTTTATCGCGGCAAGAGGCATCGCTGCGGGTACGGGAGGCGGCAATTACAGGCCTGATGCAAAACTAACCCGTGGAGAATTCCTGGTGATGATGATGAGAGCTTACGGCATCGCTCCTGATGTAAACCCAACAGATAACTTTGCGGACGCGGGCAGCACCTGGTATACGGGCCACCTGGCCGCAGCCAAGAGATTGGGCATATCCAGGGGCGTAGGCAATAACATATTTGCACCGGGTAAGGAGATTACCCGTCAGGAAATGTTTACCCTGCTTTACAATGCATTAAAGGTAATCAATGAACTGCCAAAAGGCGATACAGGAAAACCGTTGTCTAGCTTTAGCGATGCGGAACAGATCGCATCCTGGGCAAAGGAAGCCATGAAACTGATGACCGAAACAGGGACCATCAGCGGCAGCGGCGGAAAGCTTTCTCCGGCAAGTACCACTACCAGAGCCGAAATGGGCCAGGTGCTCTATAGCCTGCTGTCAAAGTAACTCTTTGCTGCCTGCCAAAACAAAAGTTGAGGCTATAAGAGGGAGGAAACATAAACAATAGCATAAGGCCGGGAGTCACGAAAAGCCTGCCCTTTCTTACGGGGGCAGGCTTTTCTCCAGTACGCCCGGCATGGGCATCGTCTATAGGTTGGGATACCATCTACTAAACCATCAGAAATGTGACGACCGCATTTCGAATCGTTAGTTGTCGAATTTGAAACAATAACAAATCCGCAAAACATTATTATGTCGAAAGGTTTTTTGGTTTATATCCGCAAAACTATTTTACAAAAAATTGTTTTGTGATTCATAACGAAAAACGGCTATGGCGATTTAGTTGTTATGAGCATCGAAACCTTCGATGCCATACTGGAAGGCCGTGAACTCGACGCCGCTATCGCGGAAGCTGAGGCCGAGTATACTTTTTGTAATCGGCTTGTTGATGCAAGGGAAGCTCTATCGAAATTAAAGAGGAAGCATTTTGGAAGATGAATACATTGTAAAATTGCTGCCCTATGCATACCGCGATTTGGACGACATATATGCCTACATTGCCATTATCTGCCGCACCCGGCCTATCTGTCCGTCCTCCAGCATAACCTTAATGCCATGCGGATGAAAGTTGCTCTTTGTCAGCAGTTTCACCACAATGCCAGCTTGCTGGTGCGCTGGTCGGACTTGAGAACGATATTTACTCTGGCGCCAATTTTGACGTCGGCCCTGTTTTGTTTGTTTAAGTTCATTTCCTACCTCGGTTCCTTTCCCAATGGCTTTTCGGCTGACGCAGACCTTTTCTGCCAGCGGAGATTAGGTGCAAGGCCTTCCGTATTATATGCCGCTAATCTCTTATTTCAAATAGACCTGGGACAATACTGCTATAATATCCTCAAAAGTCGTGCCCGAGATTTTCAATGTTTTGAGATTGATTGGGTCCAGGCGCAAATTGTCAATGAAGATAGACATATCCCGGCGGACTGGTTCTGCCAACTCGCATCGTTCAGTATGGGTCAAAAGAGTTGCTAGCCGCAAAATATCGTTTTTATGCTTGCGAATGTCTTTTTCATCAATATGCTGCCCTTGGGCTTTCCTTTCACGGAGGTCCAACCATGCTTTTGCCTTAAAAGGAATTAAATATGTATGCGACAATACCGCAATTTCAGAAAGCACCGTTTTACCTTTCAGCAGCATGGAATAATAGTCCTTGTTCAGCAGGATAGCTGACAGGCTTGAAATTTCATCACCTAGAGGCAAGGGAATGCAGGGCCCCGCATCTTCTCCGAGAAGAGTATCTTCCGCCATGGAGAACAATTCAATCATATAAGGGAATCCGGGTATCCTGGGCCTGTCAAAGCGGTAAAACTGCGGTATTCCGCTGCTCTTGGCCCGATTTTCGTAGCCGCCGTCCCTTACAAACTGCCAGAACTTTCGGCCAAACTCCGGAGTAAGCGCTTCTACGATCAGTACCATATCTAAATCTTTCGTCGCACGAAACGCAGTGTCTAACTCCTCGAAAATGATATCACATGCGGCGCCGCCGATTAAAACATACTGCTCCGAATAGTCCCTAAAGTATTCCTTGAACACATCAAGTCCGATCATAAACAAATTCCTCCATAATTTCTTCCACTGCACCTTCAATGCGCGGATCGTTCATTTCCTCCTGCGAAAGTGACAATACTGCGGAAAGGGGATCAATTACAAGCTTGGTGTCATCCTCGTGAAGATACGCGTATCCCATCACCTGTATGACTGCCGCGGGAAGCTCTCCCTGCGGTACTTGCGGCAGGTCTTCGAGATGCAGGTCCCTAATGGCCTGCTTGGATATGGCATAGGTAGGATAGGAGTTATCTGCTAACATAGAAAAATGGCTGATTGCCGTTAATCCACTCATAGGCAGCGGACATGGCGGTGTACAGTCCAGCAAAAACTCTTTTTCAACCGGGTTGCGCAAGATTGGCCGAACCCTCTCCCAAAGATCCCTTTTCGTTTTGTTCCATATGAAGTAGCGGCCGGCCGTTCCGTTATTTTCGATAAGACCCAGATGAAAAGCATCCAGTTCATCGAAACAACGGGTCACCGACATTTTGCTGACTCCCAGAATTTTTGCCATCTTTGTGACGGTAGAATTGGTAATCCCTTTATAAAGGACAGTCAGCAGCATTTTTTGGGTGAGGTAAGAAATCCTCGAAGGAGGATTCTTTTCTTTCCTGTTGCTGTTCAGCACCACACCCAGAAACGGCAGGTAAAGCTCCTTTCCCTCTAATATAAAAGGGATTCCTTCCTCCAGCATTTTCTGCCTGGTATAAGAAGATATTCCTTCAAAGCGGAATGCACACTTCATGCCTGCAAGTTCCATCAGTTGTTTTCTATGCTTGCGCATAGAGGAAAGGTTGACCTTTTCTATTGGCGAAGCCGTTAAAAAGCTTGTATCCGCAACGTGAAGAACCTTTAAACGATAAGACCCCCGCAAAAACAAGGGGAGGGCATCTATGCCGGGAAATTCCTTTTCTTCACATGGGATGTGCAGCAGTTCCTCCATCACCTGTTTCATACATGCATCTCCTGTAACGCAAATTTTAATCACTGTAACATATCATGTGTTACAGTTCAAGATTTTATTCGCATTACAAATGGATTTTGCTTTTATCCCCCTTCTTTAATATAAACAGCGGATATGTTCCCGAAATCCGGTCTTTTATAAAAAAACAAGTGATGAAGAAAAATTAAAACCTGCCCTTTATCTTCCACCATAAACAATAGCATAAGGCCGGGCGTTGTCTATAGGGTGGAAGTCCCGGCGGGGGCTGGCGATTAACCATTGGTGATAATGCCGGCCCGGCAAAAGCTCTTTACTAGAACACGTGTTCTATGGTACGATAAAGACTGTGAAGGAGCTGGTGCTGGTGGATGTTTTTCGTAAACTGGAAATACTGACGGGTGCGGCAAAATATGACGTGGCCTGTACATCCAGCGGGGTGGATAAAAAGGCGGCTGCCGGGGGCATGGGCAGTACGGTGGCCTGCGGCATCTGCCACAGCTTTGCGGGGGACGGGCGGTGCATTTCACTGTTGAAGGTGTTGATGACCAATGTCTGCGTCTATGATTGCCAATACTGCGTTAACCGCCGTTCCAACGATGTGCCCCGGACAACCTTTACGCCCCGTGAGCTGGTGGAGCTGACGCTCAATTTTTACCGCCGCAATTATATTGAAGGCCTTTTTCTGAGCTCCGGCGTGCTCAGAAATCCCGACTACACCTGTGAGCAAATGCTGGAGGTTCTGCGCCTGCTGCGGCGGGAGCATCGTTTTGCCGGATATATTCACGCCAAGATTATTCCGGGCGCAGACAGCCGGCTGATTGCCTGCATTGGCGCACTGGCGGACCGGGTCAGTGTGAATATCGAGCTTCCCTCCCGGAACAGCTTGCAGCTGCTGGCGCCGGACAAGTCAAAGGACGCCATTTTGACGCCCATGGGCTATATTTACAAGCACATAAAAGAAAGCGCCGCAGACGGAAAACGATATGTTCATGCGCCAAGGTTCGCTCCCGCCGGCCAGAGCACCCAGATGATTATAGGCGCCACGCCGGAGACGGATCTGCAGATCTTAAATTTAACTGAAAGCTTATATAAAAAATACAAACTGAAGCGGGTTTTCTTTTCCGCCTATGTGCCGGTGGCCCAAAACGCTCTGCTGCCCTCCATTGACGCCAAGCCCCAGCTTTTGCGGGAGCACCGTCTTTATCAGGCGGACTGGCTGCTGCGGTTTTACGGTTTTACCGCCCGCGAACTTCTGGACGAAGGGCACCAGAGCTTCAATCCCTATGTGGATCCCAAATGCAACTGGGCTCTCAACCACATGGAATTTTTCCCGGTGGACGTAACCAGCGCGCCGTATGGCGATTTGCTGCGGGTGCCCGGCATCGGCGTAACCGGCGCCAGGCGGATTGCAACCGCCCGGCGCACCGCCGCTCTCACCTTCGACGCGTTGAAAAAACTGGGGGTTGTACTGAAACGCGCCCGGTATTTCATCACCTGCGGCGGTAAAATGATGGACGGCCTGAAAATCGACCGGGATGCGGTGCTGCGGGCTTTGATGTCTGAAAAAGCCCTCCGCCTGTACTACGGGAATTTCCACCCGGAGCCGGAAGCGAAGCAGCTTTACCTTTTTGATGAGCCGTCATCTGGTTGGGAGGAGGCTCAAAAATGCTTGACCGGCCAGCTGTGATTTATCTTTATGACGGGAGCTTTGCCGGGCTGCTGTGCTGCGTCTTTGAAAGTTACGCGCAAAGGGAAATTCCGGCGGATATTTTATCCCGGGACATGTCCCGGACTGTACTTCTGCCTGTGAAAGAAATCGCCACCGACTCCCAAAAGGCCAACCGTGTGCTGATCTCTATTCCCAAAAAAATGGGGCGTGGCGCTCTGGATTTCGTGCGGCACGCTTTTTTAACCTGTCTGCCGCAAAAGGAGCGGTACATCCTTCTGTTTTTGCGCCTGGGTTACCGTCACGGCCCCCCGGTGATGGAGATGCTGGCCAATGACGTGGTGAACACACTCTTTAAAGGCGTAAAGCATTTGCAGAGAGAAAGCCATCTGCTTAAAGGATTTCTGCGCTTTTCCGTGTTTAACGAGGTCCTGGTGGGGGAAATAGAGCCCAAAAATTATGTGCTTCCCTTACTGGCGGGGCATTTCCGCCGGCGCTATCCGGAGGAACATTTTTTGATTTTTGACCGGACCCACGGTGCGGCGCTGGCGTATCGCCCTTACCGGTCTGCAATTGTTGCCCTGGAGGAGCTGGTGCTGCCCGAACCTGATGATCAGGAGCGATTTTTTCGTGACTTGTGGCGCCATTTTTATGCTGCCATCGAGATACCGGACCGGCATAACCCCCGGTGCCGTATGAGCCAGATGCCAAAACGCTACTGGAAATACATGACTGAGTTTGACCACCCGCAGAAATGCCTGCCCGTACCGGAGCATCCCGGCCCTGGAAGGCTTCCCGGCGCCCAGGCACCGTCAGAGGGCGGCCCGGTGTCCGGTTTTGATTGATCATTGCCGCATGGAAGCTCTTGTTTATTGCCATGGGGCAATGAACATGGTATAATTTTAACGCTGTCCTTAAAAGGTTGCTGTATAAAGGAGTCATACCCGGTGCCGGATCACCAATATTACATGCGGGAAGCTCTGGCGGAGGCCCAAAAGGCCTATGCCCTGGGGGAAGTGCCCATCGGCGCCGTGGTAGTGCTGGAGGGCGGGATTATTGGCCGGGGTCACAACTTGAGGGAAACCCTGTTGGACAGTACCGCCCACGCCGAAATCGTGGCCATGCGGCAGGCGGCCCGAAATATCGGTGACTGGCGGCTTGGTGGGGCCACCGTGTATGTCACCATTGAACCCTGTCCCATGTGTGCCGGGGCGATGATCCAGTTCAGGGTGCAAACCGTGGTATATGGCGCGGCCGACCCCAAGGCGGGGGCGGTGGATTCCGTCATGGACGTGCTGCGGGAACCGCGGTTTAACCACCAGGTAGGTGTGGTGTCGGGGGTGCTGGAGGAAGAATGCGCCGGTATTGTCAAGCGGTTCTTCAGGGAACTGCGGGAGCGGGAAAAAGAGAAGTAAGTTAGCAGGAAGGAATTTTAACCTGCCTAAAAAATTAATAGTTTTACACGGAGGAGTAGCGAAGCGGCTGTAACGCGCCGCACTCGAAATGCGGTTGTCACGGGAGTGGCACGTGGGTTCGAATCCCACCTCCTCCGCCAAAATTCTTGGTCTATATAGATGCCATGCGGTCAAAGCCGCATGGCATCGGCCTTTGGACCGAAGGAACAGTAATGGCACAGGCTCTTTGTTATAATAACACTAAAATACCGATGTTTTTGATATTTTGTCGGTAAATTAATGGTGATTTGAGTGGACAAAAAAAACCTTGAAAAAGCATTTGCAAGTAACAACGGGGTGCTTAAAACCTCGCAGCTTTCTGCGCTCAAAATCGACTCCACGGATATAAAACGTCTGATTAAAAACGGGGTCATTGAAAAAATCAAGACAGGATATTATCGTTTTCTATCTGATGATACAGGCGAAGCGGCCGTCATCGCCCGTCTCTTTCCTGAGGGTGTACTCTGGCTTAATACCGCTCTTTTTTATTATGGATACAGTGACAGGACGCCAATGCAATGGGATATCATCATAAGCAAAAACGCTTCCCGCTCCCGGTTTGGGATTGATTATCCTCATATAAACCCGTTCTTTGTGACGCCGGAGCGCCTCTCTTACGGTGTGACTACCATAGAAATTGATGGCTGCACCATGAATATTCTTGACCGTGACAGGCTTATCTGTGAATGCCTCAAATATGAATCCGACATGGACAAGGAAACTTTTAATAAAGCGGTTCAGGCATACCTCACCGACCCGAAGAAAAATATAAAGAGCCTTCTGGCTTATGCCAAGCGCAGAAAGGCGATAAAACGGGTGCATGATGTGATAGGAGTGTGGCTGTGATTGATATAGGTGCCTCAGTAATTGCAAGGCTTAAAAATAAAGCGCAGACTTCCGGGATGTCCTTTCAGGTTCATCTGCGATTGTTCTGTCAAGAAGAGTTTTTGCGGAGGCTCTCCCTTTCAAAATATGCTGATAATCTGGTTCATCGCCCACACCTTTGATTTTGACGGACGCAAACTGCAGGAGGCCATCATGCAGACCCTGCAGAACCGGGGTACTGATTATGACCGCAGCAGTTTTGATGAGATTATAAGCTTCTCGGAAAACGATGCCATGCTGGTCAAGTGGCGGCAATTTTTAAGGCATACCAAGCTGTCGAATATTGAGTTTAATAAGGTTACCGCCTTGTTAAATACTTTCCTCGGAGGTATCTGGAAGGCGATTATTAATGAGGACGAATGGCTTAAGAACTGGAGCTGTCAGACCACATCATGGTAAGGCCTTGATTATAGGCGCCAAAATACAGCCAAGGAGTTATTATCGTTGTTTGGGTGATAGCTCCTTGGTTTATTAAGGTAGATAAGCCGGCTGTATCAGAAGCGTAAAACCATCTGTCAAAAGATTGGCATCCTTTGGATTGTGTTATTATAATTTATGGGAGTAATACATTAATCCGGAGGCATATGATGAAGGATATGTTATTCCAATACCTAAAGAGCTACACAAATGCGCCTGACGAATTGTTAATGGAAGTCATAGAACAGCTTCCGGTCAAGTCCTTCAAAAAGGGAACGCTTCTTCTTAAGCAAGGGGAGGTCTCATCAAAATGTTATTTTGTCTTGCAAGGATTAATCCGTCAATTTTCCATTGATACGGATGGTAACGAAAACACTTCCAATTTCTACACAGAGAATCAAGTCGCATCTGTATATAACCCGCAGCGCGAACTTGAGGCTTCAAGGTACAGTCTTATTTGTTTGGAAGACTCTGTATTGCTTGAGGGAGACTTAAACGATGCAACGCAGGCGTATGCAAAGTATCCTTTCCTGGAAACCATGGTGAGGAAAATGATGGAAGAGCTCATGGCCAATACCAAAGATGAATATGCGGACTTGCTGGCTTCCAACCCGGAAGAGAGGTATCTGGCATTATTGGAGAAGCGCCCGGGGCTTGCCGAGCGCGTTCCGCAAAACCAATTGGCCGGTTATTTAGGAATTCAGCCGGAATCATTGAGCCGTATCAAGAGGCGGCTTAATTCCCTTAAATAAAAGCCACAGGGGAAACAAAAGCTCGCCGTACATTGGAATTTTCAAGATTGCTGCGATCACGGTTTCTTCATAACCGGGAATGCTTAAACCGCAAAGGCTGTCGACAACATAGCCGCAGCAAGCAATTATTAGCAAGACGCCCAACACTTTCGGCAGGAAATCTGATTTGAAAACCAGATAACCCATCGGAAAGAGCCACAGTCCCCAGAAAATCCCCGAAATCAGAATCCCGTATTTGTGGAGTTGAAAAAACAGAACCAATATATCTTTTGTTTGACCGGCAAGTGTTCCGGCAACAGACACGCTGTTATTAACGATCAGCAGAGCCGCATAATTGTTGAGTTCATTTATGATGGTAATCGGGATGGAAACCAGCATGAATATCACCATCAGTGCCGCCATCTGCGTATTAACCGGTTTGAGGAGCTTATATAATAACAGAACAATGAAAATATGACAGATCTGTACGACCAGGGCAATCAGCATACTAAGCCTGAAAAGACCGTTGTTTGCGAGAATATTTGCTACTGTCGCGTCCGGGTCATCCGGAGCGATAAGAAATTGAGGGATAAACATGATGCCGAATGCGCCAAGGGGTATCATCAGCGAGTATAATAACCCTGCTATTCTGGCGGTTTTATTTGGCGATGTAAAACCAATATGGTTTTCCATAGTTCATCTTTCCTTTTTATTTTGATGACCACATTATATATCCGCTTTCCGCATTTCGCATTGACTTAAGTTAATTCAAAAAACTGCTTTTTAACATAAGGTAAGCTATTGCCGGAAAACCCGGCAGGGTAAGAAATCCTGCCGGGTTTTTTGTACCTGTCGAAAAATATTCAGAAAATGTTTAGAGTGCATTTTTTATAGTGTGTAGGGATGAAAAATTGCAAGGAGGTCAAATAGGATGAAAAAAAGAATACTCAGTATTGTTTTAACGCAATCTGACAAGCATCGGTGAATACTGAATCACAAAGAAGGTGGCCGGGTGGATTTATTTAATGTAGATTTGGGAGCTATTTTAATTATTCTTATTTTGGGTCATTTTTCAACAAGCATCCTTGTCGTTTCGTATACGGCAAAACACAAAAGCAAAACAATCAATGTGTTTTTACTTTCGAAATTATTTCAGTCGACGGCATGGATCATGATTGCACTGAGGGTTATAACTTCCAGCATGGTTTTGAAAATTGCCGCACATTCCTTTTTATTTATTGGCGCAGCTTTGGAGTTAATTGCTTTATTGATGTTGAAAAACAGCTATACGAAAGCCAAAAAAAAAGCTTACACCGGCCTATTGATTATATGCGTTTTTGTTTTTATTCTGGTAACGGCTTATGATACTTCAGAGAGTACCAGGATTGCATTTGCCTCCATAGTTGCCGCGGTATTGATGGCGTTTCCCGTATATGTGCTTTATGCAGACAAAAAATCCTCGTTGCTTCAAAAAGTAATTACTGCCTTTTATAGCGTTACAATACTCTTTTTGCTTTGTCGGGCTTATGCGGCACTAACGTCGGACATTGACATGCATTTATCGTCAACGAATATTTTTAACACCGGGCTGTTTTTATTGCTGTATCTCGTAATGCTTGTGGGCAGCGTCGGATTTATCCTTTTGGATAAAGAAAAACTGGATTCGGAGCTGCTTAGAGCCGCATCCTTTGACGAATTGACCAATATACTCAACCGCAGAACCTTTATCTTGCGTTCAAAAGAGGTTATTTCCCTGTTTGTTAGAAGACGGGAACCGCTCTCATTTTTGCTGATTGACATTGATAACTTTAAAAAAATTAATGATGCGCATGGGCATTATGTGGGCGATGTCGTACTGAAAGATTTCGCGGATACCGTAAGTAAGCTTTTAAGAAATTATGATCTGTTTGGTAGATATGGCGGAGAGGAGTTTGCCGTATTGCTTCCCGGCGCAGACAAGGAGGGAGCCATAAAAATTGCCGAGCGGTTAAGGAAAGCGATAGAGGATTCTTCCATTGGCACTAACCCTGAAATTAAGTATACCATAAGCATAGGAGTTGTTACCATCGCTCCGGATAGGGAAACCACTGTCGATATGCTTTATAAATTAAGCGATAATGCACTCTATGCGGCGAAGATGAAGGGAAAGAATCGCGTGCTTCATGGTGGTAAAAATTAGGTGATTGTTTGTGGCACTATCATTTTTGATATGTACAATTTACCTTTCACATTGTATTCTGCGTAAAATACTTCATTGAAATCATGGATGCCGGCCTGCTTTAATTGTGAAGCAAGCCAGGATTTGTCACGCTTAAGTTGCCGAAGGCTGCTGTCCTGGACCTGGCCATCAATAATAAGGGGAACAAATAGACCTTTTGCATCAGGCTTAAGCTTCATGTCCGAAGGAGTCAACGGCAGAAACTGAGACTTTTTTAGAACGCTGATATTGCCGCTGCCCTCTACAATAGCGTAATCAACCTCATTCAGGTCGAAGATATCCTTTTCCCTTAATAACATCAGCACATTTTCTACAGAGTATTTCAGTCTTTTCATGTTGGACTTGATAAATTGGCCGTTCTGGATAATGACAGTGGGGCCGAAAGTGATTTTACGCGCGATTTTTTTATTGTTTAGTAATAGATAACTTACCAAATATTGCAGGGCAATTATGAGTACCACCGCAAATAATGTGGGCAGATGAGGAATATCCGGTTCCGCAATGTCAGCGCCAATTACGCTTCCAATCACGATGATCGATAAAAAGTCATAGACCGGAAGTTCGCCGATTTTACGTCGGCCTGTTTTTAAAATCAAGAACAGGAACAGTGCCATAACAGAAACAATTCGAAGCGTGATAATTAGATAAGTCACATTTATTCATCTCCGGTTTTTGTATTCATTATGGACAAAATGGGACTTATTTAAAAGTTAGTAACAATGCGGTTTTCTTTATTTGGATAGGAGGTAGAGAGATGAGCACTGTAGGAAATATAATGTCCATTGATAAAAGCGAGCTGCAGGAAGTGTCCAAAACGCTGGACAAAGATGATATCAGGCAGTTTGTGGAATGGCTGTCTTTAAAAGACGATAATGTCAGGTACCAGGCTTTCCTTCTGCTGCAAAGCCGTTCACTGTCTTTTGACGATGTTTATCCATATTGGGATATCCTCCGCGGCAAACTGAAAAGCGGCAACTCTTACCAGAGAAGCATCGGGTTGATGCTCGTCGCCGAGAACGCCAAGTGGGATGCGGATAATAAGATGGAAGATACCCTGGAGGAATTCCTGGCACTTTTAAACGACGAAAAGCCCATCACGATACGCCAGTGTATTCAGTCCCTGGGCAAAATAGCGTCCTTTAAACCGGACTTAAATGAACAAATAGCCGGCCGGCTTGTTTCTTTTAACCTCATGGCAGTTAAAGAAACGATGCGTAAATCTATACTGCTGGATATTTTGAATGTGCTGCTTTTAATCAGAAAAGAGCTTAAAAACGACGCGCTGGAAAGCTTTATCCTCAGCGTGCTGGCAGGTGGAATGTTGGATAAAAAAGCCAAGAAACAGATTGAAGGGCTTTTGTAGGTATGAATTAAATGCTAAATGAAACTTTTTGTCGAATTATTAATTTTAGAGGAAAGAAATGGCAGTACAGTTATTGAGTTTGATATTATTATTAGATATAATGAAATTATGAATTTTATTATAAAATTTAAATGAGATAAAAATAATAAACCGGTCGCTACCTGATCCGTTTGAGAAAGGCGATGTTAAACATGAGAGAGTATGGTTCGAAACGAACCGGCGCCGCCCGGAAATTATCGCAAAATGGCCGGACGAGCCCCCGGGAAGGGCAACTGCCGAACAGTTTAATTAACCGGATGATGAAAGGAAACGATTCCATTAGCGCCGGTGAGCAAAAACATATGGGCTTGTTGGAGAGCAGCATCCGCTCACGGATGCCTGTAATACCTTCACGGATGCAAGAACAGATACCCCAGGCGGAAAGTGAGGCGGAGAGGCTTTCCGCCAATATTCGCGGTTTAACTCCGGACAGTGTTAAAACAACCATGGGACGCAAACTGGGAGCCAATTTTTCCGCCGTTCGTTTCCATACCGACGCGGGTTCCGCCGCGAAGGCGGATGCCATGGGAGCCCGTGCCTTTACGGCGGGAGGCGACGTATATTTTGGCTCCGGTGGTTATGAAGCCTCCGCCGCGGCCCATGAGCTGGTACATACGGTGCAGCAGGGCGCTGTAGAAGGCGCCGGAGTCAGTGCTGAGGCGCCGCTGGGCGGAGTGCAAATGCTTCCCAATCCCTTTAAATGGATTAAACGCAAAATAAAGGGCCAAACAGTAGCAGAGCAGGAGGCGGAGGAGCAGAAAGAAGCGGAACTGAAGCAGATCCGTGAAGAAAGGGGAAAAGCGGATGCGGCTGAAAAAGCCAACCGCGGCGCACCTCATGGAGCCGAGGCAAACAAGCGCAGCGGCATACTCGACAATCTGAAACACGGCGCCTACTGGTTGGGCAATGCAATTGCGTCCCCCTTCCGCGGTATGGCGGACGCTCACCATAAAGCCCTTGACGACCTGAATCTGAACCAGGGAGCTTACAAGCAGCTCAGCGGGTTTGAGAAATTTAAGCATACCGTTATGAATCCCCTGGCCCATATGCGCTCAAGGGATGATACCTTGCAGGATTCCGTCAAACGCCATATGCAAAATTCGGTTTTGAACGATATCGAGGCGTATGGCGTACAGCGTGAGAGAGGAACAAGCGGCTATTCCGGCGCCAATGTGGTCAACCTCCGGCATGTTGAAAGCCCCGATGTCAGAGAAGAAAAGCGGAGGCAGATGATCCGCCAGCAATACCTGGCGGAGAAAGCGGGAAAAACCGCCGCTGCGGCTCCTGAGGCTGCTTCAGAAGCTGCTCCCGCCGTCCGGCCGCGCAGCAATGCCGTCAGCGGCGGACGTTCGCCCGTGGCTTTAAACCATGTGCCGCGTCCCGATATGTCGAATCCCGGCCAAGGGCCGGTTGAAGACGGCCGGTTTATTGACACTGCCGCTTCAATAGCCGGTATGGTTGATACGGCGGGATCTACGGCAAGCGATATCGGGAAAGACTGGAAAGATACACAGAAAACCGCTCAGGAAACTTTTGGTCTTAATCTTGGCGGCAGGGGCTTTATGGAGGGACAGGCTCCGGTCACCGGCATGATCGGTGGCGCAGTTTCCCTTGTTGGTACGGGTAAGGAAGTCTATGATGGCGGCAAAAAAACAGTGGAACAATTCAGGCAGGGCGATATTGCCGGAGGCGTGAGACACGGTCTTGATACCACTGCCCATGTGGTGGGAGGGGTATCCAACGTCATTAATGCTGTAAGCGCCATTCCCGGATTGAATATCGCGGACAGTGTTGTGCCGGGTTTGGGCTTAGCTGTCAATGCCTTACAGGTAGGCACCGGGGCGGCGCAGGGTATTCGTGGAACCATGACGGCCAGCAATACCGATAAGATGATGGATGAACTTCAATATCAGGAAAAACACGGTCAGGCACTTTCCCAAAATGAGCAGAGGGTTTTCAAGTCCGCAAAACAAATGCGGGGCCAGGCAACCGTTGATCAGATGGAAGGCTATACGAAAGCTCTGTCGGGTACGATGAAAGCTGCCGGCGGAATTGCGACATTGTCCGGTGCGGGCGCAGTTCCGGGTGCAGTGCTCAGCGCCGCCGCCACCGCGACGGATTTTATCGGCGGAAAGCTTGCGGATAGCGCCGCGGAGGATGTTCAGCACACCGTTGCCAATCAGGAGGTTAATCTTGATCAAGATGTCAATGAACGCTTGAAAAACAAATATTCCGAAGAACAATGGCGCGGTATGAGCCAACGTGAACGTGACGAGGCAAGAAACAAAGAGCAACGCGTCATGTTGCGCTATCACGGACAGAAACACGGAGACCTGGAGCAGTTTACTGTGGAAGAGAGTCAGAAGCGTGCCAGAGACCTTGCTCAGGGCGCTAACAGCGGCGACGGGTTGTCTGAGAGACTTATAAAAGGCTCGGGACTTTCCAAAGGCTCGGGCGGTAAATATGATGAAAAAGCCGTTGGCCGCAAGCTCTACTCCAGAAAAGGGGAAGATCTTGATGAAGCTAAGGAAAGGCTTGAGAAGGAGCATAGCTCCGAAATACAGGCAAAACTTCGGAAGCAGCGGGATGATAAGGCAAAGGGTAAGAAATGGTACCAATTCTGGAAATAATTTATCGGGAGGGAAGGGGCAAAATTGACTAAAAAAGTGCCCATAACCGCATATACTGAAGCTCTGGATGCCGAGATGAGAAGGATAGGCAATGATACATTCAGGCGTACGGATGAAAACGGTATCGAATATATCTGTTTTCTTCTTCCCGTCAATGACAATGGAGACCAGGTATTTACCGAACTGTGTATCTTTAGTGCCAGCGATTACTGTTACGGTATGCAGTTTTACTCCACCATTGCCGGAAAATTTGAAAGCCGCCTGGCTGAGCTGGAAAAAGCTATTGCCCGGTGGAACCTTGACTGCTTCGGCACCTATGGCATTTACTATACCGGCATGAATTTATACCACCGGCAGATTAATGTGCTGGACGCGGAAGAAACGCCGGAGAAAGCCGCCCGTCTCGCCCTTTATACCATTGCCATCATTCGCGGTGAAATAAACCGGCGGATCGAAGCCATCCGGGAATGTATCAGCGAGGAGTAACGCATGATCCAACCTCATAACAAAGGCCTCGAATCGAGATGGTTCGGGGCCTTTATTGCAAAACCAGTCATTGTTCTTTGACGATGTTTAGAAAAGAGGTTGTTATTTATGCCGGAGCATCAAAGCGTCAAAAAGTGGCGTTTAAATGCCAAAGCAGCCCCAAAAACCGCCAGTAATCAAGCTGAACCGGAGACCGTATCCCCGGCCGCGGCCGGAGTGCTGCAGATGCAGCGTATGCTTGGGAATCAGGCGGTCCTGCAGCTTATGCGGTTAAATGCCTCAGCGGTCCCGGACCGGGAGAAAGCCGCTCCACCGGCCGGATCGAATACCACCGGCCTGCCGGATAATCTCAAACAAGGGGTGGAGCAATTATCGGGAATGTCTATGGACGATGTGCGGGTCCACTACAATTCCGACAGGCCGGCCCGGGTCGGGGCTTCTGCCTATACCCAGGGGACCGATATTCATGTGGCGCCGGGTCAGGAGCGGCATCTGCCCCATGAGACCTGGCACGTGGTCCAGCAGGCCCGGGGCCGGGTGCGGGCCACCATGCAGATACGGGGCGCCGATGTTAATGATGATGCCGGATTGGAAAAAGAGGCGGATGAGGTGGGAAGCTATGCAGTACGCAAAAATTTCCCCACAACGCAAATAAACGTTCCCATCAGGCAGATAGGTTCCCAGGGGGGCGGAAAAGCTGTAATCCAGCGGGCGTCGGTAACTATTGGGGACAGAAGATACACCAGGCAAAGCGAAGTTGACGATATCGTCAAAACCGTGGAAGGCTATCAAGAGGACCGCGATCTATATCTTGCCCAGGTATTCTTCAATCAGGACAGAGTATTCAAGACCCAGGCGGATCTGTTTGCCGAGATAGTTAAGCAGAGGCCGAGCTTCATGCTGACAGAGAAATATTGGAAAGACAAAGCGGTCGGTGATAGGTTGGAGGATGGCGGCAACGCTTACCGACAATCGCAGCTCAATGGGTTTTGGGGGAACTATACAGGTTCAAGAGGGACGGCCCGGGATGTCTCCGCAATAATCAGCGAAACGGGAAAAAAACTGTTGGATGAAATTGAAAGTGCCGGCAGTAGGACCGATGAACAATTGCGCCTTTACCGGGGTATGAAAAAGGAGGAAGGGCTGGCTATAATCCGCTGGTTTTACGGACAAAAGGCAGAAACAGAAAAGCAAATGAAAGGTGGCGCCCTTAAACCGGAAGACCTGACTAATCCCAAACCCACCGATCGGGTCGGTATCATGCCGGTTAAACATCACTTGGGCGGATTTGAGCAAGCCCAAAACTATGGGCAGGGAGAAGACGAAGTGGTGATGGAATTTACTCTTAAGAAGGGCGCGCACAATGTTATGTTTAAGCCTGAATACATGGCCCTGGCACCGGCCGGCAAAGGAGCAATATCTGCAATGGCCGCACATGCACAGTATCAAGGAAAACCATTACCCACAGGTTCGAGAAATGAAGGCGAACTTGCCGGGCGTATTGGTATAAAATCTGAGGCTCAGGGGCCTTTCAGCTTTTCCCTTGGGGATAGCAAAGCATCGCAATTGCTCTTCCAGTTGCTGATCGAACAAGTCAAGGTAGTTAAGGGGTCTTTAGCAGACTGAAAATGGTTATCTATAAATTGCAGATTCGGTTTTTTGTTTCCTGTGTCCCATGACGCGCTTTACGACAGTTATTTTACTATAATGGGGGTGTTGTTGACAAATGGCCGTAGCAAAACAATATCAAGCTGATGTTGACGCGATACTGGCCAGGCGTTATGACAACGGCGCCGATTATTGGACTACTTCGGACAAACGCCTGAATAAGGGAAACCCGTTTTCCACCCTTAATTGCGCCCATATGCTGTTGGAACTGGGTATGGAGCCCGCCGATCCTTTATTGACGGAGATTGCCAACCTGTTTTTGAGCGCCTGGCGGGAGGACGGGCGGTTTAAGCTGTCCCCCCAGGGCGCGATATATCCCTGTCATACCATTAACGCCGTCGACATTCTCTGCCACTTGGGATACGCTTCCGACAGCAGGCTGCAGAGGACCTTTGACCACCTGCTGGCGATTCAGCACGGTGACGGCGGCTGGCGTTGCAAAAAGTTCAGTTTCGGGAGAGGGCCGGAAACAGAGTTCTCCAATCCCGGTCCGACCCTGACAGCCCTGAGTGCTTTCCGGTTTACCGGTTTACTTAATAAAGAACCGGCCTTAGACAGAGCCGTGGAATTTCTGCTGGAGCATTGGGCGATCCGTAAACCCCTCGGTCCCTGTCATTACGGAATTGGTACCCTGTTTATGCAGGTGGAGTATCCCTTTGCCAATTATAACCTTTTTGTTTATGTCTACGTTCTTTCTTTTTACGACCGGGCAAAGGGGGATCGGCGGTTTTTGGATGCGCTGGGAGTTTTGGAATCCAAATTGGTTGACGGCCGGGTTGTCGTGGAACGGCTGAACCGCAAATTAAACGGGCTGGCTTTCTGCAAAAAGGGAGAACCGAGCGACCTGGCGACCATGCGTTACCGCGAAATATTAAAGAACCTTGGGTGAGATGATGACAATGTACTTTTTATTATAACACTGGCTTATTTTGGTGTTAAAGGCAATAAACTTAATTGACAATTCAGATTTATTTAAATATTATAAAAAATATCAGACTCGTCCTTTTGGGCACTTTTTTAACAACATTAATGTTGCGTAGAAGCCCGGAAGGTCTTATTTTTTAATGACTTAAGATGAAATAAGCTTTAATTTGCGATGTGGATTTTGAGTAACGGAGGTGATTAGAGCGCACGGTTGTTAATTAGTGGATTGATTGCTATTTAGGAGGAGGGAAAACTCTTATGAGTAAAAAAGGCATCACCTGTCTCATGTCATTAATTTTTTCCCTGGCCATCATTGTAGCGCTTTCCGGCGGGTGCGCTAAAGACACATCGGAACAGGGTTCATCAGCACAGGAATCTACCGAAGCTATTAGATTAACCGCTTCTTGTTATCTGCCCCCCGCCCATATGCTATCTGTAATGATGGGTGACATGATGAATGAAATCCAGGCTCAGTCCAATGGCCGGCTTGAAATAACCTACGCTGCCGGCGGTTCCATCCTTACCGCGCCAAAAACCGCGGACGGTATAGAACAGGGTTTGGCGGATATCGGTTTATCCCATATCGGCTATACCCCGGGACGCTTTCCCGTTACCGAATCCCTGGACCTGCCCATGGGCTATTCAACCAGTTGGGTAGGGACAAATGTGGCCTTGGACTTTCTGGAAAAATACCAGCCTTCGGAATGGGATAACTTTAAAATCTTGCTTATTAACGGTGGTACCACCGCGGCGCTCAATATGGCCAAAAGTCCGGTCAGAACGCTGGAAGACCTGAAGGGTAAAACGATGCGGGGCGCGGGCGAGGTGGCTGATGCCCTGAAAGCCCTGGGGGCTACTCCCCGCGATATACCCATGACGGAAGTTTACGAGGCGATGTCGAAAGGGACTATTGACGGGCTTCTGGTCGGCGCCGAGTCGTTAAAGAGCTTTAAGCTGGCTGACGTTACCAAATACACCGCCTACGTTCCGTCAGTGGGCAACCAGTATCTGTTTTATATCGCCATGAACAAAGGCAAATGGGATAGCCTGCCGCCGGATTTGCAGAAAATTTTCACCGATGTCAGCGCCAAATATCAGACTGAATCGGCGGTTGGCTGGAATAAAATTAATGTTGAGGGATTCCAGACCGCCATCGATCAAGGCGCTGAATTTATCACTCTCTCTGATGAAGAAGCGGCCCGCTGGAAAGAAGCCGTCCAACCGGTAATTGACAATTACGTCACCAAAATGGTGGGTAAAGGTTTACCCGAACAGGAGGTCCAAGACCAGATCGCGTTTATCAAGGAGCGGATTATTTATTGGGACGAGCAGCAAACTGCGCAAAATATTCCTTCCGAAGCTGATATAAAATAAAACTTGTCCGGGGTAAGCAGGTATTTAACTTGCTTACCCCGGAAATATGTGGAGGTAGCGTATGGAAAAACCAGGCAGCATACCGCAAGAATTCACGTCCGGCAGTACCTTGAAAGGCTTGGATAAGCTGAGCCGTGTACTAAGCGTCTGGTTTGAACGTATCGCCATGATTGGTATAGTGGGTATTATCATTGCTACTTTGATTGACGTAATTGGAGCCAAGGTATTTGGTAAACCTCTCGCCGCCGGTACCGAGGTCGTTTATTTCCTCCAGATAGTAGCTATTGCCGGCGCTCTTGCCGCAACCAAAATTGACGGCAAACACATCAGACTGGAATTTGTGGATAGCCTCCCCAAAAGAATTAAAGGGCTGTTCAATTTTATAGCTGCTGTTCTGGGTTTGGGGTTATTTATCCTCCTGGCCTGGGAAAGCATTGAATATGCGCAAGTCTTAAAAAACAACCAGGAGGTAACGGCTACCTCAAGAATACCGCTTTATCCCTTTGTCTTCTGGATCGCTTTATGCTGCATCCCCCTTTGTCTGATACTGTTGAAAGAAATGCTGGAATCTGCTGTCGAGGTGATTAAGAGATGAGTCCGGAAGTAGTCGGGATAATCGGAATTGTGGTTATGCTTGCCCTTTTTGCCGTGGGGATGCCGATCTCCTTTGCCATGGCCCTGGCCGGCGTGGCCGGTTACGCTTATCTGGTTTCGCCCGCGGTGGGTTTCAGTTTGTTGCCGAGGGATATTTTCGAGCAGTTTGCCTCCTACCCTTTGAGCGTCATCCCCATGTTCGTGCTGATGGGTTCTTATGCCTTCGCTTCTGGAATCGGCACCAAAATCTTTAAAACGGCTTATGTTTTAGTTGGGCATCTGCCCGGCGGGTTGGCCATTGCAACCATTGCGGCATCCACGGGATTCGGCGCTATTTGCGGTTCTACTTCGGCCACCTGTGCCACCATCGGTAAAATTGCGATTCCGGAGATGAAACGGTTTGGCTACAAAGATTGGCTCTCCACCGGCACCGTTGCGGTGTCCGGCGGTCTGGGCATTATCATTCCGCCCAGTACCACCTTTATTGTTTACGGCATATTAACCGAACAGTCGATTGGAAAACTGTTTGTCGCCGGAATAATCCCGGGCATAATACTGGCGGTCCTTTTTATGTTTACCGCTTATTACCTCAGTAAACGTGACCCTGCCGGTGTTTCCACCGGCCCCCCCGCTACGCTGAAACAAAAACTGGTCTCCTTAAAAGACCTTACCGACACCCTCCTCTTATTTGGTGTCACCATCGGCGGGCTGTTTGCCGGGTGGTTCACTCCCACTCAAGCCGGCGCCATTGGGGCAGCGGGAGCCATACTGATTGGATTGTTTAACCGGCAGCTCACCTGGCCGAAATTTGTCCAGGCCACCGGTGACGGATTGCGCCTGTCCTGCATGATCCTGCTCCTGATTGCCGGCGCCACTGTTTTCGGCCACTTTATCACCAGAACGACGCTGCCTATGGAACTGGCCAATTGGGTAAGCGCCCTGGATGTTTCACCAATTATTATTATTGTGCTAATTGTTGCCTTCTGGTTTGTCCTGGGTTGTTTTATTGACGCCATGGCTTTGATTGTGTTGATGATACCGATTATTTTGCCGGTTATAACCAACCTGGGTTACGACCTGATCTGGTTTGCCGTAATTATAACGGTGCTTAGTATGATCGCCGTGGTGACTCCGCCGGTGGGGGTCAATGCTTATGTTGTCAAAGGGATTACCGACGATGTGCCTCTGACAACTATTTTTAGGGGCGTAATTCCTTTTTTAATCCCTTTGGCGGTTGGTCTGGCGCTGTTTATTGCCTTTCCCGGGTTATCTATATTCCTGACCAGATTTATAACTTATTGAGTTAAAAGTTTTAGGATAAGGAGTGCTATATCAGTTTAATGTGTTATTTTACCGGGGAGAATTACGCTGCCGGTAGTTTCTTTTTTTAGGTATAGTATCTTAAAGGCTTGCCGCTCTGTGTTAAAATGGTAAGGGAGGGTAAAGGGTGGTGAACGTTCATGCGGTGGTTTGTTTTTGAACAGCATAAGCTGCTGCTAAAAAATAATCATGGTTCATTCTCTATTCCAAACCAGGCGGATTTGGCGACCCTGGGAATCCGGTTGAAATCGGAAATCAATATCGGCTTGCAGGAGCGCTCCCCCTGTTTTGCGGCCGAGCTGGCGGATGATTCGTTAATGCTGCCCGACGGTTTTAGCAGGGTAAGCTTGAGAAAATTGTTTATTCAATCTGATGATGAAATCTTTCGGGTGGCCGGGCGCGCGTATCAAATTATGAATTGGGTCCGCAAACATCAATTCTGCGGTAAATGCGGCGCCCCCAACCAAAATAAAGCGGATGAAATTGCCAGGGAATGCCCGGGCTGCGGCGCTGTATATTTTCCGCGCATTTCCCCCGCGATAATAGTGGCCATAGTTAGAGAAAACAAGATCCTGCTGGCCCGGAATATAAGTTTTCCCACCGGTTTCCACAGCGTGCTGGCGGGCTTTGTGGAGCCGGGAGAAACTCTGGAGGAATGCGTGCAACGGGAGGTGCGGGAAGAAGTCGGGGTTGAGGTAAAAAACATCAGTTACTTCGGCAGTCAGCCCTGGCCGTTTCCGGACTCCCTGATGGTTGCTTTTACCGCTGAATATGCCGGAGGAGAAATTGCGGTTGATCCTCAGGAACTGACTGATGCCGGCTGGTTTTCATGCCGCGATATGCCGGCCAGGGTTCCGGAACATAAAACCATTGCCGGACGTCTGATCCAATGGTTTTTGGAGCAGAATAAGGCTTGAAAAGACGATTGTAAGATGATTTATTTGCTTTGGAGGGGTGATATGATGGACTGGAGCAAACTGCAGAGCGATTTTGATTCAGAAGAGAAAGCGCTGCAAACCGCCAATATCGTCGCTGCCACGGAAGCCAGGCTGGCCAACCGGCCCGGCGGTCCCCAGTACCAGGTGGAGACCAGGGTCGAGCAGGCGGAAGATAAATGGCAGGTGTACTGGCGCAAAGTATTTGTGGGCTATACCCCGGGCTGCGGTGGTGGCTGCTCGTCCTGCGGGGAAAAGCCGCCGGCGCGAAACATGGGCAAGGTGATCCCATTCAGAAAGCCCACCATCTGAAGCCTTTTTTGCAGTTTACCCTGCTTTAAAATACCGGCAAAGGGGATTAAAACCAGGTGGAAAAAACCACGGTTAAGGATTTATACAGGTCGACGGACCGTTATATGGGCCGGAAAATACAGGTCAACGGTTGGGTGCGGACAGTCCGGTCATCTAAAACCTTTGGTTTTATCGAACTTAACGACGGGTCGTTTTTTGCTAGCCTGCAGGTGGTTTATGAAGACAGCCTGCCCAACTTTAAGGAAGCGGCCAGGCTGATCACCGGTTCGGCCATCCGGGTGGCGGGTGAACTGACGGAATCCCCGGGCGCCAAACAGCCTTTCGAGTTAAAGGCGGCCAGCATCGAAGTGGAAGGGCATTCCGCTCCGGACTACCCGCTGCAGAAAAAAAGGCATACTTTTGAATATCTGCGCACCATTGCCCACCTGCGCCCTCGGACAAACACTTTTGCGGCGGTATTCAGGATCCGGTCCGCCGCCGCGTACGCCATCCACAAGTTCTTCCAGGAGCGGGGCTTTGTTTACGTGCATACCCCTATTATTACCGGCAGCGACGCCGAGGGCGCCGGGGAAATGTTCCGGGTGACCACCCTTGATCTGGCCGAGCTGCCGCGGGACCCCCGGGGCGGAGTGGACTTTGCCGGGGACTTCTTCGGCAAGGAGACCGGCCTTACCGTCAGCGGCCAGTTGGAAGCTGAGAACTATGCCCTGGCTTTCGGGAAAGTGTATACCTTCGGTCCCACCTTCCGGGCCGAAAACTCCAACACGCCCCGGCACGCCGCCGAGTTTTGGATGATCGAGCCTGAAATGGCCTTTGCGGAGCTGCGGGACGACATGGATCTGGCGGAGGACATGTTAAAATACGTCATTGGTTATGTGCTGGACAATTACCCTGAAGAGATGGGATTTTTCAACAGCTTTGTGGATCAGACGCTGTTTGAGCGCCTGGAGAATGTGCTTAAATCGGAATTCGCCCGGACCACTTACACTGAAGCGGTGGAGATACTGAAGGAGTCCGGCGAACAGTTCGAATACCCGGTGCGGTGGGGGGTGGATTTGCAGACCGAGCACGAGCGGTACCTCACCGAGAAACACTTTCATAAACCGGTTTTTGTCACCGACTACCCAGTGGAAATCAAAGCCTTTTACATGCGCCTGAACGACGATGGCAAAACTGTGGCGGCCATGGACCTTTTGGCCCCCGGGGTGGGGGAAATCATCGGCGGCAGCCAGCGGGAGGAAAGGCTGGATTACCTGGAAAAAAGGATGGAGCAGCTGGGTTTAAACAAAGAGGATTACTGGTGGTACCTGGAGCTCCGGAAATACGGAGGCGCCAAGCACGCCGGTTTCGGCCTGGGTTTCGAGCGGCTGATTATGTACCTCACCGGCATGACCAATATCCGGGACGTAATCTCTTTCCCCAGGACGCCCAAAAACGCCGAATTTTAGACCGGGACCGCCGCAGGTGGTTAAAGCCGGCCACGAATCCCCTAACAAAGGGGGCTTTTTGCCGCCGCGGCGCTAAGGCCGCCGAGGTAGCCGGTGGAAAAAGCGATCTGCAGATTATACCCGCCGGTTAAGGCGTCCACGTCAATGACCTCGCCGGCGAAATAAAGTCCCCGGATAATTTTTGATTCCAGGGTCGAAGGGTTGATTTCCCGAACATTGATTCCGCCGCTGGTGATAATGGCTTCGTTTAACGGCCTGGTGCCGGTAACGGTTAATGCTAAATTTTTCAGGGCCTGTACCAGCAGGCCGCGTTCTTTTTTGGACATTTGGTTTACCGGCTTGTGGATCTCCAAACCGGACCGGGCCAGGACGATGGGGATTAACCTCTGGGGGAGCAACTCGTCCAGGGCGTTTTTCAGGTGTTTGCCCGGGTACCGGTTAAAATCCCTTTGCAGACGGGCATCCAGTTGTTCATCGGTTAGCGCGGGTTTTAAATCAATCTTCAGCCGCACCGGCGGGCGCAGCGGTTTTAAACAGCTGCTGATGCTTAATATGATGGGACCGGAGACCCCGAAATGGGTGAACAGCATTTCACCGAACTGTTCCGCCTTAACTTTGTTGTTGACCATGGCCTGCACGGCAACGTTCTTTAAAGCCAGCCCCTGCAGTTCCCTAACCCATGACTCGGCGGTTACCAGGGGAACCAGGGCCGGTTTGGGTTCCACCACGGAATGCCCCAGTTGCCGGGCCATGCGATAGCCGTCCCCGGTGGACCCGGTTTGCCTGTAAGACATGCCTCCGGTGGCCAGGAGGACTTTTCCCGCCCGGATGGTCCGACCGTCGCTTAAAACGACGCCTTCCGCCCGGCCTTCCCGGACCAGGATATTTTTAATTTCGGTATTCAGCCTGAGCTCCACATTATTTAAGGCCAGGTGTTTTTGCAGCGCCTTGATGACATCGCTGGATTTGTCCGTTTGGGGGAAAACCCGGTTGCCCCGTTCCACCTTTGTTTTTAAGCCTAATGACTCCAGCAGCGCGATGAGCTGCCGGTTGGTGAAGCTTTTTAACGCGCTGTATAAAAACTTTTTATTAGTGACGATATGCTCCAGGTAGTCGTCAATGTCGCCGTAATTGGTGACATTGCACCTGCCCTTGCCGGTCAGATACAGCTTTTTGCCCGGTTTTTCATTCTTCTCCAGCAGCACGACCCGCGAGCCACCGGCCGCCGCCGTGGCGGCCCCCAGCATCCCCGCCGGACCCCCGCCCGCCACAATCAGGTCATAGGACATATCTGCTCCTCCGCAGTAGGTGATATTAGTATTATAAGGCAAACGGAACTTTTCATTAATTAATTTTACCCCGGATATGTAAATTATGGGCGGGATATGCGATATAATAGATAACGCAACTATTAAACAGTTTAAACCAAAAAAAAGGAGATTATCAATTAATGATTGCTTTTAATGCATTTGGTCTTAACCCACCGGTACTTCAGGCTCTCAATAACATGGGCTTTGAAGAGGCGACGCCGATCCAGGCCCAGGCTATTCCAGTGGCCATGGAGGGAAGGGATTTAATCGGTCAGGCTCACACCGGCACCGGCAAAACGGCGGCTTTTGGCGTGCCCATGGTGGAGTTTTTGGAGCCCGGACGGGAGCACATTCAAGCCGTTGTGCTGACGCCGACCCGGGAACTGGCCGTCCAGGTCGCCGAGGAATTGAACAAAATTGGTTCCCTGAAGGGAATCCGCACCCTGCCGGTATACGGCGGCCAGGATATCAACCGCCAGATCAGGGCGCTGAAAAATAGGCCGCAGATTATCGTGGCCACCCCGGGCCGCTTGATGGACCACATGCGGCGTAAGACCATCAGGCTGAGCCAGGTGCGGATAACGGTGCTGGACGAGGCCGACGAAATGCTGAACATGGGTTTTATTGAAGACATAGAAAATATCTTAAAAGAGGTCCCCGTAGAGCGCCAGACCCTGCTGTTCTCCGCCACCATGCCGGACCAGGTCCAGACGCTGGCCCGGCGGTTTATGCGGGAGCCCGAGGTAATCCGCACCGCGGCCAGGCAGGTTACCGTGCCCGGCGTTGAGCAAAGCTACTACGAGGTGGAAGAACGGCAAAAATTCGATGTGCTCTGCCGTTTGCTGGACATCCAGTCCCCGGAACGGGCCATTATTTTCGGGCGTACCAAGCGCCGGGTGGATGAGCTTTACGAGGCGTTGACCAAGCGGGGCTATTCGGCGGAGGGAATCCACGGGGACATGCCCCAGGCCAGGCGCGACCAGGTGATGCGCAAATTCAAGGAAGGCGCCACCGAGGTGCTGGTAGCCACCGATGTCGCCGCTCGGGGCCTGGATATCACCGGGGTGACCCATATATATAACTTTGACATCCCCCAGGACGCCGAAGGATATGTGCACCGCATCGGCCGGACGGGCCGGGCGGGACACGCGGGCGCCGCCATCACCCTGGTGACCCCGCGGGAGATCCGGCATTTGAAAATGATCGAGTATACCACCAGGAGTAAAATTATGCGCCGGCCAGTGCCCACCAACAAAGACGCTTTTAAGGGACAGCAGCGCGTGGCCATGGATTTACTCCTGCAAACCGTGGAAAACGGAGAGATCGAAAAATATCGCGTGGCCGCCGAAGAACTGTTGGATCAAACCGACTCGGTGAGCCTGGTGGCCGCGGCCTTAAAGGCGCTGACCAGGGAAACCGATTGGGCTCCGGTGGTCCTTACCGACGAAAGGCCCATGGCGGTAAGGAAGCCCAGGAACACCGGCGCCGGCTCAAAGGGGTACGCCAGGAGCGGATTCGGCAAGAAAAACACCGGGCGTCCCGGCCGGAGCGGTCGCGGCGGATATAATAAAAATAAAAAATCAGAATATTAATTTTTTCGGTGGTTGTACGATATTTTAGTTAAAAGCTTTTTAAAAATCGGGGTGTGAATAATTTGAAACTCGGATTGGGTACTAAAATAAGCCTGGGTTTTATCATCATGTTGGTTATAGTGGTTGTTTTGGGCGGCGCTTCTTATTTCAATTTAAACTCAGTCAAAGGTGATATTGACGAAATAGCCGCCGCCAACGAACGCTTAATTCTTGAGCTGCAAATTGAAAGCACCTTCAAAAGCGGCATGACGGCGATCAGGGACTATGTCACCTATGGAGATGAAAGGTATTACCAGCAAACCGAAGACTGTTTAACATCGGTGGTTCAGATGGAAAGCAATCTGATGCAAATGGCCCGGGAGGATAAAAAGGCCGATGTACAAGCATTAATCATTGCCACATCACAGTACAGGGACGGTTTGATTAACAAGTTATCGCCGGTGGTAAAGGTTTATCATATCGCGCTTAAAACCGATAATACGGAGAGATCCCAGGCTTACCTGGCGGAAATGAACAGGATAAACGAGGATTTGATGCCCTTTGCTAATAAACTGACCGAAATTATTCACAAACTGGTGGAAGAAAATGAAGCAGTAGTTAATCAGAGCATAGCGCAATCAACATTGCATGTCGACAGTATCATCAGCACGTCCGTGATGATGTTGGTTGCCGCACTGGTCATCGGAGCGCTGCTCAGTATATTCATGACCAGGATGCTAAAGAACCCCATCCTGAAAATGGCGGCCTGCGCCGGCAAGTATGCCGAAGGTGATTTGAGGGAAACGCTGGAAATAAAAACTGCCGACGAATTGGGTCAACTGGCCGGCGCGTTGAATAAAATGCAGGCCGGGTTTAAAGAAATCGCCGGTAAAATCAAAAACTCCTCGGATCAGTTGTCCGACGCGGCCCGGCAATTAGCGGCCCAGGCCCAGCAGACATCAGTGGGCGCCACTGAAACGGCGTCCACCATGAGTGAAATGTCCAGCACCGTGGAAAACATGGCGGACAATACCCAGGAGGTGGCCCGCCAGGCGGGGATTGCCACCAAGCAGGCCGATAAAGGTTTCCGGAGTATTGAGATGATCACCGACCAGATACGGGAGATGACGGCTTCGTCGATGCAAGTGGGCAATTCTATTAACGCTTTAAACGCGGCCATCGGAAGAGTCAGTCAATTTGTAGAAGTAATTACAAACATTGCGGAGCAGACTAACCTTTTGGCGTTAAACGCGGCCATTGAAGCCGCCAGGGCCGGTGACGCCGGCAGGGGGTTCGCCGTGGTGGCCGAGGAAGTTCGTCAACTGGCAGAACAATCAGCCCGGTCAACCAAAGAAATTACGGAATTAATCGAAGAAATCCAGGCCCAGTCCGAACAGGCGGTGCGGGCAATGGCCGCCGGTGCGGAAAAGGTTGAGCAAGGGAACCGGGTTGCGGCCGAGGCGGGGGAAAACTTCAACGAAATTATCAAAGCGGTAAGAGAGCTGACCGACCAGGTGCAAAATGTCGCCGCCGCGGCGCAGCAGGTTTCGGCCGGGGTGCAAAACGTGGCCGGTACCACCGAGGAACAAACCGCCGCCATGGAAGAGGTTTCCGCTGCTACGGAAAATCTCAACAAACTGGCCATGGAACTGCATGGCGTCGTGCTGAGATTTAAAATGTAAATCCATAAGTCAACAGGGTAAAAAATAAGCTGCTTAAATTTACAGAACACACTTGAAATTGCGCGCACGGTTGGTTATAATTTTAGTAAGCACCATCCTTGCAGTAATTGGTGAGCGTTTAATTTAAGAACCGTCAGCAATGGAACCAATGAGCAGTAATTGGCCCAAGGATAGTGTAACAGGTTACAAGTGTACGGTAAGATTTTCAGCATCCTTAATCCTTTCAAGGAGGTCCAACGGTAAGTAACTTATTCTCAAGAGTTTCTGGGGAAAGTTATTCAAAAACCGAATGATGAGTGAACCTTTCGGAAATGCGTTTGGAACAGGAAGACTGTAAGGATGGTTGCTTTAAGAGGGAAGGCCCGGCCTTCCCTCTTTTATGTGCTTTAGGAGCTTGAATATAAAATTTCTGCCGGTTGTTACAGCTGCTATTTAGTTTAGCTGTTAATGAGTCGATTATTTTATAAGTAAATAATATTTAACCCTGTCATTTAAGCAACCGGGAGATGAATCGGCTTGGAACGCAGGAAATTGGCTACTATTTATGCTTATAAAAATTTGCTGCTGGCGATAATGAACTCAATCAACACCGACTGGAGCAAGGTTGCCAGGGAACTTGATTTAACGGTTCCCCAGCACCACCTGTTATGGATCTTGAATTTCAAGCCCGGAGCCACCATGACCCAACTGGCTGAATATTCCCTGTGGACAGTGGCCAATGTCAAGCAGGTGGTGGATAACCTGGTTAAAAAGGGGATTGCCATCAAATATATCGACCCCAAGGATGCCCGGGCCCGCAGGGTTTACCTGACGGAAAAGGGCACGGAAATGCTCGGCAAGGCGTGGGAACAGGGAGGTAGCTATCGGGTTATGGATATCTTCGATCAACAGGGGGAGAAAGACGTAGCCAGGGAACTGGAACATCTTTTTTCCCTGGTGGAGCTTTTGCAAGGCCGGGAATATGTTGATTTTATCAGGTCCAATACCGAAAAAATGCTGGGCAAAAACTGAAATGGGATTTTGCAGTAATTAAAAACTAAGCCATCCTCCAATCCATGTTACTAATAAAGTTATCAATACTGAAAGCAATGCGCTTAATGTCCATGATGCACCTTTAATAAACGCAATTTTGTTATTTACTTCTTTTGACATTATCTCTAATTTTTTGTCAAGTTCGTCTGACATATTGTTTCTAAGCTTTATTTCCTTATCAATGTTACTTGTAAGCTCGCTTACTGTTCCTTTAAGTTCTCTTACCGAGCCGGATAAATTTGCCACAGTATCGAATATATCATTAATTGATTTGCTTATTTTATTTGTCTGTTCTTGCGTGTCTTGGACAAGCTTTCGCAGTTCGTAAAGCTCATCTTTATTTTTGTTTAGTTCTTGTCGTAACATTTCCATCTGATCTTTTATAACTTTTATTGAATCTTCTAATGAGGTTAATCCTACAGGTGAATATTTGTCTATTATGGAAATCAACCGAGGTGGGAATTTATTAATTGGTTTTGGAGCGTTTATTTCTTTAATACTACTGGCTTCATCTTCGTCAAGCTGGTAAAATACTGCCCCAACCAATTTCTCGCCAGGTATAAGTGTAAAAGGAGTACTTGAATAGTTGTATAAACCAAACATTAACCTGCCGGAATATCCAGGGTCAACCGCAAAACCGCCCAGTGTTAAGACCCCGTATTCTGACATGCCTCTATTTGCACTTAAGTGCATATACATGTCTTTTGACAGGTTAATTTTTTCTTTAGTAAGAACATAAACTACCTCGCCTGGATTAATTACTGCCTCCCGTTTCTCATATGCTGTTAAATCTGACATTTTCTTGGGCGTTTTGAAATCTGATTTTAGGAATTCCTCACTAAGAACGAAATCATATTTTAATGATCCGCAGTTTTCTATTAATCCATTTTCAATAATAATTCCTTCTTCAACGAGTTTTTTCAGTGCATCACCCGTAATGGTTTTTGCCATATTATACCCTCCCGCAATAAACCATCGTTTGCATACTAAATAGCACTACCAGGTCGCTATTACCAGGGAAATACATAATCCATTAAAATCTTGCTTGTGCATACTGGTTTAGTTTCTACACATCGAACCCACGTTCTGTCATAATTATAACAGAATAAAATAATAGGTACAATAAAATTACAAAGGTATAAAACTAACGGCCTTATGCTGGCAGAGCTGCCATTAATTTTTACGTCGGCAAGTTGGTTTAAGGCTGCTTGAAGGGGCAAAAAGACTTGCGGTCGAAGTAAAATCCCTGTATAATAGTTTTTGCCCGGTTGAGCGGGTACAAGAGAATATTTTTTAATGTGTAGACCAGGGAGAGATGGCTGAGTTGGTCGAAGGCGCGCGACTGGAAATCGCGTAAACGGCTTGAAACCGTTTCGAGGGTTCGAATCCCTCTCTCTCCGCCATTAAGCTTTTACAGGGACGGACTTGTCAGGCAGGGTCCGTCCCCGTTGTTAAATTTTAGTGTTTAATTTTGGCCGTACTAAACGGGGAGGTAGCGGTGCCCTGTACCCGCAATCCGCTATAGCGGGGTTGAATTCCTGCCCGAGGGTTTGGTTTGTGGGGTCTGCCCCCTGTAAGGAGTGTTGAAGGCCGGGTCTTGCGCGACGGAGCCTTTCGAACCGTGTCAGGTCCTGACGGAAGCAGCACTAAGGAAGATACTCCGGGTGCCGCGAGGGCGCCTGGTCTGAGCCACCTGCAGGGGTAACGCCCGGAAGCCATTATTCGACGGCGGGTGTGCGGCCATCAAAATTATACATCAGGAGTCAGAATTCAGGAGTCAGAATCGGAACCGGTTAAATGCCGGTTCTTTTCTGTATCTGTCCCGGTGGTTTGATATAAATCCGTTACTTTGGCAGGGAAAGCCGGACGGGCAGCGAAAATATGTAGAGGTTAAAAAAGGACTTACTGGTTTGATATTCTGACTTCTGGCTACTGATTGAGGAGGTTTCCCATGGGTTACCTGGCCCTGTACCGGCAGTGGCGCCCGCAACTGATGGGCGAAGTAGTGGGGCAGGAACATATTACCGTTACCCTGCGCAACGCCGTCAAGGCGGGCAAGGTGAGCCATGCCTACCTTTTTTGCGGCCCCCGGGGCACCGGCAAAACTAGTACCGCCAAGGTGCTGGCCCGGGCGATCAACTGTCCGGAGCAACAGGACGGCGAACCGTGCAACCAGTGCCGGATTTGCCGGGAGATTGCGGCCGGTTCCACCATGGACGTGGTTGAAATAGACGCCGCCTCCAACCGGGGCATTGACGAAATACGCGAGCTGAAAGAAAATATCAATTATTTTCCATCTTTGGCCGGTAAACGGGTATATATTGTTGATGAGGTGCACATGCTCACCAACGAGGCTTTCAATGCGCTGCTAAAAACCCTGGAGGAGCCGCCCGGCCACGTTGTGTTCGTGCTGGCGACCACGGAACCGCACAAGGTGCCCCTGACCATTTTGTCCCGCTGTCAGCGTTTTGACTTTCGGCCCATCGCGGCGGGAGTAATGGCCCGGCGGCTGGAACAGGTGGCCCAAAAGGGCGGCTTTACAATTGAAGATGAGGCTGTCCGGACGATCACCCGGGCTGCCGGCGGCAGCCTGCGGGACGCCCTGAGCGTGTTGGACCAGGCCCTGCTGCTGGGCAGCGGAGCGGTGACGGCGGAAACTGTGTACGGCATCCTGGGTACGGTGAGGGAAGAGGCGCTGCGCGGCCTGGTGGAAGCGCTGGCCCGGAAGGATACCCCCGGAGTCCTGGCGCTGGTGGACGAAATCGCCTCCGGGGGACAGGACCTGCAACTTTTGGCCGGAGCCCTGGCGGAACGCCTGCGCGGGTTGCTCATTGACATGCTGTCGCCGGACGGCGCCTTCGACGCCGGAGAGATAACGGATGATGAAGGTTTGAACGGGCTTTTTGACCGGGACGGTTTAATCCGGGGTATTGATTTACTGTTGGAAGCCGAACAGGTAATGCGCCGCAGCGCACACCCCAGGGTGGTGCTGGAGGTGGCCCTGGTGCGGTTCATTGACGGTGGCGGGAAGCCGTCGAACGACGAACTGCTGGCCCGGATCGAACGGCTGGAAAACGCCCTCAGCGGAGGGGGTACGTTCGTCAGCCAGGCCCCGGACAGCGCGGCTGTAAAAACGAGGGCCTCGTCGGATGTCCCCGCTGAAACCGGGAAAAGGATTTCCGGGCATCCAACCGCCGCCAAACAACCGCTCCAAGCGTCCGCTGAAATAGCTGCTCCTAAACCGCCCGGAGTACCTGCCGTAGGGGCATCCGGTATGGGGGACAGCGCCGGTGCAACATCTGAAGCGACCCCTGAACATGAGCCTTCCGGTATCAACGGCGCGGGGTACGGTATCGAACAGATCAAAAAATGGTGGCCGGACATCATGCGGGAGATCAAACGGACCGACCACGCGGCTTATACATATCTGTCCCTGGTTTGGCCGGCTGAGGTTAAGGATGGCTGTTTGATTCTGGGAGTGCCGGCCGGCGATTCATTTGTCATGGAGATGGCCGGAGACGAGGCCGTCCGAAAAATACTGGCCGGGACACTGCGCTCTTTCAGCCGGAACGACTGGACTGTCCGCTGCGGTTATTACGACGCCTCCCCGCCGGGGTGGGATACGCGGCAGGCGTCTTTGGAGCCCGAGGAAGCCATCAGCCTTTTTAAAGGTCAGGAAATAACCCCGCCGGGGGAGCCGGATAAAAATTGAGGAGGTCGAATTAAATGGGCGGAAACATGGCTAAGATGATGAAACAGGTGCAAAAGATGCAGGCCGACATGCTTAAGATGCAGGAAGAACTGGCCCAGCGCACGGTGGAAAGCACCGCCGGGGGCGGCGTGGTGAAAGCGGTGGTCAACGGGAAGCAGGAACTGGTGTCTCTGGAGATCAAACCCGAGGCGGTGGACCCCGAAGACGTGGAGATGCTCCAGGATCTGGTGTTGGCCGCGGTAAACGACGCGCTGAAGAAAGCCCAGGAAATGATGTCGTCTGAAATGGGTAAATTGACCGGGGGCCTGAATATACCCGGTTTGTTTTAATCGGTTCTGCGGGAGTGAATTACAATGCGTTACGCCGGTGCGGTTGCTCGTCTGATCGGCGAATTGGCCAGGTTGCCTGGAATTGGTTCCAAAACGGCACAGCGCCTGGCCTTTTTTTTGTTAAGCGCTCCGCCGGAAGTGGCGGAAAACCTGTCTTCCGCCATCCGTGAAGCACGTATGCAGGTACGCCGCTGTTCCGTTTGCGGTAACCTTACCGACCGGGAACCGTGCGCGGTTTGCGCCGATGAGGCAAGAGAGCAGGCGGTAATCTGCGTGGTCCAGGACCCACGCGATGTGGCGGCAATTGAAAAGTACCGGGGATTCAAAGGGGTCTACCACGTTCTGCACGGAGCCCTTTCCCCGCTGGCGGGCCTGGGACCGGAGGAACTGAACATCAAAAGCCTGCTTGCCCGGCTGGAAAGCGGCCGGATAAAGGAAGTAATCCTGGCCACCAACCCCGATGTGGAAGGGGACGCTACGGCTTTATACCTGGCCAGGCTGCTTAAGCCCGTTGGCGTCACCGTAACCAGGATTGCCCACGGACTGCCGGTGGGCGCGCATCTGGAATACGCCGATGAGATCACGCTGGGTAAAGCCATTGAAGGCCGGCGGATAATTGAATAAAGAAGATCAGTAATTTTTTCCATTTATCCCCCATAGTATTTGTATTAAAAAACTTGGGGTGATCGATGTGGAATGGTATTTGCTACTCATTATTTTTGCCGGCCTGGTCTTTTGGGGCTTGACCTCCGTCGCGCTGCTTAAGCCGCTGAAGATGCTTTTTAGCCTGGTTCTGTGCGCGGCCACGGGATTTGTCCTTTTGTGGCTGTTAAACCTGGCGCTGGGTCTGGTGGACATGCACGTGGCCATAAACCCCTTTACCGTGCTGGTGGCGGGGATATTTCAGTTGCCCGGGCTGTTTTTGCTGGTGGTGCTGACCATGTGGTTCGTATAAAGAAGATACTGTGTATACAGGTATGCAGTATAAAAATTCCGGATTTTTTCAGGATTCTTGACGGGTTCCATTTCTTGAAATATACTTAAAAAGTGTCTTTATGAGCAACCAGACATCCTGCATGGATTTCCATTTTTTGTTCGGGTTGGTTTTTTCCCGGATTTTTTCACTGTTTTTTAATAAGAAGCTTCTAATTTATTAAAACTAGAGACAAAATTTATAATTAAAACGCGGGGGTGGTGGCTATCGGCCCGCGCATTGTCGAGGCCTATGTGGGGGAATATGCCAGCGGGAAAAGCGAGGTGGCGGTCAACCGGGCGCTGGACCTGGCTGCGGCCGGCCGGCAGGTCACCCTGGTGGATCTGGATGTGGTGGAGCCCTGTTACACCCTGCGTCCGATTAAAAAGGAACTGGAGCAAAAGGGTATTTCCGTTTTAGCCTGGGAAACCCGGGATATGATCGGCCTCGGCGAGACCGGCAATATCCTGAGGGCGGAGAATCGCTGGGCCCTGCGCCGGCCCGGTGATATCATACTGGACATCGGGTATGGCGTGGAAGGGGCTAAAACTCTCGCTTTGCTGGAAGACGCCGGTTCGGACCCCGACCTGAAGGTTTACGCCGTGGTCAATGTTGCCCGGCCCATGACCGGGTCGGTAGCCGGGATCGTGCAGTACATACGGGAATTGGGCCGTGTTGACGGCTTAATTAATAACAGCCACCTGGGGGATGATACCGACCTGGAGATTATTCTGGAAGGTGTCCGGGTGGTGGGTGAAGCGGCCGGGGTACTGGGTATTCCGGTGGTTGCCGTCACCGCGGTGGCGGAACTGGCCGACCGTATCGGTCCCGCGGACAGCGCCGGGAACCCGTTAAGGAAGCTGGTAAGGTACATGCCGCGCACATTATGGTAATTATTTTAAAGTTTAAGTTTTATTTTAGGAGGTGCACAAGTAATGCCGGAAAAACCGATTCAAGGAGAAAAAAGGGTGTTCGTCACCGGCAATGAAGTGGTTGCCTGGGCGGCCCTGGCGGCGGGAGCCGAAATTATGTACGGTTATCCCATTACGCCGCAAAACGAAATCATGCATTACTGGACCAGGATGATCCCGAAATACGGGCGCAGATTTCTGCAAACCGAGGACGAGTTGTCCGCCGGTTTTACCACCGTAGGCGGGGTTTTGGCCGGCCGCAGGGCTTTTACCGCCACTGCCGGACCGGGCAACACGTTAATGCAGGAACCCATCAGCATGGCCGAGGCGATGCGCCTGCCCATAGTGGTGGTGGTGCAGCAGCGCGGCGGTCCTTCCACCGCCACGGTGATTTACTCCCAGCAGGAGGTCACCCTGACAACGCTGGGCGGCAACGGTGAAGGCCTGCGGGTGGTTTATTCCACCGCCACCCACCAGGAACTGTTCGACTATACCATTAAATCCTTTAATACCGCCTGGAAGTACCGCTTCCCGACTTTTGTGCTGGGCGACGGCTACCAGGCCAAAATGCGTGAGTCGCTGATGTTTTACGATCCGGCCGAACGGGGCATTGAGATGGTGCCCACCGAAGCATATGTGGGGCGCCCCGGTATGCCGGGAGTGGACAGGCCGCCCACCCACATGAGAAATACTTACAACATGGAAGAGGAACTGTATGAAGTGCTGCAGGACTACCTGGCCGATTACGCCAAGGCGGCGCCTGAGCTAGCGGAGCATGAAGCATTTGACACCGCGGACGCGGACCTGGTGGTTATTTCCCACGGCGTTGTGTCCCGGGCCTGTAAGATGGCCGTTAAAGAATTGCGGGAGCAGGGCTATAAAGTCGGCTATTTCCGCCCCATCACCCTGCGTCCCATGCCGGAGAAGGCCTTGCGGGAAGTGGCCCGCACCGCCAAGCAGCTTTTGGTGGTGGAATCGGCCCAGGGCCAGTTGGACCGGCTGGTCAAGGAAGTAATATACGGCAGCACCGCCGAAATGCTGTCCCTGTTCAAGCCCGGGGTGGGCATTACCTCCGAGGAAGTGGTGGCCCGGATTAAAGAAATTAAGGGTTAAAGAAAATAAAAACCCAGAAGTCAACTGTCGAACTTTTTGAAGACGTTAGACTTTTGACTTTCGGTTGCAATAACATTTGCTGAGGGAAAATGAAAGGGGGCCTGTGTTAAAATGACAGTTCAACCGGCCATGCCCAAGTGCTGGAACGTGGAATCCAAACCCCACAAATTTTGCCCGGGCTGCGGACACGGATTAGTGCTCAAAGCTCTGGGACAGGCTATAGATGAACTGGGTATTCAGGATAAGGTCGTTTTTGGTTGTGACATCGGCTGTTCATTGTTATCCTGGGACTTTTTCAATGTGGATACCATCCAAACCCACCATGGCCGCACCAACCCGGTAATTACCGGCATCAAACGGGCCAATCCTGAGATGATTGGCGTGGCCTACATGGGCGACGGCGGCGGGTATGCCATTGGGTCGCAGCACCTGGTCAGCGCGGCCACGCGCAACGAACGTATTACGGCCATCCTGGTCAACAACACCCAGTATGGCATGACCGGGGGGCAGATGGCGCCCACCACCATGCCGGGCCAAAAAACTGAAACCTCTCCCTATGGCCGTGACGCCGAGACCACCGGTTCACCCACCCAGGGTCCGGAAATGGTGGCGGCCATCGCTCCGGAAGGAGCGTACGTGGCCAGGGGCAGTGTGGCCAATATGAAACAACTGAAGGGGTATATTAAAAAAGCGCTGGAAAACCAGATGGCCGGTAACGGATTCAGCTTTGTGGAAGCGCTGTCCCTTTGCCCCACCAACTGGCGTACCAACGCCAGGGACACCTGGAAGTTTCTTGAGGATGATATGTATAAATACTTTAAGGTAGGGGAACTCAGAGTACCCGGTCCCCGGGAGAAGGAGGGCCAATAACCATGGGAAAACCGGTAAAAATAGTTTTGGCCGGTGAGGGTGGCCAGGGCGTGCAGTCGGTGGCCGAGATCCTGGCCGAAGCCGCCAACGAAAAGGGGCGTGAAGCCCTTTACATCCCCAACTTCGGAGTGGAGCAGCGGGGCGGCGTTTCGGTGGCCTACCTGCAGATTGGCGACGAACCGATGGGGGCGCCCAAGTTTCAAACCGGCGATATTGTCATCGCGCTGAGCGACCGGGCGGTGGCCCGCACCAGGAAATACGTGGGCCCGAATACGGTGTTCGTTTATGACAGCGGCATTGAAAATATCCAGGACGAACTGCCCACCAATACGGACAAGGTTTACGCCATTCCGGCCATTGAAGTTTCCAAAAACGAACTGCACCCCCGCGTGTTTAACGTGATTATCATGGGCGCGGTGCTTAAAGCCACCGGCGTGGTGGCCATGGAAGACGCTAAAAACGCCATTGAGAAAAAGCTAGGTTACAAGTTTGAGAAAAATCCCGAGCTGCGGGAAATGAATTTTAAAGCTATGGATCGCGGCGCCGAGCTTGTGGCCGGTTTAGCTTAAGGGGGGTAAGGAATAATGGCTCAGGATTTTAAAGGGCAAACCCGGGAAGTTGAGAAGGGCTTCTGGACGATCTTTGCCGGGCTGTGCAAGGGGTGCGGGCTGTGCATCGAAAAGTGCCCCAAAAAATGTATGAGTTGGTCCGATGTGCTGGGTGTGTATGGTACGCCTTCGGTAAAGATCAGCGATGAATGTATCGCCTGCGGCATCTGTCAGGGCTTCTGCCCGGACTGCGCTATAGCTGTGGATAAGAAAAAAGAAGCCAAACACTAAAAAGTATGGGCGTCCCTTGCGGGCGCCCATATGGGACATAACGGGACGGTTCTTGAAGGGCTAAATCAAAAGTTTTGCATAGAAAAAAGGCTCAACTGGTGGATATTATCACAGTTGGGCCTTAATCAATACCTTTGCTATCCATAAATTTGTCATGCGAGGCTTAAAAATGTCAATGCGGAGCCGTTTCAGGACTGCTATAATTAGCTTACAACCTGTTTCCATTACTATTTGTGCCGCCGACATAGGTGGCGGAATGGAGTTTGCCATGGGAACCTATACGATGCTTGAAAAGAACAAAAAGGAAGAGGCGCGGTCGCGTAAGGAAATCCGGCAAAAAGCCGCAAGCGGCGTCAGCAACTCGGCCTTGGCGTCCATGATGGGCGGCGGCGCGTTTAAGCCCTTATCTGCGAAACTGCGCGAAAAGTTTGAACCCGGCTTTTCCGCCAACTTTGAGAATATCCGGATCAGCCGCGGACATATCCCGGACGAGATGGGGCTCGAAGCGGTGGCCAGAGGCACGGATATCCTGGTGGACAGCCGCGCCGGGGACGATGTGATCGGCCACGAGCTGGCGCACACAGTGCAGCAGGCGCACGGCCGCGTACCCAGAGGCGGTTACCCCGTGGTGGAGAACGCCGCGCTTGAACACGAGGCGGACGAGCTGGGCGCACGCGCCGCGGCGGGCGCCCTAGCCGCCGCATCCGGGGACTATGCAACGATTCCCGCCATGAGCGGTGCGACCGCCCCCGCTCAATGCAAGAGCAAGCAAGATAAGGAAGAAGCAAAGCGGGCCAAATGGCGGAAGAACAGGACCAAGGAAATGCATCAGGGACAAGAATACGCGTTTGACCAGATGTCGGCAAACACCGAGAACATGAACGCCGTGCTGGAGGCGGGGGAGGCGCAGGGCATTTTGGACGATGTGGACGCCGACTCCTCGATGAAGAGCAGAAATTTTAACGATGCCGCTGCCCGCTACAATTTGACGCAGCAGGATCCGGGCAAACAGGCGAAAAAAGATGGGACGGATACAAGGCGGCAGCGCTTTTTGCAGCGGCACCTCACCGGTACGCAGGAGCAGCAGGATCAAATGATGCGCGAGGTCATGGAGGAGGGCGACGTAGCGATGAACCGCTATCTCGCCCAGGACGCCCAAAGGGTGCTCGCCTACCGGGACCGCTCAATCAAAGGCACAGATGATCATGCCGGCCTTTTGAAGCACGGCGCCCATGCGCTGAAGCTTACCAAGGATGTGCAGAACATGAGCGATATGATCAAGGACGGCAGGTCCACCGCCGAAAGTCTGGGGCTGACGCCGGAGCAGATGGATACTCTAAAGGCAAAAATAAAGCATTTGCTGGGGGATCAATCTGTGGCGGCGCTTAGGGGTCTCCAGAGTATGGCCGCCGCCGGTACGCCGGAGGCGCAGGAACCGGGGAAGAAGAACTGGCTCGACAGCCTGATAGTGAAGCATCCTCTGCCGGTGAAAAAGAAAAAGGGCTTCTTGTCCCGGATGTTTGGACGATAGCGTATGCCGGATTTTAAGCTCATCCGCTTTCAAAAGGATTGCGCCTTCATGCAGTATGTCCCCAGCAATCTACGGGGGCCGGCGGCCAGCGGCGACAATTACGCCGTGGGCGCCGTGTACGGCGGCAAGGCCTGCGGCGCGGCGCTGGCCGAGGCGACGCCGGCGGGCTGTTATTTGCGTAGCGTGTTCATAGACCCCGCGGCACGCTTGAGCGGCGCGGGTACGTTGCTGCTGCGCGGCTTGCTGGGCGTGGTGGGCACGGACGGCTGGGACGAACTGAACTTTATCTATTCGGAGGACATGCTTGAACAGGCGCCGCTTTCCGGCTGCTTTGCCCGCGCTGGCTTTAGCGCTCCGCACCCTGTTTCGACTTCCTTTTCGGCGCCGTTATCCTGCGTTACGCTTCCGGAGGCCCACGCGGACGCCGCGCTCTACTCCTTTAACAGTGTTCCGGACGACATTTGGGAGCAGTATCGCGCCTTGGCCGCAAGCGGTGAATTCCCTCCCTATGTTGACGCCGGTATGGTTAATGAGCACGCTATTGAGCGGGAATGCTCCATCATCGCGGCGGACGGCGATCAGCCGGCCGGGGTGATTTTGGTGCTCAAGGCCGGGGACGGATTGCATGTAAACGGCGTTTACGTATCGGAGCAGCAGCGAACGATTCGCATGGGTGCGGGGCTGATGTATGCCGCGCTCTGTGCGGCCTGCGCCCGTTTCCCGGGCGACACCCGCGTATCCGCCTCCGTGATCAACGCCGGATCATACAAAATTTGTGATCATGTATTCAGCAGGGAAGCGCGCGCCAAATATACGGAGTTTAAGGTTTCATATATATTCTGATCAATTGATTGGAGAACTGAGTATGGCAATCTGTGTATGTACCGGAGCGAGTATGATGTGTTCATTCGGTACAACCCCATCTGTTTTGGTCGTAAACTCACAAATGACAACCTTGACCGGTACGCCTGCCGCCACCATTATGGATCATAAGCCAATGGTTAATATACTTCCGTTCGGAATGTGTAACAGCGTGGTAAATCCGGCAACCAAAAGGCCGCCGCCGGTATTTTTCACGCCTGCTCCCTGTGTGCCCAACACGGCCGCTCCCTGGATACCGGGCAGCCCAACGGTCCTGATCGGGGGAAAGCCGGCGTTGAACAATAGTTGTAAGCTGATGTGCGCTTGGGCCGGCGTTATACAGATTGTCATGCCCGGTCAGATGACGGTAATGAGCCCGTAATCCGTTTTGAGATTGGTTATTTCCGGGTTCACACGCTATCTGAAGCCAGTGGGATTCCCAGCGCCTGCGCTATAAAAGGCTCCAATGCGGCCAGGTCGCCTTTGTCTACTTCTTTGACCGACTTTTTCCCGAGAGCTTTTACCCCTTCCATTATTTCTTCGTTGCATGATTTAAGGAAATAAGCCAGGTGCCGGGCAGTTTTTTTCACATTCAGCTTCTTGGCATAATGGCTGTTGGCAAAGACTACCTGGGGCGGGGGTTCGAAAGGCATAGCTTTTAAGACTTCAGTATGAGCCAGGGCGAAAAGGGCGATGGAACCAATGTAAACGGCATCAGCGCCCAGAGCGAGCATCTTCAAAAAGCTGCCGGGGGTATAAAGGCCTCCGCTGGCAATAAGGCTGACTTTACCTTGCATATTTTGTTTCCGGATGTACTGGGCGGCCCGGTTAACAGCGAAGACAGTCGGCACGCCGAAATCGTCCTGGAGTATGGGAGCGCTGCCTTTGGTGGCCGCTTCAGCGCCGTCGATGACAAC
Organism: Bacillota bacterium; assembly: GCA_023439185.1. Taxonomy (GTDB): domain Bacteria; phylum Bacillota; class Desulfotomaculia; order Desulfotomaculales; family Desulfallaceae; genus BRH-c8a. The sequence continues at coordinate 15,079 of JAEXOR010000031.1, read as the reverse complement.
AAAGTCGACGCCTGATGCCAAAAGGATTTCCAGATCCTTTTCCAGTTCGTGACCCGCGCCAATTTTGGCCCCGATGGGCACTCCGCCTGTGACTTGGCGAAGTTCTTCGACCAGCGGAGGGAGATCATGCCGGGGTACCTGGACTTCAGGCATGCGAGCATAGGTATATGTGGGTTGACCTGGTTTAAGATGCAAGAGTTTACGGCATAGCGGCGGCAGGTCCCGGTACTTGGTAGAATGTCCCGTGCCGCCTAAGGCGCCCTGACCGAATTGAATTTCTACGGCATCGGCCTGTTTAAAGATGGCGAAGCCTCGCTTGCGCATCCCTCGATCATACATGAACATAAGTTTTTTGGCTGCTTTTCTTTCTGAGGCCAAATAGGGTCCTTCACCGCTGCCGATGGCCGTACCCACCTGGCTGGCTCCCTGGGCCAGGGCAATTTTTGTTTTCTCTGCCAGGCCCAAACCGTAAGCCATACCGGCTATGATGATGGGCATAGCGATTTTTAAGGGTTTAGCGGATTGGGGACCAATAGTTACCTCTGTATCTACCGGGAAGTTTTCGGGTGTTGGGAGCTTATTGAGCTGGGCCATATTAAAGGTAAGCATGTCGGCATTGGGAAATTTTTTAGGACTTCCCAGAGGTCTGCTGATTACCGTACCCTCATGGGAACGTAAATTAGTCTCAACGATTGTCTGCATCCCTACCCTGGTCCCTGCCGAGATAAATTCCCACATATTTTTATCGTAGGAATCTGTCATTAGTCTTTTAAGAAAGACGTCACTGACTATATTGATCAGGGGCCGACTGAAAAGCAGGAGGCCCAAATAGGTTAGTCCTGTCGTGGCCAGGGCTGTTTTTAACAGTCCCCGGTCACCTTTTTCATCATTGAAATTGGACATGGTAACTCTCCACAGTAGATATTTGTGATCAGTATTTCCTGCTTCCTGGGACTTAATTAATACATCTTAGTCACTTTACTTCCTGTTCACGCGGTTCCGGGCAGCTTCAAACAAGCTGCCTGAATTATTTTTTATCCAACCTTAAATAAGTGACCTCTTTTAGCCCGGATTCATATATTGAAACGGGTGATGTTCCAATGTGTCATTGCGTGATTTGCGGCGTGCGGCCCCATCCGGCAGCGGCGTTGATTATTGGCGGACACTGCATCTGTTCCTGCTGCGAAGAGGCTATCACTTTCTTGCGGCTTGATGATCCGGCTTATGATTTTTACAGGAGCGGCCTTAAGAGGATATGGCGTTGGGCGTGAACGGGCGCGCCGTTTACCGGTTCCCGTTTTTTGGCCAGCCTGACCCGGCGGTGAGCCAGTTCCAGTTCGTTTTTAATCTGGTACAGGGTGGAAACGTTTACGCCGGTATGTCGTGAAATTTCCGGATCGGAAATGCCCTTTTTCCAGGCGCGGATGAGGCGCGGCACGTTGGTACGATATTTTTGTGATATTTTTTTGGTATCGATCTCCAAATCGGACATTGCCGGTCACACTCCTTTTTATCTTCGCACAAATCTTTTTTTATTTTGACCACAGAAAAATTCTTTATGATGCCAATGAAATACAACAAAGGCACTGGTCTGCCGGTTTAGGATATGATAAAATTATTTGTTAACAAAAATATACACAGGTGAAAACTTTGCCGCCAAATATAGAAGATGATGACCGCGGGGATCTGCCGCTGGTAAAAGCGCTGGAAGATTACCGCCGCAAACAGCCGGTAAGAATGCACGTTCCCGGTCATGGCGGAAATCTGTTTCCTCAGCTTATGGACAGGCCGGCGGGTTTGGATGCAACTGAATTGGAAAACCTGGATGATCTGCATAACCCCGGCGGGGTTATCGCGGCGGCGCAGGAAAAAGCCGCCGGGCTTTTCGGGGCCCGGCATACGTTTTTTTTGGTCAATGGCACCACCGTCGGTATCCAGGCCCTTATAGCCGCCACCTGCGATGAGCACCGGGCGTTGGTGCTGCCGCGCAACGCACACCGCTCGGTGCTGGGCGGGTTAATTGTCAGCGGCGCCCGCCCGGTTTTCCTCACTCCGGAAGTGGTGCCCGGGTTTGAATTTGCCGCTTCGTTCCGGCCTGCCGAGCTGGTTGATGTGCTGCGGCAAAACCCCGGCGCCGGCGCTGTGCTGGCGGTGCATCCCAATTATTACGGGGTGACGGGTGGCCTGGCCGCGACAGCGGCAATCTGCCGGCGGCACAATGTGCCGCTGCTGGTTGACGAGGCCCACGGCACGCACCTGCGTTTTCATCCCGCCCTGCCCGCCGACGCGCTTTCCCTGGGCGCCGGCGCGGTGGTGCAGAGTGTGCACAAAACCGGCGGCGCTTTAACCCAGGCTTCCTGGCTGCATCTGGGCATTGAGCATGGCGGGGTGGACCGGGAAAGGGTGGCGGAGATGCTGCGCCTGTTGCAGACCACCAGCCCGTCTTACCTGCTGATGGCTTCATTGGACGCCGCCCGAGGTTACCTGGCCGATCATGGCCGGGAGACTTTAGACAAGCTTTTAAACTGGGTTCATGAGGCGGTACCGGTAATTAACAGTCTGCCGGGTCTAACCGTTTTGGATCCCGGGCACCTGGGGAATTTGATTAATGCGGGATATGACCCCACCCGACTGGTGATATCGGTGCGCCGGCTGGGCATGTCGGGACCGGCGGTTGCCCGGTGGCTGGCCCGAAAACACGGTATCTACCTGGAAATGTCCGATGCGTTCAATATAGTGGCGGTGCTGTCGCTGGGCACGAAAAAATCCGATCTCACCGCCCTGGTCAACGGCCTGGCTGAGCTCAGTCAGGCCGGACAGGGAGGCGGGGAGCGTTCGTCCATGCCGTTGCCGGCGGGGCCTGCCATCCCCCCCCAAGTGTTAACCCCGCGACAGGCCTGGCGGGCGCCGCGCCGCGCCGTGCCCCTGGTCCGGGCCGCCGGCCTGATTAGCGCGGAATCAGTGTCCGTATATCCGCCGGGGATTGCTGTTATCTATCCCGGGGAGGAAATTACCCCGGCGGTTGTAGAATACCTATTGCAAGGGCGTGAATTTGGATTGCATCACCAGGGCGCCGCCGACCCGGAACTTAACACTATCCGGGTGGTCGCGCGGTAATCGCGTACGGGAGATGAAACTGCTTGACGGCGGGGAAATTTATCGTTTTTGAAGGCATTGACGGTTCGGGCAAAACAACCCAGATGAAACTGCTGGCCTTATCACTGGAGCGGTGCGGTGTGCCGGTATTATGCACCAGAGAACCCGGCGGCACCGGTATAGGCGGCCGGCTGCGGGCGTTGCTTTTGGACCCGGCCTGCCGGGATATCACCCCCCGCACCGAAGCGTTTTTATACGCCGCCGACCGGGCCCAGCATGTCACCGAGAAAATTTTACCCGCTTTAAGCAGGGGGGATACCGTGCTTTGCGACCGGTTTATTTATTCCACCCTGGCCTACCAGGGCGGCGGGCGGGGCCTGGATATGGAGTTTTTGACGCGCCTGAATGAATTGGCCGTCCGGGGCTTGGAGCCCGACGCTGTGATCCTGCTGGACCTGCCGGTGGAGGAAAGTATGCGCCGGGTTGCGGGCGACCGTCCCCCGGACCGGCTGGAAGCGGAAAAAAATGATTTTTTCCGGCGGGTGCGCCGCGGGTACCTGGAACAGGCGGCCGGGCAGCCCCGGTTGTTTAAAGTGATCCGGGCCGGGGCGGCGGTGGAAGAGGTGCACCGGTCGGTGCTGGAATCCCTGAAACAGGTTTTAACCTGAAAAGGTGTGATAAACTTTGCCCGGGGTGAGTCCGTTGGAAAAAATAAAAGCCGGTCTGGCTGCCGCCCTTGCATCCAACCGGGTGTCGCACGCGTATTTTTTTTACGGGCCGCCCGGAACAGGCAAGAAGACCGCCGGTCTGGCCTTTGCCAGGGCTCTGCTGTGCTCCGGGGACGGCGGCGGCGACGCCTGTGAAGCTTGCGACGACTGTATCCGTTCCGGCCGGGGAGTGCACCCGGATCTGCACATTATCCGCCCCGACGGGGCCTCCATAAAAATCAGGCAGCTAAAAGGTGTATGCGGCGAAGCGGTGTTTACCTCCTTTGGCGAAGGCCGGCAGGTGTTCCTGGTGGAGCAGGCCGAGAAGATGACCACCGCCGCCGCCAATAGTTTTTTAAAGACCCTGGAGGAGCCCGGGGCCGGGGTGGTGTTCATCCTGGTTACCGACGACGCCGGGGCGATTCCGTCAACCGTACTGTCCCGCTGCCAGTGCTTCCGGTTTAACAGTTTATCGTCGGCGCAGCCGGACGGGCAGACGGGGCGCGACCGGGCGCTGCAGATAGCGCTGACCCTGGCCGCCGGGCGGCGGACCGCCGTGCCGGTCCCACCGGAAGAGTTGTCGGGACGGGAAGACGCGCAGGAATTTGTGGAACATTTGACGGTATTGTTCCGGGACGTCATGGTCTTGCAACAGGCCGGGCGCGGTGAATTGCTGATCAATACCGACCGGCGGGCTGATATTACCGGGCTGGCGGGCGCTTATGGACGGCGGGAAGTGCTGGACATACTGTTAACAGCGGAAGAAACGTCCCGGCGGCTGGCGGGTAACGCGAACCGGCGGCTGGCGTTGGATGCCCTGCTTCTGAAAATAGCCGGTTTTGATTAAAGTGGAGGTTTGACTGGAGGTATGATCATTGTCGTGCCTGGTAGTGGGAGTAAGATTTAAATCAGCAGGCAAGGTATATTATTTTGATCCCGGGGATTTGTTCCTGTCGGCGGGCGACGGGGTGATTGTTGAAACATCCCGCGGGGTGGAGTACGGCACCGTGGTTGCCGGCCCCCGGAGCGTCCCCGAAGATGAAGTGGTGGGCGCGCTGAAGAAAGTGCTGCGCCGGGCCGGTGACGCGGACATGGAACAGCTCCGGGCCAACCAGGAAAAAGAAACCCGGGCTTATGAGATCTGCATGGAGAAGATCACCACCCACGGTTTGCCGATGAAACTGGTGGATGTGGAGCAGACCTTTGACGGTAATAAAATAATCTTTTATTTTACCGCCGACGGGCGGATCGATTTCCGCGAGCTGGTCAAAGACCTGGCCGCGGTGTTTCGCACCCGGATCGAGCTGCGGCAAATCGGAGTGCGGGACGAGGCCAAAATGATGGGCGGCCTGGGCTGCTGCGGCCGGGAATTGTGTTGTGCCACCTGGCTGTCCGATTTTTCCTCGGTGTCCATCCGGATGGCCAAGGAGCAGAACCTGTCCCTCAACCCGACCAAAATATCCGGTATCTGCGGCCGCCTGATGTGCTGCCTGAAATATGAGAATGACGCCTATGAACAGGCCCGGGAGTGTTTCCCGGAGCCCGGCAAACGGGTGGGTACGCCCGACGGGATGGGCAGGGTAACCGGGATTAATATTTTTAAACAGACTGTAAACGTTGAATTGCAGGAAAGCAAGCTGATTAAAGAATACCCTGTTGCGGATATCAACACCGACTTACCGGAAGGTGGTCCGATTGAGAGACCTAATCATAAGAATGAAAGCGCTGGAAACCAGAGCCCAAGACCTGCTGGCCGAGATCAAAAGCATGAGAAACAGGGTCGGGCAACTGGAAACGGAAAATGAAAAGCTCAGGCAGCATCTGGCCCTTGTTTATGACGTGCGGCCGGAAAGTGAAACCGGGCCGCCGGACGCCGGTGAGCCGCTGACAGGCCGCCGGAACCTGGAGAACCTTTATTTGCTGGGTTTTCATATCTGTAATATCCACTTCGGCCAAACCCGGACCAGTGAGTGCTTGTTTTGTGCCGCCTTCTTGCGCCGGGGACGGGATTGAACGGGATGGAAGGCGCAGGCCAGGGCGTTTTGTATCTTTGCGCCACACCCATCGGCAACCTGGAGGATATCACCCTGCGGGTGTTGCGGGTACTTCGCGAAGCCGATTTGGTGGCGGCGGAGGACACCAGGCGTACCCGCCGCCTGTTGAGCCATTATGATATTCATACCCCCATTGTCAGCTACCATGAGCATAACCGCCGCCGCCAGGGTGAATATTTGCTGGATCGGCTGGCCGGCGGCGATACTGTGGCTCTGGTCAGTGACGCCGGCACGCCCGGAATCTCCGACCCCGGCGAGGAACTGGCGCGTGAAGCGGCGGACAGGGGGATACCGGTAATGTCGCTGCCGGGGCCCAGCGCTCTGCTGGCGGCCCTGGTTGTCTCCGGCCTCACTGCTGAAAGGTTTGTTTTTGAGGGGTTCCTGCCCGCCAAAGGCGGCGGGCGCACCCGGCGTTTGGCCGAACTGGCGGGTGAAACCAGGACGATAGTGTTGTATGAAGCGCCGCACCGGCTGCTAAAAACGCTGGCAGACCTGCTGGCCGGCCTGGGTGATCGCCGGGCCTGTGCCGCCCGGGAGCTGACCAAGCTGCATGAGGAATTACTGCGGGACACCCTGACGGGACTGAAAGAACACTTTACCGCGCAGCCTCCCCGGGGTGAGTTCGTGCTGGTCATTGCCGGCGCAACTGATGAAGCGGACGCCCGGGCGGAAGAGTGGGCCGGCATGCCGCCGGAAGAGCACGTCCGGCTGCTGATGCGGGATGGGATGGCGAAAAATGAGGCCATAAAAAAAGTAGCCCGCCTGAGGAACCTCCCCAGGCAGGAAATCTATAAAAAAGTACACGTATCTGAGTAACTTATGAATTGCCGGTATTACATAGCCTTGACGTTTTCGAACATGGCCACGGCGCAGTTCCGGCAGACCAGTTTACCCCTGTAATGCTGCACGTCGGCGGCATCGCCGCAAAAAACGCAGGCCGGCTCGTATTTTTTGAGGATAATCTTTTCATTATCAACGTAAATTTCCAGAGCGTCTTTTTCATCAATGCCCAGGGTGCGGCGCAGTTCTATGGGTATAACCACCCGACCGAGCTCGTCCACCTTTCTAACAATACCTGTTGATTTCAAAACTTTCCCTCCCTAATCAATATATATGTGACATAATTCGACAAAAAGTTTGTCTGTAAGTAAATGGTACCAATGATGGCAGTAAAAGTCAACAATTTTTTGTAATTAATTTGATTTTTATGTATAAAAGATTTAATTTTGGGTTAAACTTGACAGGATCAAGTAATTTAAATTATACTTTACACGGTTATTTTGCATATTTAAGGCGATGACGGAGAGGGAGTAAATCCGGGTGAGCCGTACAGAGAGCGGGGGCAGGTGAAAGCCCGCCGGGGAGACCGGGTTGAACATGGCTCCGGAGCTGTAAGCTGAAAGGAAGAACGTCTTCCCGATAAGCTATTCCGGTCAGGCGCCGTTATCTGCCTGGGTACGGGAATCTCCCGGACCTTAAACGAGGCCGCCCTTCTTTAGGGCCGGCAAAATTGGGTGGTACCGCGAAATCTTTCGCCCCTGGATAAACCAGGGGCGTTTTACGTTGTTGGGGGGCACAAAAAACATCCCCTGAGCCTGCTTTTAAAATTTAAGGAAGGAGCAATTTTTAATGGAATCCCGGAAGACGTTTTACATCACAACTCCAATCTACTACCCCAGCGACAAGCTGCACATCGGACACGCCTACACCACCGTGGCCGCCGACGCCTTGGCGCGGTATAAGCGAATGACCGGTTACGACGTGCGCTTTTTGACCGGCTCCGACGAACACGGCCAGAAAATCGAGCGGGCGGCCCGGGAGAGGGGGCAGACCCCCAAAGAGTACGTGGACCACATCGTGGCCGGATTCCGGCACCTGTGGCGCAGCCTGGACGTCAGCAACGACGACTTTATCCGCACCACCGAGGAAAGACACAAAATTACGGTGCGGAAAATCTTTCAGCAGCTTTACGACCAGGGCGATATCTACAAGGCCGCTTACGAGGGCTGGTACTGCACTCCCTGCGAAACTTTCTGGACCGAAGGACGCCTGGTGGAGGGCAACTGCCCGGACTGCGGACGGTCTGTGGAATTGCTGCAGGAGGAGAGCTACTTCTTTAAAATATCCAAATACGCCGACCGGCTGCTCAAGCATATCGAAGATAACCCAAGCTTCATCCAGCCCGTTTCCCGGCGCAACGAGATGGTCAATTTTATCAAGAGCGGCCTGGAAGACCTCTGCGTTTCCCGCACCACCTTCGACTGGGGAATCCCGGTGCCCTTTGACGAAAAGCACGTCATCTATGTCTGGGTGGACGCCCTGACCAACTATATTTCAGCCCTGGGCTACGGACAGGAAAACGAAGCGCTGTACCACCGCTACTGGCCGGCGGATATTCATCTGGTGGGTAAGGACATCGTGCGCTTCCATACCATAATCTGGCCCAGTATCCTGATGGCTGTCGGGTTGCCGCTGCCCAAACAGGTGGTGGGGCACGGCTGGCTGCTGCTGGACAGCGGCAAAATGAGCAAATCCAAGGGTAACGTGGTGGACCCGCTGGTGCTGATTGACAAGTACGGGATTGACGCCATCCGTTACTATCTGCTGCGGGAGTTGCCCTTTGGCTCCGACGGGTATTACTCCGAGGAAGCCCTGGTGCACCGGATTAACCAGGATCTGGCCAATGATTACGGCAACCTGTTCAACCGTACCTGCGCCATGGCCAATAAATATTTTGCCGGCGCGCTGGAAGCGCCGGGCGCTCCGGAGGGTCCGGACGCCGAACTGCTGGAACTGGCGGAAAGCACTCCGGAGACCGTGGCGGAAATGATGGAACGCCGGGATCCGGCCGGCGCCCTGGCCGCCATACTGCGGTTGGTGGGTCGGGCCAACAAGTACCTGGAGGAGACGGCGCCCTGGGCCCTGGCCAAGCACGAGAACCAGCGGGGCCGGTTATATACCGTTTTATATAACGTGGCCGAGGTACTGCGCTTCGCCACCGTGATGATTACCCCCTTCACGCCCGGGCTGCCTGGTCGCGCCTGGCCTCTGCTGGGTATTGAAGATAAGCCGGAATTGCATGCCTGGCAGTCGCTGCAGTGGGGCGGCATTCCCGCCGGTACCGTGCTGAAAAAAGGCGAGCCGCTGTTCCCGCGCATCGACCCGGCTTCCCTGGGGGGAGAATAGCATGGCGGTGGAGTTGTTTGACACCCACGCACACCTGAACCTGGAGCAGTTTACCGGCGACCTGGACAATGTGTTCCGGCGCATGGATGAGGCGGAGGTAACCCGGGTGCTCTGTGCCGCTTTTGATATCAATTCCTCGGCAGAGACCGCGGCCCTGGCCGCGCAACGGCCCGGGGTGGTGGCATCGGTGGGGGTGCACCCCCACGACGCCGAAGACGTGCCGGACAATTACCTGGCCCGCCTGGAAGAACTGGCCCGCCGGCCCGGGGTGGTGGCCCTGGGGGAGATGGGTCTGGACTACTACCGCGACCTTTCCCCGCGTCCGGTGCAGCAGCGGGTGTTCCGGGAGCAACTGGCGCTGGTGCGGGAACTTAATATGCCGGTGATTATCCACGTCCGGGACGCCTTCGGCGACTTGATGGAAATCCTGCGCCAGGACGGCATCAGTCCGGCGGGCGGTGTGATGCACTGCTACAGCGGCAGTTGGGAGACGGCCAAACAGTGCATGGCCATGGGTTTTTACATTTCCCTGGCCGGTCCGGTGACCTTTAAAAACGCAGTCAAATTAAAGGATATAGCCGTCAAAACGCCCCTGGACCGCCTGCTGCTGGAAACTGACTGTCCGTACCTGGCCCCGGAGCCCTTTCGGGGGCAACGCAACGAACCTGCTTACGTGCGGCGCACCGCGGAGCACATCGCGGCATTACGGGGCATATCCCTGGATGAATTGGCGGCGGCAACCACGGCCAACGCGCTAAAATTGTTTAATATCGACCGGCCCGAAACATATTAAAAAGCATTTGGCCCGTGTTATACTTAATGCGGGGAGGGAGTTCGCATGTCAAATGAAACCAAGGGGCTGACGCTGGTTTTTACCGGCAACGGCAAGGGCAAAACCACTGCGGCGCTGGGGATGGCCATGCGGGCCTGGGGCCAGGGCATGAAAGTGCTGATGATACAGTTTATTAAAGGCGGCTGGAAATACGGTGAATTAAAAGCCGCGGAGAAACTGGGCCCCGGTTTCGAAATGCGCCAGATGGGCGAGGGATTTATCAAGGACGCCGGGGGCGACGGCCTGGCGGTCCACCGGGCGGCGGCGCAAAAAGCGCTGGCGGAAGCCCGGCAGGCCGCGGGTGAACCCGGATACGACCTGGTAATCCTGGACGAAATCAATTACGCCGTGCATTACGGGCTGGTGGAGCTGGCGGACGTGCTGGAGTTGATCCGTGCCAAGCCGCCGGGGCTGCACCTGGTGCTCACCGGTCGCAATGCGGCTCCGGAAGTGGTGGAACTGGCCGACCTGGTTACCGAGATGAAGGAGGTCAAACACCCTTACTCTTCCGGCACCAAGGCGCAAAAGGGCATTGAGTATTGATAATTACCATATTTTGAAATGAGCAAAAAATAAGCCGGTAAAAAGGCGTGCTTTCGGGAAATTGCCCCGGGCGCGCTTTTTTGTTGTTAAAAAAGAGCTTTAGCGCCTTTTTTGAAGCTCCGGGCCGTTAAACACTTGTTTTTCGGCTGTTTCAGTTATAAATAGCGATAAATAAAGGCGGGCGCGGATACTCATTTTTCAGTTGCTGCATATAAATATATTACTACCCTGAAGAGGGTAAAATTGTTACCGGCGCTTTTTTTATTAACAGGTCGTTTTTACGCACCTGAGGGAGTGTGAAAAAATGGAGTTTCTTAAAAAAATGGAAGAATTCCGCTCTCTGTACAGGAAAGATAAATGGGAAGGTTCCTTTTACGATTATCTTAAACTGGTAAAGGGAGATCCCCAAATAACTCAGTTGGCCCACGCCAGGATCTACAGGATGATAGCGGACGCCGGTGTGGAAGAACTGAAAGAGGGCGGCAAGCGCTACAATTTTTTTAATCAGGAGTTATTCGGCCTGGATCGGACGCTGGAAAACCTGGTGGAAGAATATTTTCATCCGGCAGCCCGGCGGCTCGACGTGCGCAAGCGGATTTTGCTGCTGATGGGTCCGGTCAGCGGCGGCAAATCCACCCTGGTGGCTATGCTGAAACGCGGTCTGGAGAGGTATAGCCGGACGAAAAATGGAGCGCTGTTTGGCATCAAAAACTGTCCCATGCATGAGGAGCCCCTGCATTTGATTCCCAAGGAACTGCGCCCGGAATTTGAAAAGGAGTACGGAGTCTATATCGAAGGGGAATTGTGCCCGTCGTGCCGGATGATGGTTGACGCCGAGTATGGCGGCGACATAGAAAACGTACTGGTGGAAAGGGTGTTCCTGTCCGAGGACGACCGGGTGGGCATCGGCACCTTCACTCCGTCGGACCCCAAATCCCAGGATATCGCCGACCTTACAGGCAGTATTGACTTCAGTACCATTGCCGAATACGGTTCGGAATCGGATCCCCGGGCTTACCGGTTTGACGGGGAACTGAACATCGCCAACCGCGGGATCATGGAGTTCCAGGAAATGCTCAAGTGCGACGAGAAGTTTTTGTGGAACCTGCTCAGCCTGTCCCAGGAGGGGAATTTCAAGGCCGGGCGGTTCGCGCTTATTTATGCTGATGAGTAGAATGTATACTCATAACACCAAAACCCCCAGGCTATACATTACAAGCCATGGGGGCTTTTAATTGGTCGATGTTATAAACATTTTAACTGAATATCTTTGGCTGCACAACTAAATCAAATGTTCCTTTTCCCGTCTTATTCAGAATAACAACGACAATTAAACGGCGCAGGAGTTCATTCTTAAGGGTTTTATTGTTACAGGCAGTATAGGCTGACAGTATGCTGCTAATGTTGTTTTTAAAAGCAATAAAATCTCTATGAACTTGGTTACTATTAGATTCGGAACTTGATTTTGGAATTTTTTCGAGTACTTCTATCTCATTTTGGATTTCGGATTTTCGTTCTAAGAACATGGTGTCATCGTATATGCCAGATTCGTATTTTTCGCACACAAAGCGCAATCGTCTCTTTAGCTCTTCAAGTTTTTTTGCTGCCAGATCGGAAGTGTCTATGGATGTCGCTGATTCTTTTTGAGAACTGTAGAGATCAATAAATGTTTCTTCCAAGCGTTTTAGGTCCAATTCTGACAATAACTTTAAATATTCAAGCAAGGATTCTTCAACCTGGCGGTATTTGACGAATGTGCATCCGGGTGTAGTGCACCATAGGAATTCCTTGTGGTAAATACTTACGTCTGGTGATGTTTTCCTTTTATATTTTTGGATGCTATATTGTCGGATCATCCGTTTGCCACAATGATTGCAGACAATCAACCCGGCGAGCTCGCAAGGTGAAAAATCCAGTTTGGTATTTGGCAGCTTACTGATGCTGTGTAATTTCTTTTGCGCCAGTTCCCAGGTCTCAGGATCTATGACCGGTAAATGGGCGTTCTTAACGACAATCCATTCTTCAGCAGGCCGGTCAAAGTATTGGTTGCCGACTCTTTTTCGCATTCTGTATTTTACTGTTCCAATATACACTTCGTTTTCGATTATACGTTTAACACTAAGATAGGACCAGCTTTTGGCGTTACGGGGTGTGGGGATCCCCAACCTAGTTAAATGAGTAGCAATGGCCCTGAAGGAAACCTCTTTACGTTTATCTTCCGTTGTGTCCATTCCGTAAACGTAAAAGGTAAATATTAATTGAACAATTTGAGCTTCTTCTTCAAAGGGTTCGAGCCGCATTGAATTATTATTTAACCTATAGCCATAAGGGGAGGCGCCGCAGATCCATTTGCCTTCGTGAGCCAGGTTATACTTAGCGGAAACCAGCCTTTCCTTGATCATTTCAAACTCTTCCCGGGCAAAGAAGAGTTCAAATCTTATTTGGCGCGCATCAGCGAGATTCTGCGGGTCATAAATCTTATAAGGTGTGATAATGAAAATTCTTTTGCTCATTAATAAATCATAAATTGTGCCCATATCACTGTAAGTACCCCGGCCAAGCCGGGGAATTTCTTTTACCGCGATAGCGTTATATTTTTCTTCTTCAAGGTCTTTTAAAACTTGTTGAAAAACCGGCCGGGTTTCGATTTTATCTCCGGAACCTATTTCTTCAGCTGGGGTATAGGGTATATGTATTTCATCTAAAATTTTGGTCATGATTTTTTTCTGTGTTGCCAGTGTATCTTCACCTGTACGTTTTTCGCGCTCAATATCCTGCCTTGATCTGCGCAGGTAGTTAATTACGTTATAGATAAGCGGCAATAAATCGCTCGACATATGAACCACTCCAGTATTTTGGTATGTGGTAAATATATTCGAGACATACCAAGAAAATCCTAGCAGTCGGATTTATTTTTATTACTGATATTTGGGGGGCTGAGTATATGAGAATAGCAATAGTAGAGTATCAATATGCTGATTACCGTGGCACCGTTGAAGTAAATGTGTCCGAGAATGATTGCAGCGAAGAGATTATTGCCCAGGCAAAGAGTAAGCTTAAAAAAGACATGACACTTCCGATGGCATACGAGAAAGTGTTGCGACCAAAACCGGTATTGCCCGCCGGAATGCAAGTATTACGGATAACAGATAATTAAGCGAATAAGCGGGGTGAAGAAATGAAAGGCAATAAATATACCGGGCAATTCTGTCACGCTTGCGGCAATGAATTAACATCCTGGGACCTACGCTGCAGTAAAGCCCTTGTCTACAAATATCCCGTCTGCGAAGCCTGTATTGTCCGTGAGTACGACCAAACCACCGACGAATTGCGAGATGTCATGGAAGACCACTTCGGCATGAGGCCATGTCAGGGGTTGTGATGGATGAACGATCTCACCGAAAAACTATTTTCCGAAGGTTATACGCCGGAAAATCATCCCGAGAACGTTGAATGGCACAGTGGGTGGCGGGAGTTTCAGTACACCAAAGCCGCCGCCATCCTGATGGTATGGGAAACCCCTTGTGGGCTCCTTCGGAAAGGATGTATACAGGACGCTTGCGGTAATGGGTCATTCATGGGGGTAACGTATAGCATAGAAAACGGCAATTTACGCATCGGCTGCCCATACTACTACAAAGACAGATTTCAGGAGTACTCCGAAAGGGAGTGCGCCCGCAGGGACCCAAAGACACCACCGGGCTGGAATTGTACTACCCATAGGACAGACCGGCCTTACGACTATGAACAAAGCGTTGAAAAGATACAAGATGCGTGGAATAAGGTCAAGAGTGCAGCGCACTTGGAAGCGGTTAGTGGGTATGGGTTCTGTGTTTGCATGGAGTTCAATTTTGCAAAACGCAAGTATGTGCCTAATTACCACGTTATGAACTGCATCAACATCGGCTGTAAGAACGAGGTTTGCGCTGTCACCAGGCGTTCCCGGAACCTTGAACGGGTGAATATCTTTTACGACCTCCTGTGGGAGCGGCACTATAAAAGGGGATTGTTTGAGCTCACCGACCGTTCTATTAAAAAAGGAGTTAAGCAGTTCAAGCATCCTGTGGCCCGTACCGATGCGGAGATATGGCTGAAAAAGTTTGGCAAAAACCTTGAGCCCCACCTTACAAGGGATGATCGCCGTGAACTGCACTTTAGCAAGTACCACGGCAAAACTGGATATGGGGAATATGATTGGTGCGAATACTCGGTTACGGTTCAAAATGTACGCATTGAACGTCGGGCTTCAAAAGACTTACTTCAAGACCTGCGTGATGTACAGGAAGGGATAGAGGTAATTCACGCGAGCGACCTTATAAAACAGGCCGCTCAGGCAAAAAGAGACAGAATAAAGAAAAGAAAAGAAGATAAAGCCAGGAGATTAGAGAAACGAGCGGTTGATAATATGAAGCGGATACTTGGCCAGGAAGATGCGTCAGAGGCTTTGAAGATTTTTGCGTCCAAGGAATTATCAAGGCGCGGCATATTGCCGGAACCGGAAATTGAGCAACCAAGATTATTTTGATGCGTAGTACAACCAGGAGGTTTAGATGTGGAGTTACAAGAGAGCGTAAGAATCATCCAGGCTGGAATGGCTTGGGCAAATTGGACTGACGAACAAAAGCAAGCAATGCTAATTGCCATGGAAGCAATAAATAAAC
>JAEXOR010000024.1 GCA_023439185.1 Bacillota bacterium | reverse complement strand
CCCGCAGAGCGGGTGGTCACGTGATTCTGACAGCCGCCACACAGCGCAATATTTCCTATACGCTGCAACGCTATTTAATAAGCAGACTTGGCAGCCAGGTGACCAATTGAGGGAAAATAATACACAGTAACAGGGTAATAGCCTGGATTCCAACAAACGGCCAAATAGCCATATACACATCACCTATAGTTAGCCCCGCAGGGGCTACCGCCCTGATCACGAACAAGTTAAAGCCAAATGGAGGTGTAATGTAAGCCATACACATATTAATAACAAACAATACACCATACCAGAGAGGGTCAAAGCCGAGGGCATGTACCACAGGTAAGAAAAACGGTCCTGTAATTAGAATAATGCCGGCGGGGTCCAAGAACATGCCCAGTACAAAAAAGATAGACTGCATCCCCAGCAAGATTATCCACCTGTTTACATCCATACCCGTAACCAGTCCACTGAACCATTCACCCACACCGGTCATGGTCACCAGGCGAGAATAAGCCACCGCGCCGATAATAATCCAAAAGACCATGGCGTTAATCCCAACGCCCATCATCATCATATTTTTAATATTTCCCGTGTCCAGCTTGCGTTTGATCGCGGCGCAGATTATCGAACCCACCAGGCCAATTGCCGCGGCCTCCGTTGGCGTGGCAATGCCAATATAAATTACTCCCAATACCAATACAATAATGAACAAAGGCAGACCCACCGATCTTAATGAGTCCACTTTTTGCTTTAAAGTGAAATTTTCTTCCGACGGCGGCCCGTTAGCCGGGTTCTTGTGACACAGCCAGGTAATATAAGCTATAATCAGGAAGCACATTAATATGCCGGGTATAACACCGCCAAAAAACATTTGCCCCGCGGAAACCTCGGCCTCGGCGGCGTAAATAATCATAATCACACTGGGCGGGATGATAATCCCCAAAGCGCCGCCAGCACAGATTGCCCCAGCCACTATCCTTTTATTATAACCCCTCTTCAGCATGGCCGGCATGGCGGTCAAACCCAAGGTGGCGGTGGCCACCGTAGCTATGCCCACCATGGCCGCAAAAACAGCCGAAATCATAACCGTTCCAATGGCCAGCCCGCCCTTGATTTTTCCCATCCAGCGATTAATCATTTCATACATGTCATCGGCCAGGCCGCTATAACGCAGAACAGCTGCCATCATCAGGAACAGGGGAATAGCGGTAAGGGTGAAGCTGGAAACCTTGCCCAAGGAACCCAGGGTAACGGCGTAAAAAGCGCCGGCGCCGCCCCATACAAAATACCCAATGGCTAATGACAGTCCGCCCAGGGTAAAAGACACGGGCAAACCCAAACACATAACCAATAGCAAAGAACCTGCTAAAATTAATGCCATTAATGAAGGTTCCATTATCAATTAGTCCTCCTCATCAATTGGTTTCATGCCGAGGGCCAGTTTTATACTGTCTGTCAAGTCAACGAAGGCTTGTAAACCCAATAGCAATCCCCCTAGCGGTATCAGCAGCTGCGAAACATAAAGCGGCATGTCCAGCACGCCCCCCGTGGTGTACCCTGACGTTATGGACTCCATAACCAGGACAGAGCCTGTCCAGACAAAAACCCCGCACAAAAAAAATAACAGTGAGGATGTGCAAACATCAACAATGCCTTTTAACCTCGGACTAAACCTCATATAGATAATATCAACTTTAACGTGCTGTTTTTCCAGTAATGCATAACCCCCGGCCAGGAAGGCAACTGTCGCCGAGATAAACCCGTTCATGGCAAACGCCCATTGAATCGAGTAATTGACCGTGGTACGGAGAAATATATCCGCGGTGATTAAAAAACCCATGAATAAAATTAATACCCCACAGATCCACATAAAGAAGATATTTATATTTGCAATTGTATTTTTAAAAATACTCATCTATTTTCCCTCCATGTAAGATGTGACAGGGTTTAAACCCTGTCACATCAGCCGGGCTTACTGAGCCAACCATCTTTCTTCCCATTCTTTAGCCTCAGGATTATTTGCTTCCCACTCTACTAAATCTGCTTTCAGGATTTCCACCATTTCCGCACAATTATCAGATTTGGCGGCAAACTCATCCCACAGGGGCATGGCCGATTCTTTAAACTTTTCGAATTCCTGCTTGTTCAACTTGGTAACTTCCACACCCTTTTCCGCGCAAATATCCAATATGGAATCGGTCAGCCGTTCTGAGCCTGCAATAGATTCCAATTCAATTTCCGCGGCTACTTCTTCAATGGCCTGCTGCAGATCCGCGGGCAACTTGTCCCATGATTGCTGGTTAACTAAAACATAGCACAGAAACGGGTCGATAAAGCCGGGTAAGGTCAAATGCTTGGCAACCTCGTAGAATTTGTAAGTATCAATGCTGTAAAGCACGTAAACAGTTGCGTCCATGGTGCCTCTCATCATAGCTTCGTATTGCTCGGAGGCTTCAACGTTAATGGGGGTTACTCCCATGGTTTTGTACCAGGTAGGCCAGGAGCTTGCTCCCATACGCACTTTCATGCCTTTCATATCGTCATAGGAGTCAATTGGTTTGGTTGTGATTAAACCTTCGATACTAACCGGCCAGTAGAATAATAATTTGGCATCCTGCTTGGCATAGGACTCTTCTATCATTTCGCCGATTTTGGTATCACGCATAACGTGCATGGCGTGCCCGTGACCTTTACTCCAGAAAGGAAGCCAGATCACATCGGCTTCGGGGACCACGCCTCCCCAATAGGATGTTGAGCTCTGCATGTCGATCACGCCCCGTTTAAGGGCGTCCAGCGCCTGAGCGGTGGGAGTCAGCTGACTGTTATAATAGATATCAATTTTTACCTGCCCGTTGGTAGCTTCATCCACGCGCTGGGCAAATTTTTCGTGGGCAATATACTTTGATTCCCACTCATGCACAGGCGGAGGATAAGCAACGTTAATGCTAAGGCTGTACGTCTTGTTGCTGTCTTTGCCCGCATCAGCGCCGGTATCCGCACCGCTGCCGCCCGAACCGCCACAGGCCGTAGTCAGCAAAGCCACAACAGCCAGCAAGGCGATAAGAAAAAGCATGACTCTTTTTTGCACCAAATAATCCTCCTTTTAGCACTACACTATTAAGCATTTTTACAATGACTAATTAAATACCGTTTAAAATAATGAGGCCCCCTTTCCGGTTAAATTTTTAAACAAGCTTGAACAATTTGAAAATGTAAAATGCTACAACTCAAACTTTTGCAAATTGTATGCCAATTATGATAATTAAAAATTACTTTAACATATCTGGTTTTTTAACTATAGAAAATTAATTTAAGTTTCATATTTCAACATCTATATTGTAAAATGAAACCACCCGCTTAAAACTGTATCCTGCAGGCTGGCAATGGTGGGGTCCTTGCCGTACCCATCAATCTGGCTGCATCCTCGGCGGAGCGGTCAAATTTGTGTATAGAGACATGATTTCGATTAATAATACCAATAACGGAAATTCATATTGAAAGGATCGATTAAATGGATACGGAACATCAACAAAAAGCGGCTATTGAGGAATACGGCAAGAATGAGCAGTTGGCACATTTTCGCGCGCAATATGAAGGTACAAAGCTTACCACCAACCAGGGGCTGCGCCTCTCCGGTACCGACGATTCCCTAAAAGCCGGCAACCGGGGACCGACTCTAATGGAGGACTTTCATTTTAGAGAGAAGATGACTCATTTTGACCACGAGAGAATCCCGGAGCGCGTTGTCCATGCCCGCGGGTTTGGCGCACATGGTTACTTTCAGGTTTATGAGCCGATGGGCGAGTATACCAAGGCCAAGTTTTTGCAAGATCCATCCATCAAGACCCCGGTTTTCGTGCGCTTTTCCACCGTGGTGGGCTCCCGGGGCTCGGCGGATACCGTACGCGACGTGCGTGGCTTTGCCACCAAGTTCTTCACCGGGGAAGGCAACTACGACCTGGTGGCCAATAATATTCCGGTTTTCTTCATTCAGGACGCCATCAAATTCCCGGACGTTGTCCACTCCATCAAACCGGAACCACACAACGAGATCCCCCAGGCATCCGCGGCCCACGATACCTTTTGGGACTTCGTGGTCAACCTGCCGGAAATAACGCATATGATTATGTGGCTGCTCTCAGACCGGGCTATCCCAAGGAGTTTTCGCATGATGGAGGGATTTGGCGTTAATACTTTCCGGTTTGTAAACGCTCAAGGCAAGGGACGTTTCGTCAAGCTGCACTGGAAACCGATGCTGGGCGTGCATTCCCTGGTTTGGGACGAGGCTCAGAAATTGGCGGGCAAAGACCCCGACTACCACCGGCGGGATCTGTGGGACGCCATAGACAAAGGCGATTACCCCGAATACGAGCTGGGCGTGCAAATGCTTGATGAAGAGGATGAGTTTAAATTTGACTTCGATATTTTAGACCCCACCAAGTTTTGGCCCGAGGAAATTATCCCCGTCAAACGGATTGGCAAAATGACCCTGAACCGCAATGTAGACAACTTCTTTGCCGAGACGGAACAGGTTGCTTTTCACCCGGGCAACGTGGTGCCGGGGATTGATTTTACCAACGACCCCTTGCTCCAGGGACGGCTTTTCTCCTATCTGGATACCCAGCTTATCCGACTGGGCGGGCCTAATTTCCATGAGCTGCCAATCAACAGGTCCCTGGCCCCGGTGCACAACAATCAGCGTGACGGCTATCACCGCATGACCATCGATCGCGGCAGGGTCAGCTATTTTCCCAACTCATTGCAGGGGAGCTCGCCACAGCCCGCCACCGACGCCGAAGGCGGCTATGTCCATTACGCCGAGAAAGTCGACGGTCATAAAATTCGGCAGCGCAGCGACAGTTTTAATGATCATTACCGCCAGGCCGCCCTTTTCTGGAACAGCATGTCCGTGGCTGAAAAACAGCATATTATTGACGCTTTCCACTTTGAGGTGGGCGGAGTGACGGACAAGCAGATTAAACAACGCGTGGTGGATATGTTCAACAACGTTGACGGGCAGTTGGCGGCGCAGATTGCCGTGGGTATCGGCGCCAACCCGCCGGCCAACCCGGGGGGGACGGGCGTTACCGCGTCTTCAGCGGCGGTGAGCCAGGAAAATACCATTAAGTCGGCATCGACAAGGAAGGTAGCCATTTTAATGGAGAACGGGTTTAATTTCCCCGAGGTGACGCAAGTTATGGAGACTTTAAAGGGGTCCGGGGTGCACTGTGAAATCATCAGCAAGTACCAGGGCATGCTTACCGGCGTGGACGGCCGCCAGTTGGAAGTGAATAAAAACTACGCCGGCGCCGGGTCCATTATGTACGACGCTGTATACGTCACCGGGGGACGGCAATGCGTGGATACCCTGCTGACCCAGGGAGACGCGCTACATTTCGTTAACGAAGCCTTCAAACACGCCAAGGCGATTGGGGCCACCAACGAAGGTGTTGACTTGCTGGCAGCCTCCCAAATCCGGGATGTGCCATTGGCCGGAACCGATACTCACGCCGAACTGGTTAATGAAGCGGGGGTGGTGACCATTCGTAATGCGGCTGACATGGGGCATTTCAGCGGAAAATTCATTGAAGCCATAGGCCAGCACCGCCACTGGATCAGGCAGAATCAAAAAGACATGGTGCCGGCGTGATCCGAAGATTTCTTTGTCGTTGCGCCCATTTGTGACCATGTCTTCCGCTAACTTTTACCGGCCGGCCAAAGAACACCTTCCGCTAAAATGCGGAAGGTGTTCAGCTTTTGTTGCTTATCTTAATAGGCTGGGAAGTCAGACGCCCGGCCCCAGGAGTTGTCCGTAAAGCCGGTAAAGCATTACCGCCACTTGGACCCGGGTGGCTTTGTCCAGGGGGGCGAATTTGTCTTCGCCCACGCTGCCGACGATGCCGTCCCGGACCACCATGGCCGCCGCGGGCGCGGCCCAGTCGGCGATGTCGCCCCGGTCGGTGAACTGGTCCAGTTGGCGGGCGTCAGCGGTTTGACGGCCGTTTTGTTCCAGCACTTTGGCCATGATGCAGGCCATTTCCTGGCGGGTGATGCCGCCTTCGGGGTCGAACGCGGTGGCCGAGCGCCCGCTGATCAGGCCTTTGGCGTAGGCCGCCGCCACGTCGCTGTGGTACCATTTGCCTTGCTTGACGTCGTCAAAGGGCAGGGCGGCGTTTTCTCCGGCCCGGTATTTGAGCATCCGGGTGAGCAGGGCGGCGAATTCGGCCCTGGTAACCTGGTCGCCCGGAGCGAAGATTCCTTCGCCCTTGCCGCCGATGATGCCTTTGCCGGCCAGGGTTTCCACCGAGGATTTGGCCCATTCGTGCCGGCCCAAATCGGTGAATTTTTTAATTGATTCCTTGGCCAAGTATTTGCTGAAGTGGTCGGTGAAGCAGGTTACCATGCCTGTAACCGGGTTATATAGCCCGCCCACGGGTTCCAGGGCGCCGTCGTCTTTGAGCAGGAATACGGTTACGGTGGCCGGGCTGGTTGCGTTTCCGGCATAGGGGATGCTCACCTGCACCGGAGTGTTGAAGCCGGTGACGGGTTGTCCGCCCACGCTGGCCCCCAGGTTCACCACAACGCTGCCCGGCGGTATGTTTGTCCCGGCCGGCAGCCCGGCGCTGTCCACCCTGGCGGCGGTGAGGACGATGTCCTGGCCTGCGGCTCCGGGGCCGAAGGTGTCCGGGCCCAGGTTAAAGCCGGCTGCCGAGGTGTTGATGGTCAGGTTGCCGGTGGTGACGGCGGCCATGGTCCCGGCGCTCAGGGTTACCGACACCGCATTTTCGCCCCGGGCGGGGATGTTAATCACCAGGCCCCGGTGCCGGGTGAGGTTTTGTTCCACACCCAGTTGGGCCAGTTTCTGGATTATTTGAGCCGCGGCTTCGGCTGTTGGTTGGTTTTGTCCCTGCACCATGGCAGGGTCGATGACGGCTTTAAGGGTGTCTCCCTCCATCTGCAGGGCCGACTCCGGCGGGGTTCGCCCGTCCAGGCGGGCCAGGGCCTGCCCGGCCATGGCGATCAGGCTTTCTTTTACCGCTTGGGCCTGTTGACCCTCCAGGTGTTTCAGTATTTCCAGCCCCTGGTCCAGCAGCCCGCCGGCGATTTCCGCCATTTTGCCGGGCTCGGTGATGCCGTTCAGCACGGCCGCGGCGGCGTTTACCGCCTCCACGGCGGATTGGGCCAGGGTCGCCTTACCCTGATCACCGGTAATTTCAGGCGCCAGATCGGCCAGCACGCCGGTGATTTGCAGGCAGGCGTCGCCGAAGGTGGCGGCGGCCTGGTCGCCGGTAACGCGGCCGGCGGCCTGACCCAGCAGACCGGTGACGGCGGCGGTGCTGTTCAACAGCTCGCTTGCTTCGGCCGGAGTGCTTACTTGCTCCAGTCCGTTGGCCAGACTGAGACCGGCGGATTTTACCGTTTCGGCCACCAGAATTGCATCGGCGTCTTTGTTGCCCAGCACTTCTTCAATTATTTTGGCGGCGTCGGCGGGATCCTCGGGTACGGGAACCACCGTCATTATGCTCGGGCCGGTTACGGTAATTTTTACCTTGACGGTCCGGGACATCAGGGGGAAGTAATGGCCCCCGCTGACGGAGTCCTTGTCCAGTTTAATGGCGTAGACCTCGAAGGTGCCGGGGTTGTTCACGGTAATCTCCGCCATGCCGTCGCCACCGGTGGTGTACTGTTCGCTTCCCACGTATACCGTGGCTCCTTCCATGGGTTCTCTGCCGCTGGTGTTACTCATGCTCATACCGCCGTTATACTGGCCGGTGACTTTGACTTTGATTTTTTCCCCGGTCTTCAGACTGGTGGGGGATACTTCGATGTTGCCGAAATAAGAATCGGTGTCGCCGTAGTACCATTCGATCCTGTCTCCGTCCTTCACGGGCCAGGCCCCCACCCCCTGGTTGATCAGGTTGTTGTTGACCCGCACCAGCCAGCCGCAGGTGGGGTGTCCGGACTCAAAGTCGAACTCTTCTTCCCCGGCCATGCGGGCCACGTAGTTGTCTCCGTGTTTGACATTGTTGTCCCGGATGCCGTTCTGGTTCCAGGCCATCACGGTGGCCAGCAGCACGGTGGCCCGGTCGTTCACGTATTCCGTCCCGCCGGGACCGGTGAAGCGGTATTTGCCGTCGCCGCCCTTATAGTCTTCGGGGTTGAAGCTCACGCTGCCGTCCATAATGGTGCCCCGGTAGCCTTCAATGCGCATCTGGACGGTGATATCCCGACCAGCGGGGTCGGGGACGGGAACGGGGGTGGTGCCTCCGCCGCCGGTGACGCTTATAGTGACGGGCACCGGGCGAATCAGGCCGGGAGCGGCGGGCTCACAGGTCACGCCGAAGCTCCCCTGGTTTTTGGCGGTAAAGACGGCCTTACCCGCGCCGTCGGTGCTCCTGGCCTCGCCGCCGAAGGCCACGGACTGACCCGGGGCCGGAGCGGCGGAGGTGCCGTTCAGTTTTTCCAGGGTGGCGGTAAAGGACTCGCCCACTTTGACGCCGGTAGGGGAAACCCTCAACCGGGTGATGGTGGGATTCCAAACCAGGTCGTCCACCAGCACGATTTCTTCCCCGCCGTTCAGGACGGTGGAGGGCAGGTGCATGCCGCCCACATTGTTGATCAGCCACTGCCAGCCCTCTTCGCCGCCGATGGCGTGGATCAGCCCGTTGGCCACCTCATACTGCACATGGCCGCTGTCCAGGGCGTTGACAATGGCCTGGAACAAAGTGGTTTCCCCGGCCAAAATGGCTATTTCGGTCTGCGGCAGCTTGGTCTCCGCCGCACCTTCCACCCTTACCGTAACGCTTTTGGTGTCGCTGGTTTTTATTTGAATGTCACTCTGCCGGTGTAAACCGTTGCAGGACACGGTGATCCGGTAATTGCCCCCGTCCAGGGCGAAGCTGAAGGAATAAGCCCCGTCCGCGCCGGTGTCCGCCTGGTCCAGGTAACTCCTGCTGCCGTCAATGGTCCTGGTAACCACCAGGGACACCGGGGAATCCGGGAAGGCCTCTCCGGTAATGGTCACATTGCCGCCGTCCCTGGTTACGGTGCAGGTAATGCCCTCCGCCGCCGGGGCGGCCAGGGGAAGTATGCCCGCCACCAGCAGCAGCGTCAGCAATAATGCAAATACCTTTTTATTTCTGCTATTCATCGTCCGGCCTCCTTTCAGCCTATTCCCCCATGGCCCGCGTCAGGGGCCTCAGTTTGTCCCAGCCGTTCCAGAGCATGGTCTTCACCTGGTAATTGCCGGTCTCGGGCGCCTCCACGGCACCGGTAAGCTCCGCCGTTTCGCCGGGAGCAATCTCCCTGGTGATATACGAACTGTTGACCATTTTACCGGTATCCCTGTCCACCAGGGTGATGATCAGCACCACCGTTTCCCTGGCGGAAGATTTGTTTTCCACCGTCAGGGTGACGGCCCGGTTGACCCCGAACAGGGCCACCGGATCGTTCGCCCGGCGGATGGCCAGGTCGTCGCCGGTCACCGTCAGGGAAACCGCGTCCCGGACGGTTCCGTCTTCCTTCAGGGCGGCCGTCACCTGCGCCGGCCCAGGCGCATTGGCGGTGAGAACCCCCGCCTGATCCACCGAAACCACGGCGGAGTCGCTTACCGACCAGTCAACCTGGTCGTTGTCCACATAGCGGCCCGACTGGTCCGCCACCCTGAGCTGCACCTGGCATCCCGGAGGGATTTCCAGCCCCTCGGGGGTGATCTCCAGGGCGGTGATTTCCCGGTGCTCCCGGCTGTTGGACACTATCTTATAGAAGATATCGGAATACCCCTTCTCCATATACCGCTTCAGGGCCGCCAGGGCTTCCAGCCCCTGGTCTGTGGCCATGGCCGGGTCCGGGGTGCCGTACTTGTGCCCGAACATGCCGCTGTCCTCAAAGTAGAAGCCCAGCAGAGCGGTGACCAGGTTGCCCTCCCGTTTGGTGAACAATGGCCCCTGGGGATCGACACCCCAGGCGGTGACGCCCATGATGGTCTGGGCGATGGACTCGCTGTTCTTGCTGCCCCAGGAGTTCATGGTGCCGTCTTCAGCCTGGGCCTCGCTGAGCCAGCGGATGGCCGCTTCCCCAGCCTCCTTCACCGCCGGGCGCTCCCGGTAGGGAGCCAGGGCGTAGAGGGCCATGCCGGTCATGTCCGGATCGGGCTCAGCACCGCCGTAGCACCAGCCCTCCTTGACCCGGTTGTTCAGGATGAAGTTGATCAGGGACTCCCGGTTGTGCACCGCACTAGGCGGAATAGCGGCGTTGGCGGCGTCCAAGGCCGCCAGTCCGAAGACCGCAGCGTTGATCCCCTGGCCCAGGCTTGCAAAGTCATAGATCTTCTCCAGCAGGTTAAACCCGGCAAAATTCGCCGGATCGCCCCCGGCGGAGACCACGCCGATGACGGTGCGCTCATAGTCGGTCATTAAACCGAAATAGCCGGCTGCCTTGGCCCTGGCCTCCAGCCTGTCCAGGTAGGTCTGGCCGCTGGTAATATAGGGCGAGCCGCTCAAATCCTCGCCCACGGCGTTCAGGGCGAAGGCCGACCAGTCGGTGCCCGGAGCGCCTTGCGCCTTAAAATAACCAACGGTGCGGCCAATCTTATCGTTGATTTCCGGCAGGGCTACCCGCCGCACCACGCTGTCCCGGACGTTGACGGATACCGGGACGTAAATGCCGGTATGGTTTTTCAGCCGCGCTAGTACGGTGGTGCTGCCGGCGTTTTTGCCCGTAAGCAGGCCGCCTTCGGTCACCCCGGCGATGTCGGCGTTGCTGCTGCTCCACTCCAGGGGCTCTCCCTTGATTTCCCCGCCCCCGGCGGCGCGCAGCACGGCGGTCAGTTGCGTGCTCCTGCCCACGGTAATGTCCACCGGGGCCGGAATGACGCTCAGCACCCCGCCGTCCAATGAGCCCAGCACAGTGACGTTAATGGCGGCACTTAAACCCGGCGCCCCGGGGTGGGTGACGGTCACCGTGGCGCCGCCAGCCCGCCGGGCGGTGAGAGTGCCGCCGGAGACACCGACCACATCGCTATCGCTGCTGGCCAAGACCAGCCCCTCCCGGCTCATCACCACCCCGTTGGTGTCCCGCAGGGTCAGGGCCGGGGCGTAAGAGCCCCCCGCCGCCATGGCGATATCGGCTTCCCCGGGGGCCAGCTCAATGGCGCCGGGCACCGGGGCGAAGTGGTTGTCCACCACCTTGGCCAACCAGTACTTATTGCTTACATCCGTGTAAGCCGTATAAAACTCCCCGTGGGGTCCCAGCCGGGACACCGCCCCGGTGGACACTTCCCCGGCTTTTTTGGAGGGCAAACCGCAGGCACCCAGCAGCGTTCCGGCGGTTCCGTCATCCCGGGCCGCCCCCACAACAGCACCCATGGCGAAGAAGATCCGGCCGTCGGCGGCCACCGCCGGAGCCCGGTGAGACAGGCCCTCGCCTTGGGCGTCCACCTCAAGCTCCCATCTTGTGGCGCCGTTGGCGGCATCGACGGCGTGCAGCCTGTTGTCCGCCGTGCAGTAATAGAGGGTATCCCCGCGCAGGGCCGGGGCCGAAACCCGGCGGTTGATTTCCTTGGTCCAGCGGAGTTCCGTCGCGCCGCCGGATTCCGCCGGGGGCGCCAGGCAGATCAGCTCGCTGCGGTTTTCCGTACCGTCGGCAACGTTGATCATGGCGTAGATTCGGCCGGCGCCGTCTACCTGCAGCCTTTTTTCATGCTTGGGCTGGCCCTGGCTGAAATGCTGGTAAAGGTACCTGTCCTCCGGCAGCCCGTATTCCCAGCGTTGCTCCCCGCCAGCCGGGTCAAAGGCAGTGATAGTCTGATCGGCACCGGCAACGACCGTGCCGTCCGGGGCCGCCAGCGGAGTGACGGCAGCGGAACTACCCCTGGTGCGGGCCTGCCATTTCAGCGACAGGTCCGCGGCATTCAGGGCGTAAAGTTGCTGGCTGGAGGTGACCACATAGAGGGCGCCGCCGTCGGCGGACAGGGTCGGGGAAGTGCTGGCCGCAACCGGCCCGGCCATCAGAAATTCCGCCCGCACCTCCCCGTTGGCGTCAATTTTGTAAACCTTGTTGTTGCCGGCCGAGGCGATGTAGCAGTTCCCGGCATCGTCCAGCACCGGGCCCAAGCCGGGCCGCAATTGGTTTGTATAGCTGTACTGGCGCAGGTCAACCTTCCACTTCAGAGACCTGTCCGGGGCGTACACATAGAGCCAGCCATCCAGGTGGCAGACATAGACGTTGCTCTCCCGGTCCACCGTCAGGGGGTCCATATAGCTGTGGTAGGTTCCGCCGCTTCCGCCCTGGGTGCTGCGCACCCATTCCAAGGTGAAGATGTCCGCCGCCGGGGCCGGGGCCGGCAGCGGGCCGGCCCAGAGTATGACAGCAGCCAGCAAAAGCACCAGGTATTTGATTCCTTTCACTTGTTCATCCCCTCCTTACCGGCCCACCGGCAGTATTTTTTCGGTCAGTATTTGGTTGCCGGTCCGGTCCAGCAGCTTGATGCCCACCCGGCAATTCCCCCCGGCGGGGATATGCAAACCGTGGCTGTAAGCCTTTTCCTGGCCGGCGGCCAGCCGGTCCGCCGTGACGGCGTAGCCCAGGACCCGGCCCCCGGTATCCTCCAGGGCCGTTACCACCCGGATCTCCCGGTCCGTTTCATTGTCGTTCCGGACCCGGAAGGACAGAGTGCGGTAAGTATTTTCCCCCAGGCTCCCCACGCCGGCGGTGTCGATGTAAAAACCGCTTTCGTCCGCCACCCCGGCCAGCCTGCTCTTCAGGGCGATAAACCCGGCGTCGTTGCAGGCCAGGTAAACCACCCCGCCTTCATCCACCGTGGCGGTCCTGGGCACCCGCTTGAACCAGCCGTCCTTGAACTCCCCGGTCCAGAGCAGTTGGCCGTCGGCGGCGTTGACGGCGTAAAGGCAGTTCAGGGGAATGTAGACAATGCCGCCGGGACCGGGCAGGGGCCGGGTGCGGCCCTCGCTGTGGATCTCGCTGGCGGTGGAGGGGGTGGCCAGGGCCAGCTCGGCCTGCACCGTTCCGTCCTCCCTGATGAAGTAAATCATGGGATTTTTGTTCTCCCGGGTGACGGCATAGATCACCCCGCCGGCGCTGCTCAGCTCCACCCGGGTTTTGACGGCCTTCTCCCAGTTCAGGGTTCCTTCGGGGCTCACGGAAAGAATGCTGTAGGAGCCGGCGGCGGCTCTTTCCAAAATAATGCTGCCGGCGGCGGTGACCTCCTCAATGATCAGGGACCCGGACGCCGCCTGGTATAACAGTTCGGCGCCGCCGTCCCGGTTCACCCGGTAGAGCTGATTGCCCCGGGCGTAATACAGCTCCCCGGCGGCGGACAGGCCCAGGGAGGCCTCCCCGCTTCCGCTCCCCGGGCTCAAAGGCCCGTCCCATAACGAGCTGCCGTCCATCCGGTCCAGGCCATACAGCCGTCCGTTGCCGGCCAGCAGGTAAACGCCGCCGGACCCGGCCAGGACCTGTTTTACGGCGCCCAGCCCCCCGTGGAAGGTCCAGCGCGGGCCACCGTCCGCCTGGCCCACAGCCGCCAGGGAAAGGTTCAGGCCGCTGATATCGTATACGTAGACATTGCCGCCGTCCGCCGCCGGGACGGCGGGCATAAAGCCGTATTGGTCGGCGATGTCCCGCTCCCACAGGATATCCCCGGTGCCGCTGTTCACCGCCTTGAGCTTCTTCTGGTTGGCGATGAACAGGGCACCGTCCGCGGACTGGGTGTGGTAGGCTATTTTTTGCTCCCAGCTCCCCTCCAGGGGCAGGGTCCAGAGGATCTCGTAGGGGGCCGGTTCAATATCCACCCTCAAAACAGCGATGAATTCCGGATAACCCTCCAGCTCGGCCTTCAGGGTGGTGCTCCCCTCCTTCAGGCCGTTCAGCACGGCGATGGACTTGGAAATGCCGCCCATCTCGCCCCCGGAGTAGTTGTTCATCCCCACCTCCACGCCGTCCTTGTCCTCATCGCTGCTACCCAGGGTCCATATGATGGGCAGATCCCGGAGCACATGGCCGTGCTGGTCCCGCACCACCAGCTGGACCACCCGCTCTTCCCCCACCACCCCGGTGATGGAATCAATCTTCTCCTCCAGGTCGACCCCGGCCGACGACGCCCCGTGCTGGGGCACGAAGTAGACCTCCGCAACCTCGCTCAGGGCCAGGACGTGGAGGGTTATGGCGGCGGAAACGTGCTCATACCCCTCGGCCTTGACGGTAATGCCGGTCGTCCCGGGGCTGAGGGCGGTGATCCGGCCGGCCTCGTCCACGGCGGCCACCGCCGGGTCAGCCACCTGGTAAGTCAGGGGCTGGTGGGGAATCAGATACCCCCGGCTGTCCTTGACCCGGGTGAAGATGTCCCGGGCGCCCCCCTGGATCAGGGTAAGCTCGCTTTCCCCCACCTCGATCTCCACCGGCACGGCCCCGGCGGTGTCCACCAGGGTCACCTTCTCCAGCACTGCGGCAAAATTGCCCCCCTTCACCGAGCGTACCAGGGCGCCGTCGGGACACAGGGCCAGGTTGGAGTAGGCCATATCGGCCAGGTCCCGGTAATGGTCGTCGGCGTAGCCGGCGGCCTCCAGGTCGGTGTAGCCCACCGGCTCCAAGTTGTCGCTGAAGATGTACTTGTTGGTGTAGATGTAGCCGTCCCCGTTGCGCATAAACCGGCCGCAGCCGTGGTAATCAAAGGCTTTAGCCACACGTCCGTCCGCCGGGTCCAGCCGGGTCAGCTTTTCGGTGCCCGCCGCGTAATCCCGGACGGTGACGTAGAGGCTGTCGTCCGCGTCCACGAACAGGTTGTACACAACGCTGCCGGTAAAATCGACGCGCCAGCGTTCACCGCCACCGGAGTCCAGGGAGTAAATGTTGAACTCGTTATCAGCACTTTGGAAAATCTTCTGCAAGAAGTAGACATTGCCGGCGCTGTCCAGCTCCACCCCAGCGGGGATGCTGTGCCCCGGCCGGGACACGGTGTACTGCCAGCGCACCGACCCGCCGCTGCCCAGGCAGGTGACCCGATCCAGCCCCGCCGCGTAGATGAGGCCGTCCGGACCGGGGGTGATCAGCGTGCCCCGGTCGCCGTAGGCGTCGTTTCTGTTCCCGTACTGCACATAGGTGCTCCACAGGCAGCGGTCGCTGTCCGGGCTGAAGGCGTAGACCTTGCCGTCGGAGGAGCAGCCCGCGTAAATGTTGCCCGCCGCGTCCGCCACGGGCCGGCCCAGGGGATAGTCCACCGCTTGGGCCTGCCACTCCAGGCGGCCGGTGGCGGGGTCAAAGGCGCTCATGTGGTAGCGGAGGGGCTGGTTGTCGCCCTCCCCCTTCGCCTGGATACCCAGCAGGTACTCCCGGCCGCCAATTTTCGCCAGCGCCGGGGACCTCAATCCGGTAATCTCACGAAAGGCTTCCATTTTGTTGCCGGCGCTGTCATAGGCCCGGACAGAGGACCCGGTGTTCAGGTACACGGCGCCGTCCTCCCCCACCATGGGGGCGGCGCTGTTGAAGGCCTCCCGGTCGGTGAGCTCCACGGCCCAGACCCCCAGCAGGTGCCGATCGAAATTAGCCCGGATTTCCACCCACTTGCCCATGCTTCTAATGTCCGGATGGCCCTGGGGCCAAGCCGTCAGATTTAGGGTGCCCGGGGCCACGCCGGAGAGGATTCCATTCCCATCCACCGCGGCCTTGCCGTTTTGAACGCCGGTCACCTCCCAGTCCACCGGCCAGTCCAGTACGTCCCCCTTGCTATCCTTCACCACCGCCCGCAGGGGATACGTCTGACCCATCTGCAGCCGCCCGGGCGCGTCGGTGATGGTGATGCTATGGGGGACAGGTGCTTCTCCCTGCTCCATGGTTGTGAACCGCCAGTCCGGAAAAGGAGGATACGTATAAGGATCCATAGCGTCGTGTAAAATTTCTTCTCCCGTTTCCGCGTCGGCAATCACCATATTGCTCAAAATCTCATAGGTTTGGCCCCCTTGCAAACTTGCGCCGCCCGGCGCCAGGGACCATACAGTTCCATCTGCGTTTGATTCTAAAATACACGGTTCCATCCCTGAATCGCTCACTAGGAAAATATGATCTTCATCAGGGTCGCCAAAATAATAACGCCAAACATTTTCAAGATGGGCCGGCTTGTTGAACCGGATATAGACCGCCGTGTTCACGGACACGTCCGTGGCCCCGTTGGCCGGGTACAATTCCACTATCTGCAAGGGTCCTTCCGCCCCCAGCGGCGCCTGCGGTGCGCCGGCGGGCTTAACTATCGGAGCAAAGGGCTCAACGGTCAGGGCGATGCTGCCGCTCTCGCCGCCGTACACCGCCTCAACCACGGCAGTGGCTATATCCCCGGTGTCGTTCTCCGGCAGGGCAAAGGTGACGGAACTGCCGTCGCCGTCCAGTGCGACGGTGTTGTTATCCCAACCGGTGAAGAACCAACTGAAACCGCCGCCGGCGCCCCCGAGGTCCGCGGACACGGTGACGCTCTCCCCGCTCTGGTAACTTGTCTTACCGGGGCCCACCCTTAAATTAAAGGCCTGGGCCGGGAAGGCAAAGGTCAGGACCAGCAGCAGCACCAGCAGGATGCTTACTTTTTTTCTTAATTCTGTCATATTGTTGCACCTCCTTGACACGTGCACAACCCGGCGGGCCAAACCCGTCGGGTTGTGTGGATAAACTCACAGGGCTATTGGATTGCAGTATTTAAAAAATACCCATGCTATTGCCTGAAGGCCCAATCCACTTCGTCAGTGTCCTGGATTTCCGCAATGGAGGAGGCGGCCTCCAGCTCATCGCCGTTCACCATGAACTTCCAGCCCACGGGCCAGCCCGACACGTCCCCGTCAATTTCCTGCACATAGGAGCCCTGGCTGGTGATAACCACACCATGGCTGTTGACCCAAGTCCAGTTCCAGTTGTGCCAGTCCGGTATGGTCTGGCCATCGCCCAGGGTCAGCTCCAAGGTGTAGAGCAGGGCGTGCAGGGCGCTGGGGTCCATCTGCAGCACGTCGGAATCGTCAAAGCCGGAGCCGAAGACGTCCTTCAGGGAAAACATGGGGATGTCCACGGCATCATCACCGGTTAAGTCAATGTCAATGCCGCTGCCTGCGGGATCCCCCAGCACCGTTACTTCAACATCATCCACACCGGTGGAGGGATTGATTCTCCTTTCCACCACCACGTTGGCGGGGCACTCGATCACCGTGCCGTCGGCGCACTCGTAGGAAGCCGTGATGGTGGCCCGGCCCACATTACGGGCCGTTACAATAACAGTTGCCCCTCTGGCCGGCAATACCCTGGCCACATTCGTATCGCTGCTGGCCCAATTAATGTTTATGGGGTCGGAAATGACCTGTTTTACAAAATTGGCGTCCAGCCCCCTGGCGGTGATGCTTTCAGCAGAAATCCGAGGCGCCACGATGGTGAAGTCCGCCGAGTCCTCGAAGGTCAGGTAGGGGTAGTTATCTGCCCCGGCAAAGGCCGGGGTGGCCATCAGGGCCAGCAGAAACACCAGCAACAGCGCGCTTCCAAACAGTTTCTTCATGTTCTTTCCTCCGTTTCTTGAATTTTTTGCCCTGTGAATGAAGCCCCACCTGTTCGTCACTTCTCATAGCTATCAATTGGCCGGCAAGTTAATTAGTCACAACTTGATTTTTCTAATCAATTTCTCAATGCTGACCGGCTGGTGGTCCTGGATAATCAGGTCCATTTCCCCGTACTCGGTGTCGCGGGTCAGCTCAATCAACTTTTTTTCCTTCTCGGTCAGTTCCATGTCAATCTCCTTCAGTTCCATCCTCGTCACCCCCTCGGATACGGATTCCGCCGCCTGAATCAAAAAACGCCCCGGCTTTCCGAAGAAAACAGGGGCGTCCGCCCGGCAGCACCCGGCCGGCGGCGCGGTTATTCCCCGCCCGGACCGGCCGTGTCGCCGTCAATGCTTGAACACCTTTTCTCGGAAGGCTATAGCAGTACTACAGAGGCAGGTCTCCTGGCTTGCGGATCATCGCCCTTTTCGCCTTCCCATCCGCGCCGGACGGCGCAAATGAATGCCCGCTTGGCGCCGGACAGTGGCCTGTCCGAAAGAGTGCTCCCCGCTTACAGTGGCCGGACCACCCGGGATTTGCACCCGGTTCCCTTTTCATCCGCTGCCGCGGAACCCCTGTACTCACGTTGATTATGCAGTTGTCATATACGCAGTTGTCATATACAGCGTTGTTCAGCACCGTAAATAAAAAGGCACTTTCCCTTTGCAAGGGAAAGCGCCTCCGGTTTTCCGGTCAGCACCGCTGCCAAATTATGTTTTATGTTTAATAACATTACCATATTTATTTTTACATTTCAATATACTCCCCGGGTGAAAAGGCAAAATATTCTCCAACATTATCAGACATGTTTTGACATAGTACAGTACCTTTTACCCAAAGTTACTGATCCGTTTGCGACATGGCCGCGGCCAGGTGTTTGATATAGATGTTTACAAAGGCCGGGTTTTCCAAAAGCCCTTCCATGCAGCTTTCGGTTTGATACCCCAAATTGTTCAGCCTGGTTTTCCAGGAGTCCTCTCCGTCCCCGCACAGGTCGTTTAAGGCATGATCGCCCGCGATATTCATAAATGGCATCAGGGTGACTTTTTTAACTCCCGACGCGGCCAAATCCGCCATAACCTCTTCCAGGGCGGGGTAGCCTTCCACCGTACCCAGGAATACGTTTTTATATTTGTGCCGCAAAACATCATTAAACCTCCCGTAAGCGGCGTCGGCGGGATGGTGCTCGCTGCCGTGGCCCATTAAAACCACGGCGTCTGTTTCAGTATCGGCAGGCAGCCGGGCGGTGATCGCCTCCGCGGCGGCGGCGTAATCCTCATGATGGTACAGTAAAGGCCTACCCAGGGTTATTTCCTTTTCCAGCGGCCACGGCGCCGGCAGGCTGATGAGGTCATCCAGCAAACGGTTGTATTCCCGGCCCGGAATTACGAGCACCGATTGCACCACGATTTTTGTGTATCCGTCAGCCCATAGTTTTTTTACCGCCGCGGCGGGGTCGTCGATGGACCGGCCTTCCCGTGCGGCGATGATGTTCCTGACGGTTTTTGAGGTATAAGCCCAGCGCACTTCCACCCCGGGGAAGGTGTCCCGCACCGCCTGTTCCAGGTTATTAAACGCCCGGGCCGCGGACGGAACGCTTGTCCCGAAGGTCACCAGCAAAATGGCTTTCTTGTCCGGCAAAAATTTATTCCTCCCTTATATTTCTGATATTCTGTTCTGTGCAAATCGACATCCCCGGTTATGACCGTGTATATTTGCTGCGCCGCAGCGAACTGCGGGGGCAGGATCCTTAAAATGGGTTCCCGGCTAACGCCGGGAACAATAAAAAAGTGAGAAGGAGTTTGGGTTTTAAATACAAAAACCCCGGCTTTTCCGTAAAAAGCCGGGGTTTTTATAGGCACAAGTATTTGAAGTCAATACCCTGCAAGCACCTGACCTTTCCACGGAAGGCGATACCAACATCTTGTCCAGGCAGGTCTCCTGACTCGCGGTTAACGGCGTCTCCCCCGCCTTCCCGGGCAATTTAACGCCCAGTGGCATTTAGGGGCCGCCTGCCGCTTACAGTGGCCGGACCGTCCGGGATTCGCACCCGGTTCCCTTTTATCCCCGGCAAAACCGGGGAACCTGAATAGATTATTCAATTACATGTATACTAACATCATTGGGGCAGCTTTGTCCACTATCTTTTTCCGGTGGCTTTAAAATAATCACTGATCCCCCGGGTCACCGACCGGTAAACGGTGCGTCCAATCAAGGAACCCGGGGCGGTTGCCGCACCGGCGTAATGGTAAGACTCGCCTCTCCCGGTGCAGGCGATCACGACAGCGTCGGTGGTGGTGCCGGTGGCCATGGACCCGTCCCCCAGGCGGACACCGGCCTGAAAAAGCGCCATTGTCTTGGCCTCGGTGGCCGTGATGACGGCATTGACCATGGCGGCTTCGCTAAGGTTGCCCTCAATCAGGACCACCAGGTTAATCGTCCCCGGGGCGTTCGCATCATGCTGCGCCGGGCTCATTCTTCCCGCCGAACAGGCGTTGCCCACCCCCACCGTGCCAAGGGCGACCACCGCCAGGCCCGCCCTTGCGCCAACGCTCATCACGGTGTGCCTGACGTCAACCGCCGTCATTAATCCCAAAACCTGCTCCCCCAGGTCCAGTTTTTTCGCCAGGCGGGCCAGATCTCCGGCCGGGTCGTCACTGCTGTAGTTTTTGTCCACGGTATGGTTGAATATGAACCTGGCCCGCCGCCGTTTACCGCCCAGGACGGCGGAGCTCAAAACCCTCAGCGGGCGCCGGGAAGCGATTAAAAAGGTATTTTCCTCCGCCAGGTAAAATTTGACGCCCTGAACCGGAACGCCGGCGTTAAAGGCGGTCAGTTCCTTAAGCATCATTCCGCACCACCCGTTACCGCTTTTGCTCAATCAGTCCGTATTTCACCTTGACCCGGTCCAGCTTTTCCAGCATCGGCTTGGCGATTAAAAAAAGAAAAACTACGGTGGCGAAGGCATGGATCAGGTCGAAGGGAATCCCCCGGAGGTAGGCCAGGTAAAACATCTCCGCTGTCGGCCGGCCCTGGAACATCAGCACCGCCGCGGGATTCATGATGCCCCCGTAGATAAAAAAGACGGCCGGCCCGCCAAAGGCGCAGAGCGCCGCCGTACTGCGCCGCAGAAGACCCTTTTTAAACAGGATGCCCGCCAGAAAGCCGATGATGCCGAAGGCGAACATTTGCCACGGCGTCCAGGGCCCCTGGCCGAAGAACATGTTGGATACAAAGGCGGTGACCGCCCCCACCAAAAAACCCGCCTCCCCACCGAAGGCCACCCCGGCAATGATGACAACGGCCGCCACCGGCTTGAACTGGGGCAGCATGAAAAAGGCGGCGCGCCCGGCCACCCCGATGGCGCACAGCACCGCGATCACAATTAATTCCCGGGCCTGGGGCTTGCGGCTCTCAAACACCAGCGCGAAGGGCAGCATGGTCTCCAATATAATCAGCATACTGATAAAATAATATTTCCGGTCCCCCAGGTAGTAGACGCCGGTGTAAATGGTCAGCGGCACGGCAATCAGGATCATCGCCATGGCCGCCAGGGTACGCTTGGAGAGATAACGTTCCCCCGCCGGCGTCTGCTCATTTTCAGCGCCCCGGTAAGCCTTGTTGCCCGGTTTTTGCTTGTCTTCCGCCCGGTTTCGCGGGGAGGGGCCGAAAGCCAGGCCCCCCGCATCCGGCGGCTTGATCTTAAAGGCCTGCACATCCCCCCCGCAAGCGGCGATGACATCCTCCGCCGTCACCGCGTCCGGCAGCCGGTGCCGCGCCATGCGGTTGGCGGCGGTGGTGTAAAAGCTGTTGCCGGTAAAGAACCGGCGGGGCGTGTCCCAAGTGGCTATGCCGCCGTCAAAAAACAGGGCGCAGCGGTGGGCGTATTTGGCGCAGAATTCGATGTCGTGGCTGACCATGAGGACAGCGACGCCCCGTTGTAAAAGTCCATGCAGGATTTCGGCAAAGGCCTGCTTGAATTCGGCGTCCAGCCCTTTGGTGGGCTCGTCCAAAAGCAGAACGGCGGGCTCCAAAAGCAGCACCTTGGCCAGGGCCGCCCGCTGCTGCTCGCCGCCGGACAGGTCGTAAGGGTGCCTGGCAAGGAGCTGCTCCAGGCGGCAGAGACGGGCCGCGGCCCGGATTTTTGCTTCCTTTTCCCGTGGGGGCAGTTTTTTGTCCGCCAGGATTTCCAGCAGGTCTTCCCGCACGGTTTTTTTGATAAAAATAGCCCGGGGGTCCTGGGGCAGCACACCCAGCAGGCGGTCAAAGCGTTCCCGGTCCGGGATTTGGGAGAGTGGCCGTCCGCCCACGCGGACCGTGCCGCGGTAGGGCTTGTTGATGCCGGAAATCAACGACAGGGCGGTGGTTTTTCCGGCGCCGTTGCCGCCCAGGAGGGCGCAGAATTCGCCGTAACGCGCTTGCAGGGAAAGCCCCTTCACCACGTCCGGCCCTTCCCTGGCGTAGCGGAACCACACTTCGTCCAGCTCAACGGCGGGCGGGTCCTCCCGGTCATATACGGGCACGCCGACCGCCGGCACCCGGCCCAGCGGCTGCCGGCCGGCAAAAGAGTCCAGCCAGGCGCGCCCCTCCCTTACGGTGACGGGGCAAAACAGGTCGTTTTCCACGGCGGCGTAAATCCGCATGGGCGACGGCAGGGCCAGAAACATGCCGTGCCGCTGTTCTTTCAGCTGCCTGCCCACCTCCTCCGGCGGGCCGTCGCAGATCAGTTTTCCTTCGTCCAGCACCAGCACCCGGTCCGAAAGGGGAAATACTTCCTCCAGCCGGTGCTCGGTCATCATGACGGTAACGCCCAGCTCCCGGTTGATCCTGCCCACGGTGGCAAGGAATTCCGCGGCCGCGATGGGGTCCAGCTGGCTGGTGGGCTCGTCCAGAATCAGCACCGCGGGCTGCATCACCATGATGGAGGCCAGGTTTAAAAGCTGTTTCTGGCCGCCGGAGAGTTCGCTGACGTGTTTGTAAAACCAGGTCTGGATCCCGAAAAAAGAGGCCATTTCCGCCACCCGCAGGCGGATGGCGGGCGTGTCGAGACCCAGGCTTTCCAGCCCGAAGGCCAGTTCGTGCCAGACCTTGTCGGTGACGATCTGGTTGTCCGGCGACTGCATCACAAAGCCGATCCCGGCGCTCTGGGTACGCTGATCCAGGCCGGCCAAGGGCCTGCCTTCAAACAAAATTTCGCCGCTGCGGTCCCCGTGCGGGGCAAGCACGGTTTTAAGCTGCCTGAGCAGGGTGGTTTTGCCGCAGCCGGAGGGACCGCACAGGGCGACGAACTGCCCCCGGCCCACGGAAAAGGAAAGCTGCCGCAGTACCGGTCTTTCCTGCTGCGGATAGGAAAAAGTCAACTCCCTGATTGTATAGCTCTCCATTTCCGGTCCTCCATGATGTTGATCAGCACTGGCGCCAGGCACAGCGCCAGGTAGCAAAGATACAGGCTGACGGAATAAGGCTCCGGCCCCGCGCCCCGCATGGCGGGGAAGTAGCTCCAGTACAGGCCGCCCAGCGCGGAGCCCGCCATGATATATCCGCCGCAGCAAAGCAGGTAGAGCAGGGCGCTTTTGTCCCGCCGGTCAAAGCGGTAAATGGAAAAGGCGGTGCGCCCGGGCAGGCCGTAACCCCGGCTGCGCATGGAATCCGCGGTTTCAATGGCGTTTTCCAGCGCCCAGGTCACCATCACGGACAGGATCCTGACGCCGTGCCCGGCGCGCTGTAACAGGCTTCCGTTGGAGATATCCCGTCCCACGCACTTTTGGGCGTTGGACACCACTTGCAGCTGCGCCTTAAAGCGGGGCACAAAGCGCAGGGCCATGGACAAAATCAGCGACAGGGCGGGGATGACCCGCCCGAAGAGATACACAAACTTATCCGAGGTCATCACGGCGTTGTAGCAGGAAAACCAGCCGATTAC
This sequence comes from Bacillota bacterium, assembly GCA_023439185.1. Lineage (GTDB taxonomy): Bacteria > Bacillota > Desulfotomaculia > Desulfotomaculales > Desulfallaceae > BRH-c8a. Next base: position 17,238 of record JAEXOR010000024.1, on the reverse strand, counting down.
GGTCATCAGCATCACCGCCGCCGCAGTGCCGTAGGCGATGGATTCCAGCGTCAGGGGGTTGCCGTCGGGCAGATAGGTAAGGATGGTGCGCCCCTCGTGGTTGAAGGCGGGGTTGACCAGGGCCGTTACCAGCAGCAGGGGCAGCATGTATTTCAGGTTAAACAGCAGCGCCTTTTTGCCGTTTAAACAAACCAAGTAGCAAAAAGCGCACAGCAGTGATATGCCGAGGCAGGCCGGGTGCATGAGAAACATGGAAAACAGCAGGACCTGGGTGAAATATAAAAAGCTTACTGCCGGATGATAGGTGGAAAAGGCGTCCCTCATCATTCACCTCCGACGGCGTAATAGCCGCCCACGTCCCGGCCCAGGTCGCAGGTATAGACCCATTCCACCACATCGCCTTCTTTGAGCTGGTAACGGGAAGCGCCGTAATTGGGAAACCAGCCGTTGACCTTGTACATCCAGCCCGAAAGCTCACCCACGTCAAACTCATAGAGGTTGTTGATGCCTTCGATATAGGCGCTGTTGTATGCGGGCGTATTGCGAAACTCCAGGTGGATTTTGTTTTGCTTCATTTCCCGCTGGAGTATATCGAACACCGATTCCCCCTCCTGGAAAGTTACTTCGGTAGTGGGGAAAATCACCCCGTCCTCCGGCACCAGCTCCGCCTTTTCCTGGTCCAGGTATGCCATGTTGTCCAGAATGGTATCGCAGCGCACCGACAGGGTGCAGGTACGGGCCGTATCCTTGAGCACAGCCGCCTGGGGTTCCACGGGAACAGGCTGGCCCTCCGGAACCGGGTCGGTGAGGTATTGGTCCTTGCCGGCCGGCGGGCCGGGAGATCCGGGGCTTTCCGCCGCACCGGGCTTTGCCGCTTCATCTGCTTTTCCCGCTTCATCTGCTTTTGCCGTTGTATCCGGCGTCGCGGGGTCGGCGGGCGCGTCGCCCTCGGTCGCCCCTGCGTCTATACCGGAAACAGCAGGGGCAGAGCCGGAGCCTTCCGGCGCCGCCTGCGACCGGTCGGGCTCCGCCATGCTTATGGGGGTGTTCTCCCGGCCAGACCGGTCCCATCCGGCGTAGTTTCCGCCCCAAAGATAAGCCGCGGCAAGGACGCACAAGATCACTGCCGCCGCGATAATTTTCCCCTGCTGCTGCTTCATATTCCATGGCATTCCGGCCACCTCATGGCGTGGCCGGGGGTAGTTCCATACCGGAAAGACCCTTGCCGGTGTCCCCTTCCGCCGCCGGAGCCCCGGTTTTCGCGGTGCCGGTCATGCGGTACAGGCTGCTTTTGTCTTCCTGGGCGCGCTGGACGGCAGCCAGGGCGTAAAGCGCCTGCTCGGTGGCCATCAGGTTGCTGCCGCCGCCGGCGGTATGGCTGAAGCCCTGTCCCCTGGTATAAAACGAAAGGAGGTTATCCACCAGGGATTTGCCGTTCTTGACAAAACGGGCATCGTCCAGGGGAATCCCCAGTTCCGTCAGCGCGACAATGACCTGAGACACGCTTTCGGAATTCTCCGCGCCCCAGCTTGTATAACCGCCCCGGTTGTTTTGCAGCGCCGACAGACAGACCAGGGCTTCCCCAATGACCTTTTTCACGTCGGCCCGGTCCTGGTATTTGGCCAGGGCCTGCAAGGCCATGGCGGTGGTGTCCGGATCAGCTCTTTGGCCGGCGGCCGCTGGACCTGCAGTTCCGCCCAGCAGGGAAAAGCCGCCGTCCGGAAGCTGCCGGCGCAAAATTTCATTTATGTACATGTCGCGGGTGGCCTGAACCGCCGCGCCGGAATTTACGGGGACGGCGTAGTTGCCGCTGTCCAGGGCCAGGAGGGCGAAGACGGGGCCGTTGATACCCTGCCAGATGGTTTTTTCAAAGTCGCCCAGGGCCACGGTCAGGTCATAGCCCGCTGTATTGGTGGGATCACAGCCCGCGGCGGTAAGGCCGAGGATAACCCGGGAATATTCAGTGTACTTTTTGTCGTGCAATATCCCCTGATGTTCTTTAACATACCGCTCCACAGCAGTGCGGTAATCCCGGTAATATTTTTCCGGCGCCGGATAGCCGCTGCGGGCAAGCCCAAGCACCGTCCATTCGCCGCCGACGGAACTCACCTGCGGATTTGGCACCGTTTTATAAACATAGGCCGCCGTATCCTTTACGGCCGCGTTCACCGCCTGCTCCGAAGCGGCCAGGGCTGTCGTTCCACCCGCAAACAAAATCAACAGCGCCAGTAAAAAAGAAATTACCTTGGTCCTTCTTTGCATTAAATGTAACCCCCTTATATAGCACTACCCTGTCAAACAGAAACATTTTGCCCCCCGGATCAAAAAAGGCACTTTTCCCTTGTTGTGGAAAAGTGCCTCCGGTTTTCCGGTCAGCCCTCTTTTAACATACCTCTTGGAACTATTTACTTTTACTTTATAATGCTACCATTTATTTAGAATAATTGCAATGATCCGCCCATTTCAGACCTGCCGATCTGGTTTGAATGTTCGATAGCACCTATGTTAGCTTATAATTTAATTGATTTTTTAATTTCCTCCACCCTGACGGGCTGTCCTTCCTGGATAATAATTCTCAATTCACCGTGTTCGATATCCCTGATCAGACGAATAAGGTTCGCTTCCCTGACGGTCAGTTGCTTGACTTCCTTCACTGCCCGAAACACCCTCTATCTCCCGTAGAGTTTAATAGTGTTAAAAACAGGCAGGTCTTCTGGCTCTAGGGTCATCACCCTGCACCGCCTTCCCGTCCGGCACTCAATTGAATAATAAAACATTGAGCGCCGGACAGTGGCATTCAGGTACAGGGCTCTCCTATTACAGCGGCGGGACCGCGCGGGATTTACACCCGACTTCCCTTTTAATCAAACAGAAACTCGTCTGTTCAAACCTGTTTTGCTTCCGAATTGGTATCTTTAGTAACTTGAATCAAGAATATAATAGCAGCAAAATAATCTAAAATCAACAACATCAGGCAAACTTGACCCGGGGCGGCAGCCTCAGGTATATGATTCCGCCATTACTGCCGGCGCGGCCGCATACCGCTTCCCGGGCCGGGACCTAATTAGCCGGGCCGAGTTTAACACCACCAGCACCGAGCCGATATTGTGGGCCACGGCCCCCATTACCGGATTAAGCAGCCCCGCTCCAGACGCCACTAAGGCCAGCACGTTAAATACAACGGCAAAACCGATATTGAAGTTGATGGTCCTGAGGGTTGTCCGGCCCAGTTGTAAAAGATACGGCAGCTTGGCCAGGTTATCCTCCATCAGGGCGATATCCGCCGCCTCCATGGCCACGTCCGTCCCCATGGCGCCCATGGCAATGCCGATATCCGCCGCGGCCAGCGCCGGGGCGTCGTTAATCCCGTCGCCAACCATAGCCACTTTATGGCCGGATCTCTGCAGCTTTTGAATGTGATTAAGCTTTTGCCCGGGCAAAAGCCCGGCCCAAAACTCCCGGATTCCGCTTGCCCCGGCAACGTGAGCCGCCACTCCGTATTCGTCGCCGGTCAGCATCTGAATACGCTTTAAACCGGTCCCGGGCAGAGATTTTATCAAACCGCCCACCCCGGCGCGGATGCTGTCTTTAATAAAAATGGCCCCGATTGCCAAACCGTTTTCTTTAACCAGCAGGGTTTTAACTCCCGGTTCAGATTGCGCGCCGTCTGCAACCCCATCTTCAGGCGTTACGGCGCCCACAAATATGCTCTTGCCCTCAACCGTCGCCTCGACCCCCAGGCCGGGAATATTTTGGAAAGCTTCCGGTTCGGCTGCCGCCAACCCCCTTTGCCCCATAGCCTCCAGAACAGCCCGGGCCAAAGGATGCTCGGAGTATTTTTCCGCCGCTGCCGCCATGGCCAAGACATATTCCTCCGTGGCCCCGTTTAAAGTGGTAATTCCGGCCACCACGGGATTACCGGTGGTCAAAGTGCCGGTCTTGTCAAAAACAAGGGTATCAATCCGGGCCACCTCTTCCAGCAAAGCGCCGCCTTTAATCAATATACCGTTTCTGGAGGCGTTCCCCAATGCCGCCACAATGGCGGTGGGGGCCGAAATGATAAAGGCGCAGGGGCAACCCACAATCAGCACCGTAATTGCCCGGTGTGCATCACCGGTAATCAGGTATACCGCAATACCAATGGCAATAATCAGGGGGGTGAAATATCTGGCATAACGATCCGTAACTCTTAATATGGGGGCTCTCTGGCTTTCCGCATCCCGGACCAGTTGAATCAGCTTCCCCAGGGTCGTATCCTCGCCCACCTTGCGGGCTTCCACCACCACCATCCCGGAATAGCTGACGGAGCCGGCGTATACGGTATCTCCCACCGTTTTATCCACGGGCAGGGACTCCCCGGTGAGGGAAGCCTGGTTCAGGGAAGCGCTGCCGCGAACAACCTCACCATCCACCGGCACTTTCTCCCCCGGGCGTATGACCACCTGGTCACCCAACCGGATCTCCCGCACCGGCACGGAAATCTCGACGCCGTCCCGGAGCACCGCGGCCTGGCCGGGACTGAGCCGAATCAGGGAGTCAATGGCGGAACGGGCTTTCTGTGCCGTATATTGTTCCATTAATGAGCCCAAAACCATGATCAGCGCCACTATTGCCGCCGGCAAGTACTCGCCAATCAGCACCGAGGCCACTATGGCCAGGCTCACCAGTTCGTCGACGTTAAGCTCCCGGTTCAATAATCCTTTAACCGCACCGAAGATAATCGGTCCCCCCAGCATTGCCAGGGCCAGTAAAGCTAATATATCCGCCGGGACCGGGTATCCGTTTTTCCCCAGCCCGTAACTGAGCAAAATAAGTAAACTGCCGAACAGAACCATGTAAAACTCTTTCATTTGCAATAATTCCCGGTACCGGTCCAGGTTTGTATATCTGCCAATCATGCTGCCAGCTCCTCTCACAAACCAGTAAATTAAAAGGTTTCAGCGTTAATTTTTTTAAGCGCGTTAAGCAACTGTTCTATTTCAGTATCGGAAAGGACGGAAAGCATTTGTTCGGTTAACTGCAGATGGTATTGGTGGTGTTCCTCATAGGCTTTCATACCCTTGTCCGTTAACACAATCAGGTTGACCCGCCTGTCTTCCGTGCTTGACTCCCGCCTGGCATAGTCTTTTTTCTCCAGCCTGTCCACCGTTACCGTGGTGGTTCCGGTGGTTACGCCCAACTTTTGCGCCAGGCTTTTCATATTCATTTTTCCGTGCTGGCCCAGCACTTCAATGGCGTGGGCCTCGGAAACCTTCAAGTCGCTGCTGCGTATTACCGAGCTTTCCCAGGAGGAAAAGCCGTTAAAAAAAAGCAGCAGCTCATTAGTCATTTCGGCGAGATACTTCATAGCCACACTCCTTTGATTATAATATTGTTTGAAATTTAAACTATTTGAAATTCAATTAATATGATAGCACACCCAAGTTAGTTTGACAATCAAATCTTTTTTAAGATCAAAAAAACCGGGTGGGTGTACCCGGCGCTTGGAAACTAAGTCCTAAGTCCTACGTCATCTGGGAATATCCGCCCTGTACCGGCCCATGGTTAAACCTGTATGATAAATACAAGAAAAATTAGGAGGTGATGGCATGCTTAACCGAATCTTTATTGCAAAAGATCCGATTAATCTCCGGCGGGAACTGAAAGACTGGCTGGATGCGGAGCAGCCCACCATCTGTCATTATAAATCAGGCACCATCGGCGAAAGACACGTAATGATTGTTTCCTATATCATACTGCCCGCAGAACCCCTGTACCGGGCCTGGCCCGGCGGCATTTCCGCCTCTATATTAACCGCATCCTGAATCATCCGGCTGACATGCCGCTCTTCCCCCTTAATCATTTACCGTCGCCAACTGGTTTTACTCTCCGGCATTGCCATTAAAGCCCCCGCGGACAACCCGAATCGGGGGCCGCTCTCTTTCGGCACGAAACCCCATAAGGATCATTTCTTTTATTTACATTAAATTCCATATTGCTATTGACAAATCAGGCCATCCTGCTAAATAATTGAACATGATTTAAATTATTTAATCAATGCCTGAAACGGGGTTTTTTCAATGTGCGGATATGTTGGCCGGACTGTATGCTGCGCCGTCATGCTGGCCATACTATTCACCTTCAATACCTTTGCCTTTGCCCAGCAGGCCGGAACAGAGGACACCTGGACCGATCAGCATTATTACGCCAGAGCCAAGGTTATTGAAGTCAAAGACCAGGGGGAAAGAGAAGCGACGGTTGGACTTGGTGAGACGGAGAAGGACCAGTTGGTTTCCGTGAGGGTTACCGGAGGCAAGCATACCGGACAGGTGCTGATCGTGCCCCACGTGATGATGGACCACCCCGGGTATGATATTGCAGTAACTCCCGGGGATGAAGTGATCTTGTATATTGAGCCCGACGGAGATGCTATCGGCAACGCATACATAGCGGATTACGCCCGGGATAAAAAATTATTGTACCTGGCGCTCTTCTTTATGTTGCTTCTGGCTGTCATCGGTGGGCGGCAGGGGATTAAGTCCATCATCTCCCTGGCCATTACCGGATGCGCCATATTTTTGGTTTTATTACCATTAATATTCAAGGGTTATCATCCCATATTAACAACTGTTCTGATATCTGCCGTGGTGACGGCCATCACCCTGATCATCATCGGCGGCTTATCCACAAAAACCATGGCGGCGATCATCGGCACCACCGGCGGGGTTTTGGTGGCGGGACTGCTGGCTTTTGTGGTCGGAACCGCCGCCGAATTAACCGGGTTCAGTGACGAGGAAATGCAAATGCTGCTATATATTCCGCAACAGGTAAGCTTTAATTATAAAGGAATACTGTTCGCCGGCATGATCATCGGCGCGCTGGGCGCGGTTATGGATGTCGGCATGTCCATCGCCTCGGCGGTGGAGGAAATTAAAAGAGCCAACCCCCTGCTCAAGTCAAGCCAATTAATCAGAGCTGGCATGAACGTGGGCCGCGACATCATGGGCACCATGGCCAACACGCTGATCCTGGCTTATACCGGCGGCGCCATACCCCTGATGCTCGTATTCATGGCCTATGACATGCCCATGCTCAAAATGCTGAACCTGGACCTGATTGCCACCGAGGTGGTCCGGGCGCTGGCCGGCAGCGTCGGTTTGATTCTGGCCGTTCCCATTACCGCGATCACAGCCGGTATGTTGCTGGGAACCTCCCAGAAGCCTCCCCACGCGGACCATTTTTACCGGCAATAAGTAAATCATTTGCCCCTTTTTACCTACTTGCGGGCAACCTCCATATCCATGGGCCCCATGGGCAAATCCAGGACGGTGCCGCGCACTGATTTAAAACCGGCCCGGAGCATGGAGTCAGCGACAAATCCTTGTTCAAAGGCCATGTCGTAACCGGCCATAGCCATGGGCAGCCAGCCCAGGACCATAAGTTCCGGCTTGGTCTCTTCATCAGTCAAGCCATCGGTAACCACAACACATACCCCGCCCGGATTAAGCGCGGCATAGATTTTCTCTATTATGGGATCAATATTATCCTTGGCAAAATTAAGCGTTGCCTTGGCCAGAACCAAATCGTAATTTGCCCCGATGGAATCGGTGCAGTAGTTACCCCCCATGACCTCCATCCGGTCTTCCATCTCATATTCCTTGATAAAGGCTTGACTTACCTTGATCACCTCGGGCTGATCAAAAACAACCCCCTTCATGGTCGGATGCTTATCCACAATGGCCATGCCGATAATCCCCGGTCCGCCGCCCAGGTCAAGCATTTTTTGCATTTGATCAAATTCCGGCAGTTGGGCAATCACCTCGGCCAGATATTGAGCCACTCCCGCCCTTTCGTAGTTGGCGTTATACACCGCCGCCCTGGCCCACCTCGCCCCGGAATCCATGTCATCCCGGGTGGACTGCGGCGGCGGCCCGTCTTTAATCAGCCCGGGCAGTTCTTGCACGGTCCCGAACAGTTGATGGATATTCTGCATTAAGAACTCTCCCAGGTAGGTGGGGCGGCCTTCCACCAAAAAAACCCCGGCTTGGCAGCTGTTTTTATACAGGCCGTTTTTCTTTTCCAAAAGCCCGCACGCCGCCAAACCGTCCAGAAAAAAACGCGTGTTGCCCGGGTCCCCGCCGATGAGCCGGGCCACCTCGGGGGCCGGCTTGGCTTCAGTCAGGTGGTTGAAAACTTTCCATTCCACAGCCGTATGCAGCAGCTTTGCACGCACCTGCCCCACCAGCATGTCGTACAGGTTGCCGAAACTGATGTCCACCGCGGGTAAATCCATTATCAAACGCCTCCTTAAACAGGTTTATTTTTAAAGAGTATAAAATGTGTATATCGTTATCTGATTGTTTGTTTAGTATTTATATTTTAATTCTCCAGTACCTCTAAAAATGTTAATGCAGCGCTACCGGCACCTTTTCCCGCCGGCCTCTGAGAATAGCGAACTCTTTTTTCACCAGAGCCAAAACCCAAACCGTGATCGTCACATCAATCAGGAAAGAGCCGTAATACACCCACTGGATGCCAAAGTACTTTGGCAGGATCAGCATCACGGGCACATAAAAAATCAGCTGCCGGGCAATGCCGATCACTGCCGCCGGCTTACCTTTGTTAATGGCCGGGTAAAAGGTCATCATCATGAATATAACCGGCAAAACAGGCAGCAGCGCCATATAAGTCCTGAAGTACAACAGGCTGGCGGCGTCAAATGCCCGGTCGGGGAACATCAAGCCCAGTACGGCTTCAGGCACGATCATGGTGATGGCCCAGAAGGGCAGCATAATCAATGTGCTGCCCGCCGTAAACACCTTAAAGCTGCCGATCACGCGCAGATAGTTCCCGGCCCCGTAGTTGATGCCGATAACCGGCTGCAAGGCCCGCATGATGCCGAATATGGGCGTCAGCAATAAGGTAAAAATCCTGAAAATAGCGCCGAAAAGAGCCACGTCATAGGTGGTCCCGTACCTGGACAGAGCGTTAAAGACCACCACCGCCTGCACCAGGCTCATGACGTTCATAATTAAAGACGGCATCCCCATGGAAAAGATATCTTTTGTAATCTTTTTATCCCTGAACAGCTTAAAGGGCCGGGTTGCAAAGGACGCTTTGCCCCGGACAAAATACACCAAACCGGCCGCCGTATAAACCAGCATGCCGAGGTTGGTCCCCCAGGCCGCTCCCGCCACCCCCATATCCATCAGTACAATTAATATATAATTGGCTATGATATTAATCACCAGCCCAAGACCCATCATCACCGCAGCCGCTTTCATTTTTCCCTCGGCCCGGACAATCATGTTCCCGGCCAAACCATAAATCCAAAACAGAGCGCCGATAACCGTGATTTGAAAATACGTTTTACCGATACCCAATGTATCACCAGCGCCGCCCATTGCTTTGACCAAGGGTCCGGCCAGTAACAGCGCCAGAAACATATAGGCGATAGTAATAATCAGCGTCAGATAATTCACGTTGCCCAGGATTTTTTGCTGAGTCTCCCGATCCTTCGCTCCCAGCGCGATACTGAGGGCGGAACCGGCTCCGATACCAATTAAAGAACCGAAGCCGAGGGTGATCTGGCATAACGGATAGGCCAGCGAAACACCCGCCAGTGCGGTTTCGCCGACAAATATGCCCACAAAAATCGCATCAAACACCGTGTTCAGGCCATATAATACCATCGCTATGATGGCGGGCCACGAAAGGGTATGCATTACTTTCCACAGGTTATCCGACAGGATCATTTGCTTTTCCATGCCACTGCCGTTTGGTTTTGCTTTCAACGACCTCGCTCCTTTACCGACCGCTCTTTAAAAGCACTATATCTTATTTCCCGCCCGCCCTGATACGCCAAACGGAATAAGTTCTATGCCGATAAGGATTATAAACACATGAAAAGGGCCTGTTAACCCCCGGCTCAAGTGTTCGGAATTGCACAGGCCCGGCTAAGATTGACGACCCGGGTACATACCCGCTGCACCAGCTCCTGGTCGTGGGTGATAATTAAAACGGCCTTTCCCCCGGCAGCCTGGGTTTCAACGCACTGCGCCACCCGGGCCAGGTTTCGCCCGTCCAACCCCGAGGTGGGCTCGTCCAGGATCAATACCGGCGTTTGCTGCATCAGCGCAACCGCCAAGGTGAGCCGTTGCTTTTGACCGCCGGAAAGGGAGGCCGGATGCCGGTCGCGGAATTCCCACAGGCCAAGCTCCTTCAGGATTTTCTCCGCCTTCGCCGACAGGGCGGCCTCGGGCTTGCGGCCCAGGGTCATTTCGCCCAGGACGCTTTCGGAAAACAGTTGGCAATCGGCGTCCTGCATCACAAACCAGGCCTGCCGGTAGCGTCCGGACGCCTTTACGCGGGCGCCGTGATACAGTATATCACCGTCTTTTTCCCTGGCCAGTCCGCAAAGAACCCTGGCCAGGGTCGTTTTTCCAATCCCGTTCGGGCCGGTCAGCGCCAGTACTTCGCCGGGTTTTAGGCTGAAAGAAACATCGGACAGCAAAACGCCGCCGTTGCTCCCCGCCTTGACGGTCAGGTTTTCAACCTGCAGCAGCGGCGCTCCGTTCGGCGGTCCGGCGGCTGCGGCATTCAGCTCCCGGCTCAGGGCTGCCGCCCGCAGTCCCATTTCCGACAGGCGCTCCCCGGGCAGCGATTGCATCTGCCGCGGGGTGTATTCATGTTCAATTTTGCCGTTATTCATATAGATCACCCGGTCGGCAAGCTCCATCAGGTAATAAAGACGGTGCTCGGCAATGATGACGGTGCTGCCGGCGGCCTTCAACTGACCCAATACCTCCATGAGCTCGTCTGTCGCCGCCGGGTCAAGGTTTGCGGAGGGCTCGTCCAGGACGTAAATCTTCGGTCCGGCCGTCCGGACCGCCGCCACCGCCACCTTTTGCTTCTCCCCGCTGGAAAGAGTCAGCAGCCGCCTGGCCAGCAGATGGTCGATATGCAGCGCGCGGGCCGCCTCTTTAATCCGCATTTGTATTTCACCGGCCGGGACGCCGTAGTTTTCACAGCCAAAGGCAATTTCGTCCCGCACCACGGCGGCAAAGAACTGGCTTCTGGGATCCTGAAACACACTGCCCACCAGCCTGCCAAATTCCCACGGCTGTAAATCCGCGGCCCTTGCCCCGCCCACATGAACCTCCCCGGACAGGGCCCCTTCGTAAAAGTGGGGAATCAGACCGTTAACCACCCGGGTTAGCGTGGTTTTCCCACAGCCGCTGGGTCCGGTCAGCACAACGAATTCCCCTGGCCGGATGGTCAAGGATATCCCGGATAATTGCTCCTGCCCATTGTTATAACAAAAGCTGATATTTTTAAGTTCGACCATTGTTTTCTCCCGTCGCCTTACGTCAAAAAGAACATGACCCCAATACATACTGCGGCAAACGCAGCCATCACGGCCCCGTCCGCCGGGCTTAACCGGATTTGCCGCAGGCATGTCCTGCGACCAGGATTGTCGATACCCCGGGTGGCTGCGGAAGCCGCCAGTTCATCGGAAATTTTCAGGCTGCGCATCAGCAGGGGAACAAAAGCACACTCGACGGTCATCAGCGGATTCCGGAGGCAGTTTACCGGCGTCAGGGAGATGCCCCGTAGGCGCATGGCATCGCGTATGGCCGCGTACTCCCCGGCAATGCAGGGCATAAAGCGGAGCCCCACCGCCAGGGGGATAACGACCGCCTTTGGCACCCGCAATTTTTGCAGCGCGGCTACCAGTTCACCCGGCGGGGAGGCGGACAATGCGGAAGCAGCCATTAACACGGGAATAAAGCGCGCCGCGAAAAACGCCATAAACCCGAACATAACCGCGGCCCCCGGCAAATAAGCGTAAATAACATACTGCAAACTATACAGGATGCCGAAGGCCAGAAGGTATTGCAACGCCTTCCTCAGCATCCCCTGCAACGCAAGATAAGCCGTCATGGCGCCAAGCAGTGCAAACAGCCCCGCGTCACTGATTATAAAAGCCAGCGTCCCGCACAGGGCCAAAACAAACAGCTTGGTACGCGGGTCTAAATAAACCATTATTTCACCCTGCCTAGGCAAAAATTTTCGGGTTCTGGATCAAACCAGACTTGATAAAATGCCGCTTCAGCATGCCCCACCCCAGAAGGCAGCCCAGCGCGCCGCAGACGGCCCCCAGAGCGGCCACCGCCAGTATCATAAGCGGGTCGTAGTAATACAAGGTAATCAAAGCCAGCTGCTCCGCCGAAAACATGCTGCTCATGTGCTCGGACAAATACCGGCTCCCGAAGATCCAGAGAATCACCGCACCGTGCAGCACAAAACCGGTATTGAATACCGCCCACGCGACGGTGTTGCGCTTGATGCTGCGGTAAGAGGACGCCGGCGTCATGATCAGCTCCCCGATAATACCCAGGGGCAGCAGCACAATCAGCATATGGGGGAAACCCATCAGTGAATAGATCAGTCCCCGCAACACCGCATGCAGCAGCATGACGCCGCGCTTGCCAACCTTGAAAGCCAGCAGCAGGTAGATGGGCGCGGTAACCAGCGCGGATAAGGCCGCTCCCGCTATTATAGCCAGCGCCATAAACGGCATGGTCAGCATGCCGACGACCATGCCTACGATTGTCAGCAACATTGTCAGTATGCCGACCAATACCAAATCCTTAACGGTCAGCTTTGAAGCCTGTTCTTTCATCTCAAACCTCCGTAACCAGCCCCGATTTAATAAAATGCTTTTTCAGCAACCTTCTTCCGATCAGGCAGCCTGCCAGAGCCATCAGGACGGTTATTAAGATTGAAATTGCCGCCCACGACGGAGTAAGTACATATTTTGCCAATATTTCAGTTCCCTCCTGCGTTAAACCGAATTGGACAAAATATTCTTTCCCGAATACGCAGATAGGGAAATACATCGCCCCTAGATACAGGACGCTATACACGGAATAGCTGGCTGCATTATGCCAAAAGCTGCGGTAAGAACCCTTTTTCCACATCACTGCCTCACAAAGTATTCCGGCGATTAACATGTAAGGAAGTATATAAACAGCGCCCATCAGCACATAGGTCAAACCAATAATAGTACAGAACAGAAACATTACTCCGCGTTTGCCGACTTTGTAAGCCATCAGCAGATAGACGGGAGCCGCAACCAAAACGCATGCTCCGGTAATGAACGGAAATGCCACGACCATAAAGGGCATAAAAAGCATTCCCACAACCGTAACAATCACCCGGATTAAAACACTATATATGCCGATGGCCACAAAGTCTTTTCCGGTCAGCCGTTGCACGGCGGAATTTTTCAACCAACCATCTCCCTGTAAAAAATTTTTGTCAATAATGCAGCCAATTGATACTGATTCTCATACTCAGTGCAGCAAGAGAATAATACCTCATTTTCATCCCTTTCTTCTATGCCAAAAGGGATCATTTTTATGCCGAAAGGTATTTTGGGAACAGCAATAATGTCCGGGCACGATTAAGTTAATCATGCCCGGACATTAACCCGGCGGCCCGGTTGACTAAACCATCATGACGCCTTCATGCTCCAGCCCGCCGACTGCTGCTGCAGATTCCACATATGGGCGTATAAACCCTGCCGGGCCAGCAATTCCTCGTGCCCGCCCTGCTCCGCGATCCTGCCGTCATCCAGAACGATGATCTGGCCGGCGCCCCGGACGGTTTTCAGCCGGTGGGCGATAATCACCACGGTCTTGTTGCTGACCAGGGCATTGATGGCGCGCTGCACCTGCGTTTCGTTTTCCGGGTCCAGAGACGCGGTAGCCTCGTCAAGCAGCACGATGGGCGCGTCCTTTAACAGCGCCCTGGCTATGGACACCCGTTGCTTTTCGCCCCCGGACAGGGTGCAACCGCCCTCTCCCACCGGGGTATCGTAACCCTGGGGCAGCCGCATGATAAAATCGTGGCAGCAGGCCTGCCTGGCCGCCCACTCGATCTCTTCCCGGGTGGCGTCCATCTTGCCCACCCTGATATTATTGCGGATGGTGTCCTTAAAAAGGTAGACGTCCTGAAATACCATGGCAATACGGGAGAGTAGCCTTTCGGGATCAATATTCCTGATATCCCTGCCGTCCAGCAGTATCCTGCCGCCCTGGACATCCCAAAACCGCGCAATCAGGCGGGTGATCGTGCTTTTCCCGCTGCCGGAGGGTCCCACCAGGGCGGTAACGCTGCCGGGCGAAATGGTAAAAGACACGTCCTTGAGCACATCGGTTTTTTCATAGGCAAAGGTGACCTTCTCAAACGCAATGCTGTTGCCCGCGGGGACATCTTTTACGCCGGGCAAAGGCTTTTCCAGGCGGATGGCCATGATCCGCTCCGCGCTTAAAGCCGCATACCGCATTTCGGCATAATTGATCAGCGCCACCGTCAGCGGTTCGAATACCCGGGTGCCCAGCAGCAGAAATAGCAGCAAAACCGGCAGGGTGAGATCCCCGCCCGCCAGCAGGAAGGCGCCGACAAAAATCATCAGGGTCAGGCCGGCGCGCATCACGGCAACGGCCAGCATCATAAAAGGCCCGACGAGCCCTTCCAGGCGGATGGATTCCCGCATCAGGCGGGCAAACGCCTCGCGAAGCCGCTCAAAACGTTCGCCGCTCAGGTTGTGGGACTTAATTTCCCGCATGCCCAGCAGGTACTCCTGCAGGCGGCCGGCGCTGTCCACCTTGGCCTGCACGTGTTTTTCACCCAGTCGCAACAAAACACCGGTGGCGATCCAGACCACCAGCAGGGAAACCGGCAGGGCGACAAACATGGCCAGCGCCATTTTCCAGTCCACAAACAGCAAGGCCAGGCAGGTCAGCACAGGAAAAACAACCGCGCTGACCAACTGCGGGAGGTAGTGGGAAATGGTGGTCTCCACGTTGGCGTAGTCATTCAGCATCATGGTGGTGAGGTCCCCGGGGTCGCGGCTGCCCAAAAAGCCCAGGGAAAGCTTGCGCAGGTGTTCCGCCAGGGCGATGCGCCCCTCGGCCGACGCGCTATAAGCGGTGGTATAGGTTTGATCGTAGGCGAAGGCATAGGCCGCGTACTGTACGAACATCCACCCGATCAGTACGGCGCATACTGTCCACAGCATTGAAATATCCAGGGGCGTGCCGGGGTTTGCAAATGACGTATAGACAGCATTGAAAACGACGAACACCAGCGCCGCCGGCAGAATGTTGCACAGGCCGGAAACAAATGAGGCCAGGCAGGGCATCATCAGGGCTTTGGGATGGCCGCTGGAAATATTGTAAAAAAACTTTTTCATGCCGGGCGCACCGCCCTTTCTTCCGTATTCGCGGCCAGCGTCCACGCCCCCGCGTCAATATGGGCCTGCCACATGCGGTGGTACAGGCCGTCCTGTTCAATCAATTCGTTATGCCTGCCGCGTTCGACGATCCGCCCGTTGTCCACCACCAGGATCCGGTCGGCCTCGCGGATGGTGGAAAGCCTGTGGGCGATAATAATCACGGTTTTGCCTTTAATCAGCGCGCTCAGGCCCGCCTGTATTTTGGTCTCGTTTTCGGGGTCGGCGAAGGCGGTGGCCTCGTCAAGCACCAGGATGGGCGAGTTTTTTAATATGGCCCTGGCTATGGCCACCCGCTGCGCCTCCCCGCCCGAAAGGTAGGTTCCGCCCTCGCCGATTTTGGTTTGGTAGCCCCGGTCCAGCCGCTGGATAAACTCGTGGCAGCAGGCGGCTTGCGCCGCCTCCACAACCTGTTCTTCACTTGCGTCCCCGCGCCCCATCCGGATATTCTCCTCGATGGTGTCATAGAACAAGTGGACATCCTGAAAAACAAAGGACACGGCGTCCATCAGCTTTTCGGTTCCCATTTCCTTGATATCAATACCGCCGATCCGGATGCTGCCCGAGGCAACGTCCCAAAAACGGGGGATCAAATTGGCGATGGTGGTTTTGCCGCCGCCCGAGGGACCGACCAGGGCGGTAATTTCCTTTTCCCCGGCGGTGAAGGATACGCCGCTCAGGGCCTCGACGCGGGTGGCGGCTTCCGTATCGTCATAGGAGAAGCTGACATTGTCGAATTCAACGGTGTACCCCCGCGGTTCTTTGGGCCGCAGCGGCTCCGCCGTGGGCTCCCGGGTAAAAATATCGTCAATCCGTTCCACGCCCTCGGAAATAATCCGCATATTGCCGCCCAGATAAATCAGCTTCAGGATGGGAATCGAAAATCCGGGCGCCAGCACCAAAAAGAGCAGCAGAGTCAAGGCGAAAGCCTGGTTGTCCGGCTGCCTGCTAAGCAGGAAGACGCCCGCGGGCAGGATAAAAGACAGCAGCGAAACCAGCATCACGTAAAACAGGGTATAAGAATTTTTGTAAGTCCTGCTGATCATCACCGCGTGATCCCGGTAATCCCTGATGGAATTGTGAAAGCGCAAAAATGTGCTTACGGTGAGGCCAAATACCTTAACCGCGGGCATACCCCGCACATATTCAACCCCGGCGGCGTTCATCTGCTCCAGAGCGACGTGGTACTGCTTGGCGTGCTTCCTGCCTTTTTCGCCATAAAAAACAAGGGATTGCAGGGCAAAGGCGACGATAATGGGAACGGCGCAGACCAGCGCCAGCCGCCAGTCAAGGATAAACATGGCCGCCAGCATGATCACCGGCAGCGCCACCGCCGCTACAAAATCCGGGAGCTGGTGCGCGATAAAACCTTCTACTTTTTCCACGCTCATTTCCAGCGTCTTTTTAATGGCGCCGGAGGACTGGCGGGTGTGATAGCCCATGGGCAGCCGGGCCAGATGCTCCGCCAGTCGCACCCTCAAGCTGTACAGGATGCGGAAGGCCGACACGTGCGAGGCCATGGTGCTGCCGTACAAAAAGAGCAGAGCCCCGAACAGGGAAAGCAGCGCCCACAAGCCCCAGCTCCGGATCTGGCCCATATCGCTCAGCGCGGGGTTGGCGGCGTTGTTAAACAGCTCCGCGACAATAAAGTAAACGGCCACAAAGGGCACGAACATCAGCGCGGTGCTGATCACCGCCAGCACCCCCGACAGTATCAGCAACCCGCGCTTTTCGCCCGCAATCTCCAACAGACGGGCAATGCCCGTCTTTCCCTTGGCTTTAGCATTATTTTTCAAAACTCAAAACACCTCCCCGGCAAAATCTGTGCTGCGCTTTTAAAACAATACCCCATTTCCATCCCCCGCTTCCACGCCGAACGGGAGCGTTTTTAAGCCAAAAAGTATTAAAGCAACAAAAAAACACAGAGAGACAAACACAGGGGGACGGTTCTTTTGTGC
>JAEXOR010000009.1 GCA_023439185.1 Bacillota bacterium | reverse complement strand
TTTATATACATCTTTTGTTGGGGTGGGGGGCTTCCGCCCGCCCCCCAACCCCGGTTTTTTTGAATTATATGACATTATCATTCGGGTTTTTGTAAAGGGCTATCATTAATAAGACATGGCTGCGCTTTTACAGTGCAGCCATGTCTTATTACTTCCTTATATTCAATACTTATATTCAATACTTCAGTTTAGCTTAATTTCATACCCTTGATTTTTTGCAGCAGGCTTTCCCCTTCTCTGATGTGCTCGTTAAGATGGTCTATTTCATGCCGGGAACCGTTCATTTTTTGTAGTTCCTGCAGTTCTGTGCGGTGCGCGGCGATGGAGCCCTCCACGTCCTGGTACATTTCCATGGCCTTTTGAAAATCAATACCATTTTTCACCTGTTCTTCAAAATGGTGCTTAACGCTGCCACAACTCAATTTTTTATCCCTCCCGGATTGTTTTCTTTATTTTGCCAAATTAATGCGCTCATTATGCACAGATACACCCGGAGTAAATTATACAATACGACTAACGGCCGAATGTTATCTATCTCTCAATACCGTCCCGGGCCGGTACTCCCTTTTGGTAGTAATGCTTAACCTCGGTCATTTCCGTCACCAGGTCCGCCGCTTCTATAACCTCCCGCGGGGCATACCGGCCGGTAAACACCACTTCCACATTATCAGGCTTGGTCTTGATAATTTCCAGCATTTCTTCCGTTGTAATCAGGTGAAAGTAATGGGCGGTATTGATCTCGTCAAATACAATGATATCGTATTGCCCTGAATGCATCGCCTGCCGGGCTTTTTTCAGCCCTGCCCCGGCCATTTGCAAGTCCTCGTCCAGGGGAGGATTTTGCACGTGGATAAAAGTATCTTTACCGTATTGCTCAATGGTTATATACTGGCTGAACATCCCCGCCGCTATCAGCTCGCCGTAGAACTGCCCCTTCATAAACTGGCCGATATAGGTTTTCAAGCCCCGGCCCATGGCCCGGAAGGCCAGCCCCAGGGAGGCCGTGGTTTTGCCCTTGCAGTTTCCGGTATAAACCTGCACATAACCCTTTTGTAAAACGGCTGTCCTCATTGTCAAATCTCCCAACTTATATAGCACCAACAGTGATCCGCAAGTGCGTATTTTTAAAAAGGCTCCCGGCGAGTCCCGTCGCCGGGAATAATAAAACAGAAGAAGGAGTATTGGGTTTAAAAAACAGGACCCTTGCGGATCCATATTTGGTTGTCCGGACGCAAAAGACCCCGGCTGTTCCGTTAAGCCGGGGTCTTCAAAAAGGTATAATTCCTTCAATACAAATACCCTTCAGCACCTGACCTTTTCACGGAAGGCGATACTTATACTCCTTGCCCAGGCAGGTCTCCTGACTTGTGGTCAACAGCGTTTCCCCCGCCTTCCCGGATATCAAACAGCACCCAGTGGCTTTTTGGGGGGCCGCCTCACACTTACAGTGGCCGGACCGTCCGGGATTCGCACCCGGTTCCCTTTTCACCCCCGGCATCGCCGGGGGAACCTGAACAAATTATTCAGTTGCAGTCATTTTAACATCATTTGGCTGCCATTACAATTACCCGCATTGAAAAGATCACCGCCCGGGCTTGAAGCGTTTAATCCGCAGGGCGTTGGACACCACCGACACGGAACTGAAAGCCATGGCGGTGCCGGCCACCACAGGACTTAAAAATCCCAGGGCGGCAATGGGAATACCGATGACGTTGTAAATAAAAGCCCAAAACAGGTTTTGCCGGATGTTCCGTATAGTGGCCCGGCTCAGGGCGATGCTATCCACAACGCTGCGCAGGTCACCCCGGACCAGCACGATATCAGCGGCCTCTACAGCGACGTCCGTTCCGCTGCCGATGGCAAACCCCACATCGGCTTCGGCCAGGGCGGGGGCGTCGTTGATCCCGTCGCCCACCATGCCTACCACTTTTCCCCCGGCCCGCAGTTCGGCAACCTTACGGGCCTTGTCTTCCGGAAGCACCTGGGCCAGCACGCGGTCTTCATCGATGCCCGCCGCCCGGGCGATGGCCCTGGCGGTGAGCTGGTTGTCTCCGGTAAGCATCCATACCTCAAGGCCCATTTTGCGCATCAGCGCCACCGCCTCCACGGAGGTGTCCTTGATGCTGTCGGCCACCGCCAGAACGGCGGCCGGCAAACCGTCCAGGGCCATAAGCATCACTGTTTTGCCTTCGCTCTCCAGCCTTGCAATGCCGGTTTCAAAAACTTCGGGCAGCTCGACGCCTTTCTCCCGCAGCAGCCGGCGGGTACCCAAAAGGACCTGCATTCCGTCCACTACGGCCTCGACTCCCCGACCCGGAATCGCCGCGAAAGAAGTAACTGTTCTCTCATTCTGACGGCCGGCGTCCGCTTTTTTAACCACCGCCTGGGCAACGGGGTGCTCGGAGTCCCTCTCCGCCGCCCCGGCCAACTGCAGCAGGTAGTCCTCACGGCCGGCAAACTCCGGGGCCGGAATCAAATCGGTGAGGACCGGTTCTCCGTGGGTGATGGTGCCTGTTTTATCCAGCACCACGGTATTAACCCGGTGGGCCCGCTCCAGGTGTTCCCCGCCCTTGATCAGGATGCCGTATTCCGCTCCTTTGCCCGTCCCCACCATAATGGAGGTGGGGGTGGCCAGACCCAGGGCGCAGGGACAGGCGATCACCAGGACGGCGGTGAGGTTTAGGACCGCCCTGGTCACGTTGCCGGGGTCGCCGAAGAAATACCAGCCCAGGAAGGTCAGCACGGCAATACCGACCACCGCGGGCACAAAGTACCCGGAAATTACATCCGCCAGCCGCTGAATGGGCGCCTTGGAGCCCTGGGCCTCCTCCACAAACCGAATAATTTGTGCCAGGGCGGTGTCCCGGCCCACCCGCAAGGCTTCGAAACGAAAAGTGCCCAGCTTGTTTAAAGTGGCGCCGGTCACGGGGTCGCCTTCCTTTTTATCCACCGGCAGGCTTTCCCCGGTAAGCATGGATTCGTCCACCGTGGAGCGCCCTTCCCGGATCACTCCGTCCACCGGTATCTTTTCACCGGGGCGCACCACCACCAGGTCGCCCACCAGCACATCTTCCACCGGGACATCAACCTCGCTGCCCTCCCGGATTACCCGGGCGGTTTTGGCCTGCAGGCCGGCCAGCTTTTTCAAAGCCTCGGAGGTTTTGCCCTTGGCCCTGGCCTCCAGCATCTTACCCAGCAAAATCAGGGTCAACAGCACGGCGCTGCTCTCGAAATAAACATGGTGCAACCCCAGTCCGGGGCCCCAGAAGGTCACCACCGTGCTGTAAATGTACGCCACGCTGGTCCCCATGGCCACCAGCACCGACATGTTGGCGCCCCGGTTCTTTAAGGCGATGAAGGCGTCGCGGTAAAAGTGGTAACCGGCCACCACCTGCACCGGGGTGGCAAAGAAAAACTGGAACAGGGCGTTGTGCAGGATATGGGGAAAGAACCGCTCAAAGGGAGCGAACATCCCCAGCATCCCGGCAAACAGCGGGGCCGAAAAAACCGCCGCGAAAACAAACAGGAACAGTTGTCTTTTAAATTCCCTTTCCCGCTCGTCATTGTCACGTCCGGTATGCTGTTCATCAATAATGCGCGCTTCATAACCCAGTTTAGTAACGGCGTTGACCAGGGCGGCGGCGCCGACCTGATCGGGATAATAAGTTACGGCGGCTTTTTCGGTGGCCAGGTTGACAGCGGCGTCCGCCACGCCGGGCAGCGCCTTCAGCCCTTTTTCAACCCTGGCTGCGCAGGCCGCGCAGCTCATCCCGCCGATGTCCAGGTCCAGCCTTTCCTGCGGGACATCAAAACCGAATTGTTTGACTTTCTCCACCATTTGTTCCGGTTTCACCAGGGCGGGGTCATAGTCGACGGTGGCCTTTTCAGTGGCCAGGTTGACCCGGGCGGCGCTCACCCCCGGCATCCCGGACAATCCCTTCTCCAGTCTGGCGGAGCAGGCCGCGCAACTCATCCCTGTAACCGTGAACCCAATCCTGGACTGCTCCCGCTCCTTTTGCGCTTCAGTCATACGATGCCCTACCTCTTTTCGAAAATCATCCCTTTACTTCGTACCCGGCCTTGGTCACCGCTTCAACCAACTGCTCGCGGGAGGCGCTGCCCTTCACCGTCAATTCCTTCTGCTCCAGGTTCACCAGGGCTTCCTCAACGCCCGCCACTTCCCGCGCCGCTTTTTCCACCGCCATCTTGCAGTGATTGCAACTCATGCCTTCCACTTTTAACACTGTTTGACTCATCATTATCACCCTCCGTTAACTTTTATTGATCAGCCTGGCAATGGTTTTGGTCAATTCGGCAACCACTTCCTCGTCACCGGCAATCAGCTGGTCTTTAATGCAAATCCTGATATGCTTTTCCAGCAACAGCTTGGCCACCCCGCTCAGGGCGGACTGGGCCGAAGCAATTTGGTTCAACACATCGTCACAATATACTTCCTCTTCAATCATCCTTTTTATACCGCGCACCTGTCCTTCAATACGGTTCAGGCGGTTTGACAAATCCTGCGCCGTTTTTTCGTCCCGCCAGTGCCTTTGTTTGCTTCCGGCGGCTTGGCAGCCCGGGCATTGTTTGTTTTTTTGTTCTTCCAGTTCATTTTCACCTCCTGCAGTCAATGGTATACCCCCCTACCCTATGTGTCAAGAGTGGTTAGATAAACCCCTGCAATGAATTATTCAGTTTGTAAATTTAGCTATAGGGCAATTAAGGCGCTTCTTCTTTGCATATTTTACGCACCAGCCGGCCGGGCGAATAAGGCAATGGGATTGGTTAAAGCCGGCACTATATGATGCCGGCTTTAATAATATTTATTATTCTTTTTAATCCAGCATTAATTTTATCCCACCAGCGATAGAACAGCTTTTATGCCGGGCTGAATTTAAATCCGTATCGGATTACCCCTTCTTCTTCATATATTTTTCTAAATACTCCCTTAACCGGCATACCAATGGTAAGGCTCTCTTCCGGGGGGGTAACCAGCTGGGCTATCACTCTGGGGCCTTCTTCCAATTCAACAACCGCCACAGGATAACTGCCTTTGCACCGGGCCTCGGCCGCGAATTCAGGCGGGGCGCCACCCCCGGCTATCACGGTATATGAATATATCGTGCCCCTGCCGCTAAGCTGGACATCTTCAAATTCACTGCCCTTGCAGCAATATTTGCATACTGCCTTGGGAGGAAAATTAATTTTGCCACAGGCCCGGCAGCGCTTACCAATTAGTCTGTAGCGCTGGGGCACCGCCCTTTGGTACATGGGAATGGATATATGCGCGCCCATTTAATCACCTCAGATATTTCTTTTCAGTTTAAGATATTGCACATAGTTGATATATCTTTTATATTCAAACGCCGCCCGCCAGGGTTTGGTTTGTGACGCCAGCGCATTATTTAATCTAAAACTCAATGCTTGGCTACCTGAACCGGAGCCGTAGGAACATACAATTACGCTGTCTCCGTCAGCAGCTGTCTCCAATACCTTGCAAAGTCCCAATAGTGATGAACAGGCCCCGGTATCCCCCACTTGGGCGAAAACCTGTCCCCCGGTTATTTGGTCTTTGCCGCAGCCCAACTTTTTAGCCAGAGCCGCAGCAGCTTTAGCATCGTTCTGATGCAGAACTACATGGCTATAATCCGCCAGAGGACGTCCCATTTTGTCCACTAAGCCTACCATTGCAGCCTTGACCGTTTCATTAAAATCCTGGGTAGCATACGTTTTTACACCAATATCCCTGATATCAGTTTCCCCGGGCAACCGGTAGCGCAGGCCCATAGCTTCACTTGAGCAGGCATAAACCCCCTCAAAAGCCAGGCCCGGCTCATCCTTGGCCAGCACAAAGGCGCATGCACCGGCACCAAAGCCATGCTCCATATCCACATGCGCCGCGGAGGAGGGCGCATCGGAGATAACCGCCAGCGCATAGGACTGCTGAGTCTGCTCCAACAAGCCCAGCGCTGAAAGGATGGCTTGTGTGCCTGACATGGTGGAATTGGCATGTTGGGATGTTAAAACATGATTAGCTAATCCCAGCGCCTCCACCATTGTGCCCGCCATCTCTTTTTCCTGGTAAGGGAAATGTGTGGATGCCAGGGTTAATACGCCCACCCTGGAAATATCCAGGCCAGCCAGAGCATCCCGGGCCGCCGCCACAGCCATCGAAATGATGTCCTCGTCTATGTCCATGACAGTTTTTTCCCGTATAGCTGCAGAGCAGCTGCCCAAGGCGTTTACGTATTCATCCTTTTTAATCCGCAGGCAGGGCAGATAAACTCCGTAAGATATAATACTCTTAGTCATCAGGCATCCCCCCTCTGGTAGATAAATACCGCGGCTGTTCCGCCTGAACCACCTACATTGTGAGATAAAGCATACCTGGCGTTTTTGATCTGCCGGGCAGGCTCCTGAGCCTCATCCCGCAGCTGTTTGAAAACCTCACAGGCCATACCGCAACCGGTGGCGCCAATGGGATGCCCCTTGGCCTTTAACCCGCCGCTGTTATTAACCGGCAATTTGCCGTCCCGCTGTGTCACGCCTTGCTCCAGCAAGTATTGGGCCCGCCCTTCCTCGGCAAAGCCCAGGTCAGCATAAGCAAGGATCTCGGCAATGGTAAAACAGTCATGCACCTCGGCGAAATCAATGTCCTTGGGCCCAACACCGGCCTGTTGGTAGGCTTCCGCGGCAGCTTTGCGGGTGGCCAGCAGCCTGGTTACACTGTCCCTGTCGTGGATGGCCAGGTAATCGCTGGCTGCCCCGAATCCTTTGAGATAAACCGGCTGATCAGTAAAATCTCCGGCAATTTTAGCGTTACAAAGCAACACCACCGCCGCACCGTCGGTAGTGGGGCTGCAGTCCCATACGTTAAAAGGATGGGCTACGGGGACTCCCTTCATGGCCTGCTCAATGGTAATTTCCTTGCGGAATTGTGCCTTGGGGTTGGCCACCGCGTGGCGGTGGTTTTTTACCGCTACCATGGAAAGGTGCTCTCTTTTTAATTCGTATTCATGCATGTACCTGGCCGCCATCAGGGCATAGATGCCTGCAAAGGTAGACCCGGCCAGACGCTCAAATTCCGTGTCTCCGGATACACCAAGCCAATACCGGCCTTTGCTGGAAGAAACGTCCCGCATTTTTTCCACCCCTGCAGCCAGAACCAGGTCAAATTTACCTGAGGCCACCGCGCAGGCGGCGTTATATAACGCGTACCCCCCCGAGGCACAGGCATTTTCTATTCTTACCGCATTCGCGTGGGGCAAACCAACATGGCCCATAAGCAGCGGGGCCAGCTGCCCCAGTTGAAATCCACTGCCGGCGCTTAGACTGCCTATGTAAGCAGCCTTAATCCGCTGCGGCTCCAGACCTCGATCCACGCTGCACAGCATTTCCAAATATGCTTCTGCAAACAGTTCTTTGACACCCTTACCGGGAAAATCGCCGTACCGGGTTTGCCCGGCACCAATAATGGCAACACTTTCCACCCAGCCTCACCTTCTTTCTGGCTATGCAGCTTATATTTCCATTTCTTTGAGCAGTCTGACGGCTATCACCATACGCTGTATTTCATTGGTCCCTTCATAGATGCGGGTGAGCCTGGCATCACGGTAAAAACGCTCCACCGGAAATTCCTTCATATAACCCATGCCCCCGTGTACCTGGACTGCCTTGTCGACCACTCTGCCCAGGGCTTCCGAAGCAAATAGTTTTACCATCGGACCTTCTTTGATTACCGGCATATTTTGATCCACCATCCAGGCCACCCTGTAGGTAAGCGCCCGGGCAGCTTCGGTATCCGTGGCCATTTCGGCCAGCATCCACTGGACAGCCTGAAAACTGGCAATGGGCTGGCCAAACTGAACGCGCTGTTGAGCATATTTCGCCGATAATTCAACTAACTTATCACAAGCGCCCACGCAACGGGCACCCAGGGCTACCCGCCCTTTGCCAAGTATTCTAAGCGCACTGGCATAACCCTTGCCTTCTGCCCCCAACACATTTTCCCTGGGCACCTCACAGTCCTCAAAAATAACTTCCGAAGTGTGCGAGCCGCGCAGACCCATCTTCTTTTCAATAGTACCAATAGAAAAGCCGGGAAAATCTTTTTCCACAATAAAGGCGGTAAAGCCGCCCCGGGCTCCTTTTTCCTTGTCAGTTACGGCAATCACGGTAAACACCTCGGCCTCGGGGGCATTGGTAATAAAATGTTTCATGCCGTTTAAGATCCATTGATCACCCTTTAAAACAGCGGTGGTTTTCATATTGGTCGCGTCCGAGCCGGAATCGGGCTCAGTGAGGGCAAAGGCCCCTATTTTTTTACCACTGGCCAGGTCCGGCAGGTATTTTTTCTTTAATTCATCACTGGCCAGTTCCACAATACCAGTGCTGCCGATGCCCGTGTGGGCCCCGATTAGAGTGGTAAAACTCATATTGGCCCGGCCCAGTTCCTCCAGCAGCAGGCACTTTTCCACCATATTTATACCCAGGCCGCCGTATTCTTCAGGGATGCTCATTCCAAAAAGGCCCATTTCCCTGGCTTGGTCAATCAAATGTTGGGGTATACGGTCTTCCTCTTCGATCTGCTGCGCGCAGGGTTCAACTCCATGATCAACGAAATCCCGGATAGTGCGCTTCATATCTCTCATTTCATCAGACAGGCTGAAATCCATGGCAAAACCCTCCCCTTAAACTCGTTTTGAAACCGGTTGCTAAACCGTAATTCTTTATGAAAATCTAAGCTGTCTTCAGCGAAAACCGTTGGCCTCCTTATTTACCCTGAAAATCGGGCTTTCGTTTTTCCAAAAAGGCCGTAGTACCTTCGATACGATCATTAGTAGAAAAAGCAATCACCTGAGCAAATTTTTCAAATAGCAGCCCCGAGTTAATATCAGTATTGGCACCGACATTTATAGCTGTCTTAGCCAGGCTAACAGCCATCGGCCCGTTGGCAATTATTTTTTGCGCCATTTCTTTAGCGGCCGGCAGCAACTCTTCGGGCTGCTCAACCACTTTATTCAAGAGACCGATTTCCTTGGCTTCCTGAGCGCTGATGATATCGCCGGTAAAGATCAGTTCTTTAGCCTTACCCACACCCACGACTCTCTGCAGCCTCTGAGTGCCACCCGCCCCGGGGATGATGCCCAGATTGACTTCGGGCTGCCCTAACTTGGAACGGCCGGTGGCGATCCGGATATCACCGGCCAAAGCCAGCTCACACCCAGCACCCAGGGCAAAGCCATCAATGGCGATAATTACGGGCTTATCCAGGTTTTCCACATCGTTAAGCGATTCCTGGGCTTCACTTTTCAATACCTCCAGAGTTTCGCGTTCCCTTAAAGAGCGGATATCTGCCCCGGATGCAAATGCTTTACCACCCGCACCGGTGATGATTACCACGCGCACCTCTTTATCAAAACGGCATTCCCGCGCGGCGCCACGGATCTCCATCCAGGTACGGGGGTCCATGGCATTACGTACTTCCGGACGGTTCAAAGTAATGATGGCAATGTGGCCGTCTTTTTCGAGTAATAAATTTTGATATTCCATACGGATCCCTTCCTTGTAAACTGATTAGAATATGAACCTTTCTATAAAACCTACCGATTGAACAATTATGTTTAACCAACCCACTCCCAGATCGCCGCAGCACCCTGGCCGTGACCGATGCACATGCTTTCCACCGCGTATTTGGCGTTATAGTACGGCATTTCATGCATTAGTGTGGTGGCAATGCGTGCCCCGGTGCAGCCCAGGGGGTGTCCCAGTGCAATACCACTGCCGCGCGGGTTAAGCAGCGGATGGTTTCTTATACCTAATTCTTCGGTACAGTAAACAGCCTGGGAAGCAAAAGCCTCGTTAATTTCCCATAAATCAATTTGGTCTACGGTCATCCCTGCTTGTTTTAGCGCTTTGGGAATAGCCACAGCGGGGCCGATACCCATAACCACGGGATCCACGCCGATAACGCCGTATGCCACCAGTTTCATCTTGGGTTTTAAACCCAGCTCATGTACTTTTTCCTTACTGGCCACCAGAACAGCAGCAGCAGCGTCATTGGTCTGACTGGAGTTACCGGCCGTAACGGTGGCCAGTTCATCGTCCATAAATACCGGCTTTAGCTTGGCCAGCGATTCCATAGTAGTGCCGGGCCGAATGCCCTGGTCACGTGTTACCAGCATTTTTTGGGTGCCACCGTCCCCGGTGGGCACATCCGCTTCAATGGGTAGTATTTCGTCCTTAAATAAGCCTTCTTCGGTAGCTTTATGAGCCTTGGCATGACTCTCAACGGCCATCTGGTCCTGCTTCTCCCGGTTAATGTTGTAGCGCCTGGCAACCATTTCCGCTGTGTAGCCCATCTGTACCATATTGGGGTCGGTAATTTCCCCCAGCCCGGGGTTGGGGCTGGCACCCGCTCCCAGCGGCACGTGGGTCATATGCTGTACCCCGCCGGCAATAATTAAATCAAACCAGCCCATTGCTATTGATGAAATGGCATTGGCAATGGCCTGCAGGCCGGAACCGCACAGGCGATCCACCGTGGTCCCCGGGACACTAAAGGGCAAACCGGCCATAATGGTGGCATAGCGGCCGATATTTGAACCCATATCCTGCATTAAACATGTGCCGCCCAGAATAACATCTTTTACCTGTTCTCTCTTTTTACCCGTGATGTCCGCCCGGTTCAAAACTTCATTTATTACCGTAGCGGCCAAATCATCCGCCCGGACATTGGTAAACCATGATTTTTTGCCAGATTTAGCTATGGGCGTGCGCACTCCTTCAACCAGGTAAACTTCCCTCATTTATAATTAGCCCCCTTCTCGGCAGGTTATCTTGTATTTTGTAAATCATTTGCAGTAATCATAGAATCCCTTGCCCGTTTTGCGTCCCCATTCTTTCTTGACGAATTTTTCCACAACAATTGGGGAGGGCTTATATTTAGGATCGCCGGTTTCCTGGTAACGCTCCGTAGCAACATAGTAAGACAGGTCAATGCCGGTAAGATCCATCAGTCTAAACGGCCCCATCGGGTGGCCTAAGGCGTATACCACTGCAGTATCGATATCTTTCGGAGTGGCTACTCCCATGTCGTGGATATACAGCGCCTCGTTTTTAATGGCTGCAACGATCCGGTTAACCAAAAAGCCGTATATTTCTTTTTGCAGCATCACGGGTACCTTACCCATTTTTTTACATGTATCCATTACTATCTCTACAGTATCATCAGACACATGAAGTCCCTTGACTACCTCCACGAGTTTCATTATCAGGGCCGGGTTAAAGAAGTGCATATTGCACACCTTCGACGGGCGGCTGGTTGCATCAGCAATTTTTGAACTAACAATATATGAGCTGTTCGTGGCTAAAATAGCATGAGGGGGGCAAATTTTGTCCAGGTCGGCAAATATTTTGCGTTTTAGTGCCAGTTTTTCAATGGCAGCCTCGATTATCAGGTCGGCGTCCTTGGCCGCTTCTGTTAAATCACCGGTAAAAGATAACCTGACCCGAACCGCCTTAGCCTCACCCTCGGTTAGTTTTCCCTTGGCCACTCGCTGGGGCAGGTAAGTATCGGCGAAATCTTCAGCCTTCTTTAAAATTTCTTGATTGATATCCGTACAGGACACTTTGTAGCCGGCCATGGCCGCGGAAATAGCTATCTGGTGTCCCATGTTGCCTGCACCAATAATACAAACATTTTTTACTTCAAAACTGGCCATTAACGGTACACCCCTTTTAAGGTAAATATTTTAAAATCAGATATTACAGTCTTTTATTGGTCCTGGTCCATATCTTCATCTTTTCAGCTTCTTTAATCAGATCATCCCGGTAATCAGGATGGGCCAGGTTAATCAGCATCTCTGCCCGCTGCCAGGTAGGTTTGCCCTTTAAATTGGCCTTACCATACTCAGTAGCTACGTAGTGCATCACCGTTCTGGGCACCGTTACGGTACTACCGGGGGTAATAGTGGGCACAATTCTGGATATTTGCTTAGTTTTTATTTTCCTGGATGAACTCAAGCAGATAAATGCCTTGCCGCCACGGGAGCGAAAGGCACCATAAGTGAAGTCAAACTGGCCTCCGGTTCCGGAGATTTGCCTAAAACCTACCGATTCAGAGCTTACCTGGCCGTATAAATCAATTTCAATAGCATTATTAATGGAAATTTGCTTGTCATTTTGGGCAATAATTACTGGGTCATTAATATAATCAACCGGGTAAATGGCACAGGCGGGGTTATCACGAACGAACTCGTACAGCCTGGCGTCGCCCATTGCAAAAGTATACGCCATTTTAAAACGGTCTATTGTTTTCCTGGCTCCTGTAATAATGCCTTTTTCATATAAATCCACAAAAGAGCCGCACAGCATTTCACTGTGTACACCCAGATCCTTAAGATCGGAATCGGCCAGCATCTGGCCAATGGTATTAGGCATTCCACCAATACCCAGCTGCAGACAGGCACCGTCTTCAATTTCTTCTACTATTAGGGCGGCAATTTTTTTATCCACCTCGGTAGATGGGTGTACGGGTATCTCAAATAGCGGCTCGTTTCTTCCCTCGACTATATAGTCCACTTCAGAAATGTGAACACATTCCTGGTCCCCACCCAGACAGCGGGGTGCATTTTGGTTAACTTCCACAATTACGGTTTGAGCTGTTTCACATAAAGACCGCTCGTACGAGTTGGACAAACTGAAATTAAAAAAGCCTTGCTCATCCATAGGAGCAGTCACGATCATTGCTACATTAATCGCGGGAGAATTACCTAATCGGATATTCACCGGGGACTCAGCATATAGACCTGGTATATAAAAGGACAAACCATCGTCTTGTAATTTACGGTCCAGGCCGCTAAAAAATCCGCTGTTATAAGTAAAGTGCTTTTGGTCCGGGTCAGCGAAGGCAACCTGCACCGGGTAAAGTGAGCAAACCCCTCTAATCTTTATATCAGTCAGTTCGTCTTTACGCCGGGCCAGTGCTTCATCCAGTACCCGTGGAGTGGTGACAAAGTGGCTATAGGCTACCCAGTCGCCTGACTTAACTACTTTAACCGCCTCATCTGCGGTAACCAGCTTGCTCTTATATTCTACTTCGTAATTCCTCACACCACGAAGCCCCCTTATACAACTGATTTAACTTACGACCAGAGCCTCTTCCGGGCACTGGATAGCCGATTGATCAGCGTTTTTAATCAACTCGGTTTGCATATACACATTGGGTAAAGTATTGTTTATGAAAAAACGGGCGGCCGCAATTTTACCCATATAATAGTTATAATCATGGTGATCCGCACCAAGTTCAGCGATTTTACGGCTGGCTAACAGAGCTTGATCCAGGATCGCTTCCCCGGCAAATAACTGTGCGCAGCAGGTGAGCACGCGTGGGGCGTATAACGGAATCAACTCGCCTTTTTCGGCTTTGTTGGCGTAATAGGAAGCATATAGATCTTTAATTTCAGCCACACAGTTATACGCTTTTTCCAGGTTGCTCAATTCAGCGGTAAACCCTTCGGCATCTTTATTTTTTTCAATAAATTCTTTGCGGTCATCCAGCCAATTGGCAAAGGGCCGGCCGTCTCTCATGCGCATTTTCCGCCCCACCAGGTCCATAGCATGGATAAATGATGTGCCTTCCCAAATGGAAAGTATTTTCACATCCCGGGCGTACTGAGAAACCGGATATTCCTCGGTATAGCCCACTCCGCCATATACCTGAATAGCCTGACCAATCATCTGCCAGGCAGTTTCGCTGGAATAAGTCTTAATCAGCGGTGTTAGTATCTCTGCCAACCCCTGGCACCGGGCCGACTTTTCTTTATCACTACCGTGCTCAGCGATATCAAGATAATAAAAGCCTTTGAATATCATAGCCCGGATAGCCTCTACCTGAGATTTGATTTCTAACAACATCCGTTTAACATCTTCATGTTTAATCAGGGGCACCCGGCCAATCTTGGGATTGGTAAAGGGGCGGCCTTGAATGCGCTCGGTGGCAAAACGTGCGGCATAATAATAGGCCGCGGCCATTTGAGCCAGGGCGTTATGGCCAGTGCCAATGCGGGATTCATTCATCATGTGAAACATCATGGCCAAACCCTTGGAAGCTCCCTCGCTGTCCGGCGGCTTGCCTAGCAGTATCCCACGGCAGTTATCGTTTTCACCAAAGTTTAACATGGCTGTTGCCGATGCCTTGAGACCCATCTTATGTTCAACGCCGGTGCAGATAACATCATTGGGTTCTCCCAAGCTGCCATCGTCATTGACCCAGATCTTGGGCACAATATACAGTCCCAGCCCTTTGGAACCAGGTGCACCACCCTCGGGACGGGCCAATACCATATGAATAATATTGCTGCTTAAATCAACTTCCCCGCCGGTAATAAACATTTTAGTACCTTTTATTTTATAAATCCTGGGGTCATCTGTATGGTAGGCTCTGGTAGCAGCGTCACCCACATCAGAACCGGCATTTGGCTCCGTCAGGCACATAGTACCGCTCCAGTTGCCGTTCAGCATGTTTTCGATAAACAATTCCCGGTCTTTATCCGTACCAAACCGGTGGATCAGGTTGGCCGCCCCGGTGGTTAATTTAATATAGGAAGCCAGCGCCGGACAGGCTCCCAAAATTAATTCGTTGTATGCCCTGTACAGCGTTAACGGCATAATGGTTTCCGAGCCCAATGATTCATTGGCGGATCCCCAGCCGTTCTTTTGTAAAAACTTAAATGCCTCTATGTAAGCCGGCGGCACATTAACCTTACCGTTTTTAAATTTTAAGCCAATCTCGTCCCCTTCTTTATTAATGGGTGCCACAACTTCTTTGGCAATCTTGTAAACTTCATTTAGAATAAAGTCGATGTCATCAAGCTCGTAGTTTTCCTTAAATTTATCCAGGTTTAATACTTCTTCCATGTCCAGCCATTCATTTAAAATAAACTTGAGATCCCGGACATCGTATGCGAATTCCGCCACTAATTAACCCTCCCATTTTGCAACATGTTATTCTACCAGCCAAGTATCAGGGCCCTGACACAAAGTGTTGACTTTCATCAATAGTTACGCAATTTTTATTTTTATTATTTTTTTATTATTTATAATTAAGCAAAACGTGTGCCATTGTTCCAAGAATTTAATCTTTAAATTTACAGGTGCTTAAACACCTGAAAAAACAATGAACAATTAGAATCCTTACGAAACTATACTGCACAAAGTCTATTCATTGGGTTTCAATATGCAACTTGCTGGTTGCTTATTAAAACCCGAACATAATTTTAAGGTAAAAAAAACCGCCCTGTGGCGGTGTTCATATAGCCTTCCTTATGGGATACTCTACGATGAAACATAGATTATTGCCTTTTAAATTAATAACGCTATCGATTCATAGCACTCTTTCATAATTCGGTAATAATCTTCAAAAGATTGGTTTTCCTGCTTGCTCTTACTGCCCAAAACCACCCCTAGTGGATCTATTCTATGCATAATTTCAATTTCGTCTTCTGTAGGAGGAACAGCTTGTTTTAGATTGGAACCCACTTTCAAATCCCAGCCAACATCTGCCTTAACCTCTTCTACAGTTACTCCGGGGAACAATTCGTCTAAATACATTGCCTTGGTTAAAGGATCAAATCTAAAAATGCACTTATTGGTTATTACGGCTCCCGGGCCACCGCCTTTTAAACCAGCTTTCTCCCTTTCACCTGGGCCTGAAATAAATCCCGGGCTGGTAATATAGTCAAGTTTTTCCACAAATTTTCTATTTTCCATGCGCATGATAATCAGTACCCTTTTAGCAGAAGAGGCCAAGTCATTCCCACCACCTGATCCGGGTAATCGCGTGGTTGGCCTTTGATAAGTCTTGCCTGCACCAATAATGGCAGTGGTATTAAGATTGCCATATTTGTCTATTTGGGCTCCGCCAATAACAGCCATATCGACGAAACCCCGCTGCACATCGCCAAGCACCCGCCATAATTCTGTTGCCATAAGGGCATTATCGGTGGTAGCGTTATCTGAAATACTCCAAGGCAGCCTGCGGCTATTAGCCCCAACTCCTCCGGCCTCGTAAATCAATACGGAATTGGGAGCGTGAATTTTACTGGCCACCACTCCCGCCAATAAAGGAATGCCGACACCGATAAAAACACGTTCGTTGTCATTTATTAAGCGCGAGCAAGCGGAAACCATAAATTCTTGCGTGGTATAATTCATTGAAACAGACACCCCTTTAGTAATTCTCGATCCTCGGAATCCGGTAATTATCCCTTTCCAATTTCCGCAGCTTGGCCAGTCTATCTGAACCTAACTTCTGCAGGTATTCTTCAAATGTATCCCAGCTTAAAACCCATTCTTCTATCCAGGCATCAAAGCCTGCTTGTGTTCTGGATGCATTCAGCCAGTGCTTCCTAAATGGCATATCCAACCAGTAGTACCCCGCCACCCCTAGTGGGTGCGCTCCAAAAGGAAGCTCTACTATTGCATCTACACAGTAATGCGGTATTTGGGTCATATTGGGTATCTTTCTGATTTCAGACGTAGAAATAATTTCTTCGCAAGTAAGAATAACTTTTTTAGCTGCCCGGGCAATATTAATATCATTAGCCAGCATCCCCCATATTTGTGCATTGCCCATTTTATCCGCCCGCTGAACATGAATAAAAGCGACGTCAGGTTCAGCGGCGGGCACAAGATTAACTGACTGACCTTTATACGGGTCTTCCATGGTTATAATTTTGTCATTATACTTAGGGATGTCCGAACCGGACATGGACATCAAGGGGAGAAAGGGTACACCTAAAGCACCGGCCAAAAAGCGCATACCGATGGCCAGGTTGGTATAGTCCTCAACCTCCACATGTCTGGGAATACCTTTTTCCACTGCTCTTCTAAAGTTTAGCCCGCTGCCAATTACGCCTATCCATACATAAGCTGACTCAATTTTTTTAACCAGTCCGGCCCCTAGCAGCAGCTCAACTGATTCATCATGGCTATCAACAATAATAGTCAAATCTTTTTTATTTTGCCTGATCAGTTCATAGCTGCAGGCAACCGGTTCACGAGCAAGTATGCCGCCCAGGGCAATTGTATCGCGGTCGTTAACAAGCCCCTGCACTGCTTCTGCCAGAGTTGTTACTTTATTTACTGACAAATTTATCTCCCCCCAAAAACATGGCTATTAGAAAAGACTATTTAATATTGATTACAGGAACGCTCCTATTAAATAGCAAGTGCAAAAAACATACCATTATTTTTTATATATACACCGTTAAAAATCATCAGAAAAATTAAACAACACATCAATTTACCAATAAATACCCATCTCATTTTGCAACCCATGAGGTTAACTATCGAAACATGGCTTCATCCAGATCTTTTAGTTTTCTCCATAAAGTAGTGCGGCTGGTGCCGGTGATCTGAGAAATTTCTTTAATACTGGCACCGGTAGAAAGCAGGTACTCTATAATCTCCCGCTCCATTTCCTCCATTTTACCTATTTTTATGGTAATACTGTTTTCATCCCCCGATGGAACAGCATAGGATTTTTTAATTTTTTCATTAATCAACCGGATAATTAATTCTTCGGCGTTTTGGTTTTCTTCGATTAAAAGCACATATTTTTGCATTACATTTTGCAGCTCCCTGACATTGCCTGGCCAATCATATTTCTTTAATTTGTCCATAGCCTCCAAGGTTAAAGCAGGTGCTTTTTTGTTTTCCTCGAAACTGAACTGTTCTACCAGGAATTCAGCCAACTGTTCAATATCTTCCTTTCTCGTACGCAGTGGAGGTATATCCAGGTTTAGCACTTCCAGCCGATGAAACAGGTCGCTGCGGAAGTTGCCCTCTTTAACAGCCAGGCTCAACTCATAATTGGTAGCCGCAATAATTCTAACATCCACCGGGATCACCCTATCGCTGCCCAGGCGCATAATTTCTCGCTCCTGCAGTACACGAAGCAGGCGTGCCTGCACCGGCAGGGTCATTTCACCAATTTCGTCAAGAAATATGGTGCCCCCGTGCGCCATCTCAAACAGTCCAGTTTTGCCGCCCTTTTTAGCCCCTGTAAAGGCCCCCTCCTCGTAGCCAAACAATTCACTTTCCAACAGATTTTCGGGCAATGCGGCACAGTTTATGGCTACAAAAGGGCCGTCCCGTCTGGCACTATCATTATGAATACTCTGAGCAAACAATTCCTTGCCCGTACCGCTCTCCCCGCCTATTAGCACGGTAGCTTTTGCAGCAGCATACTTTTTAGCTCTAGCTATAGTTTCTAAAAGCAGTTCACTGCTCCCAACCAGATCTGCAAAAGTATGTTTGGCAAAAAGTCCCTTTTTAAAGAGCTGGCGCCTCAGGTTTTGCTCCAGTACCTGAATTCTGTCGGCGCCTTGAAACATTGTAACAGTACCCTTTTTCTTATTCTCTAAAATGATCGGCATGCTATTTACCCAAAACTGTTTACGACCTACTTCTTTAAAAATCTCTGTATTTTGTCCATTATCATTACATAGAAGACTTAAAATAACAGATTCCCTTATACTATCCATATGCCGGCCCATAATCGTACGAGCATCTATCTCCAGAAGACTTTCGGCAGCATCATTCATATAAACAATTCGCTTATGCTCGTCCACAATCAGTACGCCGTCATTGGTTGCCGCCAACACGGCCCGATATCTTTTGGAGCTTTCCTGATCCTGGCGGATTCCCTGCACCAACTCCACGGCATGCTTAATAGAACCGTAGATGGCGTCGTTGCCGGATTGCACCAATACGGCATTAACACCAGATTTTTTAGCCATTTCATAAATACATTGACCCGTACTGACTACAATATCAATATCAGACCTTAGTATTTTGGCCATTTGCTCGTCCATCTCATAAATATTGGTATATGGATAGCAATCTACTTGGACGTCCAATATATTGGTGATGGTTTCAAATTCGACACTAAAGTCAAGGCTGGAATGGCCTAAAAAAGCAATTCTACGCCCCATGCCCTTAGCTATGTACAGTGCTTGTAAAATATCAAAGGAAGTAATTTCTATTAGAACAACAGGCAGAGCAATCGCCTTCTTTATTTTCCTACCCGTCACACCGCGGCCAATGATTACATCCACACCTTCATGCTCTAATTGGTAGGCAATTGATACCCCTTCTTCCAATATCCCTTCCCTTACCTCCAAATTAAGCTTCATCTCATCGGCCATTTTGGTAATTAGCTTGGACATTTCCGGGTAAGTGGAAACTACCCCGATTTTTATATCCTTCATGATATACCCCCAGTAGATTAATTTGTGCCAATATTCAAAATATTAAGTTATTGCCTCAATTGTAATTTTTTGAAACATATCATTATTAGTTATCATACTTATTTTAGACAATATTGTATATAGTTCGACTTGTTATTTAATTGCGAAAATGTTAAATCAGTAAGGGCAATGCCGCTATTAATAGCACCATCAGGCCGGTAAACGGCCAGTTGGCACGGGCTACTTCAAAGGATGGTTTTTGCGCCAGCCCGGTCATAATTAAAGTAACACCAGTAAACGGTGAAATAATCACACTTGTAGCCCATCCCCCCACCAACACCAGGGCGAGCTCTATTGGATTAAGACCTAACATAGCTGGGTTTAATGAAGCACAGTAGGCCATCACTGTGACCATGGGAGTAACCCCTAAAACAGCTAAAAATACTATTGATGCCAGTATACCCAGACATAAAAAGTATTCATTGGGGAAGCCAATCCCGCTAATAAATGTGGATACTTTATCTCCGGTATCGGAGCTTAAAAGCGCAACAGCTAAAAAGCCTGCCCCCATGAAAATGATTATTTCCGAAGTAAACCTGGGCAAAATATTTTCTGCATAATCCTGGTAAGACTTAGGTATTATTTTCACCCGCCCCAGCATGCCCAACCAGAACACGGGATATACCAGCGCCAGCAAGGGCACGGCATTCAGCACCGGTATTGATGTTCGGGTAGCAATATAGATGATCATGCCAATAAAGGTTGTACAAAAAAAGATTAATTCAGCTATTTTTTTTCCGTCAATTCCATCCTCCCGCAAGGATTGGTCAAGCAACACATTACCTTTATAATCGGAAAAAATATGTATCAGCCAGCCTACCACCAGGCTTACAACCGTTAGAAAAATACCATAACGGGCGAACTCCGCCCAGGAGATGCCCAGGTAATAAGTCACCACCCCCACTGAAACCATATTGGGCGACCAGTAAATCGAAGCGGAAAAACCCTTTAAAATTGACGCCGGGACAGAATTAAACGCCTTTGGCAGTTTCCCCCGCACAATCAACTGGTATACAACAGGTAAAGCACCCATGTTCATAAGTGCGCCCAAAAAATGGGTAAGTAGGGCTGGTACCCA
This sequence comes from Bacillota bacterium, assembly GCA_023439185.1. GTDB lineage: Bacteria > Bacillota > Desulfotomaculia > Desulfotomaculales > Desulfallaceae > BRH-c8a. The sequence goes on along the minus strand of JAEXOR010000009.1, from coordinate 495 downwards.
GTAAATACGGTTCCGGCTGTTCATGTACCTGCCCACCAGAGCGTCCAGTACACCGTAATAATCACCGTATTTCAGGGGCATGCCAAAGACAGGCACCAGCAGCATCAAGGCGATTAAATTAGCATTAATAATTAAGCCTTCTTTCCAGGCGGCGAAGCCCGCTCCGTCGAAGACCATAATAACGACCCCAACCAAAAATAAAACTGATGCCACTACCCGGGCATTGCCCTTGATAAACGGCAGGCAGACGACCAAGCAGATTAAGCAAATAACGCATAATAGATCATTCACATAAGGTATATCAAAAAACGCGCCGGCCAAGTAAACCAATGCCACACTTGCGCAGAGCATTGATCTGGCTCTAATATAATGAAAATTCTCTTGATGCATTGATTTAGTTGCAGCTGCTTTCATTGCGTCCTCCGTTTTAGATAAGTCAGAATCACGTTGCCACCCCCCGCGCGGGGGGGGGCGGGTGTGTGGCCGCCGCCCCCC
>JAEXOR010000058.1 GCA_023439185.1 Bacillota bacterium | reverse complement strand
AGGAGGGGTTTACTGGTCCGTCATTTGCGGTCCCCTGGCCACCATCCTGTGGGCGATCTTTTCCCCCCTGGATGTGCACCCGCTGTTTGTGGGCCTGTCCGTGGCGCTGGCCTGTATCGTCGCGGCGCCACCGACATCTTCCATAACCAATTAACTTTGTAATATTGACACTGAACCGGAAACCATGCTACTATGGTTTTGGTTTTTCAAATTGAACAGTAATGAAGGGAAATAAGAGCCGCTTTAAGTCCAGCAGCGAGCCGGGGACGGTGCAAGCCCGGCGGATGACAACGTCTCGTGCCGTTCCCGGAGCTGCATGCTTAAAAGCGCCTGCGCCTTGCAAACATGCCGGCCGGCCACCGTTAAAGGCCCCGAGTGGACCGTTTTAAAGCCCCGGCATGCCGGCGTTAAGAAGCGGTTAATTAGGGTGGTACCGCGAGCAGCACCTCGTCCCTTTACAGGGCGGGGTTTTTTATTTTAGTATAAGGCCGAATCAGCCAGTGGAAGGTACCGCCACCCGGTTTGATCAATTTGATAAAAAGGGGTGAAACTGTGGATCACTTAACCAAGCAGATCCTGGAGCTGTTGGAGGACAACGCCAGGCTTACCGCCAGAGAAATCGCGGTTATGCTGGACGTTGACGAGGCCGGGGTTCAGTCCGTGATCAAAGACCTGGAGGATAAAAAAGTAATCTTAAAATACCTGACCCTGGTCAATTACGAAAAACTGGGGGAAGAAAAGGTCAGCGCGTTAATTGAAGTACGCATTACCCCCCAGCGGGACGTCGGTTTTGACGGCGTGGCCGAACGGATTTACCGGTTCCCGCAAGTGCGCAGCATGCGCCTGATGAGCGGGACCTACGACCTGGCGGTTTTTGTGGAAGGCCGCAGCATGAAGGAAATATCACATTTTGTATCCACCAAACTGTCCACTGTGGAAGGTGTGATCAGCACCACCACCCATTTCGTCCTCAAAGCATACAAACAGGACGGTGTAATTATGGAAGACGGCGAGGAAGACAGGAGGCTGATGATCTCACCATGACTATGACCCGCACGGACTGGTCGAAAAAAATCAACCCCACGGTGCAAAGCATTCAGCCCTCGGGCATCAGGAAGTTTTTTGATCTGGTCACCGAAACCAAGGGGGTTATCTCCCTGGGGGTGGGTGAACCGGATTTCGTCACTCCGTGGCACATCCGGGAAGCCTGCATTTATTCCCTGGAGAAGGGCTACACCATGTATACGTCCAATTCCGGGCTCCTCGAACTGCGTGAGGCGGTGGCGGCCGACCTGGAAAGCACCTATTCCGTCCGGTACAACCCCCGCACCCAGCTGCTGATTACCGTGGGGGTGAGTGAAGCCCTGGACCTGTGCATGCGGACACTGCTGCAGCCCGGCGACGAGGTGCTGATTCCGGAGCCTTCCTATGTGTCCTACGCCCCGTGCACCGCCCTTTCCGGCGGGGTGCCGGTGTTTATGTCCACCGGGATGGACGACAGCTTCCGCATTACCGCAGACCTGGTGCAGCGCTCCATAACTCCCAGGACCAAGGTGCTGCTGCTTTGCTATCCCAACAACCCCACCGGCGCGGTGATAGACCGGGATGAACTGGAGAAGATTGCTGAGGTAGCGGTGGCCCACGATTTAATAGTGATCTCCGACGAAATTTATGACCGGCTCACTTATATCGGGCAGCATACCTGCATGGCCACGTTGCCCGGCATGCAGGAGCGTACCCTGCTGCTGAACGGATTCAGCAAAGCCTACGCCATGACGGGCTGGCGGGTTGGTTATGTGGCCGGCAACGCGGATTTCATCGCTGCCATGACCAAAATTCACCAGTATTCCATGCTCTGCGCGCCCATCACCGGGCAAATGGCGGCGCTGGAAGCGCTGAAAAGCGGGCAGCCCGGCATGCGGCGCATGATTGAAAATTATAACCGGCGCCGGAACATGGTGGTGCAGGCTTTTCGCGACATGGGCCTGCCCTGTTTCGAGCCGGGCGGCGCTTTTTACGCCTTTCCACAGGTTTCGGTGGCCGGTCTCGGCTCCGAGGAGTTCGCCGAACAATTATTGAAGGAAGAACAGGTGGCCCTGGTGCCCGGTAACGCCTTCGGAGAATCAGGGGAGGGATTCGTACGGGTATCCTACGCCGCTTCACTGGACGATCTGAGCGAAGCTTTTCGCCGCATGGGTCGGTTCGTGCGCCGGCGCGGCGTTCGTTCCCGCCTGGTCTCCGCGCCGGTTCGGATTCAGCAACCGGAACATGAAGGAATAAGTCAGGTTTTGTAGAAATTATTTTGTAGCATGGAAATCAAGGCGCCGGGCGCTGCGGCCCCCGGCGCCGGTGGATATAAAGGAGTGTAATTTTAAATGATCTGGGACCCCAAGCATGAATGCATGGACAGGGAGGAACTGCGCTCCCTGCAGTTGGACAGATTGAAGGAAACGGTGCACCTGGTTTACCGGCGGGTTCCATATTATCAGAAGGCCATGGATGAGGCGGGGGTGCGTCCCGAGGATATTCGCTCCCTGGCGGACGTCACCAGGCTGCCTTTTACAGATAAAACCGCCCTGCGGGACAACTACCCCTACGGGCTTTTTGCCGTGCCGACCAAAGAAGTGAGCCGGCTGCACGCCTCCTCGGGTACCACCGGCAAGCCCACCGTGGTGGGTTACACCCGCCGGGACCTGGATAACTGGTCTGAGTTGGTGGCCCGCATCGCTGCCATGGCCGGAGTCACCGACGAGGACGTGGTGCAGATTACCTTTGGCTACGGCCTGTTTACCGGCGCCTTCGGACTGCATTACGGGATGGAGAAGATCGGCGCCGCCATAGTGCCCGCCTCGGTGGGTAATACCAACCGGCAGATTATGCTGATGCAGGACTTCGGCGCCACCGTCCTGGTGGGCACTCCTTCTTACGCCCTGCACCTGGCCGATACCGCCCGGTCCATGGGAGTGGATCCGGCGGACCTGGGTATTCGCACCGGTTTGTTCGGCTCAGAAGCCTGGACCGAGAGTATGCGTACCGAACTGGAGCGCATCTGGAACATGAAAGCCAGCGACAACTATGGCCTCAGCGAAGTCATGGGCCCCGGCGTTTCCGGCGAATGCAGCCACAACGCCGGCATGCACATCAGTGAGGATCATTTCCTGGTGGAGGTGATTGACTCGGCCACCGGGGAGCCGGTGGAACCCGGTCGGGAAGGGGAACTGGTGATCACCACCCTGACCAAGGAGGCGCTGCCCGTTTTGCGCTACCGGACCAAGGACATCACCGTGCTGACGGAGGACCGGTGCGCCTGCGGACGGACCACCGCCCGGATGCGCAAGGTATGCGGACGAACCGACGATATGCTGATTATTTCCGGGGTCAACGTATTCCCGTCCCAGATTGAAACGGTATTAATGAACATTGACGGGTTGTCGCCTCACTATCAAATCCTGGTCAGTAAAAGAGGATATCTTGATGCCCTGGAGGTGCAGGTGGAACTGACGGACGAAATGTTCACCGGCTCCTTTAAGGATTTGGAAGCTTTAGAGGTTATGCTGAAGCAAAAAATATTCAGCGTCCTTTCGGTGAACTGCCGGGTGCGGCTGCTGGAACCCCGTTCCCTGGCCCGCAGTGAAGGCAAAATCAAGCGCGTCATCGACACCCGCTAACCTGGTGAACCTGGTGCCAGGTGTTAAAAGTTAAAAGTGTTAAAAGTCATGAACTATAGTTCGTCACTTTTAACAAAATCGACTTTTAACACCTGGCACCAAAGGAGGAGAAAAACTTGAAAGAACTACTTTCCGGTAACGCCGCCATTGCCCGCGGCGCTTATGAAGCCGGTGTCAGTCTGGCGTCTGGTTACCCGGGCACGCCAAGCACCGAGATATTGGAAAACCTGGCCCGTTACAAGGAAGTATACAGCGAGTGGGCGCCCAACGAGAAGGTGGCCCTGGAAGTGGGCGTGGGCGCCGCCATCGCCGGCGCGCGGGCGCTGATCACCATGAAGCACGTGGGGGTCAACGTGGCCGCCGACCCGCTGTTTACCGCCGCTTATACGGGCGTCAACGGCGGGCTGTTGCTGGTCTCCGCCGACGACCCCGGTATGCACAGCTCCCAGAACGAACAGGACAACCGCCATTACGCACGGTTTGCCAAGGTGGCCATGCTGGAACCGTCCGACAGCCAGGAAGCCAAGGACATGGTGGCTTTGGGCCTGGACATCAGCGAGCGGCTTGATATACCCGTCATGCTGCGCATCACCACCAGGGTAGCCCACTCCCAGGGCATGGTGGAACTGGGCGAACCCGGACCCCGGGAAATCAAGCCCTACAGCAAGGACGTCAAAAAACACCTGATGGTGCCCGCCTTCGGGCGTCTGCGCCGGCTCAACCTGGAGGACAGGCTGGCCCGTTTAAAAGAGTACAGCGAAACCACTCCGGTGAACTATATCCTGCCGGGAGATGACAAAATCGGCGTGATCACCAGCGGCATCAGCTACCAGTACGTGCGGGAAGCGTTGCCCGGCGCGTCGGTGCTGAAGCTGGGCATGACCAACCCCGTCCCTGTTAAACTAATTAAGCAATTCGCGGCGCAGGTGGAAACCCTGTACGTGGTGGAGGAACTGGAACCTTACCTGGAGGAGCAAATCCGCATGCTGGGCATCAAGGTGACCGGTAAGGAAATCCTCCCGGTTACGGGCGAGTTCGACCAGGGCCTGCTGCGGCGCATATTTGCCGCCGCCGGGGTGCTCCCCGCCGGGAGCGGAGAAGACCTGGCCGCGGGACTGCCCCAGGCTCCTCCCCGGCCGCCGGTGCTGTGCCCGGGCTGTCCCCACCGTGGGGTGTTTTATACCCTGCACAGCATGAAGCTTACCGTCAGCGGCGACATCGGCTGCTACACCCTGGGCGGGCTGCCGCCCCTGGAGGGCATCGACAGCTGCATCTGCATGGGGGCCAGCATCAGCATGGCCCACGGCATTGACAAAGCGGTGCCCGGCTTGAAGGAAAAAACAGTGGCCGTCATCGGCGACTCCACCTTCCTGCACTCCGGCATCACCTCGCTCTTAAACGCGGTATACAACAACAGCGACATCACGGTACTGATTCTGGACAACCGCACCACCGCCATGACCGGTCACCAGGACCATCCCGCCACCGGTCGCACCCTGATGGGCGGCGAGGCGCCTGAAGTGGACCTGGAATCCCTGTGCCGCGCTCTGGGCGTCAAACAGGTGGAAGTGCTGGACCCCCTGGACATGGCTGCGATAAAAACGGCGGTGCATACCGGACTGGCGGCCAAGGGTCCGTCGGTGATTATCGCCCGGCGGCCCTGCATTCTGCTGACCCGGGAAACCAAACCGGCGGTAACGGTGGACCCGGAGATCTGCAACGGCTGTAAAATGTGCTTAAAACTAAGCTGCCCGGCCATTTCGGTCAGCGATAAGAAATCAGCGGTGGATCAAACCCTTTGCGTGGGCTGTGACCTGTGCGTGCAGGTATGCAAAACCGGGGCGATGAAAGGTGGTAACGCCGGTGCTTAAACCGATTAACGTATTAATGGTGGGCGTGGGCGGCCAGGGCACCATTCTGGCCAGCAAGGTGCTGGCGGCGGTGGCCATGAAAATGGGCTACGACATCAAGGTCTCGGAAATCCACGGCATGGCCCAGCGGGGCGGCAGTGTGGTTACCCAGGTGCGGCTGGGCGAAAAAGTATATTCGCCGGTTATCTCCGAGGGCGAGGCCGACGTTATCCTGGCCTTTGAACAATTGGAAGCGCTGCGCTGGCTTGCCTGCCTCAAACCAGGCGGTACCGTGATCATCAACAGCCAGCGGATTTCCCCCGTACCGGTACTGGCGGGGGCGGCGGAATATCCCGAGGACATCACCGGCAAAATTAAAGAGCGGGTGGCCGACGTACAGGTGCTGGACGCCCTGCAGGCAGCCCTGGATTGCGGCAACGCCAAGGCCGCCAACGTGGTGCTTCTGGGCGCCATGGCCAAAAAACTCCCGGTGGACGAGCAAACCTGGCGCGACGCCCTGGCCTCCATCGTCCCCCCGCGCCTGCTGGAAGTAAACAACGCCGCCTTCACCGCCGGCTTTGGTGCCAGGTGTTAAAAGTTAAAGTGTTAAAAGTCATTGACAAATTTTGCAAGTAATTTTTCGGCCTGGTGAGGCACGTCATTCTGCTGCCATTTTTCCATCACTGTGGTAATATGGGCCCGGCTTTTATGCAAAAACCTGGCTGCCATGCTGCGTTTGACGCCTGCCTCACCAACCGCTATTCTGATCAACAGATACCGTGCTAAAAGTACATGGTATTGTTGATTGTTACTTTGTATCTCGGCCAGGGCTGCGCCGGTTTCTTCAATTATCCAATCAGCTATTTGTTCAATATTTATCTGTTTACTTTTGGGTGTAATTGTGCGTGAACCCTGGTTTTCATGATTACTATCAAATGGCATTTGGTGCCGTTTTTCTTTTTGTAAGGCAGGCGGTGTTATGGATGCGGATTTATCCTGCCGTTCAATTTCTTTTATTCCTTCCATGGTGAAGCTAATAAATTTGGCTCTGGCTTTTTCAATAATCTGGCCATAATATCCCAATAATAAAGAGGTATCCAATAAAGGATTCTCATGCCCGCAATAACCGGGGTAACTGCTCCAGGGGTAATGGTGCACCTCCCTGGCCATCCCTGCCCGGATGGGGTTTAAGTGTATGTATCGCGCCAGCGCCAGCAGGTAGCTGTCCGTATCGCAGATAATGGATTTGTAACGGTCCTGAAACAGGTGCCCCACCCGTTCGTGCCGGTGGTTGAACCAGCGTGCGTAGGTGCTGTGCGTGCGGTGCATTATTTCCGGCAGGGTGGTGAAACCGGTTTTTAACAGCCAGTGCACATGATTAGGCATCAGCACATAAGCGTAAACTGTAAAATCCATTTCAGCCTGATGCTTGCGCCACAAATCAAGATACCGGAAGTAATCACGGTTGTCCAAAAAAATTTCCTGCCGGTTATTCCCACGGGAGATTACATGATATACTGTATTTGGTGTCGGGAAACTGCGCTGAGGGCGGCTCATTGAGATCACCTCCTGAAAAGTTAGCATATTTTACATATTTTAACCTTAACTTTTAACAATTTCAACTTTCAAGAAAGTCGCGCTCAATCAGTTCCATCAGCGCGCGACTTTCAGTACTTTATTCCTTAGCTTTGGCAAAAGTTGGGGGACATTCCTCCGAAGGAGGTATGTCCCCTGACCGCAGATTGGCCAAATATAATAATTTAAAGTGTAACACCTGGCACCAAAGGAGGTAAGATATCATTAACATTGTAGAGAACACGCGCGCCGGGTTGAGGCAGGCGATGGCGGACGCGCTGGCCGGGGCGGTGGCGGCGGGGCAATTGCCGCCGGTGGAACTGCCCGAGTTTCTGGTGGAGGTGCCCCGGGAGCGGGACCACGGCGATTTTGCCGTCAACCTGGCGCTGCTGCTGTCCAAACAGGCCCGCATGGCGCCCAGAAAGATTGCCGAACTGCTGGTGGAGTACCTGCCCCGCCCATTACAGTGGCTGGAACGGATTGAAGTGGCCGGGCCGGGTTTTATTAATTTTCATCTGGATCCCCGCTGGGTGCTGGAAGCAATTCCCCCGGCGGTCCGGCAGCGATCTGATTACGGCCGGGTGGCGTTGGGGGAAGGCAAAAAGGTGCAGGTGGAATTCGTCAGCGCCAACCCGACGGGACTATTACATATGGGCAATGCCCGGGGGGCGGCGTTGGGTGACAGCATCGCGGCCATCCTGGACTTTGCCGGCTGGCAGGTGACCCGGGAGTATTATATCAACGACGCCGGCAATCAAATTGAAAACTTCGCCCTGTCCTTGGAGGCGCGGTTTTTTGAGTTGCTGGGCCGGGAGGGCGTCATCCCCGAGGGCGGTTACCATGGGCAGGATATTGTCGACACGGCGCGCCGGTTTATTGACGAACATGGGGACAGCCTGCTTAGCGCGCCGCAGCGCGAAAGGCTGGACACTCTGGCCCGTTACGCCCTGGCGGAAAAAATCGGCGGCATCAGGGAAGCCCTGTCTGACTTCGGCGTTACCTATGACGTCTGGTTCTCCGAGCAGTCGCTGCACGACAGCGGCCGGGTGGACGAGGCCGTAAACCTGCTCAGGGAACGGGGCTATATTTACGAAAAAGAAGGGGCGCTCTGGTTTAAAGCCAGCGCCTTCGGCATGGAGAAGGACGAGGTGGTGGTGCGCAAAAACGGCATTCCCACTTATTTCGCCGCCGACATCGCCTACCATATGGATAAGTTCCAGCGGGGCTTTGATTGGGTGATCAACATCTGGGGGGCGGACCATCACGGCCACGTGCCCAGGATGAAGGGCGTCATGGAGGCCCTGGGCTACAGTCCCGACGCCCTGCACGTGGTTTTAATGCAACTGGTGCGGTTGTTCCGGGGCGGGGAAATTGTGCGCATGTCCAAGCGCACCGGCCAGTTCGTCTCTTTGCAGGAACTGGTGGAGGAAGTGGGGCTGGATGCCGCCCGTTATTTCTTCGTGATGCGCAGCGCCGACAGCCACCTGGACTTTGACCTGGATCTGGCCCGTGCCCAGTCCAACGACAACCCGGTGTATTATGTGCAGTACGCCCATGCCCGCATCTGCAGCATTTTCCGGCAGCTGGCGGAGCAGGGGCGGGAAATGCCGGAACCGGAAGCGGTGGACCTGAGTCTGCTTAAGGAAGAGACGGAATTGGCCCTGGCCCGCCGCCTGGCGGATTTTCCGGAGGAAGTAGCCATGGCGGCCCGCCAACTGGCCCCGCATAGAATTGCCCGGTATGTGCACGAAGTGGCAGGTCTCTTGCATAGTTTTTATTATGCGTCCCGGGTGATTACCGATGACACCGGGCTGAGCAATGCCCGGCTGCTGCTGGTGGAAGCCACCCGGGTGGTGCTGAAGAACGCCCTTGACCTGCTTGGGGTCCGGGCGCCCGAGAAAATGTAAATGGGGGATTCCCATGCGTGAAGTAGTGCTGGCCGTCATAACCGGTTTAATTGTGGGGCTGTTGTTTGCCCGTTTGAAATTGCCGATCCCGGGACCGCCCACGGCGGCCGGGCTGGCGGGCATAGTGGGCTTATTTCTGGGCTATACGATTGCCGTTCGTTGGTTTGGCTGGGAATAGTCCGGTATTATATTGACAGGAAGTTTTAACATGGTAGAATAAAAAAGGATTTTTTACAGAAATTTTGCAACAGGAGGCACCTCATGGCCAAGTTCATCTTTGTCACCGGCGGCGTGGTATCGTCCCTGGGTAAGGGGATTACCGCCGCGTCTTTGGGTCAACTGCTTAAGAGCCGGGGTTTAAAAGTAGCCATCCAAAAATTGGATCCATATATTAACATAGATCCGGGCACCATGAGTCCATATCAGCACGGTGAAGTATTTGTTACCGACGACGGGGCGGAAACCGACCTGGATCTGGGACACTACGAACGGTTTATTGACGCCAGCCTGGGTAAAAGCAGCAACGTCACCACCGGCGGCATCTACTGGTCGGTAATCAACAAGGAGCGCCGGGGAGATTATCTGGGGGCGACGGTACAGGTCATTCCCCATATCACCAATGAAATTAAAGAACGGGTGCGCCTTATCGCCCGGGAACTCGAGCCAGACGTAGTCATCGCCGAGATCGGCGGCACTGTCGGCGATATCGAATCACTCCCCTTTTTGGAAGCGATCCGGCAGCTCAAAAGCGACCTGGGACGGGACAACGTGATGTACATTCACGTTACCCTGGTACCTTATTTAAGAGTGGCCAACGAACTAAAAACCAAACCCACTCAGCATAGTGTAAAAGAACTGCGCAGCATCGGTATCCAGCCCGACGTGCTGGTATGCCGCACCGAGAAACCCCTTTCCAGGGAAATGGTGGACAAGCTGGCGCTGTTTTGTGATACCGACCGGGACGCCGTAGTGCAGGCGGTGGACGCCCCGCATATTTACGAGGTGCCGCTGATGCTGGAGGAAGAGGGTCTGGATGACCTGGCCGTAAGGCGGCTGGGGCTGCAGTGCCAGTCCAAGCCGGATCTTGCCCAGTGGCGGGCCATGGTGGAAAAGATGAAAAACCTCCGGGAGCGCATTACCATCGGGCTGGTGGGCAAGTACGTGGCCCTGCCGGACGCATACATCAGCGTGGCCGAGTCACTGCGCCACGCCGGGCTATTCCATGGCGTCGCGGTGGATATCCGCTGGATCAACTCCGAGGAGCTGGAAGACCGGCCCGCTGAAAGCCTGCTGTCGGATGTCGACGGGGTGGTGGTGCCCGGCGGTTTTGGCGACCGGGGCATCGAAGGCAAGATTAACGCCATTAATTACGCCAGAGTAAACAAGGTGCCTTTCCTGGGCTTGTGCCTGGGCATGCAGCTGGCGGTGGTTGAATACGCCAGGAACGTATTGCGCTGGCAGGGCGCCAACAGCACCGAATTTAATCCCGACACGCCGTATCCGGTCATTGACCTGTTGCCGGAACAAAAGGAACTGGACAAAATGGGCGGCACCATGCGCCTGGGCAAATACCCCTGCCGCCTGCTGGAAGGTACCAGGGCCAGTCAATCCTACGGCGAGGAGATCATTTATGAAAGGCACCGCCACCGGTATGAATTGAACAACAAGTACCGGGAGGAACTGGCGGAGGCGGGGATTGTCTTCAGCGGCACCCTGCCGGATCGCTATCTCGTGGAGATCATCGAACTTAAGGACCATCCCTGGTTCTTAGCCACCCAGTTTCATCCCGAGTTTAAGTCCCGGCCTTACCGGCCGCACCCGCTGTTCAGGGAATTCATCGGCGCGGCCCTCAGGAACCGGACCTAAAGCTTTAGAACATTTGACACCTCTGAGTTTAAAAAGTCATCGTAAACAACTGCTTTGGAGACGGAAATTCCAAAGCTTTTTGTTTAAACGCCGGTGCCAGGTGTTAAAAGTTGAGTCTGTTAAAAGTGGCGAACTATAGTTCATGACTTTTAACACTTTTAACTTTTAACACCTGGCACCAAAGAAAGGCAGTGAATAACATTGAAACGCAAACTAATAGCTGGGATTATTATCGGTGTGGCGGTGTTGTCCCTGGCGGCCGCCGCGGTATTTCAGCCCCGTGGCGGTGATAAATCAGCCCGGGGTGGCGGAGACGCCGCTGTCGGCGTAATTAATATTTCCGGCACCATTGTAACCGGCGCCGGTTCCGGCGGCTTGTTCAGCACAGTGGCGGGTTCCGACGACATCATGGCCCAACTGCGCCATGCCGCCGAAAACCAGTCCATCAAAGCGGTGGTACTGCGCCTGGACACCCCCGGCGGCACCGCGGCGGCGGCCCAGGAAATTTCCCTGGAAGTGGACCGCTTGAGAGCATCCGGTAAAAAAGTGGTGGTTTCCATGGGTGATGTGGCCGCGTCGGGCGGCTACTGGATTGCGTCCCGGTGCGATCGGATTGTGGCCAATCCCGGCACCATCACCGGCAGCATCGGGGTGATTATGGAAACCACGGACATGCAGGGTCTGTACGAAAAAATCGGTCTGGACCCCACTGTGTTTAAAAGCGGTCCGCATAAAGACATGGGATCGCCGGCCCGGGATATCACCACCGATGAGCAGGTTATTTTCCAGAGCATGGTGGATGACATCTACCGGCAATTTGTGAATACTGTTTCCCAGGGGCGGGGAATGGACCGGGAGCAGGTGATCGAGCTGGCGGACGGGCGGGTTTTTACAGGCAGCCAGGCGCTGGAAAACGGCCTGGTGGACGAACTGGGTAATTTCTACGATGCGGTGGGGGTGGCGTCCCGGATGGCGGGACTTGGTGACGAGGCCGATATTGTCGACCTTACGCCCAGGCGCCCCTTCTGGGAAACAATCGGCGGCGTTAACCTGGGCATTGGCGGTTCGGCGTTACATCCCGCGGCCTGGCTGTTGTATTCGCCGCTCTCCGATTAACTTGCCGGGGAGGGTTTTGTTTTGGAAAATGATGTATATGCCGGGGCTCCGGGGGAAAGTATCAGTAATGCGGAAGAAAAGCACGGAGACCAGTACGGGGATCGGAATGACACGCCCGACGGGCGAAAAGACAGTATCCTGGACCTGATTTACGGAGTGCTTTTCGAGCCGGCACGGACCTTTGCCGGGCTGGTCAAGCAGCCTCCGGTAACGGCGACAGTAATTATCGTAGTGCTTTTAAACCTGGCGGAAGCCCTGATGGGGCTATTTACCATGCCGCAATTCATGCCGGAACTGCCATTACCCAACTTGCCCGATCTGGAGGCGCTGATTGCGATGAGTGCGCCGTTGCTTGCGGCAGGCGGGTTTTTTCTCGGCTTGATCAAGTGGTTTTTAATGGCCGGGCTTTTACACCTGCTGGCGGCGCTTTACGGCGGCCGGGGTGACGCCCGGGGTGTGTTTACCGTTTACGGGCTGGCCGGCCTGCCGGCGGCTTTAATAATCCCGGTGGAGCTTTTGACTTTTCTCTTTGCCCCCAGCGCGGCATTCAACACTATTAACGGCCTTTTGAGCCTGGCGGTGTTTATTTGGTCGGTGGTGCTGCTGATCATCGGCATTCGCGAGGTGCACGGGTTCAGCAGCGGCAAAGCGACGCTGACCGTTTTTACTCCCGTCCTGGCCATTATTTTCATGCTTATTGCCGGATTAATCATGTTTGGTTCCGTTATATCAACCATCCCCTATTTGAATTTGTAAAATTTTTTCTATCAACCCGGGTGTATGGATGTCAAAACAGCAGGGAATTAATCCCGATTGGCGAAGTACTCTTGAAATACCCGGTGTTGTAACCTTCTAGGGGAGGGAATGACGATTAACAAGGGTGATTTGCTTGTTGTGGACGATCAGATGGGGGTGCGCAGGTTAATCAGCGAGGCGTTGCTTGAGATAGGCTACTATGCGGATCAGGCTTCCAGCGGCAGGGAAGCCCTGGAAAAACTTAAGGAAAAAGAGTACCATTTAATTATCCTGGATGTAAAAATGCCCGGCATGAGCGGTGTGGAAACACTGTATGAAATCAGGAAGATTAAACCTGATATCCCGGTGGTGTTGATGACGGCTTATGAAGAGCTGGAGATTATGGAAGAGGCTGAAAAATTGGGTGTCAAGCGTTACTTGTGCAAGCCCTTTGACATTGACGAGTTGCGCGCATTGACCCGGCAGTTGATTCCCCGCGGCGGCGATTCCGGAGGCTGTACCACAAACGAAACCTGTTAGTCACCGGGGTTTAAAAAAGGATTTGACCAACGGGCGTCGAATTGCGATCAATACATCAACCAGCGCTTCAACTGATTGTTCCCGCATATTTATCATTATCGCTGCACTATAATGGCAGGAGGTAAGCCATGATCATTGAAACCGGTGCGCTTTTGGCCATGCGTTGTCCGGAATGCGGCAAACTGGATTATCATCATCTGTCAAGGTTTGAATTCGGCCGGCGCAAAAAGGTGGAAATAGCCTGTAAATGCGGGTTTATTAAGCTTGTCGTAAATACCAAGGACCGCAAGGATTACATGGTACAGGTGCCGTGCGTGGTTTGTGAGTCCAAGCATATGCGTTCCATCAGCAGCCGGAGGTTCTGGTCGGACGAGGTAAACTACCTGTTTTGCCAGGAAACCGGCCTGGAACTGGGTTACCTGGGTCCGGAAGAAGCGGTCAGGGAACTGGCCGAAGCCCAGGAGGAGAGTATTGAGTCCCTGGCCGGCGAATTTGAGGGCGAGGACAGGTATTTTAATAACTCCGAAATCATGTACGAGGTATTAAACCGCCTGCACGACATAGCCGAGCAGGGTGCCCTTTACTGCCAGTGCGGCAATCTGGACGTCGAGGTTGATATTTTCCCCGACCGGCTGGAGCTGCACTGCAAAGAATGCGATAGTATCAATATTATTTATGCCGAGACCGAAGACGACCTCAGAGTGATTAAAGACGTGGAAACCATAGAACTTACCCGCAACGGGTTTGGTTACCTGGACAGTTTGGCCAACATGGACAAAACAGGCAAAAAAACCAAGCGAAAGCGAAAATAAATAGGGCTACACCCTTAATGCAGGGTGTATAAATAATGTATATCCAGGCAAGGAGGATTCGGGTATATGGGTCTAGTTCCGATCAGCGAATTGCTCAAGGATGCCGAGGCCGGCGGATATGCGGTAGGTGCGTTCAACTGTAATAACATGGAGATTGTGCAGGCCATTGCCGCCGCGGCACAGGCGGAACGCTCGCCGGTGATCATGCAGGCCAGCCAGGGCGCCATCAAGTACGCCGGAATAGAGTACATCACCGCCATGGCCAATGTGGCCGCCTCGATGATTGACGTGCCGGTGGCGCTGCATCTCGACCACGGCACCAGCTTTGAACAGGTGATGCGCTGCATCAGGTCGGGTTTTTCTTCGGTGATGATCGATGGTTCCAAGCTGTCGCTGGACGACAACATCGCCCTGACCAGGCAGGTGATGGCGGCGGCCCGGCCGGTGGGAGTATCTGTGGAAGCCGAACTGGGTAAAATAGGTGGTACAGAGGACGATATCCATGTCAATGAAGCCGACGCTTATTTCACCGACCCCGAGGAAGCCCGGCGGTTTGTTGAGGAAACCGGCGTAGACGCCCTGGCCATTGCCATTGGCACCGCCCACGGCCGGTACAAGGGCGAGCCCAAGCTGGATTTCGCCCGGCTGGAAAAAATCCGCTCCCTGGTCAACATCCCCATCGTGCTGCACGGTTCCTCAGGCGTGCCGGATCAGGCGGTTCGGGAAGCTATTCGCCTGGGAGTGCGCAAAGTGAACATTGACACCAATATCCGCGAAGCCTTTGTGGACCGTTGCCGGCAAATAGTGGCGGACTCCCCCGACGAAATAGACCCCCGCAAAATTTTGGGCCCGGCCCGGGAAGCGGCGGTAGAACTAATCAGAGAAAAAATCCGGGTTTTCGGCAGCTCCGGAAAAGCGTAAAACCGTGGTGCCAGGTGTTAAAAGTTGAGTTTGTTAAAAGTGGCGAACTATAGTTCATGACTTTTAACACTTTTAACTTTTAACACCTGGCACCAAATGGAGGTGTTGGCGATTAAACTGTTTATTGATACGGCCAATGTGCAGGAGATTAAAGACGCCGCGGAGCTTGGTGTGATCAGCGGCGTGACCACCAATCCTTCCTTAATAGCCAGGGAGGGCCGTGATTTTGTCGCCGTGGTTAGGGAAATCACCACCCTGATTGACGGCCCCATCAGCGCCGAGGCGATCAGTATTGAAGCCGGTCCCATGGTTGAGGAGGCCAGGGTGCTGGCTGATATCCATGAGAATATCGTGGTTAAAATACCGATGACGGCCGAAGGGCTGAAAGCAGTGAAGGTTCTGTCCCGGGAAGGGATCAGCACCAATGTCACCCTGGTATTTTCCGCCAACCAGGCGCTTATGGCGGCCCTGGCCGGCGCCACGTACGTCAGTCCCTTTGTGGGCCGCCTGGATGACGCCGGCCAGGACGGCATGACCTTGATCGATGAAATCGTTACCATCTTTGACCTGTACGATCTGGATACGCAGATAATCTCCGCCAGCATCAGGCATCCTCTGCATGTAACTCAATCAGCCCTCGCAGGCGCGCATATCGCCACTGTACCCTATAAAGTTCTGATGCAAATGATTGACCACCCCCTCACCGATTTGGGTATCGAAAAGTTTTTGGCTGATTGGGCTAAAGTTCCCAAGAGCTAAGGAGGAAAACAATAATTGAATCTGGCAGGGCGCTTAAAAAATCATTACCGCCGTGTAATGGACATACCCGACGCGCCCCAAAAAATCGCCCGGGGCGCCGCTGTCGGGCTGGCCCTGGATTTCTTGCCCCTCCCTTTAATCAGTATTCCCATTGCCTATCTAATTGCCAGACTGGCCGGCGGCAACGGTGTTGCCGCCGCCCTGACGGCCGCCTTTTTTAAGTGGGCGGTGCCGTTTTTCTACGTTCTGAACATGATTACAGGCGGCCTGATTTTAGGTTACAACGATTTCGACAGCGTTGAACAAGTGGCCGAGATTTTCTCTCAAACCCAAACCGGTTGGTTGGAAAAATTCTCCCTGCTCGGTTATCCATTTTTGCTGGGGGCTTGTTTAAATACCATCATTGCTTTTGCCGTCGTTTACCTGATTGTCCGCAAGGCGCTGCTGTTAAGGCAGAAACGCCGGCAGGTCACCAAACAGGTATGAGCCCGTCAGGCCATGGCAATAAATCTCAATAAGTAATACGTTTAATTTAATTGTTAAAAGGGGGTTCACCCTTGAACCACACGGACCTGGAAAATAAAACGCTGGCCGAGCTTTATGCCATGGCCAAGGAACTGGATCTGACCGGCTGTTCGCGGCTGCGTAAAAAGGAACTGGTGGCGGAGATCATCAGGGCCCAGGCCGAAAAGAGCGGGCTGCAGATATCCAGCGGGGTACTGGAGATCCTCCCTGACGGTTACGGTTTTTTAAGGCCTTATCACTTTCTTCCCAGCTACGACGATATATATGTTTCATCTTCGCAAATCAGGCGTTTCGACCTGCGCACCGGGGATCTGGTAGCCGGACAGGTGCGTAAGCCAAAGGACAGTGAACGCTACTCGGCGTTGCTGCGTGTGGAAAAGGTAAACGGCGCCAACCCGGATGAATCTCCCCGGAGGCTGCACTTTGAAGGATTTACCCCCCTCTTTCCCCAACAGCGCATTACTCTGGAAACCAATAAAGAAAACCTGGCCGCCCGGATTATCGACCTTATTTCACCCATTGGCAAAGGCCAGCGTGGTTTAATCGTCTCTCCGCCCAAAGCCGGCAAGACAGTGCTGCTTAAGGCCATTGCCAACAGTATTTCCACCAACCATCCCGAAATCGACCTGATCGTGCTGCTGATTGACGAACGGCCCGAAGAGGTTACCGATATGGAAAGATCGGTTAACGGAACGGTAATCAGCTCCACCTTTGACGAACCGCCGGAAAACCACGTCCGGGTGGCGGACATGGTGTTGGAAAGGGCCAAGCGCCTGGTGGAGCATGGCCGGGACGTGGTGATCCTGATGGACAGCATTACCCGACTGGCCCGGGCGCACAACCTGGTGGTGCCGCCCAGCGGACGCACTTTAAGCGGCGGCGTGGACCCGTCGTCACTGCATAAGCCCAAGCGCTTCTTCGGCGCCGCCCGCAACCTGGAGGAAGGCGGTTCCCTGACCATCCTGGCCACCGCCCTGGTGGAGACGGGCAGCCGCATGGACGACGTGATTTTTGAAGAATTCAAGGGCACCGGCAACATGGAATTGATCCTGGACCGGAGATTGGCCGAAAGAAGACTGTTCCCCGCCGTGGACGTGCTGCGTTCCGGCACCAGGCGCGAAGACCTCCTGTTGGCCAGGGACGAACTAGAAATCAACTGGTACTTCCGCCGGGCCACCGGGAACATGGGCTCGGCGGAAGCGTTGGAATACATGTTGGAAAGGCTGAAAAAAACACGTTCCAACGCTGAACTGGTTCAAGCCTACCAAAGTATCAAACGCAGCAACGGCAAGCAGCAAACAGCCGATTTGCCATAGGTGCCAGGTGTTAAAAGTCGATTTTGTTAAAAGTGGCGAACTATAGTTCATGACTTTTAACACTTTAACTTTTAACACCTGGCACCATTGTTTCTCGGTATATTTTCTACCTCTGCCGGGTATACTTTAAGGTGGAATGCCTTGTTTAATAATGGCAGAGGTGGAATAAAAATGAATCGCAATAAAATAAATAAAATAGTCAGTTTTTCGGCGGCGTTATTGTTGCTGGCAAGCTGTGTGCTTGTTCAGCCATACCCGGTTCAAGCCCGGCTGGATGAGCTGATCAGGCTTGATGCTCCGTACCCAGTCCCGCCTGCGGAAAAGCCGGCCGCTGATTCCGGCACCCCGGTGGCGGAAGCTACCACCCGGGTATATATCGTACGCGAGGGCGACACCATGGGCGCCATTGCCCGCAGGCATGGCTTCAGTGAAGATGAACTGGCCCGGGAAAATCACTTGCGGGACAGCAACCACATCTTCGTGGGACAGGCTTTGACGATACCGGGCACAGTGTTGCATTACCGGGTGAAAAGTGGTGAGACACTCAGCGCCATAGCGCATAAATTTGGCGTGTCCGGTATGGAACTGGCCCGGATGAACGCACTGGCCGACCCGGATCACCTGCGGGAGGGACAGCAATTGGTCATTCCCGCGGGGCAGGGCGGAGGCAGCCTGCAAACTTCACGGGGACTGCCGCTGAACCAGCTTCTTTGGCCGGTACAGGGCTGGATTAGTTCCCCCTACGGTATGCGTAACGGCGCCATGCACGAAGGTATCGACATTGCGGCGGACCATGGTCAGTTGATCAGGGCGGTAAAAGACGGTCGGGTGGTATTTGCCGGCCCCAGAGGCACCTATGGTGATACTGTGATTATCGACCACGGCTCCGGTTTGCGCACCCTTTACGCCCACAACTCCCGCCTGCTGGTGAGCGAGGGGCAGAGAGTGCTGGCCGGACAGCCCATTGCCCGGGTCGGCAGTACCGGCCGGTCCACCGGCCCGCACTTGCACCTGGAAGTGCTGCTGAACGGCGTGCCCTTTGACCCGCTGCTCTGCCTGCAGCGCACTTACGCTTAACTTATCTTGAACCACGGACAATTTCGGAGGCGGACAGCATTTATACTGTCTGCCTCTTTTCTTTTATCCCTTCGAGCATTATCTTAAAATGTTCAAGCGCTTGCGCTTTTAAGTCAAAGTCCGGATAACGGATGCACCATTCGTAGGTCAGCCCCCGCAGGGCCAGGACGAGATGCTTTGACAGCTCCTCCGCCGGCAGGGAGCTTTGAAATTCCCCGCGTCTGACGCCCTTCTCCAGCACGTCCGCCAGCAGCCGGTATACGGCCCTGTCGTAGCCCGAGGCGTTTTGCGCGTACGGGGCCGTTAACTGTACCTTATAGATGGTTTTGATCGTCTCATAGCCGATGCCGTGCCCGATAACGTCGCATATTTTCCCGACCAGCGCAATCAAAACGTCACAGGAAGACATATCTTCCGGCAGAGTTTCCAAAAAGGCCGCGTAATCCGCGTCTATAGTGGCCGCACGACCGGACAGCAGCGCGGAAATAAGCGCGTCCTTGGATTCAAAATGGACGTAAAAGGTGCCTCTTGCTATACCCACCTCCGTAACGATATCGTCAATGGTGACGTTGTCGACTCCATGCTCCACAAAAAGCTGCAGCGCGGTTTCGGATATTTTCTTTTTGGTCGCCTCGCCCTGTTCCTTGCGGCGGGTCGATTTTTCTTTTTTCATGGTATCTCCTTGTTGAATGTTATCGGTAAATATTGTATAATGACACTATTCACCGAATTATGTCATTATACACGGTCATTATAGTCATTTCAATTATAATATCCGAAGGGGATTTACAGCAAGGAGCAAGGCATCTAACTGTGAACAGGCATTTTATATAATTGAGGGTTAAGAGAGGTTGGTTATGATTAAGAATACAGTTTCAAGAAAGGTTATAAACCTCATCGTCACGCTGATGCTGGCCGCGGGGTTGTTTATATTTTTTAGCAGCACATATCTCGCTGAGGCTGAAAGTGTGACTGCGTCAAGCTATGCTGACGGCACACCGGGCACGTGGCAGTATACGCTGTCAGGAAGTAATGCGACTAAAGTATATTGCACGACTACTACACTGACTGGCGCCGTTACGGTTCCATCCGCGCTGGATGGGTATCCGGTTGTCAGCGTAGGCGGAGGCACCCTATCCACTGGCGTAGTTTATGATTCGAAAACGGCCGTTACAGCCGTTACATTGCCCGCCGGCGTAACCAAGATTGAAAGCTATGCTTTCCGCGGCTGCGCAGTCCTCGCCGCAGTCAACATACCCGGCGGTGTGACGAGTATAGGAAACAACGCTTTTGAGAATTGCACAGCCCTTGCTGAAGTCACAATACCCGACAGTGTGACAACGATAGGAAGCAGTGCTTTTAATAGCTGTGACGCCCTCATCACATTCACAATACCCGACAGCGTGACAAGTATAGGAACCCATGCTTTTGCTTTCTGCAGCGGCCTCCAATCCATAACAATTTCCACTGGCGTGACACAGATATCAGCCAATGCCTTCACCACCTGTGGAGCCCTCACCTCGATTACAATCCCAGACAGCGTAACCAAGATTGAAAACTATGCTTTCCACTTATGCGGCTCCCTTCCCTCAATTACAATACCAAACAGCGTAACCTCTATTGGCAGCTCCGCTTTTCAAACTTGCGAAGCCCTCACCTCAATTACAATACCAAAAAGCGTCATCACCATAGGCGCGAACGCTTTTAAAAATTCAGGCTTAACAAATGAAACCATACTGCCCGAACTGGGATATACGGTTCAATACAACACTGCCGCAGGCGGATCCGGGACTGTGGTAACTGATTTAGTAGCCGCTGCTGCCACAACGTATCTTAGTTGGACGCCAAACACATATACCGTTACGTTTGACCCTGAAGGCGGCACGGTCTCGCCGGGAACGCAAAGCGTGACGTATGACTCGCCATACGGAGCCCTCCCCACGCCTGATAAGACAGGGTTTACCTTTGGCGGCTGGTGGACCGGCGATAACGGTACCGGAACGCAGGTTCTCGCAGATACGTTCGTAAAAATCACGGAAGCGCAGACCCTTTACGCCAAGTGGGATATCAACAGCTATACCGTCACATTTAACTCCAACGACGGCAGCGCGGTGGCTTCCCAAAACGTTAATTACAATTCAACCGCCACTGCGCCGGCGGCGCCCACGAAAACGGGCTATACCTTCGGCGGCTGGTACTCGGACAGCGACTTGGCAACGGCGTTCAACTTTGCGACGCCGATTACCGCAGATATTACCCTGTACGCCAAGTGGACGCCCAAAACACCCGTTTCTATTGCGGAGGCGCCACAAAGCGCAATCTATGACGGCGCGATAAAAGCCTTTTCAATCAGCGGTAGCCCCAATGAAGACTTCACGGTTACCTATAAGCAAGGCTCCGACGTCGTGAATCCCGTAAACGCGGGAACCTATGACGTCGTGCTCACCAGAGCCGAGGACGCCACTTACGCCGCCTACGGCAAGACTATCCCGGGCGGCCTGGTGATTAACCCCGCCGCAATATCCCTGCAAAATATCGGGGGAATTATACCGCCCTCGACGGGTACGGCGCCTGTTGCAGCCGCTGCCGAAACGGCGCAGTATACCGGAACCGTTGCCTGGAGCCCGTTGGACAGCCCCTTTGCGGCGGAAACCGTCTACACGGCGACCATCACCCTGACGCCGAAGGCAAATTTCGCCTTGACCGGCGTGGGTGAAAACTCTTTTACCGTGGCGGGAGCGACATCTGTAACCAACGCGGCGGATTCCGGTGTGATAACAGCGGTTTTCCCCGCAACATTGGTTCTGCCGGTGACCGTTACAAGCATAAGCGTATCGCCTGAGTCAGTTGCGGTGCAAAAGGGCAATACGCAGACCTTCACCGCCACTGTAAACGGGACCAACAGCCCTTCTCAGACAGTTACGTGGAGCGTCGGCAGCAGCAACCCCGGCACGAGTATTGACTCCTCCGGACTCCTGACGGTGGCCTTCGGTGAAACGGCTTCCACGCTGACGGTGACGGCCACCTCAACAGTGGATAATACCAAATCCGGCACGGCGACTGTGACTGTGACCGCCGCATTCACCAGAACAAGCGGCGGCGGCACTCCCTCGACGCCCTCAACTCCGGAATATAAAGCGGACGTGGACGCCGGCAACGGTTCGGATACGACTCTACCGGTTACTGTCGATAAAAACAACGGCCACGCCAGCGTGGATGTTGGCACAGGCAGCGATCTCATGTCCGGCGGCAAAACCACCGTTGTTACGGTACCATCCGTCCCCGGCGTCGACACCTATACGCTGGACGTACCTGTTCCGGATCTGACAACACCAGACGTGCAGGGCAAAATAGCTTTCAAGACCGATAACGGCAGCGTCACCGTTCCGTCCAATATGCTGACCGGCGTTTCCGGCATCAGCGGAAACAAGGCGCAAATTTCCATCGGTCAGGGAGATAAGAGCACTCTGCCCGACGATGTGAAAGCCGCCATTGGCGACAAACCGCTGATTTCGCTCACATTGTCCATCGACGGTCAACAGACTAACTGGAGTAATCCCGGCGCGCCGGTAACGGTATCCATACCCTATACGCCCACTGCGGAGGAACTGGCCAACCCCGCCGGCATCACTGTATGGTACATCGACGGCAGCGGCAACGCAGTGGAAGTGCCGGGCGCCCGCTATGACCCCGAGACTAAAACGGTAGTTTTCCCCACCACCCACTTTAGTCTCTTTGCCGTGGTATATAATCCGGACGCCCCGGCGGCGCAAAAGGTAATCCGGCTAACCATCGGCAGCAACGCGGCTGAAATAAACGGCGGGGCTTATACCCTCGACGCGGCGCCCTATGTCGACATAGCCGCCAACAGGACCCTGGTGCCGCTCCGGTTTATCAGCGGGGCCCTGGGCGCACAAGTAACCTGGCTTGCCAATAAAAAACAGGTCGTAATCAAAGACGGCGCCGATGAAATTATCTTGACCACCGGTTCCCGGATCGTCCTCATCAACGGCGCGGCGCAGGAGACCGACTGCGCGTCGGCAACTATGCCGCCCGGCAGAGTGTTCGTGCCGCTGCGCTTCATTGCCGAAGACCTCGGCGCGACGGTTGACTTCGATCCGGCCACCCGGCTGATCACTCTGAACCGCTGACAGCGCCGGATGAATCTCTCCATCGCTTGCGGCGGTCCCCGGGTGACCGCGAGGGCCGCCCCTACATCCTGGCTTAACAAGGACAAAAGGGCTTAGCCTCTTATGAGACTAAGCCCTTACTGTATGATACGCAGAAGCTGCTCAGTATTGGCGACATCAGTCAATCGTTTTTTCCGTCTTTGGCGGTCATTTTCAACTGCTGGTAATTTATCAACAGTTGAGATCCTTCTTCTTTCAGACGCTGTTTCAGTTTACCCCAATAGAACGTCGCGCGCACCTTGCTCAATAATGGTCCCGGCAGCTTGCGATATAAATATTTGCCTCGTCCAGACTGTAGATCAGCCGGTGCACATCGGTTATGCGCCGGCTCCAGAAACCGGCCAAATCATGCTTTAACGGTTCCGGCTTGCCCAGACCTTCGTTTCCGTTTCTTTCAATATCCCGGATCAGCGCATTGATTTTTTTGAGTATCTTTTTATCTTCCGTCTGCCAGTACAGGTAATGCTTCCAGGCGAGATCCGAAAACATTTTATTCATTTAAGCAGCTCCCGTTTCCGTCCTTTACCTTGTTTAAGCTGCTCTATGGACTGTAATAATTCGCTGTAGTGCCTTGGATCTCTTCTGACGTGAAGATTTTCTAAAAGGTTGTTGTATTCGGCCTCGGACATCATCACCACATTATCGCCGCGTTTACGGGTAATGATAATGGTTTCAAAGTCATTTACTGCTTGATCACAATACTTTTTGAAATTTTGCCTGACGGAAGAATAGGTTGTCGCGATCATAATTTAACCACCTCTCTGTCTTGTATTGTACAGTACATTGTACAATTACGCAAGGTGCAAAACTACCGGCGTAATGGTAAAATAATGATTATGATGTACAAACTGCTGTATGCCGACAAACAAGGGCGGATGTTTGATTATCCCATGGGGGCGGTGGGCCGCGCCGGGGACCGGCTGGTGGAGATCCTCGACGAGGACGTTATACCGCTGCCCCCGGGGGCTTCCCTGGTTTTACTGTCCGGCAGCACCCCGGTGGGCATGGATAAAAACGGAGCCTTCAAACTACTGGAGCAAACGCCCGCGGGCGGATCGGCTCAGGCTGTGGGAGCGCTGCTGCCCCAGGGGTACACCCGCACCCTGCTGCCGGGTTACCGCCGGCGGGAAAACCGGCCCCTGCCCCTGATGGGTTACGCGGCTGCGGTCTGGCGGGAAGACGGGGTTTATGTCGCCGCCCTCCGCACCGACAACCCCGACCCCTGGGATCCCGGGCATTATAACTCGGCGGATCTTGAACCACTGGTCGCGGAACGCCTGGCTTTGGCGCCCCGAAACCGCCTGCTTAAACACCTGGCCCATTGCGCCCTGGATTACAGTTGTTATACCGCCCAGAATGTATTTTATACCCGCTGGGAAGGGGGCCTGCCCCTCTCCCCGGCGTGCAACGCCCGCTGCCTGGGCTGCATATCGAAGCAGCCGGCCCAGTGCTGCCCTGCTCCGCAATCCCGGCTGGACTTCAGCCCCACGGTGCAGGAGGCCGCGGAGGTGGCGCTGCATCACCTGCACCGCGCTCCCGATGGTATCATCAGCTTCGGTCAGGGCTGCGAGGGAGAACCGTCGCTGGCAGCGGAGAAAATTGCGGCGGTGATCGGGAAGGCACGCCGGGAAACGCCGAAGGGTACCATTAATATGAACAGCAACGCCGGTTATACCGGGGGTGTGATACAAATCTGCGACGCCGGGTTGGATTCCATCCGGGTCAGCCTGATTAGCGCCCGGGAGGATGTGTACAACGCCTATTACCGCCCCCGGGATTACCGCTTGGCGGACGTGACCCGGTCCATCAGGGCGGCCCGGGAGCGGGGCGTGTATGTTTCCCTGAACCTGCTGACGCTGCCGGGGTTGAACGACCGGGACGCGGAAATGGAAGCCCTGGCGGAGTTCATCGTGCAAAACGATATCAACCAGGTGCAACTGCGCAATCTGAATATCGACCCGGATTTTTTCTGGCGTTGGGTGCAAACGGAAGGTGAAATACAGGGTATTCCAAGGCTGGTGGAAATACTGCGGGAGATTCCCGGCCTGATGGTGGGTAATTTTTCCCGGCCGGTAAAAAAAATGTGATCAAAAAGAGGAAAATAATCCTAAATGTCATAATTTAATAGCTGTTAGAGTATTTTGTAACTTTTTTTCGGTGTAAATTATCGGTGTAAATTAGTAGTTAACCAGGAGTACAAACATGGCCGCTGAACATACCCCCGTCTCTAAACACAATCAGTACTCAATTAGCTCGCCGCCGGGTGTCCCCAAAGGGTTCCTGTTTAAGTGGCTGCCGGTGCTGGTGCTGCTGGTACTGGTGCAGCTGGCGGTTATGGGGGGGGTGTTTACCCGGCCGGAGCTTGCCATGTACGATGCCTGGTTCCGGCTGCATGGCGTTCAGGACCCTGGGGAGCAAGTGGTAATCGTGGCCCTGGACGAAAAATCCATTCAATCCATCGGCCCCCCGCCCTGGCCCCGTTCCGTCCACGCCGGACTGTTGGAAGCGCTGGACCAGGCCCGGGTGGTGGGTTTCGACCTGGTGTTCGATGTGCCCACAGACCCGGCGGAAGATGAGGCCTTTGGGGCTGCTGTGGCTGAACATGGCCGGGTGGTGCTGGCTTGCCAATTCGCTTTCGAACGTGAACCTAACGGCGACGTGGCGCAGGTGTTTCAACCGCCCCGGCCCGAAATAATGAGCGGCGCCGCGGGGCTCGGTTTCGTCAATATGCCGACTGATCCGGACCAGGTGGTCCGCCGTATTTCCACTGTTGATGTAAACACCTTTGAGATCCCTTTTCCATCCCTGAACCTGGCGGTGGCGCTGGTGTCATTGGATATGGACCCCACGCAGTTGGAATTATCGCCGGGCCGGCTGGTCCTTGGCGAGCGGGAAATTCCGGTGGACCGGATGAATAGGGCCATGCCCGGCTTCTGGGGTCCCAAAGAAACTTTCGCAACGTACAGTTACGCGGACGTGCTCAACGGTGTATTGCCGCCGGCTGTTTTTCAGGACAAGATCGTTCTGGTTGGTTCCGCAACCGCCGTGGAAAAGGATAGTTACCCCACCCCGTATACCGGCGCTAACATGGTGCTCAGCGGCGCTTTACCCACTCCGGGCGTGGAAATTCACGCTTCGGCGGTCCGGAGCATCCTGGACGGACACTGGTACCGTCAGGTTTCCCCGGTACTGAATCTGGTTTTCCTGATTGCGGCGGCGTTAATAACGGGACTGGCAGTTTCGGGCCGCGGCCCGTGGATTGGACTTGGCGGCACCGTGCTTGTTCTCCTGGCGGTGTTGGGGACATCCTTCGGCCTGTGGCGGTACGCGAACCTGTGGTTTAACGTCGCCGCGCCGCTGGTGCTGGTTTTTTTAACTTACGCCATGCTTACGGCGACCAACTTCATCCAGGCCGAGCTGGGGCGTCGCCGTACCAGGGCCGTTTTCAGCCGTTATGTATCACCCGTTGTGGTGGATGAACTGATGAAAAACCCCGGTGCAGTGAAGCTGGGCGGGATGCGCCGGTCACTCACCGTCATGTTCTGTGATATACGCGGTTTCACTGCTTACAGTGAAAAGAGACCTCCGGAAGAGGTGGTGGGCCGGTTGAACGAATACCTGACCGCCATGACCCGGGTGGTTTTTAAGCACGGCGGAACCCTGGACAAATACCTGGGAGACGGTTTGATGGCCATTTTCGGCGCTCCGGTTGATTACCCGGACCACGTGCGGCGGGCTATAACGGCGGCTGTGGAGATGCAGAAAGAAATCGATGTATTGAACAAAAACTGGGTCCAAAAGGGTCAACCGCCGTTGAACATCGGGGTTGGCATTAACTCCGGCAGCGTGCTGGTGGGTAATGTGGGCAGTCCCGAGCGCATGGACTACACCGTTATCGGCGAGGACGTCAACCTGGCTTCCCGGGTGGAGGGATTGACCAAAAACTATAACACGTTGATTGTAATCAGCGAGCGTTCCAAACTGATGCTGGAAGAAGCCGGCGACCCGGCGCCGGAACTGGCTTACCTGGGTCACGCGGAAGTAAAGGGGTTTACTGAACCGGTGGGTGTATACACCGTAACTTAAAAGACGGAAGGCCGGATTATCAAAGGAGGCATGGCGTTTTGAGCAAGAAAATCAGAAGAACCGCTTGGTGCGTTTTATTAACGGCATTGCTGTTTCTCTTTGCCGCCACGGCGGCGGCTGAAGAGACCAGCCAACAGGCCGCCGGCTTAAACAGCGGGGCGGCAAAGGGCATTGTGTTTACGGATGTGGATTCCACAGACGCCAACGCCATGTTAATTAACTACCTGGCCAACCGCGGTTTGGTTAAAGGTTTCTCCGACGGCACTTACCGTCCCGGCGCCGGCCTGAGCAGGGCCGAAGCCGCCGCCATGCTGGCCCGTGCCGCCGAACTTCCGCAGTCCGAAGCCGGGCCCCGGTTCAGCGACGTAAGACCCGGCCACTGGGCGGCGGGTGTGATAACGGCGGCGACTGAAGCCGGCTACCTGGGCGGGTACTCTGACGGCACATTCCGGCCGGACGCGGTGCTTTCCCGCGCCGAAGGCCTGGCCCTCCTGTTAAGGCTATCCGGGCAGGAAGACCCGGGCGTCGCGTTACCCGCCTTGGCGGACGTTAACCCGGACCACTGGGCCGCCCGGCCCATAGCTGTGGGCATAGCCTCCGGTATGCTGGGTCTGTCGGCGGACCAGACCAGATTTGGTCCCGACGCGCCCTTTACCCGCGGCGACCTGGCCCGGGTGCTGGGTATTATTCTCACCGGTGATTCCTCCTACTACGAAACAACCCTGACGGGCAGTATTAAAGCTGTCCGGGGAACAGTGGACATAACCCGCTCAAATGAAAAAATAACTGTGAAAACCGGCGCGGAAACGGAGATCATGGCCGGTGACGGCATCAAGACCGGTGCGGGCGCTGTCGCGGAAATAGCTTTTCCCGACGGTTCCGGTTTGCTGTTGCAGGAAAACACCAGCCTGACTGTCAAAGAAGCCCGGGGTCGTTCATATTTCAAAGCCGACGGGACTCCCGGCCTGGCGGTGGACTGGCTGGCGCTGGACCTGAAACACGGTGAGATGTTCGGCGCCCTGGCCTCCCGGTATGAAACAAGCCAGGTTGAACAAAGCCAAGCTGAAGAAACCGGCGCCGCTGGGGTAAAAAAATATCCGGTCCTGGCATCTTTGGACAACAGCGTTCTGGCGGGCATTATCGGTCCCGACGGCAAAATGCTATTGGCCCAACAGGCAAGCGGTAAGTCTTTGCCCTGGTGGGAAGAGTCTCAGGCGAAAAAAGTTAAAGTCCAGGTGGACATGCCCTGGGGCGTGGCCGCGATACGCGGCACCTTTTGGTCGAATCTCGTGGGCTCCAACGGCAGTTCCGGCATGTCGCTGCTGACAGGGGAAGGACAGATGACGTCCGGCGGCCAAACCGTCCCCCTGACCGGCGGTCAGAGTTCGACGGTGTCCGGTTCCGGCGCGCCTCCGTCGCCGCCGTCTCCCATGACAGGCGGCCAACGGCAGGCGTGGACGCAGCCCGGTGTGGCCAACTGGGCGCAGCAGCGGGCCGGCGAAATTCAAAACAACATGGGGGCGCAGCCTCCACCACCGCCTGGTTCACCCGGACAGCCCGGACAGCAGGCAGGGGGGCAGCAACCTGGGCCGAACGTACCCGGTATCATTAACAATGCCATCAGGGAAGCCGGCCAAAGCGGCGGTTCAAACAGCGGCCGTTCATCATCCAGTAGTGGTAGTAACGATAATAATCAATCTGAACTCGTGAGAAGTATAAACGCTGATAATAGCAGAATTACAATGGAGTTTAACCGGCCGGTCGCCGACGCCTATATTGATGATGCGAACGATTGGTTTCCCGTGGTAACTTTGGCTAATGGGACGAAATATAAAATATGGATGACGAATAAAGACCGCGAGCCTGACGTTTGTTTGCATGGTGTAAGCCATCTGTCCAACACGGTGGAGATTATCACTTTTGGTGCGGAACCGGAGATGGAATATATCTTAACAGTTTATACCGGGAATGAATTTGATCAAACAGTGTTCAGCGCAAACGTAACGTTTACCGACAGCACGCCGCCCGTATTCGCGGATGGTTATCCGGATTTCGATAATATTACCGCCAACAGCGTGGACCTGTACATGTTGACGAATGAAATGAGTATCGTGTATTATATTGTGTCTTCTGAAGAATATGAGTTGCTCCCTCCCGCGGAGATGTTAAAAACGTGGGTTGAAAACCATGTTGACGGGAGCGGCTTCTATTGGTTATATGATGAGCCGGAAAGAATTCCGATTGACTCCCTGGAGGGAAATACCCATTACACCCTTTACTATTTTGCTGAGGATGCTTGGGGTAACATGACGGAGGTAGAAAGCATTGGTTTCCAAACTGCCGATACCGAACCGCCGCAGTTTTTGTACGGCCCGGCAATAGAAAATAGAAATATAATAAACGATGGCGAGGGAACATTTGATCTGGTGCTGCAAACTGAAGAGTCTGCGACTTATTATTATGTAATCCTCTCTGATTTGGATGCGTCTGAATATGGAGGTGCGCTTTCAGATAATGAGGTTGTGAAGGATTGGGCGCAAAATCCTGAAGCTACGGATTATATTTTTACTTACACACCTTGGAGCGGTTGGGACGAAATAAATCCTTCTTCGGAACCGGTTATGATTCCGTTTACTATAGTTGATTCGGAGCAGTTAACGAACTACCGGATTTTTATCACTTTGGAAGATGAATTCGGCAATATGACTGAAGTGATAGATGAGTGGATATATTTTGCTGTATAACACATAGCTGGGTTGATTAGAATCGAGGCGCGCTTGATGGACGTATTTGCCTGGCTTATAGTGGGGCACCTGACAGGCGATTTCTTATTGCAGAACCGGTGGATGGCGGAGGGCAAAACAACCAGGTGGCCGCCCCTGCTGGCGCATGCGGCGGTATACACGCTGTCAGTGTCTTTGCTGGCCCTCGCGGCGGGAGGACTGAGCCTGCCCGCAATCATACTGATATTTTTGTCGCACCTGGTGCTGGACCGGCGCGGTTTCGTGCTGTTTTGGGCTCGGCGGGTAACTGATTCCGCCCATGTGCCCTGGCTGGTCATCGTGGCGGACCAGGCCTGGCATATCCTGGTCCTGGCCGTGGCTACGTTGATTTAGCGTCATTCCCGGCCATGGCCGTCACGAAAGCCTCGGCCGCCACGGGGTCGAAATGGGTGCCCGCGCAGCGCTTTATTTCCGCCAGGGCGTCGGCGATGCTGGCCCCCTTGCGGTAGGGCCGGTCGGTGGTGATGGCGTCGAAGGTGTCGGCAATGGCGATAATCCGGGCCACCAGCGGAATATTATCACCCGCAACCCGGTTGGGATAACCGCTGCCGTCGTACTTCTCCTGGTGGTAGAGAGCGCCTTCATGTAATTTGCCGGCCAGGTGTACCGGCTCCACATTGGACAGGATTTTGGCCCCCTGCTCGGCATGGCTTTGCATGGCCACCCGCTCGTCGTTGTCCAGGGGCCCCTGTTTCAGCAAAACATTGTCCCGGACGCCTATCTTACCTATATCGTGGAGCAGGGCGGCCCTTTCAAGCTGTTCCAGCTCGTCCGCCGCCAAGCCCAGTTGTTTGCCCGTCAGCACCGAGTACCGGCTCACCCGTTCCGAGTGGCCCGCCGTGTACGGGTCCCGGGCGTCCAGGGCGGAAGCCATCACCCGCAATAAGCTGTTCAGCAAGGTATTCTGCCAGGTATACAGGCGGCTGTTTTCCAGGGCGATGGCGGCCTGGCCGGCAAAGGCCAGGGCTACCTCCATATCCGCCGGGGTGAATAGCCGCCCGCCCGCTTTGTTGATTAACTGCAGGCAGCCAATCACGTCCGTACGGGCTCTCAGCGGGGTGCACAGCATGGTGCGGGTTGTAAAACCGGTGGAATCGTCGAACCGTTTGACCCAGTTCGGGTCGCACTGCACATCTTCCACCAGGTGCGGAGTATTTTCAGTTACCACCCGGCCGGCCAGGCCTTCTCCGGGCTTCAGCCGCAGCCCCTTGAGGGCGCCGGCTTTGGGGCCCCGTGCCACCAGGGGGATTAGGAACCCGTCTTCCTCCAGCAGCCAAAGCGTCCCCGCTTCGGCTGAGACAACCCCCATGGCCTTTTCCAGCACCATTTCCAACAGCTTGTCCTGCTCAAGCTGGGCGTTGAGCAAGCGGCTGGTTTCCAAAAGGCTTAATAAATGCTCCTGGGCGATTTGCACCGGCATTACCTCCGTCGGCCTGTCTGGATTGTTGTTTCCCGGTTCGGCATATTTGCATTATTATACCATATTTTTTGGTATATATAGAGGCTTTGGTCCAATGAGATTCTTGCCTGTAAAAAACCGTTATGCTATAATGTTTAAGTGTCTATACACGCTTGAAACAGGAAAGAGGTGAACCAACATGAAAGAAAAAATCCATCCCTCATATCACGAGGCCAAGGTGTCCTGCGTGTGTGGTGAAACTTTCGTTACCAGCTCCACTAAAAAGGAATTAAAAGTGGAGATTTGCTCCAAGTGCCACCCGTTTTACACCGGTTCCCAGCGCAGTATCGAAACCGGCGGCCGGGCGGAGAAATTCCGCAAAAAATACGGCATGAAGTAAAATCTCTTGGATTGAACGGCAGGGCGGGCGCTCTGCTTTTGTTTTAGGGGTGAAGCCGGTGTTGGATAAACTGGAACGTTTGGAAAGAAAATATGATGAACTGAGCGAACAGGTTGCCGATCCCGAAGTAATGGGAGATCAGGTCCGCTGGCAGCAATACATCAAATCACACTCTGAAATCAGTGAAGTGGTGGGTGTTTTTCGCGAGTATAAAAAAACTGCGGCCGAACTGGCGGACGTCCGGCAGATGCTGCAGGACAAATTGGATTCTGAAATGCGCGAACTGGCCGAACTGGAAGCGGATGATCTGGCGGAGCAAAAGGAAAACCTGGAGCAAAGGCTGAAGCTTTTGCTGTTGCCCAAAGACCCCAACGACGACAAAAACGTGATCATGGAAATCAGGGCCGGCACAGGCGGGGAAGAAGCGGCGCTGTTCGCCTCCGATTTGTTCCGGATGTATACCAGGTTCGCGGAGATTAAGGGTTGGCGCACCGAGATTATGGAATCAAACTTAACCGACCTGGGCGGCGTCAAGGAAGTTGTTTTTTTGATCGAGGGGCGCGGCGCGTACAGCCAACTTAAGTTTGAAAG
The DNA here is from genome assembly GCA_023439185.1 of Bacillota bacterium. Taxonomy (GTDB): domain Bacteria; phylum Bacillota; class Desulfotomaculia; order Desulfotomaculales; family Desulfallaceae; genus BRH-c8a. The sequence goes on along the minus strand of JAEXOR010000058.1, from coordinate 22,770 downwards.
CGGCGTGCACAGGGTGCAGCGGGTACCCTCCACAGAATCCGGCGGGCGCATCCATACCTCCGCCGCCACGGTGGCCGTGCTGCCCGAGGCCGAAGAAGTTGAGGTGGATATCAACCCCAACGAACTGCGCATTGACGTATTTTGCTCCACCGGACCGGGCGGGCAGTCGGTAAACACCACCCAGTCGGCGGTGCGCATTACCCACCTGCCGTCGGGCATCGTGGTCTCCTGCCAGGATGAAAAGTCCCAGCATAAGAACAAAGAAAAGGCCATGCGGGTAATGCGGGCCCGGCTTTTGGACCAGGCCCAGCAGGAGCAGCAGCAGGAAATGGCCAGCGCCCGCAAATCCCAGGTGGGCTCGGGGGATCGCAGTGAGCGGATTCGTACCTATAACTTCCCCCAGAACCGGGTTACCGACCACCGGATCGGACTGACCCTGCACCGGTTGCAGGATGTCCTAATGGGCAGCCTGCAGGATATTGTAGACGCCCTGATTACCACCGATCAGGCGGAGCGCCTGCAGCAGGCGGATTGACGGATGGCCGGCATGACTCTGGGGGAAGCCCTCAACCGGGCGTTCCAACTGTTAAAGCAAAAGGGCGTCCTTTCGCCGCGTCTGGATGCCGAGGTGCTGCTGGCCCATGTACTGGACCGGGACAGGGTTTACCTGTACCGGGAACCGGAGCGGCTGCTGGACCCGGCTGTCGCGGGCCGGTACAACCAACTTATAGAGCGGCGGGCCGCCGGTGAGCCGGTGGCTTACCTGACCGGACACAAAGAATTCATGGGGCTTGACTTTCTGGTCGGGCCCCGTGTTTTAATTCCCCGGCCTGAAACCGAGCTGCTGGTGGAACACGCCTTGGAATTGCTGAAACGGTGGACCGGCCCGGCGGTGGCCGTGGACGTGGGTACCGGCAGCGGAGCGGTGGCGGTGAGCCTGGCCAGGCTGGCACCGGGCTGCGCGGTTTACGCCACCGACGTATCGGAAGGCGCCCTGGCGGCGGCCCGGGAGAACGCCGGGCCGCAGGGGGTGGCGGTGCATTTCAGCCACGGAGATCTGCTGGAACCGCTTAGGGAAGTTTTACCGCCGGGTACGGTTGCGGTCATTGCCGCCAACCTGCCATATATCCCCGCGGGCGACATACCCGGTTTACCCCGGGAGGTGCGGGACTTCGAGCCCCGTAAAGCATTGGACGGCGGACCGGACGGCCTGGACCTCTACCGCCGCCTGGCGCCGCAAGCCCTGGAATTGCTGGCCCGGGGCGGTCATCTGCTCATGGAAATCAGCCCCGGCCAGGCCCGGGACATATTGCGGATAACGGCCGCCCCCCATTGGGAGACCGCCGTGTTCAACGACCTGGCCGGGCTGCCGCGCCTGGCCTCCGCCCGCAAAACGTGAAACACTCCATATATGGCGGAAGGATCTTCAGATGCAGAATACCGCATAAAGCGGCACCGTTTTAATCCCGTTTTCAAATCCGAAGTTTTTGCCGGATATCTTAATTGCATATCCCGGTTTGTGGGTTTTGATATAAACGCCGAGGCTCTTGGACCTGACATTATCAGCCGATTTGACCTCAAGGGGTATAATGTTACCTTGGCGCTGGATAATGAAATCAACCTCCGCGCCCCTTGGCGATACCCAATAGAAGCAGGCGTATCCATTTGCAGCCAATTGGCTGCAAACATAGTTTTCAATCAGGCCGCCCTTGAAGTCGCCGAGTTCGCCGGACATATATATAACATCCTCGGCAATAATGTCTTTTTTGGCACAGAGCAGCCCGACATCGGAAACATATGTTTTAAAAGCGTCTATATCACGATAGTTTTCCAGCGGCTTGCGGGGCTGTTCGACCTTAAATATTCTTGTGACAATGCCGGACAAAACAAGCCACTCAATGGCGTTTTCAAATTCCGACGCCCGGCTGCCTTTTTTAATCAGTTTATATTGAAAACGCGTGTTTTTCTTCGAGAGCTGTACTGTTATATTGTCATACACGAGCCTGGTTTTTTTAATCTCATTGTTGCTGTTATGCTTACTCATGCCGTTCAGGTAGCTCATAAGAATTGTTTTCTGGATATGCCTGATTAAGATATAATCACGGGTTTCCGCAAACTTACTCACACACTCAGGCATGCCTCCCACTACGAGATATTTTCTGTAGCAATTCAACGCGGCGTCATGCAGAGCCTGCGGCAGGCTGATGCTGCCGTTAAAACACTGTTTAATCTCCTCCGCCAGTTTCTCCTCTCCGAGGGCAAACAGGAACTCTTCGAAATCCATCGGATATAATGTTTTAATATCCACTTTGCCGACCGGGAAGGAAAACTCTTTCCTGTTGACGGCAACGCCCAACAAGCTCCCTGCGGCAATGATGTGGTATTCCGGCGCACTTTCGCAAAAGTATTTGAGCGATGTAACGGCACGTTCACTTAACTGCACCTCATCCAGAATGATCAGCGTCTTCTCCCGTACAATGGTCTGGTTGGCGATGCGTGATAATATTGGGATTAAGTAGCCCGGTTCCAGACTCTCCTGAAATACCCGGTTTACGGACGGGTTTGTTTCAAAGTTAAAGTAAGCGACATTCTCGTAATGCTCCTTGCCGAATCCGAGAACGGAGTATGTTTTACCGACTTGTCTGACGCCCTGTAATATCAGAGGTTTGCGATACGGGCTGTTTTTCCACTCAATAAGGTATTGGGTTATTTTTCGTTTCATAAAAGATACCCCCTATAAACCAGTATAACCGGTTTATAGGGAGCATATCATACATTAGTGTAATATTCTATATATTTTAATTCTTTTTTCACACTAAAGTACACCATATTTTAATGTATTTGCGCATTGTATTGCAATTTTCTGCTTTGTGGCCGGTCGTAGTCCACCGCCGCGCCGAGTCCTTCGGCATTTTAGCGTTAATTTACGGCAGCGGCTTGCGGGTCTCAGAGGTAGCCAAACTAAAGATTAGTGATATTTGCAGTAAGAGCATGCGGGTTCGGGTGGACTACGCAAAACACAACACCAACCGGTATACCATATTGTTGCATACAGCCCTTAAAGTGCTCCGGGAGTATTTCCGGGCCTACTTTTCTCCCGGCAGCTACAAACCTGACGATTGGCTGTTTAAAGGCCGAAATCCCAATGAACACATTCATATCAAGAGCATAAAAAACACCTTAATCAAATTGCGGAACCAGCTGCAGCTGGACCAGAATATTTCTGCCCATACATTTCGCCATTGTTTGCTACCCATGCCCTGGAAGACGGAGTCGATCCCGTGTTCATCCAGCAAATGCTGGGCCATAAGAACCTCCAAACTACGCTGACCTACCTGCACATGACATCAAAAAGTTTACTGGGTATCCAAAGTCCCCTTGACACCCTTGATACCAGATGAACGTGGTATACCCGCAATGCGAGGAAAAATCAAACAAATTGGGATAAAACAAAAGATTGAAATCCCATAGCTGCTGCTTGGTCGCGACTTCGTTCTTCTGGGCCAATCGAAAATTTTGCGTGGTTCTCGTTAAAGGCTCAACTGATGGCTTTTACCCCTCTGTTGAGCCTTCTTTGCACGCAAAACTTTCGACTGATCCCTTTAAGAACTGTCCCCTGACTCATTTGCCATTGATGATTTTTTGCACTTCCTCCAATGAGGAAGCCACAAACAGTTTACCGGCTATCTCATCAAGCATGTCTGGATTTGTAATTTTTTGTATTGACTCTTGCATTTGTGCGGAGGCCGCCCCGTACTTGGCTTCTAAAAACCTACAGATTATATTTCGTACACCTTCAGCTCTTCCTTCAGCCCTTTCTTCAGCCGCTCTTTTTTCCGCAATTTTTTCCGCAATTTCTTTCGCTCTTTCCTCTGCTTCTTCCTTCATCAACTCAAGGTTAAAAGGATGGGTGGCCAGCAGTTTCCGTACTTTTTCCCTCTCTTCGGCACTAACAAGGCTTCTCATATCAAACACCACCTCAATATTATTATATAGTATCAAATTGTTTTTTAACATGAATTCAATTATTTCTTTGATGTTGGCGTTGCCCGGTTCCGCCAGGTGCTTTCTAAGCAGCAGCGAACCGGCGTTTAGTTTTAATTTTTCTTTACCGGACAGAAATACTGAGAACATGTACGCCTGTTCCGGGCCGGGAAGGTGCTTGAGGACCATTATCTGCACGGGGATTTTTTCTCCCTCGATCCGGTAAAAGCCGGAAACGGGAACGTTCTTTAAAACGGTCAGGCCCCGGCCGGCGATCATTTTTAGCATGTCACGCGGGTACCTGCTGCTTACAAAGGTCAGGGTCAGGTGCTCCAACAGTTCCATGCCGGGATGTTCGAGTACTTTATAGAGTAGGGCGAGGGCCAGGCCTTTGTCGTAGTCGTTGGGTTCCAAATAGTCCCGGGGGCTTTTGTATTCAAAGAGGTTGTACTGCCTGAATATATCAGCCACCGGGTGCCGAAGCCGGGCGGTTGCTTTTTTCTTCACCACGATGACGTCTACGTCCAGCGGTTTTGAGGACAGGGCTACTTCGGCTTGGATTTCGATTTCCCCCGGCCCGGCGTCGGACAGCGCTTCTTTCAGCGCGGTGACAAAGACCGGGTGCCATTGTTTATTAGGCAAATTGAGCACTTCCTATATGTTATTATACCACCCTTTTCTTCCATAATCAGTATAACATTTTACAATTAATAGAACAAGTGTTTGATTAAAGGTTATACCATGTGCAAAGAGCCAAATACAAACCAATAAAGAAGCAGCCAGACCACCTCCAATCACCGGGTACCATCAACAACTATATATCCGCCATCAAGTTCTTCTACACCCACATATTAGACAAAGACTGGAATCCAAAGAAAATCCCGCGGATGAAAAGAATACGCAAATTACCGGTTATCCCTCCCAAGCAGGACATACTTGCGCTTTTGAATGCAACTGCCACCTAAAGCATAAAGCCATTTTAGCGTTAATTTACAGCAGCGGCTTGCGGGTCTCAGAGGTAGCCAAACTAAAGATTAGTGATATTTGCAGTAAGAGCATGCGGGTTCGGGTGGATTACGCAAAACACAACACCAACCGGTATACCATATTGTCGGATACAGCCCTTAAAGTACTCCGGGAGTATTTCCGGGCCTACTTTTCTCCCGGCAACTACAAACCTGACGATTGGCTGTTTAAAGGCCGAAATCCCAATGAGCACATTCATATCAAGAGCATAAAAAACACCTTAATCAAATTGCGGAACCGGTTGCAACTGGACCAGAACATTTCTGCCCATACATTTCGTCATTGTTTTGCTACCCATGCCCTGGAAGACGGAGTCGATCCCGTGTTCATCCAGCAAATGCTGGGCCATAAAACCCTCCAGACTACGCTGACCTACCTGCACATGACATCAAAAAGCTTACTGGGTATCCAAAGTCCCCTTGACACCCGTGATACCAGATGACTACCGTGCAGGATGTTTTCCAGTGATTTTATCTCCGGCACGAACAAAACCATAATCCATCCGCTCAGCAGGCCAAAGCCTATAACGACATCATGCGCTGCAGAACCGCAGCGTTAGGCGGCCATGTTTGTGAATGCGAAACATGTGGTCATATTACCATACACTACAATTCATGCCGGAACCGGCATTGTCCTTTGTGCCAGGGTGTTACCAAGGCTGTTTGGGTGGACCGGAGGGTTAAAGATATCCTCAATGCTCCTTATTTTCATCTGGTATTTACAATGCCGCAAGAGCTTGGGCCACTGATTTATCAAAACCAGAAACTGCTTTATGGTTTGATGTATAAAGCCGTAGCCCAGACCATCACGGAGCTTTGTGAGAATGAAAAGTATCTTGGTGCTCAGGTTGGCTTTTTCTCACTGTTGCATACCTGGGCACAGGATCTGCACTATCATCCGCACATCCATACGGTGGTACTGGCAGGCGGGTTAACCAAGCAAAACATTTGGCGAAACAGCAGTAAAAAGTTTTTTATTCCGGTAAAGGTACTGGCTAAAAAATTCCGTGGCAAATATCTATATTACTTAAAGAAATACTATTGCCAAAACCTGCTGAATTTTTATGGGGAGGCACAGAAATATCAAGAACCAAAGCTTTTCAACCACTTGCTCAATCAGTGCTATACCCAAAATTGGTACACTTATGCAAAGGAGACCTTTGCCGGTCCTTTAGCGGTGGTCAAGTATCTGGGCAGGTATACGCACCGGATCGCCATATCCAACCACCGGATAGCCTCAATGGATGAGCATATGGTGACATTTACCGTAAAAGATCGTAAATGCGGCAATCAATCAAGGACTGTAACACTAAAAGGGGTTGAATTTATCCGGCGGTTTTTAATGCATGTACTTCCCAAAAGGTTTGTCAAAATCAGACATTATGGCCTGCTGGCAAACCGGAATAAAAAGACCAGGCTGGTTCTGTGCCGAAAACTAACCTGCAGTCCAACCTACAAACCTAAATTTGAAGGCCTTAAAACCATTGATATTCTTTGTATTCTTGCCGGCAGGGATGTAACTGTTTGTCCGGTATGCAATGAGGGTAAAATGCGGGCGGCGGGTTCGTTTTATCGGGGTTCTTCTCCTTGATGCTGCTGGAACTGAATATGTTCTGCAAGACCCAATGGTGGGGGAGGGGGCAGGTATGCCCAAATCAAGTGGTATATCTGATGATGAACGTGGTATACCCACAATTCGAGGAAAAATCAAACGAATAGGGATAAAACAAAAGATTGAAATCCCATAGCTGCTGCTTGGTCGCGACTTCGTTCTTCTGGGCCAATCGAAAATTTTGCGTGTGGCTTCTTGTTAAAGGCTCAACTGGTGGCTTTACCCGTCAGTTGAGCCTTTTTCGCACGCAAAACTTCCGATTGCTTCCTTTAAGAACCGTCCCCATGTTTCACGAGCTCGGCGGTTCAGTATCAGGCGGAAAATCCACGTCAAATTTGGCGCCCTTGCCCGGGGTGCTGCGCACGTTGATGGCGCCGTTATGGTCGTTTATTATTTTGCTGGTAATGGCCAAACCCAGCCCGGTACCCTCGTCCCTGGTTGTGAAATATGGATCGAATATGCGCTCCTGCAGCTCTTTATCTATGCCCGGGCCGTTATCCAATACCGACAGCCTGACCCCGCCCTTGTACCGGAGGGTGTTTATCCGTACGGCGCCCTTGGGGCCGGCGGCCTGGATGGCGTTATTGACCAGGTTGATAATGACCTGCTTAATCATATCGGTGTTGCCCGTGATCGGGGGCAACTCCGGGTCCTGGAACCGGGACATTTTAACAGTCCGCCGCGTCGCTTCGTTATACAGCAGGTCCCAGATGGAATCCAAAATTTCATTCAGGTTAACCCGCTGCGTGACCATTTTTTCAGGCCGGGCCAGCTTGAGAAATTCCACCACAATGGCGTTGATGCGGTCCACTTCGGACAAAATAAGCTCAAAATAGCTGTCCATGTCTCCAACACGCTGCTCTTTCCTGCTCTTCATCAACTGCAAGAAGCCTTTGATGGAAGTGAGGGGGTTCCTGATCTCATGCGCGGTTCCGGCAGCCAACTCACCGATGGCCGAAAGGGTGGCCGAACGCTGCATTTTCCGCTCCATCTCTTTCCGGTCGCTGATATCGTTAATAATGCATACGCTGCCGATGCTGCGGTTGTCCTTGTCGCACAGTTCGGCGCAATTAATCAGCAGGGTTGTATCGCCCAGCTTCATTTCGTAGCTGGGCTTCATCTCTTGAACCGGCAGGTTATTGTTTAGCTCACTGAACAAAAGGGGTAAATGCTTATTTAAGACGTTTTCTTTCGGCATTCCCAGCAGATATGCGGCCTGGCTGTTGATTTCAATTATTTTTTTAGCCGCGTCGGTCATGATCACCCCGGCGTTGATGAAATCAATAAAGTGGTTGGTAATGATTTTCTCCTCTTCCAGCCGCTGCGACAGGGAAATGTCATGGATGCAGATGATTACCCCTTTATTCTCCTCCAGTCCGGAACCGGTCGGGTAGATGATGCACTGCACCGGGACGAGCCGCTTCCGGCTGTTGATCATCTGGCCGAACATCGGCTGGGCTTCTTTGGAGTTATCGATCAGGTTGTTCAGTATAGGATTCAGGAAGGGGAAATGCTTGGCGGCAATTTCTTTAATATTTGCTTCTTCGGTTATTTCCAGGCTGGTAAATTCACTAAAACACCGGTTGGAATAGATAATGCGGCCGGCGCTGTCCACGTGCAGGGTGGCGATACCCAGGTTGTCCATGGTTTTTTTCAGGTGCTGGTCGCTGCTCAGGAGTTGCTGATATAAATTCCTGATATAATCAAAGGAATGACCGATGAACCAGGCGGTGGTGGCCAGCAGGGACAACAGCAGGATTTGTTCGGTAAAAATGGCGGAGATAAATCCGGCGGCGGCCATGCTGACATACATGGTGGTCAGCGACATCACCAGCGCTGTTGCGATACCGTAAACCGTGCCGCAGACGATGGAGACCAGGATAACCGGGACGATGGTTAATATGCTCAGACCGGCGTTGGCAAATACGCTGGTGATGATGGGGATGTAAATGACGCAGATGACGGCGGTGTATAAAATTTTGTATAAGTGCAGGCGCCGGTAGTCCCGGAGGAACGTCTGGGTCAGGATTTTGTGCTGGGCTGGAAGCAGGGCCAGGATGGCGATCATGCAGAAAATCCACAACAGGCTGTAACTGTCAAATAAGCGCATTTCAGTTTCTTTTAACCAGCCGATTAAACAGGTGGCGGTTAAAATGCAGTAGGTCAGGTGGGCGAACAAGTAGGAATCCTTAAGCCTGTTAAACCCCGGGTCCGGTTTCATTAACTGTTCCCCCCATTAGCAAGTAAAACCCAGGCGCAGGTATTATACGCACCTAGGTTTCTTTGGAAGGCTTGATGAAGAATGCGCTTTGTTGATACCAGGTGGATTTGTTGATCAAAAAGGTCAGTAAAGCTAGTAAAATAATATGCAGCCAGTTAATTATAAGCCAGTGATAGTTGATTTGGACAGTATCATTTGCATCTATAGAAAAGAAATATTTATATAGTGTAAATATTAAAAACTCTGTCCCAAAGAGACTTACCATGCAAATGATGCTGGCAACGAGGCTCTGTAACTTGTAAGTTTTAAAGAAGTGACTGATTAACAGAGCCAGCGTTAATGTAGCAAAAGCAGTGTGCAGGCCGACGTTTAAGTTGGCTGAACGAATAAGAAAAACCACAAATGCTACAATACAGCTTATTAAAAATATAGTCGGTATTTTATTTTTATATCCTTGTTTTAAGATTGCCAGCGCCAGTATTGAAAGTGCGAAACATTCCGGTATGCCAATTAAAAAGAAGTTTAAAAACTCGAAATTAAATGTAAACATTACTTCATCGCCTCTGGCACATCGGGTTCATAAAAACCGCATCCACAAGCGGAGGCCGCGCCGACTTGGGCAATCAGCAGCAACACGGCGGCTGTCATGATAAATAGAGCTTTTTTCACCTTTATCCCTCCTTTCATCAATTATACTTTAAATGCCATGAAAAACCAATTAGTCAATTACAAAATATCCGGCCTGCACACATTTTTTATCATGTTAACATTAACTTCGCTGTTTGGGTCATAAAGCCTCGGTTGTGCGATTATCCGCACGGGAAAAGTCAACTACGGAAAGCGACTGCACCACCAGTCCGGTAATGATGGCCAGCGGTACTGTGGGCTGGTCGAAAACCGCGTTAAGCGGGGCCAGCGCCGCCACGGACCAGAGAACCACCACTGCCGTCGCGGCCATCTTGAGTTTTCTCCGTTTGGCGGGAGCAAACTGTTTGGAGGCGATGGTCACGGGGGCGTGGTAAATTACTGTGGATAGGGCGAACGTAGACCCCAGGGCGATAAACAACAACACGTACTCGCTGAATAACGAGGCGCCGGCGGTGACCAGCCAGCCCAGCAGGGTAAAAACAACCACGGTGGTAATCCAGCATTTCAAGGGGCCCGATTGGTGGCGGCCGCCGGCAAAAATGCGCAGGGACTGGGCCGCCGCCCAGATCAGAAGGGTGGCTTTAAGGGTGCCCAACTGCCAGGCCGGCAGCATTATGCCGGCTAAGGCTGTGGCGTTGAGCAAGAATAATTTGATAGCGTAGGCAAATACTTCGGTGTCCTGGCCGATATCGCCGGTATACGGTTTTTCACCGGCCAGAAGGCGGGAAATATGTTGGATCGCGGAAGACACGGCAAGTCCTCCTTCGTTGACATATTCTGCAAGTCCCGGTAGTATTTTGTTGCAAAACCATGCTATTTTTGCTATTTAATCACAATATGGCGTTTGTAAATAATAACTTGCACAAATAAAAGCAATATCCTGCCCCAAAATACAAGAAAATTCCTACAAATTCTCGTATAATTCGCTAATCTTCGACCAGGGGAACACAAGGAGACGGTTCCTCCATATCCTGTGGGCGACCCTTGCGGTCGCCCACATTCTTTTAACCCGGCGTCCTTTGTGATATACTACCGGAGAGAAAACGGAGGCGTGGCAAAAGATGGCACGGGACAGTCTTCCCACCGGCTTATTGGTCATTGATCCGCTCAATCCGGACAGAGACCCCGTTCAAAAGGCGGGGACGATATTGCTGGCGGGCGGCCTGGTTGCCTTCCCCACCGAAACCGTTTACGGACTGGGCGCCAATGCCCTGGACGAACGGGCGGTGGCCCGGATATTTGAGGCCAAGGGCAGGCCGGCGGATAACCCTTTAATTGTGCATTTAGATTCTGCCGCCGGTTTGAGCCGGTATTTTAAACATATTCCGGAGCAGGCGCGGCTATTGGCGGCGCATTTCTGGCCCGGGCCGCTGACACTGGTTTTAAAGGACGAGTATGGGTTTTCCTCTATCGTAACGGGCGGGCTGGGCACGGTGGCCGTCCGGGTGCCCGCCCATCCCGTGGCCTTGGCCCTGATCGGGGCCGCCGGAGTACCCGTGGCCGCCCCCAGCGCCAATGTTTCCGGCCGGCCCAGCCCCACAACGGCCGCCCATGTGCTGGAAGACCTGGGCGGCCGCGTCGACTTGGTGCTGGACGGCGGATCCGCGGGGCTGGGAGTGGAGTCCACGGTGCTGGATCTGACGGGCGAACAGCCGGTAATCCTGCGACCCGGCGGGGTAACCCCGCGGCAGTTGGAAGCACTTTTGGGTCCGGTAAAACTGGATCCGGCTGTGCATGGCGCGGCGGGGGACGAGCAACCCCTTTCGCCGGGCATGAAATATACCCATTACGCTCCCCGGGCGCGGGTGCTCCTTTTTGACGGCGCCGACGGCGCCGGGCTGGCCGGTAAAATTCTGGCGGAGGCCCAAAGGCTGACGGCCCGGGGGCAACGGGTGGGCATTCTGGCCTGCCGGGACAACGAGTCCGGGTACCAGGGCCGGGGATACGCCGTCATCGCCGCGGGGTGGCGGGAAGAGCCGGACGCCCTTGCCGCCGCCCTGTATGAATCCCTGCGTCGTTTCGACCGGATGCCGGTGGACGTAATCCTGGCTGAGGGCGTGCCTGCCAAGGGGTTGGGCCTGGCGGTCATGAACAGGCTGCTCAGGGCGGCCGGCGGCAATGTGGTTAAAGTGTGAAGAATTGGAAGAATCTCCATTCAGGTGTGCAAAATTTGAAGTAATGTTAAAATAATAACAAGTTATCTGCGCATTAATTAAAAAATTGCACAATTTTAAGTTATTTAGCAAAGAAATTCGTGCATTAACTGCGCATTAATTTAAATTTTGCACACTTTGCACATTGCAGTATGATTTGAGTAACCTTAATTTTCATGGCGGAAAGCGAAAGATACCCCACTCGGCTTCTTTTAGATGGAGGAACCCCTTGGATATTTATACGGTCTTCGCCCTGGCGGTGGCCCTGGGCACCGACGCCTTTTCCATGTGCCTGGGGCTGGGCATTGCCGGAGTGACCATCCGCCAAATTATCTTAATCAGCTTTACGGTCCTTATCTTTCATATCCTGATGCCCCTGATCGGCTGGTACGCCGGCGGAGTCGCCGGAGCGCTGGTGGGCCGGGCGGCCTCTGTGGCCGGCGCCCTGCTGTTGCTGTACCTGGGGATTAAGATGATTCGCTCGTCATTAAGCGGCGGAGACTCCATGAACCCCAAAGTGGTGCTGGTGAATACCTGGGGATTGTTGCTGCTGGCAGCCAGTGTCAGTATGGACGCCCTCAGCGTGGGTTTTTCCCTGGGGACCAGGCAGGTGAACCTGCCCCTGACCGTCGGCGTTATCGGCGTGACGGCCGGGGTAATGACCGCGGCCGGGTTGCTGCTGGGCCGGTTTGTCGGCATCAGGGCCGGTGAACGCGCCGTGCTGGGGGGCGGCATTCTGCTGGTAATTATCGGGGTGCGCATGGCCATCCCTTAATGATTATCTTGAGGAGTTTGAACCGGAAAATGAGAATATTATTTGTTTGCACCGGCAATACCTGCCGCAGCGCCATGGCCGCCGCGCTGGCCCGGCGGACTCTGGCGGACATGCCTTTGGAAGGAGTGCGGGCGGAGATTGTATCGGCGGGCCTGGCGGCCATGCCCGGAGACGTTGCTTCCAACGGCGCCGTAACCGTACTGCGGGAAAGGGGCCTTGATTTGAGCGGCCACAGTTCTTCTTTGCTGACCAGGCGGGACGTTGAGCGGGCGGACCTAGTGCTGGCCATGACCTCGGGGCACCGGGAAGCTCTGTGCCGTCTGGCGCCTGCTCATGCCGGCAAAATTCACACCCTGGCCCAATACGCCGGCGCCTCCGGTGACGTTCCCGACCCTTTCGGACGGGATATTGACGCTTACCGCCGGGTGGCCGCCCTGTTGGAAGAGCTGGTGGCTGCCGCGCTGCGCCGGTTTGGCAATGAACGGGGCGGTTTAAAATAATTATAATTTATTGCCTGCAACAGGAACTGTTACGAACTGCGTAGAATACTCATAAGTTTAGGTTTCGACATCCTGCGACGGGGAAGTGTTGGGATTGCGGTTGGCCATAGGCAGCGACCACGGCGGATTTCATTTGAAAGCGGAGATCATGAATTACCTGCAAGAGCAAAACATTGACTACCATGACTTCGGTGCTTATTCCACCGAATCGGTGGATTACCCGGATTTTGCCGCGGCAGTGGCCGGGGCGGTAGCCCGGGGAGAGTTCAGCCGGGGCATACTTTGCTGCGGCACCGGCATCGGGGTCAGTATCGCGGCCAACAAGGTGCCGGGCATCAGGGCGGCACTTTGCCATGATACTTTTTCAGCCCGGATGGCCGGAGAGCATAACGATGCCAACATCATTACCCTGGGAGAACGGGTTATCGGACCGGGCCTGGCCATAGATATAGTCGGCGCCTGGTTGGGCGCCCGGTTTGCCGGGGGCAGGCACGCCCGTCGCGTGGAGAAAATTACTGAAATGGAAAAGGAACAAGGTGGGAAGAAACAATGACTTTTTACCGCCCCCTGGCAGAAACAGATCCGGAAATCAGCAGGGCCGTCCAGCGTGAGTTGGATCGGCAGCGTAACACCCTGGAGCTAATTGCCTCTGAAAATATCGTCAGCCGGGCCGTCATGGAAGCCCAGGGCTCGGTGCTGACCAACAAATATGCCGAAGGGCTGCCGGGCCGGCGTTATTACGGCGGCTGCGAGGAGGTGGACGTCGCCGAGGAATTGGCCATCCAGCGGGCCAAAAAGCTTTTCGGCGCCCAGCACGCCAATGTTCAGCCGCACTCCGGTTCCCAGGCCAACACGGCGGTGTATTTCGCCCTGCTCGATCCTGGTGATACCATTTTAGGCATGAACCTGGCCCATGGCGGTCACCTGACCCACGGCAGTCCGCTGAATTTTTCCGGCCGTTATTTTAAGATCGCCTTTTACGGGGTGGAGGAAGGGACCGGCCGGATTGATTACGACAAAGTCCTGGCCGCGGCTCTTGAATGCAAGCCCGGGCTGATCATGGCCGGGGCCAGCGCGTACCCCAGGGAAATCGACTTTGCCCGGATGGGGGAAATAGCCCGGCAGGTCGGTGCCTACCTGGTGGTGGACATGGCGCACATTGCCGGTCTGGTGGCGACGGGCCTGCACAGCAACCCGGTACCCCACGCCGACGTGGTTACCACCACCACCCACAAGACGCTGCGCGGACCCCGGGGCGGTTTAATCCTGTGCAAGGAAGAATACGCCGCCAAAATAGACAAAGCAGTATTTCCGGGCATTCAGGGCGGGCCGCTGATGCACGTGATCGCCGCCAAAGCGGTGGCTTTCGGCGAAGCCTTGCAGCCCGGCTTTAAGGAATACCAGCAGCAGATCGTCAACAACGCCCGGGCGCTGGCCTCGGCATTGATCAAACGCGGCTTTGAACTAATCTCCGGCGGCACCGACAACCACATGATGCTGGTGGACTTGCGCAATAAAAACATCACCGGCAGGGATGCCGAAAAAGCCCTGGATCAGATTGGGATTACCGTGAACAAAAACGCCATCCCCTTTGACCCGCAGCCGCCGGTGGTTACCAGCGGTATCCGCGTCGGTACCCCGGCGGTAACCACCCGGGGCCTGAAAGAGCCGGAAATGGAACAGATCGCGGAAATCATCCACCTGGCCATCAGCCCCGGCGCGGACGAATCCGGCCGGAAGCGGGCCGCGGAAATGGCCGCCGAACTGTGCCGCCGGTTCCCCCTTTACGAAGAAGGTGGAGTGTATGCCCCGTCCCGCCTGGGATGATTATTTCATGGAAATTACCGGCACGGTGGCCAAGCGCTCCACCTGCCTGCGCCGCAATGTGGGGGCCATCATCGTACGGGACAACCGCATTTTGACCACGGGGTATAACGGCGCTCCCTCCGGTCTGGCCCATTGCCTGGATATCGGCTGCACGCGCGAACGCCAGGGGATTCCCTCCGGAGAACGGCACGAATTATGCCGCGGTCTGCACGCTGAGCAAAACGCTATTTTGCAGGCTGCGGTGCATGGTATCACCATCGCCGGAGGCATTTTTTACTGCACACACCAGCCCTGCGTATTATGCGCCAAAATGATGGCCAACGCCCGGATCGTCAAAGTAATTTACCGGGGCGACTACCCGGACCCACTGGCCCTGGCCATGCTGAATGAAGCCGGTATTGAGCTTGTCCGGTACGCTTAAATGATTTAATAGTTGCATAGGATATTTACTTTGGTATTACAGTATGGCCAGCCTGCGGGAGTGGGCAGAGGTGCGGGGTAAGTCCGTAAGGCGCCCGTGACACAACGGTCATGCTGTTTATATTTGCTCCGAAAGTTGAGTTATTATGAAAAATTAACGGGGGAAAATTCAGTAAAACTGCCCGGCAGGTTTCCTTTGCGCCCTGAACGATGTTATACTATTTTAAATATAATCCACTGATCAAAATGGGGCTTACGCTATGGAAGAAAAAAATCTTTTTCTGAACCGGGAGCTGCTGGCAACCAAAATTTCCGATCTGGAAAAATCCTTATCTTTTTTGCATAACATAGCCCAAACCACGTCGGACCAGTTTCTTGCGAACCCAATATTGGTTTCGGGAACCAAGTACCAACTAATCATAGCTATTGAAGCGGCGCAAAGCATATGCAATCACCTGGCTGCCAGAGTGGCCCGGGAAGCGCCGCAAAGTTACGCGGAATGCTTTCGCATTTTGGGTGAAAATGGCATTATTGCCAAGAAACTGGCGGGTCAATTGGCATCCATGGCCAAATTCAGAAACCTACTGGTGCACGGGTACGGCAATATTGACGATTCGATAGTGCACAGTATTTTGAACAATGATATTCTCGACCTGACCAAATACATTGAAGAAATAAAGTTATTCCTAAGGCAGACCGGGGGAGCGGGATCATGAAAAAAGAAAAACGCCTCCTGACGGAAGCGGATAAAGAACGGATTAAAGAAATACTGAAAAAAGAGTTGAGCTGGCGCGATGAAATCATCTTCGCTTACCTGCACGGTTCCTTTACCCTGCCGGCGCCGTGCGGCGATGTGGACGTGGCAATATACCTGGATGAATCTGCCCTGTCGCATAAACACTGGATATACGAGTCCGATCTGGCCATGTCCTTGGATCGCCTGGTGGGCTTGCCGGTAGACGTGCTGACACTGAACAGCGCTCCTTTGAGCCTGCGTTATCACGCTACCGCCGGAACATTGCTTTGCAGCAAAGATGAAAAAGCCAGGTTCGACTTCCTGGAGCGAACCTGGCGCGAGTACTTCGATTACCAACCATATATAAAGGCGTTTTACGAAGACCTGATATCCGAACCAAAGTAACCCCGGGGGCATGCTTCAGTCAGAGTTATGAAAAAAAGCAGGTATAATGTCAAATGGGATCGAATACTTATCAGGAATATGGTGATTTTATAATGCAGCCCTAATAATTTTAATGTCTGGCCCCTGTTAGGAAGATGGTGATTAACGGTGCGGAAAAAAATCGTGGCCCTGCCCAGATTGAACAACCTCACTCCCACCATGGAATCCACTGCGCTCAAGCTGATGGAGGAGGCCGGCGAACTGGCTCAGGCCATTGGCAAGCTGCGGGGCATGAGCGGGGAGCGCCGCGCCGTCGGCGACGGGGAAGCACTGGACCGGATTACCCGGGAGTTGCTGGACGTGGCCCAGACCGCCGTTTCCATGATGTTCGTTCTGGAAGAACACTACGGGGTGAATATTGAAAAAGCCCTGGACGAGCACGTCGAAAAGTTGATCCAAAAGGGCTACCTGGTACCCGATGATGAATGATGTATCTTAGGCATAGCATTCTGACTCCTGAATTCTGACTCCTGTTCCGGGGGTGTTTTGTTTTTATGAAGGTTTTAGTGGTGTTCGGCACCAGGCCCGAGGCCATCAAAATGGCCCCCCTGGTGAAGCTGCTGCAGAAGGACGACGCCCTGGACTGCCGAGTGGCGGTGACCGCCCAGCACCGGGAAATGCTGGACCAGGTGCTGCGGCTGTTTGATATCCGGCCCGACCATGATCTGAACATCATGCGGGCCGGTCAAACCCTGTTCGATATCACCGCCCGGGCCATTGAAGGCCTGAAGCCGGTGCTGGAAAAGGAACAGCCCGATCTGGTGCTGGTGCACGGCGATACCTCCACCACCTTCGCCGCCGCCCTGGCCGCCTATTATCTGCAAATCCCGGTGGGGCATGTGGAGGCGGGGCTGCGCACCGGCAACCGGTACTCCCCTTTTCCCGAGGAAATGAACCGCCGCCTCACCGGTGGACTGGCCTCGTGGCATTTCGCCCCCACCGCCGGCGCCCGGGAAAACCTTTTGCGGGAAGGGGTGGACCCCGGCCGCATCTTTGTTACCGGCAACACCGTCATTGACGCGCTGCTGGCCACGGTGCGCCCGGAATACCGGTTTGACGACCCGCTGCTGGACGGGATGGACTTCCAGCGGCACCGGGTGCTGCTGGTAACCACTCACCGCCGGGAAAACCTGGGTGCTCCGATGCGGGATATTTACTTGGCCCTGCGGGATATCATGGAGCAATTTTCCGACGTACGGGTGATTTTCCCGGTGCATAAAAACCCCGCGGTGCGCTCCGTGGCGGATGAAGTGCTGGGCGGCTCGGCCCGGGTGCGCCTGCTGGAACCGCTGGACTACGAACCCTTTGCCAATCTGATGTCTCGCTGCCATCTGGTGCTTACCGATTCCGGGGGGCTGCAGGAAGAAGCCCCCTCCCTGGGCAAGCCCGTGCTGGTACTGCGCGATACCACCGAGCGCCCCGAGGCCGTGGACGCCGGCACCGTGCGCCTGGTGGGCACAGACCGCGCCGCTATACGCGCCGAGGCCTGGCGTCTCCTTGGGGACGCGGATTATTACCGCGCCATGTCCGAGGCCGTCAATCCCTACGGCGATGGCATGGCCTGCGGCCGGATAGCGCAGGCCGTCAAGTATGCCTTTCATCTGTCCGTCAGCCGGCCCCGGGAGTTTGGCTTGTAACTGCATAATTACATCGCCACAAGGTGGTGAAATAAGGGGCATTGATTCAGCGTCTTGCAATAATGCATTGATAATGCATTATTGCAAGACTTTTTTGCCCGCGACGGGAGGGGGGGTTGGCAAAACGGGTTCCCATTGATCCGGGTAAAGCCGCGGATTTAGCAGAATATTCACAGCATGCCTCCGGGGCCGCACCCATGTCCAACTGATGGCACGTTTATTGCGTGATAATTTAATGATGGTATCTCTAATAAAACCAGGAGGGAGTTAAACAATGGATTTTGCGTTGACGGAAGAACAACAAATGGTCCAGGACATGGCCCGCAATTTCGCGGAAAAGGAGATTGCGCCTTTTATTGAAGAGGATGAGAAGAACCATTACTATCGCCGTGAGATATTAACCAAGATGGGCGAACTGGGCCTGCTGGGCTGGAGCTTGCCTGAGGAATACGGCGGAAACGGCATGGGCTGGATGGAAGGTGTTATCGCGCTATATGAAATAGCCAAGGTCCATACATCCTGGCGGCTGGCCATCAGCGGCAACTGCTGGGGTCCCGCGATGACCATCAATGAGTACGGCACCGAAGAACAAAAGGAGAAATATATCCCCGGTCTCTTGGACGGGACATCGGTGGGCAGTTTTGCCATCACCGAGGCCAACGCCGGTTCAGACGTGGCCAGCATGAAAACGATGGCGGTGGATAAGGGCGACCACTGGCTGATTAACGGCAGCAAAATGTGGATCTCCGGCGGGCACACCTGCGACGTGGGGCTGCTTTACGCCGTCACCGAAAAGGGCGCCGGCCCCAAGGGGCTGTCCGCCTTCGTTATCGACTACAACAACACCCCCGGCGTCACCCGGGTGCCGATTCACGACAAAGTGGGCATGTGGCCCGCTCCCACCTCGGAACTGATTTTCGAAAACGCGGTGGTGCCCAAGGAAAACCTGCTGGGCGGGCTCAACAAGGGCTTCTATATCTGCATGTGGCAGCTTAACAATACCCGCATGGGCTGCGCCGCCGGCGCCGCCGCTCTTTCCAAGGCCTGCCTGGAAGGTTCCGTGCAATACGCCAATGAGCGGATCCAGTTCGGCAAACCCATTGGGAAGCACCAGATGATCCAGGCCCAGATCGCCGAAATGCTGCTGGAAGACGAGGCGGCCAAATATCTGGTTTACCGCGCCGCGTGGCTGAAAGACAATAACCTGCCCAGCCAGCAGGCCACTTCCATGGCTAAACTGGCCGGCTGCAACGCCGCCGTCCATGGCGCCAACCTGGCCATGAAAATTTACGGCTCCTACGGTTATTCCAATGAATATCCCTGCGGCAGATGGCTCCGCGACGCCAAGCAGTTTGAAACCCTGGAGGGAACCTCCAACATGCACCAGCAGATCATTGCCAACATTGAACTTGGTTACGCACCCAACCGCTAAGACCGAACAACATTTTCAAGAATAAAAAGGTACAATTCAGGGAGGTTACTATGAGTCAGAAATACGAAGAGCTGAAGCGCAGGAGAGAGGAAATCTACCAGATGGGCGGCGAAAAAGCCGTCGCCAAACAGCACAAGGAAGGTAAACTGACAGCTCGGGAAAGGGTGGAATACTTCTTTGATCCCGGCACCTTCACCGAAATCGGCACCTTTGTCAGGCACCGCATCACCAACTTCGGCATGGCCGATAAAAATGTCCCCGCTGAAGGGGTCGTCTGCGGCTACGGCAAGGTCAACGGCCGGATGGTGATGGTGGGCGCCGAGGACTACACCGCCATGGCCGGTACCTTTGGCGAGTACCACGGCAAGAAGTTCGCCGCGGCCATCGACATGGCCAAGGAAATGGGCATTCCCTTTATCGGCATGAACGATTCCGGCGGCGCCAGGCTGCAGGAAGGTATCGACACCCTGGAGGCTTACGCCTGGCTGTTCAAGTCCCAGAACCTGGCTTCGGGCATCATCCCGCAAGTTGCGCTGCTTTTGGGCCCCTGCCTAGGCGGACAGGCCTACCACCCGGTGATGCAGGACTTTGTAATCCAGAGCCGCACCCACGGTTACATGGGTATAGCCGGCCCCGCTTTCGTAAAAACCCAGCTGGGTATTGACATTGACCTGGAAACCCTGTGCGGTGTGGAAGCGCATGCCGTTAAATCGGGCTGCACCCATATTGTGGCCGGCGACGATAAAGACTGCCTAGACAGGACCAAGGAACTGCTGTCCTACCTGCCCCAGAACAACACTGAAAAGCCGGCCCGGGTGGAAACCGGCGACGACCCCATGCGTCTGGTGCCGGAAATGGACGGCATGATCCCCGAACAGACCATGTTCCCTTACGACATGCACGAAGTGATTTTCAAGCTCGTCGATAACGGCGTGTTCCTGGAAATCATGCCTGACTTCGCCAAAAACGTGATTATCGGTTTCGGGCGGTTCAACGGCCGCAGCACCGGTATCGTGGCCAGCCAGCCCAACTGGATGGGCGGGGTTATCGACTGCAACGCCGCGGACAAGGTATCCAGGTTCGTCCGCTTCTGCGACCTGTTCAACATTCCGCTGGTGAACCTGCATGACACACCGGCTTATATGATTGGTCCCGACCAGGAATGGAAGGGTATCCTCCGGCACGGCGCCAAGATGCTGTACGCTTATATCGACGCCACCGTGCCCAAGGTCACGGTAATCATGCGCAAGTCCTTTGCCGGCGCCTACCTGGGGATGTGCTGCAAGGATACCGGCGCGGATATCGTTTACGCCTGGCCCGAAGCCACCATCACCATCGTGGGGGCTGAAACCGCCGCCAGCGTAATTTTCGCCAAAGAAATCAAAAACGCTGAGAATCCCGATGAAGTAAAGGCCAAAAGGATCCAGGAATACCGGGATCTGTACGAGAACCCCTACCATGCCGGTGAGCGCGGCTACGTGGACGACATTATCCTGCCTTCGGAAACCAGGAAAAAAATCTGCGCCAGCCTGGACCTGCTGGAGAACAAGAACGAAGCCAGACCGTGGAGGAAGTTCTCCAACATTAATATGTAATTTTTGACGGTACAAAATAAAATCTGTGCCGGCTGTTTTCGTATCCCAGCCGCAGCAATAACGGCCGGTACAGCTCATTCTTTAATATCAGGGAGGTTATGTGTGTATGGTTGACTGGGGTGCGGCTTTAACGGTAGCCCTGTCAGGGATAATATCTGTTTTTGTGGTGCTGATATTGCTGCAAATATCAGTGCAGGGCACCGGTGCGGTTATTAAGAGCATGGAGAAAAAGAATCAAGAGAAATTAAAAGCAACTAATTAGGAGGTAGTAAGTGATGGTGCAAATTAGCGCTCCCATGGTGGGCAAAGTGGTTTCGGTTGAGGCCAAGGTGGGCGAACAGGTTAAGAAAAACGACGTGGTGGTAACCCTGGAAGCGATGAAAATGCAGATTAAAGTATATGCCCCTTCCGACGGGGAAGTGGCTGAAGTAAATATCGGCGTAGGCGATGTGGTCAGCACGGAAACCGTACTGGTGGCATTGAAGTAGGTAAAAATGGGTGTTCGAAAAGGAGCTCGGGCTTTTCGAACATCCTATAGGACTATAATTTAAAAAGGAGCATCGGTATGGATCAGCTAATAGAAATTTTTATGAGCAACGGGTTATTCAGCCTGACCGTCGGCAATATCGCCATGTGGCTGATCGCCTTTGTCCTCTTTTATCTGGCCATTAAAAAGGGAGTTGAGCCGCTGCTTTTAATACCCATCGGTTTTGGTATCTTCGCGGCCAACTTTCCCGTTACCGGCCTTACGGAAGAGGGCGGGCTGTTTTACATCTTCTATCATTACGGTATTGAAACTGAATTAATCCCACCTTTGATTTTCCTGGGGCTGGGGGCAATGACCGACTTTGGTCCGGTGATTGCAAACCCCAAAACTCTGCTGCTGGGCGCAGCGGCCCAATTGGGCGTTTACGGCGCTTTCCTGGGCGCGCTGCTGATGGGCTTTACCATTAGTGAGGCTGCCACCATCGGTATTATCGGCGGCGCTGACGGGCCCACTTCCATATTCCTTTCGGCCAACTTGGCCCCGCACATGATGGGCGCCGTGTCGGTGGCCGCATATTCCTACATGGCCCTGGTGCCGGTAATCATTCCGCCCATTGCTAAGGCGCTCACCACGCAACAGGAACGGGCCATGGTAATGACTCAGATGAGAGTGGTCAGCAAAACCGAAAAAATAGTTTTTCCCCTGCTCACTTCCATTATCATCATGCTGCTGGTACCCATGTCCGCCCCGCTGATTGCCATGTTTATGCTGGGCAACCTGTTCATGGAAAGCGGCGTGGTGGAAAGACTTACCAACACCAGCCGCAATGAACTGATGAATATAGTAACCATTCTGCTGGGGGTTGCCGTGGGTTCAACCATGAGCGCCGAAACCTTCTTAACCTGGAAAACCATCGGCGTATTTGTCATGGGTGTTGTAGCCTTCGCCTTTGCCACTGCCGGCGGTGTGATCATCGCCAAGATTATGAACGTGTTCTCCAAGAACAAGGTGAACCCGCTGATTGGGGCCGCCGGAGTGTCTGCTGTACCGATGGCCGCCCGGGTGGTGCATAATATGGGCAACCAGGCCAACCCGCAGAACTACCTGCTGATGCACGCCATGGGTCCCAACGTAGCCGGGGTTATCGGCACCGCGGTGGCGGCCGGCGCTTTTATCGCGGCAATTAAGTAACAGAATAATAAACCACTTGGCTTAATATGCCAAGTGGTGCATACAATATACCTGTATCCTTGGGGGTGAACCATAAACAAAAA
>JAEXOR010000041.1 GCA_023439185.1 Bacillota bacterium | reverse complement strand
GGCCCCCGGGCCCCCCCCGGCCACAACCGACCGCCAAAAAACCGTAAAGGTTTCCGCAAAATATTCCGTCCCCGCGCCGCCGGTTTGGGCGCCGGCCGACCCCGCCGCCACGGCTTCGGCCGCCTGATGAAACAATCCGCCGCCGCAGTCTGCACCGTTCTCCGGCCAATCCCGGGACAGCAGTTCTTTGGCCAGGCCGGGGTGGGAAATAAGCAGCAGTCTTTCCGCCCGGGCGTCTTCAATCAGCTCAAACAAGTGTCGGATCAAGCTGTAGTGCTCAAAAAGCGAAAAATAAGTATGATATTCAGAAATTTCCGCAAATTTTGCCGAGAGGCTGAACTCCCGGGCCATCTTCGCCAGGGTCTCCGGTTCAAGGTCATAAGTATCCCCAAGCAGGTGCGCTATCTCGTGGAGCAGCAGCGATTTATAAACGCCCAGATTATCTTCCGCGGTGGGATAGATACTGATAAACCGCGGCAGGTAAACCCGGCTGCCGTCACCGGTGGCCGAGCCCGGTCCCGCCGGTAAAACCTCGGTTGGCAGCAGCGCCAAAGACTTAATCATAACATCCCGGTTAAAGAAAGCGGCGGCGTAAAAGGTCAAGCTCTTCACCACATCCTCCAGGTCGACGCCCCGCCGGAAGAAAACCAGCCGTTTCACGCTTTCCCTGGTCTGCAGGGCCACCGCTTCAGTCAGCTTCTCCTCCTGCCCGCGGTGCTCATTCCAAACCCGGGCAAACCAATCCTTGAATTCTTCAATATTCAATTCCCCGAATACCCGGTCGCCCGCCGCGGCCAGCGCCAGGGCAGCCTTCCTGCTAACCCCGGCCAGGTGCAGCACCGCGCCGGACCACGGGTCAAGGCCCTTTTCTTTAATCAGCGGCAGCACCCGGCTGCCCGCCCTGGCATACTCCAGGGCCGCGGCCGCATCAACCGCGTACAGTTCCTCCATCCGGCGGCTCCACTCCGGCAGCAGCCGCTCAAAAATGCGCGGGCCCATTTTTTGCACCAGGCCGGGCACGGTGTTAAAAAATACGATGGCCAATTCAACGTCCAGATTCAACAGCTTATTTCCCCGGGCTATCAGGCTGCTGAAAACCTCAAATGAACACTGCGTCCATATCTCGCCTGCTCTGAAGTAAGCTTCCCCCAGTCTGGCATCCCGGCGGGCAAAATATAGCCCCTGGCGGTACCAATCCCTGACGGCGCTGTCCGGCAGGTGCTTGACGGCCGCGGGGATAGTCCGGAAAAACTCCGTCGCCGCCGGCCAGCTCACCGAACTTAATTCCAGGCAGTTTTCCAACAGCGTAAGCTGCCCGGCTGCGTCAACCCCGGCAAAAATATCCCTGCTTTGCTTAATCACCAGATTGCCGGTATTCTGGTTATACCTGCCGGCCGCGATATATAACCGTGCCCATCCGGCCAGGGCCTCCGGAGTTAAAACGCCCTGCACCGAGGGGCTGTAGTTAAGCCAATTCCAAAGCGTCTCCCATGGCGCGCCGGCTATTTCCACCGTCAGCGTCAGCCAGTGCCGCGCAAAATCCCGGTCCCCGGTCCGGGCCAGGGTAGCCGCGGTCTGCATGAACTGTTCCAGTCCCCCGGGATTGCTGCCGGCCAGGGCCGCAGCGCACTGTTCGGCCAGTTTCCTGAGCCGGGGGTCGAAAAAACCGGCCTGTTCTTTGAATAAGCTCTCCATTGAAACCCCTTTAACCATCACTTGTTATGTAAAAATGGAAACTGTAACTTCCTCCAGGCTCCTCTGGATGGAAAAGTCATCCGTCAGGGGGTTAATCATTGTCACCTTGATCGCCTCCCGCAGCGGAACGCCCTGGGTGATTAAACCGGCGGCATAGATCAGCAGCCTGGTGCTGACCCCTTCCTCCAGGCCCCTGTTTTTTAAACTTCTGATCTTGCCCGCCAGTTCCACCAGTTTTTCCGCCACCGGCCGGTCAATGCCGGTTTCCCGGCTGACAATTTCCACTTCCTGTTCCGGGGCCGGAAAATCGAATTCCAGTGACACGAACCGCTGCTTGGTGCTCTGCTTCAAATCCTTCAAAATAGTCTGGTAGCCCGGATTATAAGAAACCACCAGCAGAAAATCATCCGGCGCCTCCAGCACCTCGCCTTTTTTCTCCAGGGGCAGGATCCTTCTATCGTCAGTCAACGGATGAATCACCACAATGGTGTCTTTACGGGCCTCAACCACCTCGTCCAGGTAAAATATGGCTCCTTTCTTGACCGCGATGGTTAATGGACCGTCCACCCATTCCGTCTGCTCACCCTTGAGCAGATACCTGCCCACCAGGTCGGAGGTGGTTAAATCCTCGTGACAGGCAATGGTAATCAGCGGCCTGTTCAGGTTAAAGGCCATATACTCCAAAAACCTTGTTTTCCCGCAGCCCGTGGGGCCTTTCAAAAGCACGGGCAATTTTTTGCCCGCCGCGGCCTTGAATAATTCTATCTCCCTGCCGGCAGGCAGGTAATAAGGTTCTTTATCACGCTTGAACTCACCGATTTTATATACCGTCAAATTTTCACACCCCAAGCGGCAAAGTATTATTGATGCTGTATTTCGGCCAGTCTTTGCTCCAGCTCTTTTCTCTTCACGTCCTTACCGATAAAGATGAACTTATTTTCCTCCCCCCCCTTCATCGGCTTGAAGGAAATGTTTCCTTCCACAAAATCGAAGTTTTCATACCCCGTGCCGGTGTTGTAGATGCCCTTGGCCCGGAGGATATTGCCGTATTTGCCGTCTTTGAGCTCATCCAGCAGAGACCCGACCTCGCTTTGGATGTAGGAGGCGTCCTTATTGGTAACGGCAAAGGAGTCGAAGGTATGGTCAAAATGCAGGTGCAAAAAGTGTTCGCCCTGTTTTTTCTCGATTTCCGGAATATTCGCCTCGCAGTTTACCGCATGGATTACAATGGCCGATTCATTGTACTTTTTGATTTCCTCTTCCACGGCGTTCAGCGTGGCCGGACTGACCAGGTCCACCTTGTTGATCATGATAATATCCGAGTTGGCCAGTTGGTCGGTATAAAAGTCCCCGAACAGTCCGCTGTGGATATTGGGCAAAAACCTGTCCGCATCGACGATGCCGATAATAGCCTCAATTTCCAGGCCCAGCTTTTCCTGGACCGGCTCCAGCGCTTCCAGAATGCCCGAGGGGACTGCCAGACCCGAAGGTTCAATAATTAATCTCTCCGGATTGATTTTGGTTTTAATCTCGGTCACCGCCCGCACAAAATCATTGGCCAGGGTGCAGCAAATACACCCGCTGGGCAGCTCCACCATGTCAATGTTCTCCCCGCGCTGAATTAACTCCGCGTCAATGCCGATGTCCCCGAATTCATTGACCAGGACGGCGTTAAAGGCGTCTTTTTTCTGCAGAATATTGCAGATACAGGTTGTTTTACCGGCGCCCAAAAATCCGCAGATAATTTTTATTTTCATTTACCGGCCGGACCTCCTTTGTACATTTGTATAATAAATTTACTCTATTACTTAACTTTAGTATAAAAAAATTGAATGTTCTGACTATTCCTTCTTATTATAGCAACTGCAAAATAATAAATCAACCAGGTATTTAACCAATTAACTATGCATAACCGGATTCAATCTTGATCTGGTTCATCAGGCTGACGGCCACCTTCAGGGCATGATTGGCGTCCTCGCCGTAACCGCTGGCCCCCCACCGGCGGGCAACTTTTTCAGTCACCGGAGCGCCTCCGATTAATATCCTGATGCCCGGGTTGTGCTCGTTAATCATCCTGATGATCTTTCTCATCTCAAACATGGTGGTGGTCATCATGGTGGACAAACAAATGATGTCCGGGTTTACCCTTTCCGCGGTGTGAATAAATTTCTCGAGGGGCACGTCCCGGCCCAGATCGTAAATATGAAAACCGGATATGTCCAGCATCATCTTAACAATATTTTTGCCAATATCGTGAATATCTCCGCTGACCACGCCGATCACAACCTTGCCCTTGAAGGCGACTTCCTTTTTATCAATCATGGCCCGCAACAGTTCCAGGCCTTTATAGAGCACATCGGCGCATAACAGCATTTCCGGTATAAAATATACCTGGTCCTCGTAAAGCCTGCCCACTTCCTCCATGCCCGGCACCAACCCGTTGAAAATAGCCACGGCGGGATCGTAGCCATTTTTCAGCCATTGCTTAACGGCATCCTCCATTTGGAGCTCATCAAAAAAAATCACCGCTTCTTTCAGCTTGTTTAACAATTCCTGTTCCATATGTATTGTACCGTCCACTCTGCCAACCTCCCCAAAAACGCTTCTCACAAGCGAATTTACCCGTCAGGACAGAAAAAAATGCTTGTTTTTTTGGAAGAACTCGATGTAATTAATGATGTACCTGATTTCATTGTTCTTAAATCCTCTAAGCGCCCTTAACACGGTCTGCACATTCGGCTCACCCAATAGCTCAATTACATCGGGGGATAAAGTAGCCAGCAGTTCTTCAACGTCTTTATTCTCCATCAGCAGGTAGGAAGACGGGACATAAAGTTTTTCGGCGATGTTTTGCAGTGTTTCCAGCGCGGGAGTGGTTTGGCCGTTTTCAATTTGACTGATCAGGCCGGGGGTCACGTTAACCTTTTCCGCCAGCTCGGTGACGGTAAAGCCCCTGTCCATACGCACTTTTTTAATTTTTTTACCGATACTGTTGCTGTTCTCACTTAGATCCAGAAAAAACTTGATGGTTACGTTCAGGGCTTCGGAAATCTTTTTTACCGCCTCCAGGTCGGGGATTTCCAGGCCTTCCTCGAATCTGACCAACTGCGCCGCCGGAATGTCGCTGATTTCCGACAGATCCTCTATGCTCATGCCCCTGCTTTCCCGCATGTAGGCAAGTTTTTTCCCGGTAAAAACATCATCTTGGGCGCCGACGAGGAAATTAACGGGCAGGTTCAGTTTATCACTGATCTTTCTCAACACCTGGATGGAAGGCTTGCGCAGGTTTCTTTCCAGGGCGCTCAAATAGGAAGTGGATATTTCTATTCTTTCCGCCAGTTCGTGCAGGGTCAAACCTCTTTCTTTCCTAAAATCCCTGATTATCTGCCCTAAATGCAAAATTGAAACACTCCAGTTTTGGCCCCAAACCCTTTTTTTCTGAATTTTGGTACTATTTATCATAACAATTAAATCTTTTTTTGTCCATTGCCAGTTAGGTTAATAGTTCGACACAATTCAAGGTTGATCCCGGTAGGAATTAATCATCTGAGCACCGAATTTGTCAGGCAACGAAAAATATAAGGGTGATCTTACCATGGCAGAAATTGATTTGCACCGGTTACTGACGGCGCTGTCCTCATGCCTGGATTTTGACAGCCGGGGCATCAACGCCCATCATGACAGGGTTTGCCGGATCAGCTTAAACCTGGCGGACCGGATTGGACTGAACCGGGAGGAGAAAAATTTAGTCGGCACGGCGGCCATCATTCACGACATCGGAGTAAAAACCTGGGGAGAAAGAGCCGTGCTGCTTAATTTTGAAGTTGACAACCCCCAGGAGCATTGCACAAACGGAGCGACATTGGTCAGCAGGTACAAACTGTTAAAACCGGTGGCGAATATAATCCTGCATCACCACGCCAATTTTGCCGGCGGCAATAAAACCGGAGCAACCGGACGGGATATTCCTCTCGCGGCCAGGATTATTCACCTGGCCGACCGGATTGACATCCTGTTCCTTGACCGGCATAAATCGGATGAACCCATTCTGCGCCAGGTTGAACAGATCACGGAGAGAATTAAAAATCTTTCCGGTGTTGTTTTTGATCCCGATCTGGTGGAGCAGTTTATGCTGTTGTCCCGGCGCGAAAGCTTCTGGCTGGATTTAATTGCGCCGAAGGTTCTAAATAAACCTCAGGATGCTAATTTTCCCCTCATCGTCGGTACGGACGAGGTTTTAGAATTAGCCAACCTGTTCGCGGACGTAATTGACCGGAAAAGCCCTTTCACGTACCGCCATTCCCGCGGTGTGGCCGGCGCCGCCGTACTGCTGGGCTCCGTGATGGGCTTTAATGCCGGCGAGTTGGTAAACATGAAAATCGCGGGGCTGCTGCATGATCTGGGCAAGCTTTCTATAGGGGACGGCATTTTGGAAAAACAGGGCCAGTTAACTATGGACGAGTTTACCGTGATCAGACAGCATCCTTACTATACCTATCATATTCTCAATAACGCCGGCATTGCCGACGAAATTGCCGCCTGGGCGGCCTATCACCATGAGAAACTGGACGGCAGCGGCTATCCCTTTCATTTAAACGCGCCGCAAATTCCCCCGGGTTCGAGGATCATTGCCGCCGCCGACGTTTTTACCGCCCTGCGCGAGGACCGGCCGTACCGGCGGGGAATGGAAAAGGACGCCATTGAAAAAATCATGCGTGACATGGTCCGCCGGTCGGCATTGGACGGGGATGTTGTGGATAAGCTTTTCGGCATTTACGACGAACTGGATCAGCTTTTTGACAGTCTGTAGCGTCCCTGCTCAAAGCGCCAGGCGTCCCGGCACATGTCCGTCAGGTTTCTCCCGGGCGTCCAGCCCCAGTCTTTTTGGGCCTTCGACGCGTCGGCGTAACACTCGGCGATATCCCCGGGTCTCCGGGGCGCTATTTCATAGGGCAGGCACAGACCGTTGGCCTCCTCAAAAGCTTGCACCAACTGCAATACGCTGGTACCGCGACCGGTGCCCAAATTATAAATATGCACGCCCGGGGTGAGGTTCTCCAGCGCCGTCACATGCCCCTCGGCCAGGTCCATCACGTGGATATAATCCCGGACGCCGGTACCGTCCACCGTGGAATAGTCGTCGCCGAATATCCGCAGCTTGTCCAGCTCGCCTTTGGCCACCCGGGTGATATAAGGCATCAGGTTGTTGGGAATGCCGGCGGGCGCTTCCCCAATCAGCCCGCTTTCATGGGCGCCCACCGGGTTGAAGTACCTCAGCAGCGCCACGGCCAAATAAGGATTGGCTTTGGCGGTATCGGTAAGAATCCGCTCACTGATGGCCTTTGATTCACCATAAGGATTTGTGGCGGGCAGAAGGGGCATGGTTTCCACAAAGGGCACCCGGTTTTCTCCGTAAACCGTGGCCGACGAGCTGAACACGAACTTTTTTACACCGTATTTCAGGCACAACCTGGCCAGCGTCATAGTGCCGACCAGGTTGTTGTAATAATAGGCCAGCGGCTTTTCCACCGACTCGCCCACCGCCTTGAGCCCGGCGAAATGGACGAGGCCCTCAATTGAATGGTTGGCGAACACGGCCTCAACGGCTGCTTCAACGGTCACGTCAATCCGGTAAAAAGTGATTTCCCTGCCGCTAATCCGCTTCACCCGCTCCAGGGTCTCGGCATCGCTGTTGCAGAGGTTGTCCGCCACAATCACCGCATGTCCCGCTTCAAGCAAAGCGACGCAGGTATGGGAGCCGATATACCCGGCGCCTCCGGTGACCAGTATATTCATCAACCTGAACCCTCCTCGAACCCCATTTTGGGGCGACCCACTTGGGGCAACCCACACCTCGATTTGTACCACCCGGGCGCCCCTACGCTTCGGTTTGACCTTTTTTGCGGCAGGCATACTTTTTGCCCTGCGCTTTTTTATTGGGCGTCACCTGGGTCTGGGGTTTTCTCTGCCAGACGCCCCGGGTCAGTTTTACCTTTTTCATGGGTTTACATGCTCGTCCAACAGCCTGGTAAACTGCTCATAGGGCTTGGCCCCCACGAGCTTATCCCGGCCGTTGGTAATAAAAGTTGGCAGCGCCGTTACGTCGTACTCTTTGGCCTGTTCCCGGGCCTGCCGCAGCCGCCCGGCATAAACGCCGTCGTCCAGGGCTTCGCTTAGCCCCTGCCGGTCCAGGCCAATTTCACCCAGCAGTCTGAGCAGGATTTCCTTCAGGCCCACGTTCTCCCCCTCATAGAAATACGCCCGCAGCAACCGCTCATGGGCCTGCTCATAAAGCCCGGCGTCCCGGGCGAACTCGGCGGCCTCCAGCGCCAGCCGGCTATTGGGCACCACCTCAATGGGGTTGAAGGCGATACCGTAAGCCGCGCCGGCCCGGTTAAAGTTCATGACCATCCTGGCGGGGTCGTAATTGGCGATGATCTGCCGCATCAGCTTTCCCTCCGGCGGCGTTTCCGGGTGCAGTTCATAACCCACCCACTCTGCCTCGATATCATAGGACTGCTTGAGCTTTTCGACAATACCTTTGCCGAGATAGCAAAAGGGTCAGATGTAATCAGAAAAAATAACCAGTTTGATACTCATGCAATAACCTCCTGGAAAATGTTAAATCAATTATAGCCTAATTTCCACGAAACACAAACAACGCTCAAGTATGATATAATAATTAATTATTCGACCTTTTACGCACCGGAAGGAGACTGTCCCTTGGCGCTGCCAAATCCCGCGGCTGACATATTCAATGAAGCGTCCCGCCTGACGGACCTG
This sequence comes from Bacillota bacterium, assembly GCA_023439185.1. GTDB lineage: Bacteria > Bacillota > Desulfotomaculia > Desulfotomaculales > Desulfallaceae > BRH-c8a. The sequence continues at coordinate 72,634 of JAEXOR010000041.1, read as the reverse complement.
CTCAAAAACCAAATAGAATCCGTGATCATCGGTAAAAATGAGGCGGTGGAGATGGCGCTGACGGCTTTTTTGGCCCGGGGGCACATCCTGCTGGAGGACCTGCCGGGCACCGGCAAGACCACCCTGGCCAAAACCATGGCCCGCTCCCTGGGCTGCGGCTTTAAACGCCTGCAGTTCACTCCGGACCTGATGCCTTCAGATATAACGGGTATGAATTATTATAACACCCGCACCGGGGAGTTTGAATTCCGCCCCGGCCCGGTGCTGACCAACGTGCTGCTGGCCGACGAGATCAACCGCACCACGCCCCGCACCCAATCGGCGCTGCTGGAGGCAATGGAAGAAAAACAGGTCACCGTGGACGGCGTGACCCGTCCCCTGGAGCAGCCTTTCCTGGTGCTGGCCACCCAAAACCCGGTGGAATCCGAAGGCACCTTCCCGCTGCCCTTCGCCCAGCAAGACCGCTTCTTGCTGCGCATCAAGCTCGGTTACCCCAATAAAGAGGACGAAACGGAAATATTACGCCGGCATGCCTTCGGCGACCCCGTGGAAGCGCTGGAGCCGGTCCTGAGCCGGGAACAGGTTTTACAGCTCCAGGAAATTGTCCGGCAGGTGCACCTGGAAGATTCATTGGCGCAATACATCCTGGACTTTGTTGAAGCCACCCGCCGGAGCGAAGCCGTGGAACTGGCCCTGAGCCCCAGGGCGTCCATCGGCATGGTTAAAGCCGCCAGGGCCCTGGCCATCTTAAAGGGGCGCGACTATGTGCTGCCCGACGACATCAAGCAGTTATGCCTGCCGGTTTTCGCCCACCGGCTGAAGCTAAAGCAGGCGGAAAAATACAAAGGCCGGCGGGCCGAAGAATTCTTGGAGCGGCTTCTGGCCACATTACCAATCACACTGCGGGAACGCCGGGAAAAGGAACCCCGACCATGAACAAACCCCGGGTACTGAGCACCACCCCCGCCGCCGGCCTCACCACCCGGCTGCTGGCTGCCGCGGCCGTTCTGGTCACGGTCTATTACCGGATGCCGCTGCCTTTTTTGCTGCTGACCCTGTTTCTCTCCTATATTATGTGGAGCTATTACTGGACCCTGAAGAGCTGCCGGTCCGCTTCGGGCGACTGTTCTTCCGGCGGGGAAAGCATTTTCGCCGGCGAAACCTTCACCCGGGAGTTCCGGTTCACCAACGGCTGGCTGTTCCCCCTGGTACGCTGCGGCATCAGCTTCCTGCTGCCCGGAGGACTGGCCTGCGCCGGCGACACTCCCCAAAACATGACCAGGGAGCCCAAAGCCGCCGCCGCTCCAACCACCACCTATCAGCTAACCACAGCCTGGAATTACCATACCGTCCACTACGCCTGGCTGCCGGAACAAAAGGAATTCACCTTAAGCCTGCAAATCCGGGCCACCCGGCGGGGCATTTACTACCTGCCCCCGCCCCACCTGTTCGTAGGCGACCCCTCCGGCCTGTTTCGCGGCCTGAACCTGGTGGGCAACAAACAGGTTTTGTACGTTTACCCCCGCCTGAAAAACACCGGGGAACTCTTTAAAACCCTGGACTTTCAGGAAAACAACCGCGAAGACAATTTCGGGCTGGAAGACCGCCACCACGCCCGGGGCATCAGGGATTACCAGGTATCCGACCCGCCCAAAAGCATCAACTGGTACGCCACCGCCCGGACCAACAGCCTGAAGACAAACATCTACCAGCGCAAGGACTCCCAGTTCTGCCTGGTGGTATTGGACCTGTGCGTCCCGGCCCAGCCCGTCACCGGCGCGGTGGAAAACACCCGCTTCGAAGATCCCGGCCTGGAGGAAGCCGTCGGCCTGGCCGCGGGCGCCGCCCTTTTCCACCTGGAACAGGGCGCCATGACCGCGTTCTATACCAACGCCACCCTGCTGCAGTGGAAGCAGAGGAAAACCGACCCGCTGCCGGACGACACCGGCGCTTATATGAGCAGGGTTCGGACCATCACTACCCTGGACTACGCCGGGGGCGACGCCCAGGCCCGGAGCATCCTGCGGGCGTGCGCCGCCATCGATGAAACCAGCCGGGCTTACGAAGAAACCAGGGAAAAACTGTGGGAAAAAATCCGGTCCGCCCCGACCAATACGCTAATTTACCTGCTGGTCTACAATAACCCGCCAGCCAGTTGGGAAGAGAATGAAGAATACCAGGCCAACCGGGCCAAAAACATTCCCCCGGAGCAGTTTTACAGCCCCCAGCGCCTGGCCGGCCTGGCCTCCTCCCGGGTGCGGCTGTTTAACCTGTCCCCTGCGGGCACGCCCCTGACGGGCGCCCGGGGGACCATGTGCCCCCGGATCCAGGCGTAGAGCGACTCTCGTCGCGGTCGCCCGATGGGGACGACGTCTCTATGTTCTTGGGTACCCGCCAGAGGCGCCCCTACGTGTTTGCCTAAACGCTCCTATGTGTTTGTCCAAAAAGGAGGGGATGCGGGTTGAGCTGGACGACCCTGCTTTTAAGCATCACCGGCTACGGCTGGTACATGGTTTTTGTTCACCTGACCCACGAAACCCACCCCGGCCTATGGACAGGCCTGGCCGGGCTGTTTATCCTGGCCCTTTTGCCCGCCGTCCTGGGCCTGGCTGTGAACCGGAGCCTGCTGGCCACGGGCCCCACGGTATTAAAGCTGACCCTGGCTCACATGCTGCTGTTTTTGCTCTACACCGGTTTAACCATCCCGGGCAGCCTGCTCATCACCGACTACCTGTTCTGGACCCCCCCGCAACCGCTGAGCTGGACGGCCTACCTGTTCCCGGCCGTGTGGCAGCTTCTGGGCTGGCTGTGCGGAGCCTTCGTGCGCACCAGCGGAATCAAAACCGTGGAAATAAGCCTGGCGTTAATGCTGCCCGCCGTCTTTATCCTCACCTTCATGGGCTTTGCCGGGCCGCTGCTGCTCATCCTCGTGGCCGGCTGGTTTTTAGCCCTCGCCATGACCCTGGCGGTGGAGGGCATCGGAGTTGCGGAAACCTCATCCATCCGTTACGACATCGTCCTTTTCCATGCCCTGGTGCCGCCCCTGGCCGCCGCAGTCCTTTTTGCCGTCGCCTTTTTCGGCGAGTTGCGCAGCCTGATGCAGGCCGCCCGGGACGCCTTTTACGCCCTGCTGGGCTTCCTGGCGGCACTGCTGGAAAAACTGTCGCCGCCCGCGGATCCCGGCGCCCTGCCACCGCCCATGCCCATGCCGCCCATGTCCGGCGGAGAAATGGAAAAAGTCCAGGAGCCGGCGTCCTGGTTTATCTACGTCCTTATCGGCATGATGCTGCTGTTTCTGATTCCCCTCCTGCGGGCGCTGCCGGGTCTGCTTAAAATGCGCCTGAAAGCCGCTCCGCGTTTGCCCCGGCAGCGCTATTCCCCTTTTAAAGCGTTGCTGCAGGTGTGGCGGTGGCTGTTCGCGCTGCTGGGGAGCCTGTTCAAAATATTCGCACCCCTGGCAAGGCGTGTAAAAGCACTGGCCCGGCGATTGCGGCAAACAATAAAAGCCATCTTGCGCAGATGGCTGCCCGCCGGAACCCCCGGCCAGAAAATATTTCGCTCCTATGAGGCATTTTTACGCCTGGGCCGCCGGCGCGGCTGCCCCAGGCAGGCCCATGAGACCCCGCTGGAATACGCCCGGCGGCTGCAGGCATCCGCCAGGGAACCATCCCCCGCAGCGGAAATCAACCGACTCACCAGCCTGTTCCTGGAAGCCGGCTACAGCAACCGGCCCATAACCCGGCAGCAGGCCGCGGAAAGCGAACAACTGCTAAAAACCATCGCCCGGTTATAACAAGTAGATTTACTTAATGGTTTTTAAATAATCAGAAAACGAATTAGTTGGCAAAATTCTACGTTTAGAAATCATATTGCTCCAAATTTCGTTTCCGGTATTTTCATCAATATATCCGGCATTTAATGCCGATACCAGTATACCGCCGGTGTCTACATGGTCTAAATTATACCTCTCCACGTATTTAAAAACATCTTTCAAATTGTTGCTTGCAAGGATTCCACCATATACTTTTGCTAAAGCTATGGCCGCTGCTTCACCTTTACCGATTCTTCTTTCTCCCTTAGGTGGTGAAACAGCTAATTCATAAAACAAAATATATTCATCAGTACCGGTCAATATCTCTTTTGTAGTAATATCACCATGTAAACATAACTCATTAACCTTACACTTAATATGGGGTATGCTTGGATTTGATAATTCAACAAAAACATCTTGAGGTAAAACTATTCTTTCAGAATATAGTTTAAATAAAATGCTTTCTTTTTTTACCCAAAGAAAGGAGGAGATACAGTCCGTATCAAAAAATAACTTATTAGTCATAATTATTTTCTCCTTCTGTATTCAAACCATATACCATATCCCCTCTAAATCCATGTAATAATATTTCTTCATACTTGCCATTTGAGATAAGATCTTTTTCTTTTAATTCCTCAGCTAGTTTAATATACTTACCGAAGGTAATATATTGCTTATCCTCAGGAGCTGCCCTGTACAACTTGTCATCATAACCAAGCTTTAATGCCGATAATATTATCCCTGTTTTCATGGTCTCTGCCTTTTCAGGAGATAAATATCCATCGTTCATTAATCTCCACAAAGCTGCTTGCCTGCTTAATCCATAATATTGCTCAATCCTTACTACATCATTAATTTCTAGCGCATTTTTCTTTTTGTCTAATTTATTTTTTATAAAATCATTTAGAGACTCATAAGGAGCCAAAAAATATGACGCAAACATATCAGCTTCTTTTTCCAAGGGGTCTTTATTTTTTTCTAGATCCCTAGAGCACATTATACTTTTAAAATTTTCATGGAAAAATAAATGATATAACTCATGGGCCATTGTAAAACGTTGGCGGCCATAAGTGGAATTTGAGTTAATGCCGATTATTTTATTGTTTCCATCCCGGATACATATTCCACTAACTCGATTGCTCATTGGGTAAAATACAACAGTTAAGTCTTCATTATGAAGCATGGAGAAAAGTTCTATTGGCGAGTAGGCATCTTCCCCAAATTGTTTACGCAAACTCATAGCTTCTGCGTTTATTTCTATTTTTTCTTTCAAGCATTATTCCCCCTTGAGCAAATCTTCCATGTAACGCAAATTCAGTGCAATTTTATTTATCGCTGCTATTGTTTCCAAATCTTCAACGGTAACACTTTTTGCTCGAAGTGCAATAGAAAGAGGGGAAAAGTCGCTGTCTTCATTTGTAAAATGGTCTAAAGAGCAACCAAAAAGATTTGCCGCTTTTTCAAGGATATCGACACTGAATTGACGTTCATTCTTTTCACATTTTGAGATATAGCTTTGATCCACCTGTAAATATTCTGCAATCTGGCTTTGAGTAAATCCGCTCATATTACGTAAGTCATTAAATCTTTTGCCAGCCAAATCAAAATTTATCATAGTTGCACCTCCCACTTTATTAATAGTATATGCCAGCTTTGTCATAAAATCAAACAATAATCACACAAAATTTATGACAGCTCGTAACTTCAACAAACGCCAGCCTGAATCTGAGTATTACATTTTCGGCTGATTCGTCCCAGTCGTTGCTCACAGCCTTAATGGCGTAGCTGCGGCCTTGGCGCGCGCCACTTTAAGGACCACACTGTAACTGCCGCCGTAACCGATGCCGGCATTTAGGAATCTCCGATACGTTCGTCGAAGGACATGCCCCGGATGCTTTTTATTCTCTCTACCAGCCAAATCAGACTCCGGGACCAATTAAAAAAGCCGGGTTGTGGTAGCCCTACCGTTCCCAGGTTCCACAACTCGGCTTTACATGTAGCCGTATATATTCAACAGCAGCTGGCCCTCTTTATTGGTTCTAACTGAAAGCGCGGCGCAGATCTTCCGCCTTGTCCGTGCTCTCCCAGGGCAATACGATATCACGGCGGCCAAAATGGCCGTAGACGGCGGTATTCTTGTAAATGGGCCGGCGCAGATCCAAGTTCCGGATAATGGCGGCGGGACGCAGGTCGAACATTTCATTAATTACCCGCACCAGCTTTTCCTCATCCACTTTGCCGGTGCCGAAGGTCTCCACCATCACCGATACCGGCCGGGCCACGCCGATGGCGTAGGCCACCTGCACTTCGCACCGTTCGGCCAGTCCGGCGGCCACGATGTTTTTGGCCACGTAACGCATGGCGTAGCATGCCGAGCGGTCCACCTTGGTGGGGTCTTTGCCGGAAAACGCGCCGCCGCCGTGCCGGGCCATGCCGCCGTAGGTGTCCACGATGATCTTCCGGCCGGTTAATCCGGCGTCGCCCTGGGGGCCGCCCACCACGAAACGGCCGGTGGGATTGATCAGGCAGCGGGTGGTTTCGCTGAACATTTCCTTGGGAGTCACGGGTTTAATCACTTTATCGATAATTTCTTCCCGGATCACTTCCATGGCCACCCGCGGGTGGTGCTGGGCCGAGATAATAATGGTGTCCAGGCGCACCGGCTTGCCGTCCTCGTACTCCACGGTGACCTGGACCTTGCCGTCGGGGCGCAAAAAGGGGACTTCCTTGGTCTTGCGCACCACGGCCAGCCTGCGGGCCAGGCGGTGGGCTAATGAGATGGGCATGGGCATCATTTCAGGGGTTTCGCTGGAGGCGTAGCCGAACATCATGCCCTGATCTCCGGCGCCGATGGCCTCAATGGCGCTGTCTATTTCTTCGCCGGTCCTGGCCTCCAGGGCTTTGTCCACCCCCTGGGCGATATCAGGGGACTGCTCGTCGATGGAGGTAAGCACGGCGCAGGTGTCGCTGTCAAACCCGTACTTGGCCCGGGTGTAGCCGATTTCCCGTACTGTCTGCCTGACCACGCGGGGAATGTCCACGTAGCAGCGGGTGGTTATTTCTCCGCCCACCAGTACCAGGCCGGTGGTGACAAATGTTTCGCAGGCCACCCTGGCGGTGGGGTCCTGGCCGATTATTTCATCCAGTATGGCATCTGATATTTGGTCGGCCACTTTGTCGGGGTGGCCTTCGGTTACCGATTCAGACGTAAACAGGCGTTTGGCCAATTGGCATACCTCCTTGGGAAATAATAAAAACCAACGGCACGGCCCCCGGGCTAAGTCCCCGGGCCGCACCGGAAAAAAACATGGTTTTTGGCAAAAAACCATGTTTATTCTAACAGGAGCAGCAATTTATGTCAACGAGCCTTTAATCTATCTGCACCAGAACGACGTCCTGTCCGATAACCTTTATTTTATCCCAGGGCACCACCACGTCACCCCCGGCGCTCATCAGGCCGAACATTTTTCGCGGTCCTTCCAGCACCAGCGCTTTAAGCCGGCCGTCCACCGGGTCGAAATGGGCGTCTTTGACCGGGCCCAGCCTGGCGCCGTCTTTTATGCAGATAATGTCTTTTTTGGTAAGCTCACTAACTTTGAACAACGCGGTCACCTCCCGGGATATACTATGCCACCGCGTTATCACTTGCCACAGTAGGGAGTCAGACTTAAACTTGTTTATACTAACTCTTAAATCCATATACATGGATATGGTAATTAATATGCATAAGTTTAAGTCTGACCCCTGACCCCCTTACAGCTTTTCCCGGGCGGCGCGAATGGCTTCCCGCACCGCCACCGGGGCCGGGCCGCCGGCGACGGCGCGGCCTTCCACGCACCGGGCGATATCAATGGCCCGGTACACGCTTTCTTCAATGGCCGGGGAAAACCGGCGGTATTCCTCCAGGGTCAGGTCTTCCAGGGACTTTTGGTGCTCCAGGCAGTAAGCCACCGTCCGGCCCGTTATTTCGTGCGCCTCCCGAAAAGGCACACCCCGCTGCACCAGGTAGTCGGCCAGGTCGGTGGCGTTGGTAAACCCGCCCCGGGCGGCCCGGGCCATGTTGCCGTCCCTCACCCGCATGGTAGCCACCATGGGCCGGAAGGTCCACAGGCAGTTTTTCACCGTATCCACGGCGTCAAACAGGGCTTCCTTGTCTTCCTGCATATCCTTGTTATAGGCCAGGGGCAGCCCTTTAAGCATAGTCAGCAGGGCGGCCAGGTCCCCGTATACCCGCCCGCTTTTGCCCCGGATCAGCTCGGCGACGTCGGGATTTTTCTTTTGGGGCATCATGCTGCTGCCAGTGCTGTAAGCATCGTCCAGTTCGATAAAGCCGAATTCCGCGGTGGACCAGAGGATAATCTCCTCGCAGAACCGGCTCAGGTGCATCATAATTAACGAAGCGACGGCGCAGAACTCCACCGCGAAGTCCCGGTCGCTCACCGCGTCCAGGCTGTTTTCCGTAACGCCGGCAAAACCCAACTCCCGGGCCACGAATTCCCGATCCAGGGGGAAGGTGGTGCCGGCCAGGGCGCCGGCCCCCAGGGGCATTATATTAACCCGGCGGCGGCAATCCCGCAGGCGGTCCATGTCCCGGTTAAGCATCTGGCAGTAAGCCAGCAGGTGGTGAGCCAGGGTGATGGGCTGGGCACGCTGCAGGTGGGTGTAGCCCGGCATCACCGTTTGGGTGTGGTTCTCCGCCAGGTCAAGCAGGGTACCGGACAACTGAGCCAGCAGGTCTATTACGGCGTCTATTTCGTCCCGCAGGTACATGCGCACGTCCAGGGCCACCTGGTCGTTGCGGCTGCGGGCGGTGTGCAGCTTTTTGCCTGTTTCGCCGATGCGCTCAATGAGCATTTGCTCCACGTTCATGTGGATATCCTCGGCGGTAACGGAAAACTCCACCCGCCCCGCTTCGATATCGTCCAGGATCTGCTGCAGCCCGGTGACGATGGCTTCAGCCTCGGCGGAGGCGATGATGCCCACCCGGGCCAGCATCACGGCGTGAGCCATGCTGCCCGTGATATCGTATTTATAAAGGCGGCAGTCAAAGGATATGGATGAGTGAAAGTCGTCCACCAGCCGGTCGGTTTCCTTTTGAAAACGCCCGCCCCATAGTTTGGCCATGTTAAAACCTCCTGAGTACTAATTCCTGATTTATAATTATAACATGAGTCACCGGGGTTGGTATAATTTTGAGTTTGTCGCATATTTTAAAAAAAATGTTATACTAATTGAGCAACTTAATAATAAATATGCTAAAATGATAGTAGTGAATTAACACTGCAACCAGTTTTCAACAAAGGAGAAGGGATTATGGAAAGAGAACTGACCCTGGAACTGGTACGGGTAACGGAGATGGCCGCCCTGGGCGCCGCCCAGTGGATGGGGCGCGGGCGCAAGATTGAGGCTGACGACGCCGCCACCAACGCCATGCGCGCCATGTTTGACTCGGTTTGCGTGAACGGCACCGTGGTGATAGGCGAAGGGGAGATGGACGAGGCCCCCATGCTGTACATAGGTGAAAAGGTGGGCTGCACCCCCACTCCCGAGGTGGACGTGGCGGTGGACCCGCTGGAGGGCACTAACATTCTGGCTAAGGGACTGCCCAACGCCATGTCGGTTATAGCCATCGCGGACCGCGGCAACCTGCTGCACGCGCCGGACATGTACATGGATAAACTGGCGGTAGGCCCCCGGGCGGCGGGCAAAATCAGCCTGGACGACCCCATAGAAAAAACCCTGGAGATTGTGGCCAAAGCCAACAACAAGCGGATTAGGGACTGCATAGTGATGATCCTGGACCGGCCGCGGCACCAGCAGTTAATTGAGGCGGTGCGGGGGGCCGGGGCCCGGGTGCGGCTGATCGGTGACGGCGATGTGGCGTCGGCGCTGGCCACCGCCTTTGACGAAACCGGCATTGATATTTGCGTCGGTATCGGCGGCGCCCCGGAAGGAGTTATCGCGGCGGCGGCGCTGAAGTGTCTGGGCGGCGAGATGCAGGCCCGGCTGGTGCCCGAGGACGACGAGGAGCGCAAACGCTGTCTCAGCATGGGGATTAAGGATTTAAACAAGATTCTGACCATGGACGATCTGGTGAAGGGTGACGACGCCATTTTCGCCGCCACCGGGGTTACCGACGGCGAGCTGCTCAAGGGCGTGCGCTTCCGGGGCGGCGACATGGCCGAAACATATTCGCTGGTGATGCGGGCCAAGTCGCGAACCATGCGCTTTATCACCGCCATCCACGATTTAAAATACAAACCCCACTACGCAGTGATAGGGGGGACAGGGGATCAGACTTAAACAAGTTAAACTAACTTCTTTTCTGTAATATGTAAATGATACGGTTACAATGAATAAGTGAGTCTGACCCCTTCTGCTGGGGACGCCCCTCAACCGGAGGGGTGTCCCTTTTCTGATCCGTATTGCAACACTTTACCGGCACAATGTTATAAAGTGGCTCATTAAAAGCTGAACAGCTATTATCCGCGGCCCTCATTCGCGCCAATCCGAATATGGCATGGTTGTTGCTTTAATGCATAACTAAATTGCCATAACCGGATTGGCGCGTTGCTTTGAGGATTGAGAGGGGCTGGTTGCGGGTGGAGTGTAAAACCTTTTTTCGGAATTTTCCGAATAAGGAGGTGATTAATTTGACCAATGCGGTACTCGTTCTAATTGCTGTAATGTGGCTGCCCGTGGCCCTCTTTTTCCTCGGTAAAGGCGAGGCCAAGGCCACCGGGGCCGCCACGGGGATGGTGGGCGTGCTTGTTGTCCTCAGTGCCGCCATTCAAACGGCCGTTTTTGAAGATCCGTTTACCGGCGGTCTTTTATTCGCGCACGGGCTCCTTTATATGACTGTTTCCTATGCCCTGCTGACCGGACTGGAAGACCTCAGGTCGGTGGGCAACGTAAGCTTAACTGTGGCAATAATTTCTTTCATTTACTTTATTGTTTTTGCCGTAGGGACAACTGTAGTGCCGGCCAGCCCCTATATGGCCCTGGCGTGCGCCGGGTATACCGTCCTCACGGTGGAGGTGTGGCTGAACGCATATGGCAAGTTCTCCGCCGCCGGACTGGCATATTCGCTGATCGCCTGGGTATTTGTGGGGCTTTTTATACCTGCTTTCTCGATCATGACCACCGGTAAGCTGCCGTTTTAAAGTAGACCTTTAAGGTAAAATCCCTCTTCCTGAAAACCTCCTCTCTCCCCCTTTCGGCCTCCCGTTTAACGGGAGGTTTTTTAATGCTCAAGTCCTGCGGGACTGTTATTTTTTATACCGGCGGTTAAAATACTTTAACCAATACTTTCAGCGCCGTATTTATCTGCCGGCCTTGTTATGATATAATAATAATATAAAATTGATATCATATTAATATTATCACGGAGGTGTGGACCGAATGCAAGAAAAGAACGCGTGGAAAATCAACGGTTTCCTGGCCCTGGTAATCTTGCTGCCGCTTCTGCTCTGGTTCTCATACAATACCATCAGACTGTTGGTTGCCCTTGAACTTGTCCGAATGCTGTTTTTGGGGCTGCTGCCCGCTGTACTGGTATTTTTCCTCCTCAGCGGCGTCACCATTGTCCAGCCCAACCAGGCCAAGGCGCTGACCTTTTTCGGCCGCTACATGGGCAGTGTGCGGGACAGCGGTATCTGGCTAACCATTCCTCTCACCGCACGGAAAAAAGTGTCGCTGCGGGTGCGCAATTTCAACAGCAAGACCCTGAAGGTGAACGACATTAACGGTAACCCGGTGGAAATTGCGGCAGTGGTGGTTTTCCGGGTGATCGACTCCGCCCGGGCGGTGTTTGACGTGGATGATTACGAGAAATTCGTGGAAGTGCAAAGCGAGACCGCGCTGCGGCACGTGGCCACCAAGTATCCTTACGATAATTTCGAAGATGACGGCATGTCCCTGCGGGGCAACGCCGAGGAAGTGGCCGCCGAACTGGCCCTGGAACTGCAGGCGCGGCTGGATGTAGCCGGTGTGGAGGTAATGGAAGCACGCCTGACCCACCTGGCCTATGCAACCGAGATAGCCAGTGCCATGCTGCAGCGGCAGCAAGCCGCCGCCATTGTCTCGGCCCGGGCGAAAATTGTGGAAGGCGCGGTGGGCATGGCTCAGATGGCCATTGAGCAACTTCAGCGGGACGGCATAGTGGAACTGGACGAGGAGCGCAAGGTGGCCATGATTAACAACCTGATGGTGGCCATAGTCTCCGACCGGGCCGCCCAGCCGGTGCTGAATACAGGAAGTTTGTATTAGACGGGGTAACCCTGATGGCACAGAAAAAGAGCTTCCCTTTGCGGATTGACCCCAAGCTGTACGAGGTTTTGGAACGCTGGGCGACGGACGAATTCCGGAGCGTTAACGCGCACATCGAGTTCCTGCTGCGGGAATCGGCCCGCCGGGCCAAACGCCTCCCCCCACCCGAACCCGATGAGGGGGCCAGCGGTGCTGGGGGTTAGACTTAAACTTAGTTTAAGTCTAACCCCTTCCCCTCTTTTTCTAGCGGAGGCCGGCTTTTTTCTCCATTAAGGCGCGCACTTTCAGGGGCAGGCCGAACAGGTTGATGAAGCCCTCGGCATCGGACTGAGTGTATACCTCGTCGGCGCCGAAGGTGGCCATATCCTCGTTGTACATTGAATACGGCGAGGTAGTGCCGGCGGGGGTGCAGTTGCCCTTGTACAGCTTCATCCGCACGGTGCCGGTAACGGTGCGCTGGGTCACGTTCACGAAGGCGTCCAGGGCTTCCCGCAGCGGTGAGAACCATACCCCATCATAAACCAGCTCGGAGTAACGAGTCGCCACCTGCTCCTTATAGTGCAGAGTGATGCGGTCCAGGGTCAGCAGTTCCAACTCCCGATGGGCCAGCCACAGAATGGTACCGCCGGGCGTTTCGTACACGCCCCGGGACTTCATGCCCACCAACCGGTTTTCCACCATGTCCACAACGCCGATGCCGTTGGCGCCGCCCAGGTTGTTCAGTTCCTCCACCAGAGCGTCGGGGGCCAACTCCCGGCCATTGACCGTTTTGGGCGTGCCCTGATCAAACCCGATTTCCACGTAGGTGGGCTTGTCCGGCGCCTTTTCCGGCGCCACGGTGAGCAGCAGCACGTCGTCCGGGGGCTCCAGGCCCGGGTCCTCCAGGGCACCGCCCTCGTGGCTGAGGTGCCAGATGTTGCGGTCCATACTGTAAGGCCGGGATTTGGTCACCGGCACCGGGATGCCCCGGGCGGCGGCATAGTCCATGGCGTCGTCCCGGGAGCGGATGTCCCACTCCCGCCAGGGGGCCACGATTTTCAGGTCGGGGTTCAGCGCTTTGACAGTGAGCTCAAAGCGCACCTGGTCGTTGCCCTTACCGGTGGCGCCGTGGGCCACGGCGGTGGCTCCTTCCTTTGCGGCAATCTCCACCAGCTTTTTGGCAATCAGCGGGCGGGCCATTGAGGTGCCCAGCAGGTACTTGCCCTCGTAAATGGCCCCGGCTTTCAGGGTGGGGAATATGTAGTCGGCGACAAATTCCCGCTTCACGTCCTCAATATATAGTTTGACGGCGCCGCTTTTTAGTGCCTTCTCGTGCAGCGGCTCCAGTTCCTCGCCCTGGCCCAGGTCGGCGGCCATGGCGATAACCTCATAGCCGTAATTCTCCTTCAACCATGGTATGATGATGGAGGTATCCAGCCCTCCGGAATACGCCAGCACAATTTTTTTCATTTTTCGCAAACTCCTTTCTTTTGAGCAGGGGGCAGGGGTCAGACTTATACTTGTTTATACTAACTACATTATTCATATATTTAAATCTAATAGTTAGTTTAAACTTGTTTAAGTCTGCCCCCCATGAGTAACGCCATAACGGCTTTTTGAGCGTGGAGGCGGTTTTCGGCTTCGTCAAACACCACGCTGCGGGGGCCGTCAATGATTTCCGCGGTCACTTCCTCGCCCCGGTGGGCGGGCAGACAGTGCAAAAAGATAAAATCAGGGGCGGCCCCGGAGGTCAGCCCCGCATTCACCTGGTAAGGGGCGAATATTTTCATCCGGGCCTGCTGCTCGCTTTCCTGTCCCATACTGGCCCAGACGTCGGTAACCACCACGTCGGCCCCGGCCACCGCTTCGGCGGGGTCGGTGGTGACCGTAACGGAGGCGCCGGTTTCAGCGGCGTCTTCCCGGGCCGCGGCCGTGATCTTGCTGTCGGGCAGGTAACCCTCGGGACAGGCCGCGCTGATATGCATGCCGGTCTTAGCACACCCGAACATCAGGGAGTGGCATACGTTGTTGCCGTCCCCCACCCAGGACAGTTTCAGGCCGGCCAGTTTGCCCTTGTGCTCCCGCACCGTCTGTAAATCTGCCAGGATCTGGCAGGGGTGCAGCAGGTCAGTCAGGCCGTTGATCACCGGCGCCGGGCAGTGCTTCGCCAGCTCCTCCACGTCGCTCTGGGCAAAGGTGCGGATCATAATCCCGTCCACGTAACGGCCCAGCACCCGTCCGGTGTCGGCAATGCTCTCACCCCGACCCAGTTGCAGGTCGGCGGCGCTGAGGAACAGGGCGTGGCCGCCCAACTGGAACATGCCCACTTCAAAGCTAACCCGGGTACGGGTGGATGATTTTTGAAAGATCATGGCCAGGGTTTTGCCCTTCAGCAGTTCATGGGGCAGACCCTGTTTTTGTTGCTGCTTCAGTTTGTCCGCCAGATCAAGGATGTGCGTAATCTCCTGCGGGGTGAAATCGTGCAGGGATAACAGATCCCGCCCTTTAAGCTGTTCCGCGATTTGATTCATTTATACCACCTTCTTTTTATTCTCCTAAAGCAGCGTCCAGGATGGCGACAGCGCGGTCGGCGTCCTCCCGGGTGATGTTCAGGGGCGGGAGCAGCCGCAGTACGTTGCCGGCGGCGCAGTTGATCAGCAGCCCCCGCTCCTGGCAGCGCTTCACGTATTCGCCGCCTTCCACGGTCAGTTCCATGCCCAGAAGCAAGCCCAAGCCGCGCACTTCGCGGATGAAGCTGTACTTCTGCTGCAAGGCCAGCAGCTTATCTTTCAAGTATGCCCCCACCTGGGCGCAGTTTTTCACCACCCCGTCTTCCAGCATGGTCCGCATGGCGGCCAGCGCCGCAGCGCAGGCCAGGGGGTTGCCGCCAAAAGTGGAGGCATGGTCGCCGGGGACGAAAGCGTCAGCAACGGATTGTTTAGCCAGCATGGCGCCGATGGGGAATCCACCGCCCAGCGCCTTGGCCAGGGTAATGACGTCGGGCTCTACACCGTACTGTTGATAAGCCAGGAACTTGCCGGTGCGGCCCAAACCGCACTGCACTTCGTCGAAGATCAAAAGCAGACCGTGTTTGTCGCACAACTCCCGCACTCCGGCCAGGTAATCCCGATCGGCGGGGATAACGCCGCCTTCACCCTGCACCGGTTCCAGCATCACGGCGCAGGTGTGCGGACCGACGGCCTTTTGCAGCGCCTCCAGGTTGTTGAAGGGCACATAACTGAAACCATGGGGCAGCGGCTCGAATCCCTGCTGGTACTTGGGCTGACCGGTGGCGGTGATGGTAGCCAGGGTACGGCCGTGGAATGACTTTTCAGCGGTGATGATTTCGTATTTACCCGGTTTTCCCGGACCGTGGGTCTTTTTGGCGTATTTGCGAGCCAGTTTAATGGCGGCTTCGTTGGCCTCGGCGCCGCTGTTGCAGAAAAACACACGATCACAGCAGGAGTTTTGCACCAGCAGCTCGGCCAGCCGGGCCTGGGGTTCGATATAATAAAGGTTGCTGACGTGCATCAGCGTTTCGGCCTGGGCCTGGATGGCCCGCACCACCGCCGGGTGACAGTGACCCAGGGAATCCACCGCCAGGCCGCCCACAAAGTCCAGGTATTCCCGGCCATCGGCATCCCGCAGAACCGCCCCCCGGCCCTGCACCGGGGCCAGCCCGATGCGCCCGTATGTATGCATCACGTATTTATCGCTGAGAGCGATAATTTCTTTGGTATTCACAACTTTAGCTCCTTTCCAAGGGGGTCAGACTTAAACAAGTTTATACTAACTATTTATCTGTAATATATGGATAATATGGTTATTGTCAACAAGTTTAAGTCTGACCCCTTACCATAGTGCCGACGCCCTTGTCGGTGAAAATTTCCAGCAAGATGGAGTGGGGCACCCGACCGTCCAGGATGTGGGTAGTGCCTACCCCCTGCTGCAGCGCGTTAACGCAGCACTCCACCTTGGGGATCATGCCGCCGTCGATGACGCCCCGTTCCACCAGGCCGGGCACCTCGTCCGCAGTGATAATGGAGATAAGGGAGCTTCTGTCGTTCCGGTCCGCCAGGATGCCCTCCACGTCGGTGAGGATAATCAGTTTGTCGGCTTTTAATGCCGCGGCCAGTGCCCCGGCGGCGCTGTCGGCGTTAACGTTGTAGCTTTCACCGGTTTCACCCGCGGCCACCGGCGCCACCACCGGGATATATCCCTCCCGGATGACGGTCTCCAGAATGCCTGGGTTGACCTGCCGCACCCGGCCCACCTGGCCGATGTCCACCAGTTCCTCGGCGCCTTCGTCGTTGCGCACCCGGCCCAGCTTTTTCTCAGCCACCAGCAGGCTGCCGTCCTTACCGGACAGACCCACTGCGCTGCCGCCAATGCCGTTGAGCATACCCACAATGTCTTTGTTGATTTTACCCACCAACACCATCTGGGCGATTTCCATGGTTTCGGAGTCGGTAACCCGCAAGCCGCCCACAAAGGTGCTCTCCTTGCCCACTTTTTTCAGCATGCCGGTGATATCCGGCCCTCCGCCGTGGACGATAACGGGGTGCATGCCCACGTACTTCATCAGCACGGCGTCAGTAAGCACGGCTTTTTTTAGCTCACAGTTCACCATGGCGTGTCCGCCATACTTAATGACCACCGTTTTGCCGTAAAACTTCTTTATATATGGCAGGGCTTCCACCAGGATGCCCGCCTTCTCCATCGGACTGAGCACAACCCACCCTCCTTTTATAGGGTCAGGCTTGTCGTAACCATACTAACCCTTTTATTAATATATTTAAATTTTATAGTTAGCATAGTTACGACAAGCCTGACCCCCTTTTTATGTTCGGTAGCTGCCGTTGATGCGGACGTAATCGTAGGTGAGGTCGCAGCCCCAGGCGGTGGCCCGGCCGGAACCCTGTTTGAAGTCGATGGTGAACACCACTTCCTTTTGGCCCAGCGCCAGGGCGGCGGCCTCTTCGTCAAAGGGCAGCGCCCCGCCGTTTTCCGCCACTTTAATCTCATCCAGGTAAATGTCCACCGTCCCGGGATCGAAGGTCGCTCCGGAGTACCCCGCGGCGCACAGCACCCGGCCCCAATTGGCGTCCGCGCCGAAGACCGCCGCTTTCACCAGGCTTGAACCCGCCACGGATTTGGCCGCCAGGCGGGCGTCCTCTTCGGTGGCCGCGCCCAGCACCCGTACCTCCAGCAGCTTGGTGGCGCCCTCGCCGTCCCGGGCCACCGCCACGGCCAGCTTGCGGCATACCGCTTCCAGCGCTGCGCAAAAGGCGTCGTAGGCCGGCCCTCCAGCCTCAATGTCCGGGTTGTCCGCCGCGCCGTTGGCCAACGCCAGGATACAGTCGTTGGTGCTGGTATCCCCGTCCACGGTGATCATGTTGAAGGTGCGGTCCGCCGCCTGCTGTAAAGCCCGGTGCAGCAGACCCGGCGCTATGGCGGCGTCGGTGGTTACAAAGGCCAGCATGGTGGCCATATTGGGGTGGATCATGCCTGAGCCCTTAGCCATGCCGCCCATGGTGACCGGACAGCCGTCCAGTGCGAAGGTCACCGCTTCCTCCTTGAGCGCCGTATCGGTGGTCATAATGGCCGCCGCCGCGTCGGACCCGCCCCCGGGGTTTAGTTCCGCCGTCGCCCGACGGATGCCGACCAGCACTTTATCTATGGGCATGGGCTGACCGATGACCCCGGTGGAGGCCACCAGCACCTGGTCCGCCGGTATGCTCAGCAGGCGTGCGGTTTCCGATGTCATAGCCAGGGCGTCGGTTTCGCCCCGGACGCCGTTGCAGGCGTTGGCGTTACCGCTGTTGGCCACCACGGCCCGGGCGCTGCCGTCCGCCAGGTGCCGCATGGACACCAGCACGGGAAACGCCTTAACCCGGTTGGTGGTGAACACCCCCGCAGCAGCCGCCGGGCGATCGGAAACCACCAGGGCCACGTCTTTTTTACCGTTTTTTATGCCCGCCGCCACTCCGGCAGCGGTAAAACCCCGCGGGGCGGTAACCCCACCGGGTATATTTTTAATTGCGTCTTGAATCATCGTTGACTCCTTTCTAATGTTACGGTTGCCAGAGCTCAATATTGAATCAAATCGTCCCCTCATTCCCGGCTCCAAATCCCGGCCCCCCGCCTTTACGGGTACAGCCCGGGCCGGTCCAGGCCGGTGGTCTCCGGCAGCCCGAACATCAGGTTCATATTCTGCACGGCCTGGCCCGCCGCCCCCTTGACCAGGTTGTCGATGGCGGAAATAACCACCACCCGGCCGGTGCGCGGATCAACCACCGGCGTCACGTCGCAGTGATTGGAGCCGGTAACTGCCTTGGTCTGAGGCAACATGCCCGGAGGCAGCAGGCGAACAAAAAACTCGTCGCTATAAAAGTCATCGTAAAGGGAGCGGACTTCCTCCAGGGTCGCCGGCCTGTTTAGCCTGGCGTAAATCGTGCTTAGAATACCCCTGTTCATGGGCGTTAAATGCGGGGTGAAGGAGATAACCATGTCTTCCCCGGCCAAGCCGCTAAGTTCCTGTTCAATTTCCGGGGTGTGCCTGTGCACCCCCACATTATAAGCGCGGAAGTTTTCGTTCACTTCGCCGAAATGGGTACCCAGGGCAAGCCCCCGCCCGGCACCGGAAACCCCGGATTTGCTGTCGGCCACCACTGTGCCGGTGTCCACCAGGCCGTTCTTGAGCAGCGGAGCCAGTCCCAGGATCACACTGGTTGGATAACAACCCGGGTTGCCCACCAGGGAAGCGGTTTTAATCTCCTCCCTGCGAATTTCCGGCAGGCCGTAAACCGCCTTTTTCAGCAGGTCCGGCGCTCCGTGTTCTACTTTATACCACTGCTCATATATCCCGGGCCGCCTGAAGCGGAAATCGGCCCCCAGGTCGATAAATTTTTTACCGGCTTCCAGCACCTGCAGGGCTACGGGAACGGCGTGTCCATGGGGCAATGCGGTAAACACGACGTCGCATTCCCCGGCTAGGTCCGGCACATCCAGTTCCCGGCAATGCTGCGGCGCATGTTTATACAGGTGCGGATACACCTCGCTTATGGGCTGGCCCACATAACTCTGGGAAATCAGGGCCGTCAGTTCGACATCCGGGTGCGCCGTCAATATACGCACCAGTTCCGCTCCAGCGTATCCGGTGGCGCCCACTATACCTACTTTAATTGTCATGACCAATGATCCCCTCCAAAAACAATAAAATAATTATACATATAGTCGCATAAAAATACAATACAATTTTTATCACATTTTGCACACACAAAACTCACTTTTTTCATAAATTACCTTAACTATATTTTTCCAAGGAGGCAGAATCAAGCAATGCCCGATTACCAAGATATTTTTCAGAACTCTCTGGCTCCCCTCTTGCTGCTGATGCTCGCCAGCACCACCGATCCCGTGGGACGCCTGAACAACCTGAGCCAGGCGATTACATCGCTGCAGAATGCGGTCAAAAACATCAATACCGGGATGGACATGTTCCACACCGAGGTTGTACCAATGCTTCGAAAATGGCCGGAATAACGGCAATAAACAACTGTAATAATTTTTTAAAACCCCGACCCGGGGTTTTATTTTATGCATATTTTGTTGGTTTCAACAGCTGTCGGCCTTTTCCCTGCTATTTGGCGGCCGCGCCTGCGGACATTGCATGATATGATATAATCAGTGGTAAGATAATCCATGGCAGGATGGAGGTTTATATGAATATACCCTACGAACGGGAACAGACGCTGGCCGTGCGGGCGGCGCATGAAGCCGGCCGGCTGATCCGAGATCGGATCTGCCGGCACCGGGAGACGTATACCAAGTCGTGCATGTCCGATCTGGTTACCGAGGTGGACCGGCAGTGCGAATTAGCCATAACAACCATGATCCAGGAAGCTTTTCCCGCCCACGCCATTGTGGGCGAGGAGCAGCAGGCCGACCGGACCGGTGAGCCCGGCGGTGAAATGACCTGGTACGTGGATCCGCTGGATGGGACCACCAATTTTGTGTTCGGTATGCCACTCTGCACGGTTTCCATTGCCCTCACCCGGTTGGGCAAACCGGTGCTGGGTGTAGTTCACGAACCTTTTCGGGATGAAACTTTCACTGCCGTAGAGGGCGGCGGCGCCTTCCTGAACGGCGCAGCGATTTCGGTGGATCGGAAGATTTCAACCCTGGAGCGCAGCCTGTTGGTAACCGGTTACCCAAGCAACACCGCCATGCGACCCCGGATGCATATGGTGGACTACCGGCGGGTGATTGACTCCTGCGGCAACCTGCGGGCTCTGGGCAGCGCCGCCCTGGAACTGGCCTACGTGGCCTGCGGTCGGCTGACGGGCTCCTGGGAGATGTCCTTGCGCCCCTGGGACGTGGCCGCCGGAATAGTGCTGGTGGAAGAGGCCGGCGGCCGGGTAAGCGATCTGGCGGGAAAGCCGCTGTCCCTTGGGGAATACATGGACATCGCCACCTCCAACGGACTAATTCACGATGCACTAATCAGCACCCTGGGCTGGCAGCCGAATCCAAAATATAATAAATAAAGTGCAATAAAGGAGGACTTACCATGAGTGGGAATGAGAAAGGAAACCAGCCGGTGGTGGTGGCTAGTTTTCTAAACCCCAACGAGGCCCATATTTTTCGGGGTCTGCTGGAAAACGAGGGCATTGAAGCTTTTGTGTATCATGATCGGTCTGCCACTATAATGCCCATCACTATTGGAGGCGTCCAGGTGGCGGTACGGGAAAGGGACCTGGACAAAGCCAGGTCCCTGCTGGAAGAAATCCAATCGGGCGAACCGGCCGACAACGAACAGTAAATATATGTCAGCAACTTGCAACAAATCAATCTTGCAACACCTGGCACCAGAGTTCGAAGCGTAGTTACCCTTCTTATAAGTAGTAAAATAAATAAATTCTTAATAACTTTGTCACACTTTGGTAATATTTAAGCGCTAACATATCTTCAGGAGGTGACTCGCGATGACCAGAAACCTCATTAAACAGGCTCTGATAGCTCAACTGGTTGAATCGATTGCAATAATCAGAGGCAACGCGCAGTTGGCTTCGGTTATTGATCACCCCAAGTGGAACGCTAAATATATCCGGGCAATCATTGATGAAATTGACATCACTCATACTTTAATCCAAAAGGTTGCCGAAATGTGCGACGATAAAAGTCAGGATACAGAAGATTATTTTGAAGAAGCCAAACGGCTTTATCATTAACGCTTGCTCCCATATCCATCACTTCCCCCATAAAGCACCACATTGGTGCTCTTTTTTTACGTAACAATACTCGTGCCATTTTTCTGAACTCAAATGAATGCTAATATATGTCAATAACTTTTAACAAAATCATCTTTTAACACCTGGCACCAGAGGTTAGATGAGGACGGACATTTCGTCGCGGTCGATGACGGTGCGGATGTCGTTCATGGCCTGGCGCAGTCCGAAGTCTTCACCGGCGGCGCGTTCAATTTGCCGCAGGATGTCAATTTCCCGGCGGACCACGGAGAAGATGTCGCCCTCCTGTAGATTGCACATTTTCTGCAGCTCTTCAAAGGTGGCTCCCTTGTACCAGGCTTCAGCCAGCGGGCCGGGCAGCGGGGTCCATGCGCACAGGTGTTCGGGCACGCCATAGTTCATAAGCTGGTTGCGCAGCTCGGATACCTGCTCCATGGGGAATTCCCCGCCCAGCACCACCTCGTCCCGGCCGGGTTCATAGTCGATGCCCGCCAGGATGGATGCGGCCTCGGCCGGCGGGCAATCCCGCAGGATGCCCGAAAAGACCAGCTCGGTAACCAGGATTTCCTGCACGTGGATGTTCAGGGCGAACAGGCCCCGGGGCAGCAGGGTTTTGCCTTCGATAAAGCCCAGCTTTTCCAGCAGCGCGCACATCTGGTCGAAGTCACGGTGGTAGTCGGCCTCGTGTTTCTTCAGGTACCGGTTGCGCCGGATCAGTTCTTTTTTACGCTCCACCAGGGCGGTGATCTCGTCGTGGGCGTCCCGGCAGGCGTGGTGCGAGCAGCCTTTGCCGGGCTGGGCCAGAATAGCTTTAATCTGGGCGACGCGACCCTGCTGGTCGGCCTTTTTGCGGTTGCGCCGGTTGCGCAGGCGTTTCAGCTCTTTCTTCAATTTTTCCCGCAGCATGGGGCAGGCGGGGCCGTCCTTGTCCTCGCAAAAGGTCCGGCGCAGGGAATAAATGGTCTGGTCCACCGTCTCCAGTTCGCCGTTCACGCTGCGGGCTTCCCGGCTGTTCTGATACACCGCCAGGTTCTGGGACAGGAACCGCTCGATTTCCGCGTCGGTTTTATAATGCAGCAGGCTGAGCACGGTGTTGGGCGAGATAATCAGCCGCCCCCGTACCGGCTCCACCTGACTCTCGTCAAAAAAGCCGGTTTGCTCCGGGAACTTTTCGTCTATGCGCACGTAAACGTGCCCTTCCTTATCGTAGCCGCGCCGGCCGGCCCGGCCGGCCATCTGGAAAAATTCCCGGTTTAAGAGACCCCGGTGGTTACGCCCGTCCCATTTGCGGGTGGCGTCAAACACCGTACTGGCGGCGGGAAAATTAATGCCCACCGCGAATGTTTCGGTGCAGAAGAGCACGAAGATCAGCCGGGCTTCATAAAGGTTTTCCACCAGCTCTTTAAGGGCCGGGGACAGCCCGGCATGGTGATACCCGATGCCCTGCTGCAGATGGCGGCGCAGATGCTTGCGCCGGCCCCCGAACAGGCCGGGGTTTTGCGTCTCGGCTTTTTCGATGGCTTCGTTAATCCGCTCTTTCTCGCCGGGCAGCAGAAAATCCCACTCCCGGCTCAGTTCTTCGGCCAGCAGCTCGGTGCGCCCCCGGCTGAATACAAAGTACAGCGCCGGCAGGTGTTCCTGGATTGATTCCACCACACCCACGCAGGCGGCTTGTTTTTCGCTGAATGCCACGGTGATCCCCCCTCTTCGCCTTTAGCCCGTGTACTGGCGCCTGTTGCCTGCCAGACGCAGCGCCTCGATTTCGTCCCGGGCTTCGTCTTCGTCCAGCACTTCGTGGTCCGGGGTGAGCCAGTTGATCACCAGCGGCACCGCCCGGCGGTATTCCTCCACCACCACTACTTTTTCGCCCCGCACTTCCTCCATCCAGGCGGCCAGGTCGTGAATATTGGGCACAGTGGCGGAAAGCCCCAGGATGCGGATGTGGGGCGGCGCAAAAATGATGCTTTCCTCCCAGGCGGTGCCCCGCTCCACATCGTCCAGGTAGTGTACTTCGTCAAAGATCACGTGGGAGATGCCTTCCATCCAATCCGGGTTGGAAAAACACCAGTTGCGGAAGATCTCGGTGGTCATCACCAGCAGCTGCGCCCGCTCATTAATGGAGATATCGCCGGTGATCAGGCCCACCCGGTGGTGGCCGTACAATTTGGCGAAATCCCGGAATTTCTGGTTGGACAAAGCCTTTAAGGGCGAAGTGTAAATCACTTCGCGGTCCTGTTCGAGGATCCGTTCCACCAGTTTTTCGGCCACCAGGGTTTTGCCGGTGCCGGTGGGGGCGGCCACCAGCACGGAATGGCCCGCCAGCAGTGCGGCAATGGATTTTTCCTGGTATTTGTCCAGTACGATGGGACCCGGGGATATAACCGTCTCCTGCTCCCGGCGCCTGGGCCGGCGTTTGCGGCGACGCACGGGACGATCGGCGCCGGCCCCCGGGGTCTCTTCCCAGGCCGCCTTGATATCGGGCAATTCTTTGAGCAGATCTTCCACGTCGCCCCGGCGCAGTTGGCCCTCTTCCGGACCGGTGCGGCCGGCGTTGCGCAGGTAGCCTTCCTTAACCAGACGCCGGACCTGTTCCTGGGTCAAACCAAGGATGCGGCCGGCGTCGGACAGTTTAACCCTTTCAGCCCGCTTCAGCAGCCGTTCGGTGTTGGGGGAACTGCGCAGCGCATCCACCGAGAAACGCCAGTAACGCCCGGCCCCCTCCATGCGGAAGCCCTGCAGAAAGCCCTGGTCGTACAGGTTGTTGATTTCGCCGGGGCGAACACCCAGACGGCGCGCCGCTTCCCTGGCACTGAGCGAGTTTTCCACCAGATAGGTTGCCGGCACCGTGGGACCGCCCCGGGAGGGCAGATCCAGTCCGGTGATTTCTTTTAATTCCCTGGCAATGCGGTCCGGAGTGGTCTTGATGGGCGCAGCGAACATGTCGCGCCGGTTCAGTTTCAGTTCCACACAGCCGGCCTGCAGCGCCTCCTGTTTGGCCAGCACCCGTTCCCGGGGCGCGAAATCCTCCAGGGTAAAGAAGGAGCGCCCGCCCATACGCTCTTTTAAAGTATAATGCACATAGGCCAGGATCTCCCGCCGGCGCAGCTCCTCCCGGCCTTCGTGACGCGTTTCCACGGTGATGCGCCCGTCGGGCAGGATCACAAAGGGCGGTTCCTCCCGGCCCATTTTAATATGAGCCACCAGTTCCCGGTGCCGTTTGAACATGCGCATGAAATCCTTGCGCTGCACCGGCTCGCTGCGGGACAAATAGCGGCCCACCTCTTCCCAGGCCGCGTCGCTGTCCGGATGAGTATACCTGCCGTCGGGCAGGCGCATCAGGTGCGCAGCGGCCTCGGGCAGGAGCTTGGCGCCCAGGTGACGCTCTATTTCTTCATCGGAAACGGTTTCCTGCTCTTGGAGCAGTTCGTCCAGCAAACGGCGGTGCCGACGCACTTCCTCTGTGCGGGCATGGGACTCCCCGGCCCGCCGGGACAGCTCCGCCGTCCCCGTAGCGGTGTTCCGCAGGGTATAGGAGCCGTCGGGTAGTCGGAGCACGTCCGGCAGGCCGCCCGGCCAGCCCGCCGGCAGTTCCATGATGGAACCCAGTTGTTCCTTGGTGCGCGGGATCCCGTCTTTTAAAATATCCCGGGCCATCCGGCCGGCCCGTTCCATATTGGACGCTCTAAGCTGCGGAATTCCCACGGCAATCAGTTTGGCGGCTTCGGACTTTTCTTTATTTGAAACCGCCGTTTCGGTTTCCTCACCCGGCCCCCGGGACAGGAGAATTTGTTCCGGGTCGCCGTCCCGGGGGCCGGAGGCGGTAATCTCGCCCCGGGCGGCCAGGGACTGCAGAGCGCCGAAAAAGGCGTCCATATTGCCGCCGGCCTGATCCCACAATTCCTGCAGAGTGATGGTTGTCCCTTCCGGTATGTGTTCGTGGATCATGCGCTTGGTTTCTTCGGTTCTGGCTTTGGCCAATATAACAACTCCCGATTCACTGATTATTTCCCTGTTTATTGGTTCTTGTTTTTTATTGTAGGGGCGCCCCTACCTTATTTTTTTATCTTTTCTCCTGACTACTGACTCCTGTATACTTTTATTTGTTCCCCTATTGCCTTAGACCTTAATGCACCATTGCAATTTTTTCCCCGCACGCCGGGCAGCCGTTGCCGGCTATTCCCTCGGGCCGCACCTGGTAGCCCTGCCGCCCGACGAGCAGTTTGCCGCAGCCCGGGCAGCGGGTATCGGACGCGCCCAGTTCCGGAGCATTGCCTATGTAAACGTAGCGCAGCTTTTTCAAGGCTGTTTCCCGGGCCCGGGACAGGAAATGCAGCGGGGTGGGAGGCAAATTCATCTTGTAGTCCGGAAAATAGCGGGAAAAATGCAACGGTATCTCCGGGTCCAAGGCGGCCAGCCAATCTGTCAGCCGTTCCACTTCTTCCGCACTGTCATTGAGCCCGGTCACCAGCAGGGTGGTAATTTCCACATGACAATGCTTGGCGGCTGTCTCCACGGTGCGCAGCACCGGGTCCAGCCGGCCGGCGCAGTTGGTTTGATAAAAATCATCGGTAAATGCTTTCACGTCGATATTCATGGCGTCAATATAGGGCAACAGCGCCAAAAGCGGCTCTTTATTTATGTAACCATTGGTCACCAGCACATTTTTCAGACCGGCCCGCCGGGCTTTTTTGGCGGTATCGTAAACATATTCGTACCACATGAAAGGTTCGGAGTAAGTATAAGCCAGGCCTATGCAGGGGTAACCATCCTCCTTTTGCTGCCGGGCCAGTTCCACCGCCTGCTCCGGGGCCAGATAAACGGTGGGCGGGCTTTCATGGGCGATCTGCCAGTTCTGGCAAAAACCGCAGTGCAGGTTGCACCCCACCGTGCCCAGGGACAGGACCAAGCTGCCGGGGTGAAAATGATACAGCGGTTTTTTTTCAATGGGGTCCAGGGCCCGGGCCGAACACCGGCCGTAATTGACGGCGTACAAAACACCGTCCCGGTTTTCCCGCACCCGGCAAAAGCCCCGCTTGCCCGGCGGTATTTTGCACAGCCGCGGGCAGACCTTACAGTCGGCGCAGCCGCCCGGACCGGGATCATAAAACATCACTTCGCGCTCCACAGCCTCACCACCTTCACCTCTGGTGCCAGGTGTTAAAAGTTGATTTTGTTAAAAGTTAGAGACAAATAATTCCAATGTTGCAAGTTGTGCCAGGTGTTGCTTGAGATTTAGAATGCCTTAAAACTGTAGACAGTTTTTTTTCTGACCTTCGTTCTTAAGTCCTGATTCCTGCTTATTTTTCTTGTTTTCTATTTTCTTTCTCCTGACTACTTATCGATAGCGGATTACTGCAAAACGTTCCAGTTGCACGGGCTCGCCGGGGCTGATGCCCGCCTTCTGCCTGGCGATGTCCACCTGCTCGGAGACGGTGTCGACGCCCTCCAGGTCGGGCAGCAGCAGTCCCCGCCGGCCTCCGGACGATACAATGACGCCGTATTTTTTGGGATCCAACTGGTCCTGGCTCTGAACCGGTTCGGGCGCTGCAAGAATATCCACCGAAATATCCAGTTCGGCCAGTTCGTCTTCCTGCACCGGGGGAAAGCGCGGGTCCCGCATCGCCGCGCTGATTGCGTTTTCGGCTATTTCCTCTATTATATTATCCCGCGTTGGCTCGATGGTGCCGATACAGCCCCGGAGCTGGCCGTGTTTTTTCAAGGAGACAAACACGCCCGCCCGGCGGGCGGCAAATTCCTCCGGCGCCTCCGCGGGGTCAATGGCCACTTCCCTTTGCCCGTCGAAATACCGCTCCAGGATATCCCGGGCAAGCCTGACGGGGTAGCTTTCCCCCGCCCGCTTCCGGGTGGTTTTTTCATCACCCCGGGCATACAGTTTATCCTCCAGCCGGCGGCCGGCGTCGGGCTCGCCGGGCAACAGGACGGCCACCATGTAGCCCACCCCGAAGGGACCCTCGTAGGACAGCACCCGGCTTTGCACCGCCAGGCCGTCCAGGGCGCCCAGCATCATGACGATGGACCGCAGGCCGCACTCGCCGGCCTGTTCCAGCAGGCCGGGGTCGATGTCCTGGAACCCCTCAATGTCCATGCCCCGCGTCAGTTCCACGATCCGCCGGTCGTATTCCTGCCCGGCTGGATCATACCCCGCCGGAGCGTCCCGGGTGAGCCGGTGCGACAGATCCCCGCTGGCCAGCACGGCCACCTTGCGATCCAGCCTGGCGGCGGCGTCCCGCAGCGCTATGCCGAAGGAATAAAGTTTGGGGAACGGAAACATCCCCATGGATACATGCACCAGGGGCAGGTCCACCCCGGCGGCGCGGATAAAGTAAAGCGGGGCTGTAATGCCGTGGTCCAGTTCAGTGGTCAGCCCGTACCGGGCGGCCAGCTTTTTGTCCATACCAACGGTCACAATGCCCGCCCGGGAGGCGGCGGAAAGGATTTCCCCGGCCAGTTCCAGGTCATTGTCCAGGCTGAATTTGACGCCGGAAGCGCCGAATTGACCCAGGTCACCTTTTAATTCCGGATTGGTGTTGATGGCAATGGCGTCGGCAAACACTGTGGCGTGCGGACTGATCATCACCAGGGTTTGGGCGCCGCTGTCCCGCACCAGGCGGCCCAGTTCCAGCATGGCTTCCTTGGTCCGGGCAACCCCATCGTCCCGCCCCTGGCCCACTTCGGGCACCATGACGGGCGGATGGGGGCAAATTCCACACATCACTACCGGCATGACAGGACCCATCCCCTTTCAATAGTATAGTCAAAGGTCAAAGCTCGACAAATATCTTTCGACTTTAGACTGTCCACAATAGTTTCACCCGCATCAAATACCTTCATGCAATGCCCCGGATGATGAAAAAATATGCTCCCAGGCCCACCAGAAAAACGCCGCACACGGCGATAACGCCCCGGTACACCTGCTGGCTCATAAAGCGGCGCCCGCCGGCCACGGCGCCCGACACCAGACTGTACCAGATCAGATCCGACAGCAGATGTCCAATGATGAAGGCAACCAGGCCGGCGGTTCCGAAGGCAATGGAGGTGATGATAAAGCCCAGGCCCACAGTGGCCCACCAAAAAGTAAAATAGGGGTTGGACAAGCTGACCAGAATGCCTGCAACCACCGGATGCATGCCCGGCCCGGCGGCCTTTGCGTTCGCGGGGTCCCGCACCGCCGCATCCGCGGATTTGCTTGCCGGCGGCCCGGCGCTCCCCTGGGCGTCCAGGTCCAGCGATACGCGGCCCTGCCAGGCGTCCCGGGTCATAGTCCAACCCATGTAAACCAGAAACGCTCCCCCCACCAGCGCGATTACCGTATGCACTTGACCCGAGGCCAGCCACTGGGCCAATCCCAGCACCAGCAGCACCACCAGCACTATTTCCAGGATGGCGTGGCCCAGCACAATCAGCGGACCGGCCATAAAACCCCGGCGCACCGATTCACCAATGGTCACCGTCAATAGCGGCCCCGGCATCATGGCGCCGGAAAAACCCACCACCAGGGCGGTCCAAAATATCGTCCACAATTCCATGCTCCGTACCTTCCCGCGACAATTACCTATATTTTACCTCTTTGCAGAAAACTTCTTGGCCTGTGCGGAAAATCCTGCTCCGAACCCAAAAGTTTGGCTGTTACATAAACCAAAACAATCCCGCGGCGCCGGCCATCACCAGCAGGCTGGGCGCCAGCAGCGGCCGGTAGCAGCGTAAAAAGTCGGCGCGAAAATATTCCACCGTCAACACCAGGCACAGGTGTACCGGCGAAAGCATCACACCCACCACCCCGGCCACATAGGCCAGCATCACGTAGGCCGCAGTGGGCTCGGCCAGCACCGACATCACCAGCGGGAAGGAGACCCCGATACAGGCCTGCAGCAGACCGGTCAGCACCCCAATCAGCAGGGGGAGGATGATCGTTACCAGCACCAGGGGCACGCCCAGCGCCATAATGGCATCGCTTACCTGGACCACGGCCCCGGAGAGCACCAGGACGTCCTTGAAAGACATGATGCCCCAGATGAGAATAACGATTTTCAGGGTCATGGGTTCCCGCAGGTTCAGCCATACCTGTCTTGGCGGGTATCTTTTCCACACCATTAACAGCGCCAGCACTCCGCACAACACCCATACCATGGGGGCGTGCACCAGCACCAGCAGCACTGTAAACCACAGGGGCCAGGTGCTGGCAGCCAGGGTGCGCAGCGCCCGGCCAGACCGAACGGTGTTGTCTTCCCCGGCCGCGGCACTGCGGTCATCCGCGTCATCCGCCCGGCCGCCCCGCCGGAGCTTGAAAAAATACCAGTAACCCAGGACGGCCCAGGCAACGGTAAAAGGCCATTGCCACAAAATAATAGTGCCCAGTGGAATTCCGGATATGTGGGCGGCCAGAATCAAACCGGGGTAAAGGGGCAGGGAAAACTCCCAGACGTGGCGGAACCAGTAGTTGATAAAAACCCGGTCTTCAGCCCGGTAAGGAAAACCGGCCGTGGCCTGTGCCACCAGCGGCGCCGAGAATCTGGCTCCGCCGGCCGAAGGCAGCAGTCCGATAATGGCCGGTATGGCCACAAAAATCAAGCGGTGGTTTAAGGGCAGGTGAAACAGGGCGCCGGTCATGGCGTCCATCATGCCGGATTTGCGCATCGCCGACTCCATGATCATGATTAAAACCAGGATTACAATTAATGAAACTGTCAGCGGATCAATTAAAGTTAAAGCCAACTGCCTGAGCAGGGGGACGGGACCCAGGCCGAAAATCAAACCCAGCACCGCCGCCCCCGCCAGCATGATCCATCCGATATTGTAATTCCTGCGCAGCAAAAATACGATTAACCCAAATACGGCCAATACCTTCAATAACGGCAGCATAGCTCCTCCGTCTTTTCCAACAATAGAGTAGGGGCACCCCTCGCGGGTGCCCGAATTTATAATGCCGGGGTATGGGTGAACCGGGCACCCGCGAGGGGTGCCCCTACAATTAAAACTACTACCCCCCCGTGGTTGCCCGGGTAGGAATTAAACGTTTTTTTCGACGTATTTGAGCAAGCCGCCGGCCAGAAGGATCTCTATTTGCCGCCCGGACAGGGCGTGCTTTACCGAATATATTTTGCCGCTGCGGACGTTGCGCGCCTGTACGGTATTGGCGGGCAGACTTACCCGCAGGTCTTCAATAATTAAACGGTCGCCCGGCTGAATGTCGTCGTAGTCGGCCTCGTCGGCAAAGGTCAGCGGCAGCAAACCGAAGTTGACCAGGTTCTGCATGTGAATGCGGGCAAAGCTTTTGGCCAGCACCGCCTTGATTCCCAGGTACAGCGGCGCCAAAGCAGCGTGCTCCCGGCTGGAGCCCTGGCCGTAGTTCAGGCCGCCCACCAGGATGCCGCCGCCGGCAGCCAGCGCCCGCTGCGGAAAGGTCGGGTCCACCGCGCTGAAACAATGCATGGAAATGGCCGGGACATTGGAACGCAGCGCCAGGATCTTGGCCCCCGCCGGCATGATATGGTCGGTGGTGATGTTGTCGCCCACCTTGAGCAGCACTTCTCCCTGGATTTGTTCGGCCAGCGGTGTCGCCACGGGCAATGACTTGATGTTCGGCCCCATCACCAGGGGCAGGTCCGCACCGGGTTCCGGCGGCGGGATGATCATCCGGTCGTCCGCCGGGAATTTTTCCGGCATGGCCACTTGGACGGGCTCTCCCAGACCGCGCGGGTCAGTGATTACACCGGCCAGGGCGGAGGCCGCCGCTGTTTCGCAGCTGACCAGATAAATTTCGGCGTCGGCGGTGCCGCTGCGCCCCTCGAAATTGCGGTTGGAGGTACGCAGGGAAACCCCGGCGGAAACGGGCGACTGACCCACTCCTACGCAGGGACCACAGGCGCACTCCAGAATCCTGGCTCCGGCGTTCACCAGATCGGCCAGCGCGCCGTTGGCGGCCAGTGCGGTAAGCACCTGCCGGGAGCCGGGGGCAACCACCAGGCTGACCCCGGGATTGACAATCCGCCCCTTTAAAATGGCGGCTACTTTCATTAAATCGGTGTACGAGGAGTTGGTGCAGCTGCCGATAAACACCTGGTTCACCGGACGGCCCGCCACTGCGGATACTTTAACCACTTTATCGGGCATATGCGGCAGGGCGATAAGCGGTTCCAGGGCGCTTAAATCGATGTCCGCCGTTTCGTCGTAGGCGGCATCGGGATCGGGCTGCAGCGGCGTGAAATCCTGCTCCCGGCCCTGGGCGGCCAGGAACCGCCTGGTGGCCTCGTCACCGGGGAAAATTGAGGCGGTGGCCCCCAGTTCGGCCCCCATATTGGTGATGGTAGCCCGCTCGGGCACGCTTAGGTAAGCGACACCCTCGCCGGTGTATTCCATTACCTTGCCCACGCCGCCCTTGACGGTGAGGCGCCGCAGCACTTCCAAAATGATGTCCTTGGCGGCCACCCAAGGAGCCGGTTTGCCGTGCAGCCGGATATTTACCACCCCGGGCATTTTCACATAAAAGGGATAACCCGCCATGGCGGTGGCCACGTCCAGGCCCCCGGCGCCGATGGCCAGCATGCCCAACCCGCCGCAGGTGGGGGTGTGACTGTCCGAGCCCAGCAGCGTTTTACCCGGTTTGCCGAACCGCTCCAGGTGCACCTGATGGCAGATACCGTTGCCCATGCGGGAAAAATAAACGCCGAACCTGGCGGCGGCGCTTTGCAGAAACCGGTGGTCGTCGGCGTTCTCAAAGCCCACCTGCAGGGTGTTATGGTCCACGTAGCTGACAGAAAGCTCGGTTTTAACCCGCGGCAGCCCGATGGCTTCGAACTCCAGGTAAGCCATGGTGCCGGTGGCGTCCTGGGTCAGGGTCTGGTCGATCTTAATGGCTATTTCCTCTCCCGGGGTCATGTTACCCTCCGCCAGGTGGGCGGAGATAATTTTTTGCGTCATGTTCATTGCTGTACGGTTACTCCTTTCTTGTGTCGCTGCCCGGCGGGGCGGCGCCGATACCGGTAATGGCTTGCAGGCACTCCCGGCAGGCGCTTTTCAGGTGCCTGACGGTAAGTTCCCTGGCCCCGGCTACGTCCATCCGGTCGATGGCCCGCAGTATTTCCTCGTGTTCCTTTAGAGCGTCGATTTTGCGTGAGGGCTTGGATAAAGTGGCCTTTCTGAACCTGGCGATGTATTCCTGGTAGTTGTTGATCAGGTTTACCAGCCTGGGCATCCGGGAGGCCCGCAGCAGCAGCTCGTTGAACAGCCTGGAAGCCTGCAGCAGTTCCTCTTCGTCACCCACCTCGATGAGCACCTTCATTTTTTCAATCAACTGATCAAGCTTTTGTTTTTCAGCCTCGGTGATGTTTTCCACCACAAAGGACAGGGCCATGGTCTCCAAAGCTTCGCGGATGGCGTAGATCTCAATGATGTCTTCGGCGGTGATGCCGCGTACCAGCACCCCTTTGCGAGGGTAATGTTTAATCAGGCCTTCGGCCTCCAGCCTGCGAAAGGCCTCGCGGACCGGTGTCCGGCTGACCCGCAGCTTTTCGGCCACTTCTTTTTCCACCATGCGCTCACCGTGCTTGAACACACCCTCAAAGATGGCCTGTCTGAGGGTCTCATAAACCATGTCCCGCACGGTGCGTACTCCGGCGGCATTAAACCTCTCGATCAACCTTTCCACGTTTTCCACCTCCCGCTGCACCGGATGTATCGCGGTATACTATACTGACAATTTAGTTCGGCAACCGGCCTGGCATAACCTGCCGCCGGACAGTTTTTTTCAAATTGAGACAACAATACTGCTTGGCGGGTTAAAATTTGGAAGCACGGGGAGCGGATAGCCTTAAGCGTTTTATTGAAGAATGGGGAATTCTGAAAGTAGTTGAGTAGTTATTCAGAGAAAAATATGGTAAAATACCAGCGGGAATACCAGACTAAAGCGGGCCTCACCAACCGGGGGATACTTTCCAACAACTTACCATCGCCCTACTCCATAGAAAAGTTTAAAGGGAGTCCCACCATGCAGATTTCCGCCGTCATCCCCATACTGCTGAACATATTAATGAGTGAGCAGCAAAGCCTGAAGCAGGCGCCCCGAGAGCAGGCCGCTTTCAAAGACGTCATGCAGGCACAGCTGACCAGGCCGGCCGCCGTGAACCCGGAACCGGCAAACGCGGCGCCTCAACACCGGTCCTCCGAAGGCGGTGAACACGTACTGACGCCCCTGCCCTTGCGGAGCCCGCTGTTTCCCGAGACCCAATTCTTCGCCTTCCGGCCCCGCGATGATGACAATCCCGACCGGAAAAATGAACAGGGGCAGGATGAAACGGGCATCGTTTTCAGCCTGGGCACCACCAGCCTGGGACGGCTGTTTTTTATGCTGACCCGCAAGCAGGAAGACATCAGCATTACCTGTCATACTGAAGACGGAACCATTGCCGGGCTGCTGAACGCCAGGGCGGAAGAATTAAAAAACCAGGTGCGGGAATTGGGCTTTGAACAGGTTATTTTCCGCTGCACTATCCTGGACCCCAATCTGGTAAAACCGACCGCCGGCTTTTCCTCCCCCGGCCTGTTGGATTTGAAGGTGTGACTATGAAAGACTCTAAAAAGAACCAGGGCCAATCCGACCTTTACGCCGCCGCCCTGCAGTACGAACCGGAACAGGACAGGGCGCCCCGGGTAACAGCTGCCGGACGGGGCGATATGGCCCGGCTGATCGGGGACATGGCCCGGGAGAACAACGTCCCGGTTTACGAAGACCCCGAGCTGGCCAGGACACTGTACCGCCTGGGGGTCAGCACCGAGATCCCCCCGGAACTGTACGAGGTGGTGGCCCAGATCCTGGTTTACGTGGCCCGGATCGATAAAAAGCTAACCTGATGTTCAAAGGGCCGGGGCTTTATCCGCCAGGGGCCTTCGATTACTTGCCGGTTTGACGGGTTCTCATTTTTTCAGCCTGTTCCACAACTGCTTCCAATTCGTCCGATATTCCTTCTTCAGCAGCTTTTTTTCAAGTAATTAAAATCAATATCATCATAATGGATATATACGACCGCGACCGCCCACTGCCTGTCATTCATAGAGTCCCACCACTTATACGCATTCAGACTGTCGATAATTAAATCTTCGACCCCCATGACATACGCGGCCAAGCCTTCTCCAATATTAACCGCCACAATGCGTTCCATGAAACCCGCCAGTAGTCTTATCCAGCCGGTGATCAAGTTTTTTTATTTGTTCCAGTTTATTTTTCATCGATCTTATAAGCGTAAAGACGTTTCCCTTTTTTTTGCAACTTCCCGCAGGCTATGGCGCTCTCCCAGGCTTGATTGGCCAGCAAAATTAACGTTTCGGTTTCGCCCGGATCTCTGGGGCGTCTGCGGGGTGCCCGGCGGTCAATTAAACCCCGGGTTACCGGAATACTTTGTTTGACTTTTCCCTTAAAGTCCTGATAACTGATACGCTTCATTTATGCCACCAGCCTTACTTTACAGCATAGCACAAAACCGGCCTATTAATAATAATAAATTTGTTAAATATTGTTAATAAATTATTGCACACCAACTGCTTTTTTGTTTTATTATTAGATAATAAAGGCTACTTACCGAAAGGAGAAATTGACGTTGGCGAACCGGCCCAAGGTAGTGGACCTGGAGAAAAAAAGAAAGAGCCGCAGCGGTACGGTTTGGGACGGAGAACGCCTGAAACTGGCAGTCCGGGACAGGGAAAAGGAAGCGGAAACAGAGCAGCGCCAGCGGCCGGCCAGCAGAAAAAAGCTTTTGGCGGCCGCGGCGCTGGTTATTGCCGCTGTCATGCTGGGCTCACTTATATTGAATATTTTTCTATAGCAGAATGTTTGAAAAGCCCGGCCA
This sequence comes from Bacillota bacterium, assembly GCA_023439185.1. Classification (GTDB taxonomy): domain Bacteria; phylum Bacillota; class Desulfotomaculia; order Desulfotomaculales; family Desulfallaceae; genus BRH-c8a. The sequence continues at coordinate 37,466 of JAEXOR010000041.1, read as the reverse complement.
CGGCATTTCTCGGCGGACGTTTTATCCAATCATAATTTTCTCCTCGGCATAGCGGACACTGGGCTTAACTCCTTTCTGGGCCAGGGCGAAAGCCATGGTCAGCGGTCCCAGCCGGCCGATAAACATGGTTAAAATAATGATTATCTTTCCCATACCCGACAGGTCCGCAGTTAACCCCATTGAAAGCCCCACCGTGCCGAAGGCGGAAACAGTCTCAAATAAAACCTCAAGAAAATCCCTCTGCAGGCTGTGCTCGGAAATGGTCAAAAGCAGAGTGACTATCAGGATTACACCCATGGAGGCCAGTATTACCGCCAGCGATCGGAGTATTATTTCGGTTCCGACAGTCCTGCGGAAGACGGAAACTTCATTGCGGCCCCGGATAATGGCGATAAAGGATAAAACCAAAATCGCAAAGGTGCCGGTTTTAATGCCCCCGCCGGTGGACCCCGAGGAAGCCCCGATGAACATCAGGATAATAATAACCAACTGGGTGGCGGCCAGCATTTGCCCGATGTCCACGGTATTGAAACCCGCCGATCTCGGCGTCACTCCCTGAAAGTATGCGGCCCATAATCTTTGCCCGTGGTTCAATGCCCCCAGGGTATCAGGGTTAAAAGACTCCAGGAGATAAACAAGAAAGAAACCCGCCGCACAAAGCAGCAAGGATGTGCTGAGCACAATTTTAGAGTTCAGGGACAGATGCGGCCATTTGCGTTTGGTGTAAAGGTCCATAATAACAATGAAACCAATCCCCCCGGTGATAAAAAGACCTGATATTACTACGTTTACCACCGGGTCTCCGGCATAACGGGTCAGGCTGTCGGGCCATAAGGAAAAACCCGCGTTGTTAAATGCCGATATGGCGTGAAACAATGCGTAATAGATTGATTTTAAACCCAGTTCCCCGTACCAGCGGACAGCCAGAACAACGGTTGCCGCCGCTTCAAAAATCAGGGTGATCAAAAGGATGCCCAGGCTAAGCCGCACCAGACCGGCGTTGGTTATGGCATGAGTTGATTCCTGGATTAACAGCCGCTGCTTTAATCCTATTTTTTTGCCCAGCAAAACCGCGGTGGTTACGCCAAAGGTCATGAACCCCAGTCCGCCCAACTGGATTAACAGCATGATCATCACTTGACCCAACAGGGAGTAAGCGGACCCGGTGTCGATAACCGCAAGCCCGGTCACGCAGACCGCGGAAGTGGCGGTGAATAAAGCATCCAGAAAACCTACGCTTTTTCCCGAAGCGGAAGCCGCAGGCAGGGCCAAAAGAACCGTGCCCAGCAGGATGATCACGGCAAAACCCCAGATCATCAGGAGAGGGGGGTTGAGCCTCTTAAAGGGCGCCATGTCTATTCCTCCAGACCTTTACTCTCCGCCTATTCCAATGCTTCAAATTTGCGCAATTGGGCATCCTTGCCGATGACCACCAGAATATCGCCCCCCCGGACCACATCTCCGGCCTGGGGGGAGATAATCACTTCGGCGCCTCTGCGGATGGCTAAAATACTGACGCCGTATTTTTGCCGGGCGCCTGATTTCTCAAGGGTCTTATTGATAAAAACCGTGGGCGCCGCCATCTCCACCAGGCTGTATTCCGGCGAGAGGGCAATCTGGTCCATGATATTTTTGGAGACCAGGGCCTTGGCCACCTTCTCACCCATATCCCGTTCCGGAAAAACCACCTTGTCGGCGCCGACCCGTTCCAGAACCCGACCGTGCAGTTCGGTACGCGCTTTGGCCACCACCTCTTGCACACCCATTTCCTTTAATATGACGGTGACCAGGATGCTGGCCTGCATTTCCTTGCCGATGGCCACTATCACCGCGTCAAAATTCCTGATTCCCAGGGCTTTCAGCGCCTGTTCATCCAGTATATCGGCCTTGACGGCACTGGTCAGTGCATCGGCCATATTGTTCACGACATCTTCATCAATATCAATACCCAGCACCTCGTAACCCATTTGGGTCAATGTTTTGGCCACGCTGGATCCAAACCTGCCCAGCCCAATCACGGCAAATTGTTTCATGATTGCTTCCCCCCAGTTTTTCCGGCAATAAAAAAAACGGCCCTGTGCCGTTAATGCATAACTCAACAGCACTTCAACGCTTACGAGGTTAGCTGACGGATTCGGACTGAAGTGCTATCCTACCACATGCCTGTGGATTCACCCCAAAAAATTGGTTCCCCCGCATCATAAGATTTCAGCGTATTATTCCTTTTTTTATAGATCACATATTACTCTTAATTCAAAGAATACACAACTATAAAAATAATAAGCATTCGCTGATCAAAAAAATGCAGCCGGGCTATTGCTTTTTCGACTTAAATACATTATCTTAATAATGAGTGAACATTCAGTCAGTATTTTAATTAAGAGACAAATAGTGCCGTAAAGGAGGAAACCGGAAAATGAAGCGCAGCATCAACAGGGCTGCCGTGCTGGGCGCCGGGGTAATGGGCGCGGCCATCGCCGGGCACCTGGCGGGCGCCGGCATTCCCACCTGCCTGCTGGACATAGTGCCAAACCGGCTTACGCCGGAGGAGGAGAAAAAGGGGCTGACCCTGGAAAGCCCGCCGGTCAGAAACAGGTTTGCCGTGGAAGGGATCCGGCAGCTTACCAAGGCCAAACCGGCGCCGTTATACGTGCCGGAAAACGCGGCCTTAATTACGCCGGGTAACTTCGCAGACAACCTCGACCTGCTGGCGGAGTGCGATTGGATTATCGAAGTGGTGGTGGAACGGCTGGACATCAAGCAAAGCCTGCTAAAGCAGGTTGAAGCGGTCCGCAAGCCCGGGGCCATCGTCAGCTCCAACACCTCGGGCATTTCCATCAACAGCATGTGCCAGGGGCTGTCTCAGGAATTTCGGCAGCATTTTCTGGGCACCCACTTCTTCAACCCGCCCCGTTACATGAAGCTTTTGGAAATCATTCCGGGCAACGATACCCTGCCGGAAATTACGGCCTTCATGCGCGCCTTTGGCGAGAAGACGCTGGGCAAGGGCGTGGTTGTCTGCAAGGACACCCCCAACTTCATCGCCAACCGCATCGGCGTGTACGGCATGTGCGCCACCATCAAGACCATGGTGGAAATGGGCCTCACTGTCGAGGAAGTGGACGCTTTAACCGGACGCGTGCTGGGCCGGCCCAAGAGCGCATCTTTCCGTACCCTGGACATGGTGGGCCTGGACGTAATGCTGCACGTAGCCGGGAACGTTTACGACGTGGCCGCCGACCCCGCCGAAAAAGCAGTTTTCGAGACGCCCGGCTTCCTGAGCCGGATGCTGGAAAACAAATGGCTGGGCGATAAAACCCGCCAGGGCTTTTATAAGAAGGTCAAAACCGAAAAAGGCAAAGAAATAATGGCGCTGGATTACAATACCATGGAATACCGGCCCAAACAGCCGGTCCGGTTCGCCTCCCTGGAAGCCGCCAAGCAGGCCGGCAAACCGGCCCGGCAAATGAAGGCGCTGCTGGCCGGCAAGGATAAAGGCGCCGAGTTTGCCTGGCGTGTACAGCGTGACGCCATTGTATACGCCGCCAACCTGCTGGGCAAAATTGCCGACAACATCCAGTCCGTTGACGACGCCATGCGCTGGGGCTTCAACTGGGATATGGGCCCCTTTGAAGTGTGGGACGCCCTGGGGGTACAGGACGTGGCCGAACGCATTAAAGCCGAAGGCGGCGCCCTGCCGAAGGTGGTGGAAAACCTGCTGGCGGCCGGCAAAACCAGCTTTTATGAGAAAAAGGAAGGCTGCCGTTATTATTTTAACCATCAAACCGGAGACGAAGCGCCGGAACGTATCCCCGCGGGGGTTATCTTCCTGGCGCCCTTAAAGGAACAGAATAAAATAATCAAGTCAAACAGCGGCGCCAGCCTGATTGACATCGGCGACGGCGTGTGCTGCCTGGAGTTTCACAGTAAGGCCAACTCCATCGGCGACGACATCGTGAACATGGTCAATTATGCAGTCAAAGAAGTGGAAAAAAACTACGATGGTTTGGTGATCGGCAACTTCGGCCAGCATTTCTCGGTGGGGGCCAACCTGTTCCTGGTGCTGATGGAAGCCGAGGACGACGAGTTTGACGAGCTGGAGATCATGGTGGACGAATTCCAGAAGAGCAATATGCGCCTGAAGTACTGCAAAAAGCCGGTAGTGGCGGCTCCGCACGGCATGGCCGTGGGCGGCGGCTGCGAAATCTGCCTGCACTCGCACCGGGTGAACGCCGCCGGGGAAACGTACATGGGCCTGGTGGAAGTGGGCGTGGGCCTGGTTCCGGCCGGCGGCGGCACCAAGGAGCTGACCTGCCGGGCTTATGAAGCGGAAATACCCCAAACCGCGGTGGCCATAGGCGGCAGCAACACTGTGCAGCCCCTGATCAACCGCGCCTTTGAAAATATCGCCATGGCCCGGGTGGCCACCAGCGGTTTTGAAGCCGTCAAGTTCGGCTTGCTGCGCCGCACCGACCGGGTCAGTCTTAACCGCGACCGCGTGATCGGCGACGCTAAACGCCTGGTGCTGGAGATGGCCGCCGCGGGCTTTACACCGCCGCGGGCCCAAAAAATCAAGGCCGTCGGCACTCCCGGCTACTCCGTCCTGGACCTGGCTGTCCAGACCCTGCTATGGGGCCGGCAGATCAGCGAACACGACGCCAAGATCGCCAAAAAAGTCGCCTATATCGTCACCGGCGGCGGGGTAACACCGGGCGCCGAAGTGACCGAACAGGACCTGCTGGACCTGGAACGGGAAGCCTTCCTGAGCCTGCTGGGCGAGCCCAAGACCCTGGACCGCATGAGACACATGCTGAAATTCAACAAACCGTTAAGAAATTAGGGATGAAGGAGGTAAGAAGATGCGAGAAGCTGTAATTGTCAGCGCGGTGCGTACCGCGGTGGGCAAGGCGCCCCGGGGCATACTGAGGGACACCCGCCCTGAGGATCTGGGCGCCGCGGTAATTAAGGCCGTGATCGAAAGGACGCCCGGCCTGGACCCCGCCGAAATAGACGACGTAATGATCGGCTGCGCCTTTCCGGAAGCCGAGCAGGGCATGAACACGGCCCGGATGCTGGTATTAAAGTCCGGCCTGCCCAATACAGTGGCCGGAGTGACAGTGAACCGTTTCTGCTCTTCCGGCATTGAATCCATCGCCATGGGCGCCACCAAGATTATGGCTGGTTTCACCGACGTGTGCCTGTGCGGCGGCATGGAAAGCATGAGCCATGTGCCCATCGGCGGCCTGAAGCTGATGCCGGACCCGGGGCTGATGGAAACCTGCCCCGAGGCGTATATCAGCATGGGGCTGACCGCTGAAAATGTGGCTGAAAAGTACGGCATCAGCCGGGAGATGCAGGACGAATTCGCGGTGGCCAGCCATGCCAAAGCAGCCCGGGCCATCGCCGAAGGCCGGTTTAAAGAGCAGCTATTGCCTTTTAACGTCGTTAATAAAACCAGGGCCAAAGGGAAACTGATTGAGCAGTCCGTGGTATTTGATACCGATGAGGGCGTGCGCCCCGGCACCACCATGGAAACCCTGGCCAAACTAAAACCGGTATTCCGGACGGGCGGCAGCGTAACCGCGGGCAACAGCTCCCAGACCAGTGACGGCGCCGCGGCGGTGATGGTGATGAGCCGGGAGAAGGCCGCATCCCTGGGTTTGAAGCCCATGGCGGTGTTCCGCTCCTACGCGGTGGGCGGCTGCCCGCCGGAATTGATGGGCATCGGCCCCACGGTGGCCATCCCCAAAGCGCTGAAATTAGCCGGCATCACCAAGGACGAGGTGGATGTGTTCGAACTGAACGAGGCATTCGCGGCCCAGGCCCTGGCCTGCATCAAGACGCTGGAGCTGGACCCCGCCAGGGTGAACTGCAACGGCGGCGCGGTGGCCCTGGGGCACCCGCTGGGCTGCACCGGCGCCAAGCTGACCACGCAACTGATTTACGAGCTGCAGCGCCAGGGCGCCCGCTACGGCGTGGTGAGCATGTGCATCGGCGGCGGCATGGGCGCGGCCGGCGTGTTTGAGCTGTGCAGTTAAGCGCCCTGGTGATATCCGAAATAAGTAAATTAAACACTCCAGAAAGGGGTACGTTAAAATGCAAAAGGGCGGTATGTTTTTACTGGAAAACATTGAGCCAAACCAGGTTTTCACTCCGGAGGATTTCACGGATGAGCATAAAATGATCGCCGCAACCGTTGACGATTTCGTGACCAATGAAGTGGCGCCCCGGATCGAGGAGCTGGATCAGCAGCCTCCGGGACTAATGCGCTCCCTGATGGGAAAAGCTGGCGAACTGGGTCTTCTGTCCGCCGACATACCCGAAGAATATGAAGGCGATGAACTGGGCAAAATCGCTTCCGCCCTCATTGCCGAGAACGTCGCCGGCGGCGGTTCCTTCTCGGTTAGCCACGGCGCTCATACCGGCATCGGCTCCCTGCCCATCGTCCTGTTCGGCACCGCGGAACAAAAACAAAAATATCTGCCCGGGCTGGCCTCCGGCAGGCTGATTGCCGCTTACGCCCTCACCGAGCCCATGGCCGGCTCGGACGCGCTGAGCTGCCGCACCAAGGCCGTGCTTTTCGGAGACGGCAAACACTATATCCTGAACGGGGAGAAAATATTTATCACCAACGCCGGTTTCGCCGACGTGTACATCACCTACGCCAAAGTGGACGGCGAAAAATTCAGCTGCTTTATCGTTGACCGGGACACCCCCGGGTTCTCGGTGGGCGCCGAAGAAAAGAAACTGGGCATCAAGGGTTCCTCCACCTGCTCGCTGGTCTTTGAAGACGCCCTGGTACCGGCGGAAAACCTCCTGGGCGAAATCGGCAAAGGCCACGTGATTGCCTTTAACATCTTGAACATCGGCCGTTACAAGCTGGGCGCGGGCGCCACCGGAGCAGCCAAACGGGCTTTGGCCACCGCCGCCAGGTACGCCATGGAGCGCCAGCAGTTCAACCTGCCCCTCGCCAAATTCGGCATGATCAAGAACAAAATCGCCCAGATGGCAACCAGGGCTTACGCCTCCGAAAGCCTGCTTTACCGCATGGTGGGCGAATTGGAAGCATCCCTGCAGGGCAAAGCCGACGGCAAAGAAATCGGCGCCGCCATTGAAGACTACGCCGTTGAGTGTTCCATCGTCAAGGTGCATGCCTCCGAGACGCTGGACTACTGCGTGGATGAGTGCCTGCAGATTCATGGCGGTTACGGCTACACCCAGGAATTTCCCGCCGAGCGTTATTACCGCGACAGCCGGATTAACCGAATCTTTGAGGGCACCAACGAAGTAAACCGCCTGATCATTCCCGCCACCCTGCTGCGCCGCGGCATGAAAGGTAAGTTGCCCCTGCTGCAGGCTGCCCAGGCCCTGGCCGCGGAACTGACCTCGCTGCGGGCCAAGACGCCCAGCGGGGACGAGGCGCCGCTGGAGATTGAATTCGACATGCTGGACCGCGCCAAGAAGCTGTTTCTAATGGTCGGCGGCAGCGCGGCTCAGAAATATATGCAAAAAATAGTAAAAGAGCAGGAAATAATAGAGATTATGGCCAATATGGCTATAGAGGTATATGCCATTGAAAGCGTCCTGCTGCGGGCCAAAAAAGCCCTGGACACCGACCCGGAGAACGCCGGAACCGTGGTGGAGCTGGCCCTGGCCTGCACCTATGACGCGTTCCCGAAACTGGATGTATGGGCAAAGCAGGCTCTGGCATATATGTTTGACGGCGACATGCTGCGCACCAACCTCAGCGTGGCCAAGCGTCTGTGCAAGTACACCCCCGTCAATGTGCTGGCCGTGCGCCAAAGCATTGCCGCCAAAGTTTTCGAAGCCGGCAAATATGTAGTTTAATTCCCTGGAGGAGGCGGCCTATGGCCAAACGCACCGGAGAAAAATACAGCGCCATCATTGAAGCAGCTGTCAAGGTAATTGCGGAAAACGGTTTCCACAACTCCCAGGTCTCCAAAATTGCCCGGGAGGCCGGCGTGGCTGACGGTACCATCTATTTATACTTTCAGAATAAGGAAGATGTACTGATCTCCCTTTTCAAGATCAAAATGGGGGATTTCACGACCGGCGCCCGCCAGGTGCTGAAACAGATGGAGAACCCGTACGAAAAACTGGCTAAATTAATTAGCATGCATTTCAGTATGTTGGAAGCGGACCGCAATCTAGCCCTGGTGCTGCAGATCCAACTGCGGCAGTCGGACGCTTTAATCCGTGCGGGAATTGCCGCCCCTTTGAAGGAGTACTTCAATATTATAGAGGAAATAATTGAGCATGGTATCAAGGCCGGGTTTTTCAGGGACGACATCAATAAGAAATTAACCCGGCAGATTATCTTCGGGGCCATGGACGAAGTGGTCACCTCGTGGGTAATGTCCCAGCGCAATTACAAATTAACGGACCAGATTGAGCCGGTATACAACCTGCTGGCTCGGGCCATTGCCAAAGACGGCGCCGTCCAGGCCTTTCCGGCCAAGATTATGAATGATTAAAAACATCTTCCAGCACGTCTTCATAGACCGCGCCTAAAGCCAACACGTCGCCGGTGCCGGAAAGGGCCAGCCATTGTCCTTCGATTTGCACCAATACTGGGGCTTCCAGGATCATTTAAAGCACCTCCCTCCAAAAGTATGCAGGCATAAAAATTAGGGCCACCCGTTTAAAGGGTGGCCCTCGTAAATTTAAACCGTTTAAAGCGGTTTAATATCCACACCTGTACCGGATTTCCAGCCAGCTTTTGAATTATGCAACGCAAATTGACCGCACATGCACATGATAGCGCACATGAGGTTAATACCAGTGCCGGTGTAATTGTAACGCGCTGCATTACCCATGACTAACCTTCCTTCCGTTACTCGGAAATAATTTGCATACAATATACCATTAATTTGCCGGTAAGTAAATAGCTGTTTTTGGGGCTAAGGAGCATCCAGCACCTGGCCTTCATTATGCATAAAAGTCTCCAGGGCGCCGTCTCTGTCCGCCTGGCCGCCGGTAGCGGCAACGCTGCCGGCAAAGTATTTAACCAGGCCGCAGTAAATGGCAAAAGCCACTTTGCGCTGGTACTCCGGGGTCAGCAACAGCTTTTCTTCCCCGGGATTGCTGATAAACCCCACTTCCACAATGGCAGCGGGTACTTTGCTGTTGCGGGTGGCATAGTAATCCACCGCTTTGGCCACCCGGGTTGTATTGCCCAGCACCCGGACCATTTCAGCCTGGATGGATTCCGCCAGCTTCTTGCCTTCTTCCGAACCGGGCTGGTAAAAAACCTGGGCTCCGCGCTCCCCGGGTCCGGATTTGAAACAGTTAACATGCACGCTCAGGTATATATCGGCTCCGCTTTTTTCCGCTATGGCCTGCCGCTTGGCCAGATCCTGTCTTTTGCGGGCCAGCAGGCTGCCGCCGTCGGGATCGCCGTAGTCTACATCGGATTCCCTGGTCATTACCACCATGGCTCCCGCTCCGGTCAGGGTTTCCTTAAGTTTTTGCGACACTGCCAGGGTAATTTCCTCTTCCTCCACCCCAGAACTTCCTTTGGAGCCCGGATCGATACCCCCGTGACCGGGATCCACGGCGATAATTTTACCCGCCACCGACCAGGACATGGCAGACACCCGCCTGTCCTCAATACCGCCGGCCACCAGCCGGGAACAATACAGCCCGAACATTACAACAATCACCATCAGCAATAGATATCGTTTCCTGAGCTTGAAGACCATGATCAAAATCGGCCACCCCTTCCGGCAATTAACAAGCAAGGGCTTGTATCACCCCGTAAAAAAAAATATGCCGGTACCGGGCCGGTTATGAGAGAAATTTTGCCAACCAAAAAAGAACGGCGGATCGTTTTGCCAACGACAGCCGTTCTTTTTGCTCTTTGTTTGAAATTAACGTTTGGAGTACTGGGGAGCGCGACGGGCTTTTTTCAGGCCGTACTTGCGCCGTTCCTTCATCCGCGGGTCGCGGGTGAGGAATCCGGATTTTTTAAGCACCGGCCGCAAATTGGGATCGGACTCCATCAGCGCACGGGCGATGCCCATCCTGACAGCTCCCGCCTGGCCGCTGACACCGCCGCCCAGGACTTTGGCAATTACATCGAAACGGCTGAGCGTTCCGGTTACCTCCAGGGGCTGACGGGCGATGATCTCCAGCGATTTTCTGCCGAAATACTCATCGATGTTTTTCTGGTTAACTATAAATTTGCCTTCGCCGGGACGTAAAAAAACCTTGGCGACTGCGTTTTTTCTGCGTCCTGTGCCGTAAAACTGAACAATGGCCACTGGTGTTCCTCCTTCCGACCTACAGTTCCCATACTTCAGGCAATTGCGCCTGGTGTGGGTGGTCCGTGCCTTTATATACACGCAGTTTCCTGGCCATATCCCTGCCCAAACTGGTGTGGGGCAGCATGCCTGTGATGGCCTTGGTTACAGCCAGTTCGGGCCTGTTTTGCATCAGTTTGTCGTACCGGGTGGCTTTCAAGCCGCCCGGGTAACCCGAGTGCCTGTAATAAAATTTTTGCTGCAGTTTGTTGCCGGTTAAAATCACTTTGTCGGCGTTGATGACAATCACATGATCCCCGGTGTTTACGTTGGGGGTGAAATCGGGCTTGTGTTTGCCTCTTAAAATCTTCGCCGCTTCGGCGGCAATGCGTCCCAGCACTTTGCCTTCGGCGTCGATTATGTACCACTTGCGCCGTACTTCGTCCGGCTTGGCCATAAAGGTCGTCCTCATCAATATTACCTCCCAATGACAGAAAGAAAACCCAGGCATCCGGGGGCTCGTCGGTGCCATAGGATTTCGCACATACAGGTATTTTATTACACGGAAAGCCCGCTGTCAAGCCCTCGGCGCCGGGTGTTGCAAAAAACACAGGGGGACGGTTCTTTTGTGTTGACAACGTTCCCTCATCCCTGATAACCTATAAATGAAGGAAGTGGGATTTTATGCCAAGAGTTGCCAGAAAAAAGAGCGCAAGCGGAATATATCATATTATGCTGCGCGGGATCAACAAACAAACAATATTCAAGGACGACGAGGATTGCGAGAAATATCTGCAGGTATTAAAAAAGTGCCGGGAAACAAGCGGATATAAACTGCTGGCCTATTGTTTAATGGATAATCACCTGCATTTGCTGATCAAAGAAGAGCAGGAAGAACTGCGGCAAATATTCAAGCGGATCGGCGTCCGTTATGTGCATTGGTATAATTCCAAGTATCAGCGCACGGGGCATTTATTTCAGGACAGATTCAAAAGCGAACCGGTTGACGACGACAGGTATTTCCTAACAGTGTTAAGATATATACTTCAGAATCCTGTTCAGGCGGGATTCTGCAAAGACGCCTCGGAATACAAATGGAGCAGCTTTCATGATTATTTACGTGGCACAGGCCTGACCGATACGGCATTCGGATTATCGCTTTTTCATGCAGCTGGTGAAAAGGCAAAAACTCTTTTTGCCAACTACATGCAAGAAGACGGGCAAACAAGCTGCCTTGATATTGAACAGCAAGGCATGCGGTTCACGGACACGGAAGCCCTGGACATTATGCAGGGGCTATGCGGAACAAAAGATATAACCGAGTTTCAGGATCTGGACGAAGCAAAAAGGGAGCAAAGCATTGCCCTGCTTAATAAAAGCGGCCTTTCCATCCGTCAAATCTCTAAGCTTACGGGCGCCAGTGTCGGTGTTGTCCGGAGGGTATTGCACACGGTGCACAAAAGAACCGTCCCCCTGTGTTCCGCTGCCCCGATGATGCAAAAGAGCGGCACGGAGGTGGAAACAAAGCACCGCCTTTTAAAACGCGAGGGAATTCACCGGCGGTTAAGGCGCATATTTGATTATCCGCTGACGGTGATCGTGGCCGCCATGGGTTACGGCAAAACCACTTCCGCAAGGGCTTTCCTTAATAAAATGGAGGCCGGTTATGTGTGGCTGTCGGTGGGCAGCAATGAAACATCTGTTCAATATATTTGGGATTTATTAACCAGACAACTGGCCAAAACGGAACCGGCCCTTGGGAAACAGCTTAATGCCCTGGGTTTTCCCATGGATGCCCAGCAAAGGGAGCGGATCCTGAAAATCATTGAGGAACACGTATACATGACCAATACGGTGCTGGTGATTGACGACTACCACTTTGCCCATTCTCCGGAATTGGATAAACTGGTGGAAAGAATTGTCCGGACCAACATAAGCGGTCTGCACATCCTGCTCATTTCCAGGACGAAGCCCGAAATCAATATGGATGAACTGCTCCTTAAAGGATATTGCTATTTGTTAAAAAATGATGTTTTTGAGCTGTCAAAAAGTGAAATCAAGGCCTATTTCCAGCTTTACGGTCACGCTATCTCCCCGGATATCGTAAGCCAGGTACAGAAGATTTCCGAGGGCTGGATAACGGCAGTCTACCTTATTATTCAGAGATACTGCGCAATCGGCAGGCTGGAACCGGGGAGAGATATTGAAAATCTCATTGAAAGGGCGATAATGCCGCGATATTCGGAGGAAGAAAGACGGATCTTGATGTCCTTGTGCGTCCTTGACAGCTTTACCCTGCCGCAGGCGGCCTATGTCATGGAGGAAGCGACGGCGGCAGGTTTTCTTCAGCGGCTAAGCGATAATAACTCCTTCATTCGCTATGATGAACGGACAGAAAGCTGCAAAATGCATAACATTTTCAGCAATTATCTTCAAAAGCTGCTCCACCGGGATGCCGGCGCCATTGAAGAGAAAAAAATATATCGGCGCACAGGCGAATGGTACATTGAAAACGGCAATGTGCTCTCGGGCCTGAAGTTTCTTTTGCGGGCGGAGGAGTATGACCTGATTTTGCTCCAATTTGAAAAAGAGGGCATTACCGAGGTACTGGACAGAGCTCCCCAACCGATCATTGAATTATTTGCCCAAATTCCCACCGCGGTGAAGTACCGTCACCCCATAGGCTACCTGGTTTATGCGGAATTTCACCTCAGCAGCGTGGATATGCAGGAAGGGGCCGAACTATTGGCGGAAATAGAGGCCTATTATGAAAAGGATACCACCTTGCCTCCGCCCCTGAAAAGGCGTATAGCCGGAGAGGTCCAGCTCATCAGAAGCCTCTGCTGTTTTAATGATCTCCGTAAAATGCACGTCCATCAGTTGGAAGCCCACCGGCTGCTGGAGGGCAGTTCCTCTGTCATGAATAAGGATATGATCTTTACCTTTGGTTCTCCCCACAGTCTTTATCTTTACTATCGGGAAGAGGGGGCCATGCTGTGGACGTTGGAATACATGGACCAGGTTTTTTTTTACTTCAGAGAGACGGCAAACGGCTTGGGAACAGGCTTTGAATATACGGTAAGGGCGGAATACTGCCTGGAAACAGGCAACTACGCCGAGGCGGAGCTTTATGGTTATAAGGCCGTTTACAAAGCCCAGACCATGGAACAAATGACCTTAATCCTGTGTGCCAGTTTAACCCTGGCCAGGCTGTATACGGCCCAGGGGAAATTTGACAAGGCCAGGGAGCTTATGAATGACCTGGGCCTCCGGGTAGCCCATTGCAACAGCCCCATCCTCAACTGCACCTTTGACCTGTGCAGCGGCTACCTGGCCGGCATCATGCAGGAACACTATCATTTTCCCCAATGGCTCAAAACCGGAGACATGGAACACAGTGATATTTTATATCAGGGCATGGCCTTTAATTATATCGTATATGGAAAAGCATTGCTGCTGGAGCAGGACTATATACGATTGGAGGCCCTCTGCGAAGAAATGTATCCCCTTTTTTCCATCTTTAATAACCTGCTTGGTTATGTCCACGCCTATATCCTGGACGCTATCGCCAAATACAACCTCTATGGCCTGGAGAGCGCCAGGGAAGCCATCCTGCCGGCGCTGGAAATCGGCGGCCGGGACTATATTCTGCTGCCCTTTGCGGAATACGGTCCCCACATTTTGGAACTGCTGCGGACATTGGCAAAAGAAAACCAGGGGGACGGGTACATAGAGAGGCTTTGGGCAGAAACAACCGCCTACTGCAATCATCTAAAGAATCTGGAACAGGAGACCCCCTCCCCGCCCTCCCTTTCGACCCGTGAAAGGGAGGTATTGCAACTGATTGCGGTAGGAAAAACCAATAAAGAAATCGCCTCTATGTTATATATCGCAGAGGTTACCGTTAGAAAAAACATTACTTCAATTTACCGGAAATTAGATATCCGGAGCCGGGCGGCGGCTGTAAAAAAAGCCATTGCCCTGAAACTGGATTAAATTTTTAAAAAAGTATCGCTTGAGATAATAAGCAAACCAAGGAAGACTCTGCTATGTTTATATAAGTCGGAGTTTTTCTTTTTTTGTTGGAAAGGAGCGAAAAAAGTGCCCAGAATTGTAAAGGTCACACCAAAGGATAATCATACTTTGCTGATTGAGCTTAATAACCGGCACAAGATCATTTATGATATGAAATCCAGGCTGCAGACCTCACGTTTTTGCGGGTTGGAGGACTTAACCAGATTTAAGGCCGTCCAGGTGGAAAATAAAAATACCCTCGTCTGGGATGGCTTATGCGAGATTACCATTGACGAGATCCTCAATATGCTGGAAAGATGAAGCCCAACCCGCTAAATTCATGAATAAATTCTAAAGTTCTCTCCGCGCAGAAAAAAAGCAGTGAATAAATCTACAGACAGGCAGGTAATGGTCATGAACCCCAAAGAACAACAACCAACCTCCTCCCCCATGGCCTTAATCCAAAAGCAAATCACGGAGGACCACTTGGCTTTTCAGAAAGCGCTGACGGAAAGTCATCAGACCTATCTCCACGCTTCCGAAAAGCTGTTGGAATCCTTTGCGGCGGAGCATGTTCCCGATGCAGACGGAGGATGGAAACAAGAGTTTTCCCGTTATCCCGCGGGGCAGCCGGAAGAGGAAATTTTGCCGCCGGCTGTTCCTTTGCCGCCGTTACAGGAGAACAAGGAGGAGGCAGCCCCGTCGGAGGACGGCAGTCAAATTTCCACGCCCATCGGGGAAATAATGCTGGCGGTGGTTGCTGAAAAAACAGGCTATCCGGTAGAAATACTGGACCCGGAGCTTGATTTGGAATCGGGACTGGGGATTGATTCCATCAAGCGGGTGGAAATCCTGGCGGCGGTCCAGGAAAAGCTGGGCGATCTGCCAGACCTCGACAACGCCGCCATGGCGAGACTCCGCACCCTGAAAGAAATCATCGTGTTCCTGGAGGAAAACGCAAAAAAAAAAGTAGCAGCGAAGGTAATCAAGCCCCCCGCCGGCAAGCCGCCGGAACTCTTTTACCTCCGCTGCCGGCAGGTTCCCCTGCCCGGCTTTGAAGTGCCGGGGCTGAGGGACGCTCCGGTATATATCAATAACGACCCCTGCGGCCTGGCTGAAAAGCTGCGGGAAACGCTGCAGGAAAGGGGTATGGAAGCCATTGTCGCGGATAAAATCCCCTCCTTTGCCCGTAATGTAATCTATTTGGGGCTGGCGGACGCAAAAGCTCCGGTGGACACAGTGATCCACATCAATGAGGCGGCGTTTATGACGGCGAGAAATATAGCGGCAGGCATGGAGCAGGAAGGGGGAAACTTTTTCACCGTTCAGAGCACCGGAGGAGATTTTGGCCTTACCGGCGGAGCGGGAAATCAGGCTTGGTCCGCCGGTCTGGCGGCCCTGGCCAAAACCGCCGCCCGGGAATGGCCCAAGGCCCATGCCAAAGCATTGGACATGGATATTGCCCTGTCCCCGGAGGCTATGGCGAAACACATAGGGGATGAACTTTGCTGCGGGGGGCTGGAAAAAGAGATTGGCTATTCCGCGAATGGAAGAAGAATAACGCCGGTCCTGGTGCAAGCTGTCCGGGAGGAAAGGCGGCACCCGGGACTGGCGCCCCACGACACCGTCCTGGTATCTGGCGGGGGGCGCGGGGTTACCGCCGATGCTTTGCTGGCCCTGGCCAAGAGGCAGCCCCTGCGTTTTATCCTGCTGGACAGGACCCCGTTGACGGAGGAAGCGGAGGCCTATTCAGAGATCAAAGAAGAAAAGGAACTGATCAGGCTTTTGTTTGCAAAGGCCTCCCGGGCCGGCGAAACGCCGGCGCCCCTGGCCTTAAAAAAGAAGGCCGGGGACTTGCTGGCGGCGGGTGAAATCAAAGCAAACATCCTCCGGCTTACCCGGGCAGGTTCCGAGGCCTGTTACCTGGCGGTGGATATTACGGACGAGCAAGCGCTAGAACAGGCTCTGCTGCCGGTTCGCCGGGCCTGGGGAAACATCCGGGGCATCATCCACGGCGCGGAAGTTCTGACAGATAGACGGATCAAGGATAAGGGTGACGGGCAATTTCAACAGGTCTTTTTTACCAAGGTTAAAGGCTTGCAGACTCTGCTGAAGGTGACGGAGAAGGATGAACTGAAATTGCTGGCCTGCTTTTCCTCCATCGTCGCCAGGGAAGGAAACGCCGGTCAAAGTGATTACGCCATGGCCAGTGAAATCCTCAACAAGGTGTGTCAGCGGCAAAAGAAGCTGAGGGACAGCCTGCTGGTGAAATCATTCAATTGGGGACCCTGGGAGGGCGGCATGGTGAGTGAAGGGCTGAAAAAACATTTTGAGGCCCGGGGAATTTGCTTTATACCCAGGGAAACGGAGGCGGAGCTGTTTGCCCGGGAGGTTTGCGAAGGCAATGCCCATGCAGTGGAGGTTGTGGCGGGCATGGTTTCCCCCCGGACCGGATTATTTATTGCACAGGAAAAAAACGTTTTTTCCATGCGCCTGCCGGTTGATCCCCGGGAGAACCCGTTGCTCAATGACCATCAAATTCAGGAGCATTGGGTGGTCCCCATAGTTTTGGTCCACGAATGGTTTCACCGGTTTGCCCGAAGCCTGTACCCGGAGGTGCAAAACTATTATTGTACGGATTTACGGGTCCTCAAAGGGATACGAGTTCCCAAGACACAACAGCCTTTGACCACTTGGACGATCAAGGGCCATATTCTGCCGGAGGCGGGAACGGGAAAGGAATCTCCGGTTCGTTTAGCTCTTCAGCTGGAGGATCAAAAGGGCATCCCCTATTATTCGGGCGTTTTGCTGCCGGGCAAGGGGAAACAATCCCTTGAGGCGGCAAATTACTTTGCAGCAACTGACGCCGTCCCGTGGGAGATCAAAAGTGAGGACATTTACGGCAAGTATCTTTTCCATGGTCCCAGCTTCCAGGTGCTCGAGGCGCTTGACTCCGTTCATGCCGGGGGAGGCGCGGGCAGGCTGAAACGCCGCCCGGCCCGGGACCGGAAGGCGGAATTTGTCACGGCCCCGATGCTGATGGACGGCGGCCTACAGCTGGCGCGGTTGTGGGGGTACCGGTATTATGATTTGCCTTCTTTGCCCATGCGGATTGGAGGACTGTACCTGCTGCCGGACGGACGTAAGGAGGAAACGGCGGTTTGCAGGCTGGCAGTCCTGCAGCAAAACGACAGCAGGTTTATAGCGGATATCGGGTTCTTTAACGGCAAAGGAGAATGCTTTGCTTGGATAGAAAAGGTGGAAATGTATTTTCTCCCGTCCGGGAGGATGTTACAGCAGCAATCACGCAAAATTTTTAACCGTTGTCAGGGGCGGATAATACGGGAAAAAAACTATTTTTGATCAAGCTTCTGCATACAATCGCCTGGTTCATTATCGCCGTCACCATCGGCTATGTGGTTTACGGGAGCATTTATAATAAAATCGACGTCAATAAAACAATATTTAGCACCGTATTTGCGGTTGGGATACTGATCGTGCGCTACGGGATCGTGCTGGAAAGTCCGGGGTGATTGGGGGTGTCGCCGTGGCGGAGTTATTTGCGGCAAATATGGAAGAGGCTCTGCAGGCTGATAGCTTTGAAAAACTGATGGCCTGCCTGCCCGCCGAAGAACAAAAGAGGATCAAAAAGTACCGGCGGAAGGACGACCGGAAAAGAGCGCTGCTGGGCGCTGTTTTAATCAGGAGCGTCCTCCGGGACAGAACCGGTCTGAAGGACGGACGACTGATTTTGTCGAGAGACGCCTGTGGAAAACCCTTTCTTGCCGGCGGCGAGGGAATTCATTTCAATCTCTCCCATTCCGGGAAGTGGGTGGTCTGCATCATCGACAGCTTCCAGACAGGGGTTGATGTCCAGGAAATGAGACCCATAGATATTCAGTTGGGCAAACGTTTTTTTTCCGCTTCCGAGTACGAGGCTTTGACGGCGCTACCCAAGGAAAGACAGCTGGACGGATTTTATGAACTGTGGACCCTGAAGGAAAGCTATATGAAGGCGGTGGGAAAAGGCCTGGGGATTCCGTCGGCGTCCTTTTCCATCGCGTGGGAGCAAGGGGAAATCAAGTTGAAAACCAGGCGGCGGGAAAAATTTTTTTTCCGGCAGTACCAGCTCGAAAAGGGCTACAAGCTGGCGGCCTGCAGCAAGGGAAATCCCCCGCCCCGTTTTGTTTTAGCCAATCATTTAATTAAGTAGCCCCTGGTGCCGGGTGTTGCACTTTATTTATTATATTTTGGCCATTTAGCGGTTATGGGACACACCTCACTTTTAACAAATTCAACTTTTAACACCCGGCACCAACTCAATATTCCACAGACTCAAGGCACAGGCCCTGGGGCGGCAGGGTGGGTCCGGCCATGACCCTAACCCCGGACTCCAGCGCCTTGCTCACCATCTCCGGTTCGGCCTTGCCCATCCCCACCTGCACCAGCGTGCCGGCCATAATCCGGACCATATTATACAAAAAACCGCTGCCGCGGAATACAAAATGGAGCATTGGCCCCTCCCGCCCCACTTCGGCGCTGTAAATTTCGCGTACTGTGTCCCGGACAGTGGAGCCGGTCGCCTGAAAGCACTTGAAGTCATGGCAGCCAGTCAGCAGCGCGGCAGCCGCGGCCATGGCCCCGTCGTCCAGGGGCACCGGCACAAAGGTGCTGTATAGCCGGTGAAAGGGGGAAGGAATCCTATCGTTCCAGATACTGTAACGGTACGTCTTGGCCCGGGCGGAAAACCGGGCGTGAAAGTCCCGGGATACCTCAGCGGTTTCGGTAACAGTGATATCACCCGGCAGTATGCCGTTTAACGCCAGGGGGATACGCTGAACCGGTATGGGCCAGCCCGCGGCGTCAAAATTAACCACCTGGCCCCGGGCATGCACGCCGGAATCGGTGCGGCCCGCGCCGATAATCTGCGTCCGGCGGCCGGTGAGACGTTCCAGGCATGCTTCCAGTTCCTCCTGCACAGTGGACAGCCCAGTGCCCCTTTGCTCCTGGAAACCGTGATAATTAGTGCCGTCATAAGCCACGGTAAGCTTGATATTGCGCAATTGAACCCACCTCTCTGGTGCCAGGTGTTAAAAGTTGATTTTGTTAAAAGTCATGAACTATAGTTCGCCACTTTTAACACTTTTAACTTTTAACACCTGGCACCAAAGTTAAATCACTAAAACTAGGGCCAGCAAGGCGGCGGTGACTGCCACGGCGGTGTAATCCGCAGCCGCAAAACGCAGCTCGTTCATCCTGGACCGGGGTGCACCCACCTGGTAACAGCGCAGTTCCATGGCCAGGGCCAATTCATCGGCCCGGCGAAATATGTTGGTCAACAGCGGCACCATAAAGGGCGCCAGCCCCCTGACCCGCTCCCTGACGCCGCCGCTGGTAAAATCAGCCCCCCGGGATTGCTGCGCCATTAGCAATAGCCTGGCTTCATCAAACAAAGTGGGTACAAAACGCAGCGCCATGTTCATGATCATGACCATTTCCCGCACCGGCACCCTTAACCGGGTTAGCGGCGACAATATCCATTCCAAAGCGCCGGTCAGTTGCAGGGGGGTGGTGGTAAATGTAATCACCGAGGCCAGCACCAGCAGAATGCCCAGCCGCCAGAGCAATAGCGCCCCCTGCAGCAGGCCGGACCCGGAAATATCAACCGAGCCGATGCTTATCAGCGGTTCGCCCGGGGTAAAAAACGCCTGGATGACAAAGCTCAGCAAAAGGAGTATCCACAGTGGCCTCATACTGCGCCAGTATATGCCGGGGCGCAGCCCGGCTAGCCAGGCAACCGCAGCCAGCCACGCGGTTACGGCGACAATGGTCGGCCAGGAGCCGGAATACAGCACCGCCGGCACCGCCAGGGCGGCAGCGACCAGCTTGGCCCGGGGGTCCATCCGGTGCACCGGGGAAATGCCGGGCAGATACTGCCCCATGGTGATCCCGCTTAACATAGGTTATGTACCTCCCAACAGTGGTGCCAGGTGTTATACTTTATTTTTTAAATTTGGCCATTTAGCGGTTATGGGACACATCTCCTTCGGAGAAATGTCCCCAACTTATGCCAAAGCTAAGGAATAAAGTACTGAAATTTGCGCGCTGATGAAACTGATTGAGCACAAATTTCCTGAAAGTTGATTTTATTAAAAGTAGCGAACTATAGTTCACCACTTTTAACACTTTTATCTTTTAACACCTGGCACCAAAGCCTGGCCGCAGAGGCCGGGGTTAACGGGGTTTCAGACAGGATGACACCTTCTGCGGCCAGGCGGCGGGTCAGCTCCACGGTAAAGGGCGGTTCCAGTCCGGCGGCGTCAAGTAAGTCGTACCGGCTTAAAATTTCAGCCACGGGGCCGATGGCCGTGAGGCGCCCCTTTTCCAGCAGCGCCAGGCGGTCGGCGTAAAGGGCCGCGTCGGCCAGATGATGGGTAATCAGGATCACCGTGGTACCGTGGCCGGCCTGCAGTTCCTTGATCCGCCGCAGGATGTTTTTCCGGGCCGCCGGTTCCAGCCCGGCCCCCGGTTCATCCAGAATCAAAATTTCCGGGCGCATGGCCAGCACCCCGGCAATGGCCGCCCGGCGGCGCATCCCACCGCTTAACGCAGCAGGATCAACATTCAGCAGTTCTTCCGGTAAGCCGGCCGCCTCCGCCGCCCAGGATACCCGGTCGCGTAAGGTCGCCCCGGCCAGGCCGGTATTGCGGGGTCCGAAGGCGATGTCTTCATAAACTGTGCCGCTGAAGATCTGCCGTTCGGGAAACTGAAACACCAATCCCACCCGGCGCCACAGGCGACGGCGGAAATTTTTGTCGGCCAGGTCGCCGTCCAGCACCAACACCCGACCGGAAGTTGGTGCCAGCAGGCCGTTCAGGTGCCGCACCAACGTGGATTTGCCGCTGCCGGTGGCGCCCGCCAGGGCCAGAGTCTCGCCCCGGTCCACCGACAGGGTGATATCCCGCAGGGCCGTGGTTTCCAGCGACGTGCCCGGAAAATATGTATGAGTCAAACTTTCTATTTCAATGCACGGCATAAATAACACACCAGGTCTTCCAGATTGATGATCCCGGCGGGCATGTCGACGCCCTGCCCAGCCAGACACGCAGCCACTTCCGCCGCGGGCGGCAAAGCCAGCCCCAGCGGGCCAAGCAGCCCGGGGCGGCTGAAAACCTCCCGGGGATTCGCGTCCACTGCCAGCCCGCCCTCCGCCAGCACCCATACCCGGTCGGCTTCAGCAGCCTCATCCATGTGATGGGTCACCTGCAGCACCGCGGTGCCTTTGGCCGTCATGTTTTTCAGCACCCGCAGCACCTCGCGCCGGCCAAGGGGATCCAGCATGGAGGTGGGCTCGTCCAATATCAGGCACGCCGGTTCCAGGGCCAGCAGCCCGGCTATGGCCAGCCGCTGTTTTTCGCCCCCGGAAAGCAAATGCGGCGGGCGGTCCCGCAGCAGGTCCAACCCCACCGCTTCCAGGGCATATTCCACCCGTCGGCGCACCTCGGTCCCGGGCAGGTTAAGATTCTCCGGCCCGAAGGCCACGTCTTCCTCCACCCGGGAGGCAACCAACTGGTTGTCCGGATTCTGCAGCACCAGCCCCACCCGTCGCCTGACGGCACCCGCCCGGAGCTGGTCCGCTGTATCCATGCCGCCCACCATGACCCTGCCGGCCGTTGGCCGCAGCACGCCTGCCGCCAAACCGGCCAGCGTGGATTTACCGGAACCGTTGGGGCCAATCAGGGCGATATGCTCACCCCGGCGCACCCCGGCGCTGAATTCACGGATCACCGGGCCGCCGTCCGGGTAGGCAAAGGACACGCCTTCCAGTTGAATCAGGTAATCATTCATAAGATCATAACCCAACTATGGTGCCAGGTGTTAAAAGTTGATTTTGTTAAAAGTGGTGAACTATAGTTCGTGACTTTTAACACTTTTATCTTTTAACACCTGGCACCAGATGTATACCCCTATAAAAGCCAATAGGAAACCGCAACAGCGATTTCCCCCGGCCGGTTTCCCCCCGGTTATTTATACCAGTTCCAGTTGTACCATTTGGGCGGCGTCACCACGCCTGTAGCCGGTTTTGACAATCCGGGTATAACCGCCCTGACGGTCGGCGTACTTGGGCCCATATGTGTCAAACAGCTTGCGCACCACTTTTTCCTCGTAGATGTATTCCATCGCCTGCCGGCGGGCGGCCAGGTCGCCCTGCTTGGCCAGGGTAATCATTTTTTCAGCGATGCTGTTAACTTCCTTGGCCCGGGTTTCCGTGGTGTTGATACGCTCATCACGTAAAAGGGAGGTTACCAGGTTGCGCAACATGGCCTTTCTGTGGCCGGTATTGCGACCTAACTTAGAGTAAGCCACCTCTTGATCACTCCTTAATCATCGTCATTCCGCAGGCCCAAGCCCAGTTCGGTAAGCTTGTTGACGACCTCTTCCAACGATTTTTTGCCCAGGTTGCGTACCTTCATCATATCCTCTTCGTTGCGCTGGATTAATTCATCCACGCTGTTAATCCCGGCCCTCTTGAGGCAGTTATAGGAACGCACGCTGAGATCCAGCTCCTCGATGGGCATTTCCAGTATTTTGTCCTTTTGTTCTTCTTCCTTTTCCACCATGATTTCAACATCGTCGGTGGATTCGGTAAGCCTGATAAACAAGCGCAGGTGTTCACTCATAATCCTGGCGCTCAGGCTGATGGCCTCATCGGACCGGATACTGCCGTCGGTCCAAATTTCCATGGTCAGCTTGTCGTAGTCGGTACGCTGGCCCACCCTGGTATTGTCAACGGTGTAGTTAACCTTGCGTACCGGCGTGAAAATGGAGTCCACCGGGACGACCCCGATGATGTGGTCGCCTTTTTTGTTACGCTCGGCCGGCACATACCCGCGCCCCTTGGAGATGGTCATTTCCATGAATAACCGGCCTCCGTTGTCCAGGCTGGCGATGTGCATATCGGGGTTCAGTATTTCCACGTCGGCATCGGTCAGGATGTCGGCGGCTTTTACTTCCCCTTCATCCCGGGCCTCAATGCGCAGCATTCTTTCCTCGTCGGTGTACATCTTCAGGCACAGGCCCTTAAGGTTCAGGATGATGTCGGTAACGTCTTCCTTAACTCCGGGGATGGTGGAAAACTCGTGCAACACCCCGTCGATCTTCACCGTAGTCACCGCGGCGCCGGGCAGGGAGGACAGTAAAATACGCCTGAGTGAATTGCCCAGGGTGATGCCGTAACCTCTCTCCAGCGGCTCGACCACGAACCTGCCGTAGCTTTTATCCTCGTTTGCATCCACACACTCGATTTTGGGCTTCTCTATTTCCAACATAGTTTAGATTAACCCCTCCTTGGGACGGAATGGGATTACCCTCCTGCACCCGCTTTACTTGGAGTATAACTCCACGATTAAAGTTTCTTTAACGGGGGTGTCTATCTGGTCCCGGGAGGGCAGGGCCACCACCCGGCCTTTTTGGTTCTCGGCATCGTATTCCAGCCACTCCGGAGGAGTATTGTCGGCGGCACGCTCGAGCAATTCCTTGATCCGGGGAGAATTCTCCTTGCTTTTTTCCCGCACGGTGATTTCGTCACCCGTCCGGACCATAAACGAAGCGATAGTGGTTTTACGGCCGTTAACCCGGAAATGCCCGTGCAGGATTAGCTGGCGGGCCTCACTGCGGGAAGCACCCAGGCCGAGACGGTAAATTACGTTATCCAGACGGCGCTCCAAAAGGCGCAGCAGATTTTCACCGGTCACGCCGGGCTGTCTGGTAGCTTTAAAATAGGTGTTCCGGAACTGCTTTTCCAGCACTCCGTAAAAACGGCGGGCTTTTTGCTTTTCACGCAACTGCAGGCCGTATTCGGAAACTTTTTTGCGACCCTGGCCGTGCTGGCCGGGGGGATAACTGCGACGGTCGATACCGCATTTACCGGTATAACAACGGTCGCCTTTCAAGTACAATTTCTGGCCTTCGCGGCGGCATAACTTGCACTGTGGTCCGGTATACCTTGCCATGTGCTTTCAAACACCTCCTTAGACTCTCCGGCGCTTGGGCGGCCGGCAGCCGTTATGGGGAATGGGTGTGACGTCTTTAATCACGCTTACTTCCAGGCCGGCGGCCTGCAGCGAGCGGATGGCGGCTTCACGGCCGGCGCCCGGACCCTTCACGGTTACTTCCAGTTCCTTCATGCCGTGTTCCATGGCCTCCCGGGCAGCCTTTTCAGCGGCCATCTGGGCGGCAAAGGGGGTGCTTTTACGTGAACCCTTGAAGCCCACCACACCGGCGCTGGCCCATGATATGGCGTTACCCCGCATGTCGGTGATGGTAACCACCGTATTGTTAAACGTGGACTTGATGTGCGCCACGCCCGACTCGATGTTCTTGCGTTCTCTTCTCTTGGTCCTGGTAGTTCTTCGCGCCATTGTTTACAGATTCCCCCCTTTACTTCTTCCTGCGCACGCCTACGGTGCGCTTGGGACCTTTGCGGGTCCTGGCATTGTTCTTGGTATTCTGTCCGCGCACAGGCAGGCCGCGACGGTGGCGCAACCCCCTGTAGCAGCCAATCTCCATCAGCCGCTTGATGTTCAGCGCAATTTCCCTGCGCAGGTCGCCTTCGACGCGGAAGTTCTTTTCAATGATATCCCGCAGCCTGTTTACTTCTTCTTCGGTCAGATCCCTGATCCTGGTGTCGGCGTTGATGCCGGCCTGGGTCAATATTTTTTGCGACATGGGCTTGCCGATACCAAAAATGTAGGTAAGGCCGATCTCTGCCCTTTTATCCCGCGGTAAATCGACACCCGCGATACGTGCCATCCCTTAAAAACACCTCCGTTTACCCTTGCCGTTGTTTATGCTTCGGGTTCTCGCAAATGATCATCACTTTGCCCTTGCGGCGGATGATCTTGCATTTTTCACATATTGGTTTCACAGAAGGCCTGACTTTCATTTTACTACCTCCCCGGGTCCGGACCACGGACCCTTAGGTTTTGCTTGCCGGATCAGTCAAATTATTTGTAGCGGTATACAATCCTGCCCCTGGATAAATCGTAGGGTGATAGTTCCACCATGACCCGGTCTCCGGCCAGGATGCGGATGAAATTCATCCTTATTTTTCCGCTTACGTGGGCCAGTACCTTGTGCCCGTTCTGCAACTCCACACGGAACATGGCATTCGGGAGCGGTTCAATTACGGTACCTTCCACTTCGATTACGTCCTTGCCTGACATTAGATAACAAACCAACCTCCTTATTTCCGGTCATCCACCAAGCGCTGAATGGCTCGCCGCAGCTCAGGATTGGTGACCCGCTCGCCTGAGTTCAGCTTATCGGCGATTTCCTCGGCTACCACAGGGTAATATCCCAGATGCCTGATGTTCTTTCGCTTGGGATTTTCCACCCGCCTCAGTGTTCCGTCGGCAACGCGCACAAACCTGTCGCCCTCGAAATCAATCACCAGATATATTTTGCCGCTATCCCTGCCGGACCTGGATATCACCAGCTGGCCCGGAACCGCTTTTCCTTCCATCATTCCATTATTTCACTCCCCCGACCGCTCAAAGCAGGGTCATGATCAAAGGCTCGCCGTCGGTGATGGCGATGGTATGCTCAAAATGGGCGGAAGGTTTGCCGTCACCGGTAACCACTGTCCAGTTGTCCGTAAGGGTATGCACCTGGTAGGTGCCCATGTTAACCATCGGTTCTAATGCTAATGTCATTCCCGGCTTCAGCCGCGGTCCGCGGCCGGGCCGGCCGAAGTTGGGTACCTGGGGCTCCTCGTGCATTTGACTGCCGATGCCGTGCCCCACGTAATCCCTGACCACGGAAAAACCGTGCTCCTCCACGTATGACTGCACCGCATGGGATATATCGGAAAGCCGGTTTCCGGCACGGGCCGCTCCTATGCCCCTGACCAGTGCTTCCCTGGTTACTTCAATCAGCTTGAGAATATCCGGCGCCGGATCGCCCACCATAAAGGTTTGGGCGCTGTCGCCAAAATATCCATTTATTTCCGCCCCAACGTCAATACTGATAATATCCCCATTAGCAAGTTTTTTTAAACCGGGAATACCGTGCACCACCTGTTCGTTGACCGAAGCGCAGATGGTGGCCGGGAACCCGTAAAGCCCCTTGAACGCCGGCCTGGCGCCCCTGGATAAAATATACTTCTCGGCGATGCGGTCCAGTTCCGCAGTGGTTACCCCGGGTTTGACGGCTCCGGCAATCTCAGCCAGTGCCCCGGCCACAACCCTGCCGGCTTCCCGCATGTAAACCAGTTCCTGCGCGGATTTGAGAGATATCATGGTCCCGACGCTCCCGGCTACTTAATGAATCCCTGGTAACTGCGCATCAGCAAGTGAGATTCTATTTGCTTCATCGTGTCCAGCGCCACGCCCACCACAATCAAAAGGGCGGTGCCGCCGAAGTAGACATTGGGTATGCGCGTGGCCAGGAGTACAAAGTTCGGCAAAATGGCAATCAGCGCCAGGAATACCGCTCCGGCCAGGGTAATGCGGTTCATCACCCGGGCGATGTATTCCGCGGTGGGCCGGCCCGGTCTGATCCCCGGTAAAAATCCACCGTATTTCTTTATGTTATCGGCCACATCCACCGGGTTCATAATCACCGCGGTATAAAAATAAGTAAAACCGATAATCAAAAGTGCATAAATCGCAGTATGCGCGGCACTGCCCCAGCCAAACCAGTTGACATAAAATTGGGCGATGGCTGAATTCTGAAACCAGGAAGCGATTTGTTCCGGGAACATCATGATTGATGAAGCGAAAATCACCGGAATAACGCCGGCCTGGTTTACTTTCAGCGGCAGGTGGGTGGTCTGGCCGCCGTAGACCCGGCGTCCCACCACGCGTTTGGCGTATTGCACCGGGATTCGGCGCTGCCCTTCGTTCACCCGGACCACCGCGGCGATGACCAATGCGCCGATAACTATCAGGAGCAGTAGGCTCAGCACGTTAATGGTTCCGGCCTGCAATTGCAGGTACAGGTTTTCGATCCCTTGGGGCAGACGGCTGACGATACCGGCAAAAATCAGCAACGAAATGCCGTTGCCGATGCCATGCTCGGTAATCTGCTCACCAAGCCACATCAAAAGGGTGGTACCGGCCACCAGGGTAATTACAATGACAGACAGCGAAACAAATCCCGGCATCGGAATGGCGCCGGTTCTGCTCATCAGCGCGCTCATGCCGACCGCCTGCAGAAAAGCCAGGATTACGGTAAAGTAACGGGTGTACTGGGATATCTTTTTGCGCCCTTCTTCGCCCTCCTTGGCCAGTTTCTCCAGGTGTGGGATCACTACCGTTAAAAGGTTCATGATGATGGAGGCGTTAATATAGGGCACGATACTCATGGCGAAAACCGAAAAAGCTTTAAAAGCGCCGCCGGAAATGACATCAAAAAAGCTGAACAGCATGCCATCCGCAATAAGCTCGTTAAATTTGACCACGTCCACGCCGGGTACCGGAATATGCGCGCCCAACCGGAAGATAAAAATCATGGACAGGGTAAACAACAGCTTGGTGCGCAGTTCGCTGACCTTAAAAGCCCCTTTCAGGCCGTCCACCAGTGAAGACAATTATATCACCTCGGCCTTGCCGCCCGCGGATTCTATCTTCTCCACCGCGGACTTGCTAAATGCGTGGGCTTTAACCGTAAGGGATTTTTCCAGGGTGCCCTGACCCAAAATTTTGACCCCGTCGGATATCTTTTTAATCACCTTGGCTTCAAGCAGGGTTTCGGGAGTTATCTCGGTACCGTTCTCAAAGCCGTTTAATTTATCCAGGTTTACAGCCACTATTTCTTTTTTAAACGGGGCATTGGTAAAACCGCGCTTGGGCATCCGGCGCTGCAGGGGCATCTGGCCGCCTTCAAAACCGGGCCTTACACCGCCGCCGCTACGGGCGTTTTGACCTTTATGCCCGCGCCCCGCAGTCTTACCCAGGCCGGAACCGATACCCTGACCCTTGCGAACGGCTTTGGGCCTGGAACCAGGAGTGGGTCTCAGATCATGCAGGTTCATGGTACACCTCCTCACACTTCTTCCACTTTAAGCAGGTGGGTGACTTTATTAACCATACCCCTTATCTGGGGCGTGTCTTCCTGGACCACGAAGCTGTTCGTTTTGGTCAGTCCCAGGGCACGCACTATCCTTCGCTGGGGTTCCGGCCTCCCGATCAGGCTCCTGACCAGGGTAATCTTTAACTTGCTCACCACACTACCCCCTAACCAAGCAGTTCTTCCACTGATTTGCCCCGCAGCCGGGCTACCTGTTCAGGCGTTCTCAGGCCGGCAATACCGTTTAATGTCGCCCGTACCACGTTGTTGGCGTTGTTGGAACCCAGTGATTTGGACAGTACGTCCTTGACACCGGCCAGCTCCATAATCGCCCGTACCGGGCCGCCCGCGATCACACCGGTACCGGGCGCCGCCGGTTTTAACATTACTTTGCCGGCGCCGAACCGGCCTAAAACCTCGTGGGGGATGGTGGTTCCGATTAGTGGCACATGCACCAAATTCTTTTTGGCATCCTCGATGGCTTTACGGATCGCCTCGGGCACTTCGCCGGCTTTACCCAACCCGGCGCCCACCCGGCCTTTGCCGTCGCCCACGACCACCAGGGCCGAAAAGCTGAAACGCCGGCCGCCCTTGACCACCTTAGCCACGCGGTTAATAAACACTACTTTTTCGGAAAACTCGGATTGAGGTTTTTCGAACTTTGGCTTATCAAACTTTGACACCGATTCCCCTCCTTACTTAAGGACTACATTTCTAAATTGGGGACATTCCCGTTCCCCAGAGGACTACCCAAGCTTCAGCGGGTGTGTACCCATTCCGCTTTCGGTGTGTCCCCTTTCATACGTTGGGGACATTCCTTGACCCCAAAGCTTCGACCTTAAAGCTAAGGTGTGTCCCCTTTCCTTAGAACTCCAGGCCGCCTTCCCTGGCCGCGTCCGCCAGAGCTTTGACCCGCCCGTGATAAATGTAACCGGCGCGGTCGAAAACAACCTGTTTGATCCCCTTTTCCAGGGCCCGGGCAGCGATTAGTTTGCCCACTTCCACCGCGGCTTCCCGGTTTCCGCCGGAGGCCTTGCCCTTCAATTCGGTGGACAGGGTGGATGCCGCCACCAGGGTTTCACCCCGGTCGTCGTCAATGATCTGGGCGTAAATATTGTTCAGGCTGCGGTAAACGTTCAACCTGGGCCTTTCCGCGGTACCGCTGGTTTTTTTGCGTACACGCAGTTGGCGCTTTTTACGCAGCACGTTGCGGTCGGGCTTGTTAATCATGCCGATTCACTCCTTAACCCTGTATTAACGCTTGGCGCCGGCCTTGCCGACCTTGCGGCGGATCCGTTCGCCCTCGTACTTGATCCCTTTGCCTTTATAGGGCTCGGGTTCCCTGACCGCGCGAATATTGGCCGCCACCGCACCCACCAGTTCCTTGTCGATGCCTTTGACCGCCACCTTGGTGACCGCGGGCACCTCGATCTCAATCCCCGTCGGGGGGACAATTTCCACCGGATGCGAGTAACCCACCGTCAGGACCAGCTTTTTGCCCTGCAGCGCCGCCCGGTAGCCTACGCCCACAAGCTCCAGGTTCTTTTGAAAACCGGCTGAAACGCCTTGCACCATGTTGCTGATCAGGGTGCGGGTCAGGCCGTGCAGCGACCTGTGCAGCTTGTTATCCGACGGCCGCTCCACTACCAGCGTATCGTCGATTTGTTTGATCATCATGTCCTGGTGAAAAACCTTCTCCAGCTTCCCCTTGGGACCCTCGACCCGGACGGTATTGCCGTCCACAACAGCCTTCACGCCGCCGGGAAGCAGGACAGGCTTCTTGCCGATTCTGCTCATGCCTTACACCTCCTGTTTCCCAGTTCACCAGACGTAGCAGATTACTTCTCCGCCGAGTCCCGCCTGCCGGGCTTTCTTGTCGGTCATAATCCCCTGGGACGTTGAAATAATGGCAATGCCGAGTCCGCCCAACACCTTGGGGATGGAATCCTTACGTGCGTAAACCCGCAAACCGGGCCGGGATATGCGCTTCAGCCCGGTGATCACCCGTTCCTTACCATGGTTGTAGCCCAGGTAAATGCGCAACACACCCTGCTTGCCATCCTCAATATATTCATAGTTTTTGATATAACCCTCTTCCTTCAGCAGCGCGGCAATGGCGCGTTTCGTCTTGGAGGAGGGGGCCTCTAAAGTGGAATGATATACCGTATTGGCGTTCCTGATACGGGTTAAAAAATCGGCAACAGGATCAGTCATAACCATCCCGAGAAAACCTCCTTCCTTTTACCAGCTGGCTTTCCTCAAACCGGGTATTTCCCCTCTGTAAGCCAGCTCCCGGAAACAAATCCGGCAGATCCCGAACTTACGGATATAAGCGCGGGGACGTCCGCAGATACTGCATCTATTGTATGCCCGCACTCTGTACTTGGGCTCGCGTTGGGCACTGGCAATCATGGATTTTTTGGCCACTTGATTACTTCCCTCCTTTACGCCGCCCTGAAGGGCATCCCCATGAGGCGGAGCAGTTCACGAGCTTCTTCGTCGGTCTTGGCGGTGGTCACGATAATGATATCCATGCCCCTGACCTTGTCGATCTTGTCGTAATCAATTTCAGGGAAGATGAGTTGCTCTTTAATGCCCATGCTGTAGTTGCCCCGCCCGTCAAAGGACTTGGGCGAAATGCCGCGAAAGTCGCGCACCCGGGGCAGCGCGATGCTGAACAGCCGGTCCACGAACTCATACATGCGGTCCCCCCGCAGGGTCACCTTGCAGCCAATGGTCATACCCTGGCGCAGCTTGAACGCGGCGATGGACTTTTTGGCTTTGGTAACCACCGGACGCTGGCCGGTGATGATCATCAGGTCGTTAACCGCGTTGTCGATAATCTTGCTGTTCTGGATCGCTTCACCGACGCCCATGTTCACAACCACTTTTTCCAGCCTGGGCACCTGCATTACATTTGTGTAGCCGAATTTCTCCATCATGGCTTTGGCTACTTCGCTTCTGTATTTGTCCTTAAGCCTAGGCAAACCGTTTTTCCCTCCTTACGCCGGGTCAGCTCAGCAGTTCACCGCATTTTTTGCACTGGCGGAGCGCTTTGCCGTCTTCCTGTAATTTTTTGCCTACCCGGGTGGGTTTATTGCATTTGGTGCAAAACAGCATCACGTTGGAGCTGTGGATTGGTGCTTCCCGTTCCATGATCCCGCCCTGGGGCAGCTTACGGGTCGGCTTGGTATGGCGTTTAACCTTATTGACGCCTTCCACGGTGACCCGGGAATCCGCAGGCTGCACTTCCAGCACCTTTCCTTTTTTGCCGGCGCTCTTACCGCGAATAACCAGTACGGTATCCCCTTTGCGCACATGCACCTTGGGTTTCGACATATCCGTTACACCTCCTGTAGCGCCGTATGGTTACAAAACTTCCGGAGCCAGGGATACAATTTTCATGTAATCGTGATCGCGCAGTTCCCGGGCTACCGGCCCGAAAATACGGGTTCCTCTGGGGCTCCCGTCGTCTTTGATGATTACGGCGGCATTTTCGTCAAACTTGATATGGGAGCCGTCGGGACGCCGGACTTCCTTCTTGGTCCGTACGATTACAGCCCTTACGACGTCTCCTTTCTTAACAACGCCGCCCGGTGTCGCTTCCTTGACGGAAGCGATGATAATATCGCCAAGGCTGGCATAACGGCGCAGCGCACCACCCATAACGCGGATGCACATGAGTCTTTTGGCGCCTGTATTGTCCGCCACCCTGAGCATGGATTGCACTTGAATCACCAGACATCCTCCTTTACACGGCGGTGGAAGCCGCGGCGGTTAAACTAAACCTGTTCGGTCTTGCGAACCACTTCCACGACGCGCCACCGTTTGTCCTTGGACAGGGGCCTGGTTTCCATGATTTTTACCCTGTCGCCGATATTACAGACGTTTTCTTCGTCATGGGCTTTAAATTTCTTTGAAACCCGGACGGTACGGCCGTAAACCGGGTGACGGCCGGTACTTTCCACCGATACGACCACGGTTTTTTCCATTTTATTGCTGACTACGGTACCGGTCCGGACCTTGCGCATATTGCGTTCAGCCAATTCGGCTAACCCCCTTGCTAGCAGTCCAAAGTCTAAAGTCGAAAGTCCAATGTCTTCTGACTCCTGACTTTGCGACTCCTGAATATTTACGCCCGGACGATGCCGATTTCCCGTTCCCTGATCACGGTTTTAACCCGGGCTATGTTACGGCGTACTTCCTTAATCCGCATCGCGTTGTCGAGCTGCCCGGTGGCCAGTTGAAAGCGCAGCCGGAACAGTTCATCCTTGGCGTCGTTCATTTTCTTAGTCAGTTCCTGGTCGGTAAGCTCGCGTAATTCCTTACCCTTCACTAGCCTCACCTACTTCCCCACGTCTTACGAACTTGGTTTTGATGGGCAGTTTATGGGCGGCCAGGCGCATTGCCTCCCGGGCCGTTTCTTCGTTAACCCCGGCCAGTTCGAACAGGATCCGGCCCGGCTTAACCACTGCCACCCACCATTCGGGAGCACCCTTGCCGCTGCCCATACGGGTCTCGGCGGGTTTTTTGGTGACCGGTTTATCCGGAAATATTTTAATCCACACTTTACCGCCCCGTTTGATAAAACGGGTCATGGCAATACGGGCGGCCTCAATCTGGCGGTTGGTAATCCAGCCCGACTCCAACGCCTGCAGCCCGTACTCCCCGAAATGGACCTCGTTTCCGCCCTTGGATTTGCCTTTGAAGTCGGAACCGCGGCGTTGTTTGCGATATTTAACCCTCTTCGGAATGAGCATCGAGCTTATTCGCCTCCTTTACCGGCCACCGTCTTTCTGGCTTCCGGCAAGACTTCTCCTTTGTAAATCCAAACTTTGACGCCTATTTTACCGTACGTGGTTTTGGCCTCCGCGAAACCGTAGTCGATGTCCGCGCGCAGGGTATGCAGGGGCACTTTGCCCTCGCTGTACCACTCGCTGCGGGCGATTTCCGCGCCGGCCAAACGGCCGCTGCAGGCGATTTTGATGCCCTTGGCGCCCATGCGCATGGAACGGCCCACGCTTTGCTTCATGGCCCGACGAAACGCGATCCGCTTGACCAGTTGGGAGGCCACGTTCTCAGCCACCAGCTGGGCGTCGACATCCGGGTTTTTAATCTCCACGATGTTGACGTTGACCTGCTTACCGGTCATACTCTCCAGCTGTTTGCGCAACGCTTCAACCTCGGTGCCGCCCCGGCCGATGACGATGCCCGGCTTGGCGGTGTGGATGGAAACCTTCACTTTGTTGGCCGCCCGCTCAATCTGAACCCGGGCTATGCCGGCGGCGAACAGTTTGGCCTTGATATACTTGCGGATTTCCTGGTCTTCTTTCAGAAGTCCGGAAAAACTTTTTTTGTCTGCAAACCACTTGGCGTCCCAATCTTTAATGATGCCGATACGCAACCCCTTCGGGTTTACCTTCTGCCCCACGCTAGCCCTCCTTTTTCTCCTTCAATATCACTGTGATATGACTGGTACGATGGCGTAGCACGTCGGCGCGTCCCATGGCCCGGGGCTGCCACCGTTTCAGGGTCGGCCCCTGGTCCACGTAGCAGGCGGCCACGTATAATTCGTCCTTGCTCATTTCGTAATTGTGCTCCGCGTTGGCGGCGGCCGAGCTGACCACCTTGGTTATCGGCGCGGAGGCCCTTTTGGGTGTAAACTTCAGTATGGCCAGAGCCTCTTTAACATCCTTGCCCCTGATGAGATCAATTACCTGTCGCACTTTACGCGGGGAGATGCGTATATATTTGGCTACCGCCTTAGCTTCCGGCATTGTATCATCCCCTTTGAAAAATTATTTAAGCGCACTGGACCGTTCGACGTGGGAGCCGTGTCCCCTGAACATCCGGGTGGGTGCGAACTCGCCCAGTTTGTGCCCCACCATGTCCTCGGTAACATAAACGGGCACGTGTTTTCTGCCGTCATGCACCGCGATGGTGTGCCCGATCATGTCGGGGAAAATCGTGGAACGGCGCGACCAGGTCTTAAGAACCCTCTTTTCGCCCTTATCGTTCATGGTCCTGATCCGGCCCAGGAGTCTTTCTTCACAGTACGGGCCTTTTTTAAGGGAGCGACCCATCGGCTAGCCTCCTTCCTTGCTTGCAACAACTGTTAATCACTATTTTTTACCGCGACGCTTGACAATCAGCCTATCGCTGGGTTTGTTTTTCCTGGTCCGGGCGCCCAGCGCCGGTTTACCCCAGGGAGTGACTGGATTCCTGCCGATTGGTGAACGGCCTTCACCACCGCCGTGCGGATGGTCCACCGGGTTCATCACCACACCGCGGACTGTGGGCCTGATGCCCATCCAGCGCTTGCGGCCGGCTTTACCGATAGTGATATTCTCATGATCCACATTACCCACCTGACCGATGGTGGCCCGGCAATCCTGCAAGACGAGGCGCATTTCACCGGACGGCATCCGGATGTGGGCGTACTTACCTTCTTTGGCCATCAGCTGGGCTGATGAACCGGCCGAACGTACCAACTGACCGCCGGCGCCGGGGTGCAGTTCAAGATTGTGGATCATGGTGCCCAGCGGGATGTTGCGCAGTGGCAGGGCGTTGCCCGCCTTGATGTCCGAATCCGGACCGGATTCAATAATTTGCCCGATCTTTAGGCCGGCCGGCGCCAGGATGTATCTTTTCTCGCCGTCGGCGTAATGTAAAAGTGCTATCCTGGCCGAACGGTTCGGATCGTATTCGATGCTGGCCACTTTGGCCGGGATGCCGTCTTTGTTCCGCTTAAAATCAACAATCCGGTACTTGCGTTTATGGCCGCCGCCACGGTGCCGGACAGTAATCCTGCCGGTGGCGTTCCTGCCGCTTTGTTTCTTCAGCGGTTCCAGCAGGGACTTTTCCGGTTCGGTGGTGGTGATTTCCTCGAAGGTTGATACCGTAACGAACCTCCGGCCCGGAGATGTCGGCTTGAACTTTTTAATCCCCACCTGGTTTCCCTCCTTCTTCTCGATGTTCGACGTTCGGCGTTCGATGTTCGATGATGATGTTCGAACCTCGAATCTCGAATTTCGAACCTCGAACTTGTGCTACATACCCTCAAACAGTTGGATCTTGCTGCCCGGTTTAAGGGTGACGATGGCTTTTTTCACTTCCGGGGTCTTGCCCCAGCGGTTGCGCACCCGTTTGAACTTGCCCTTGACCCGCATGGTGCGCACTTCGTCCACTTTAACGTTGAACAGTTCTTCCACCGCTTTGCGGATTTCAATTTTGTTCGCCCTGGGGTCAACGATAAAGGTGTACTTGTTTTCTTCCAGCAGGGAGGTGCTTTTTTCAGTCACCACCGGTTTTTTAACGATATCCCTGGGGTTATCCATTATGCGAACACCTCCTCGACCCTGGCCACCGCGTCTTTGGTAATCACCAGCGTGTTATGAGCCAGCAGGTCGTAGACGTTCAGGCCGGGTACGCTGATGGGCTTGACGCCGGGGATGTTGCGGGCCGATTTGAAGACGGTCTCATCCCGGTTGGCGGTAACCACCAGCGCCTTGTTGTTCACTTTCAGATTACCCAGGATTTTAACCATGTCCTTGGTTTTGGGCGCTTCCATGGCCAGTTCTTCCAGCACCACGATACTGCCGCCTTCAACCTTGGACGACAGGGCCGACCGCATGGCCAGCCGGCGGATTTTTTTAGGAATCCGATAACTGTAGTCCCTGGGATGCGGGCCGAAAACGATGCCGCCGCCCCGCCAGATGGGGGAACGATTGGAACCATGACGGGCGCGGCCGGTGCCTTTTTGGCGCCACGGCTTGCGGCCGCCGCCACTGACCTCGGCCCTGGTTTTGGTGTCGTGGGTGCCCCGCCGTTTGCTGGCCAGGTGCTTGTTGACCACGTCGAACAGAGCCTGCCGATGCACGGCCACGCCGAACACGGCATCGCTTAAGTCCAGTTCTCCGACCTGATCACCGTTTACGTTGTATATGGCAACTTTGGGCATGCGTAACTCCTCCTTTCGCTGCGCCGCCGCTACCGGGACTTGACGGAGCGTTTAATTGTCAGCAATCCGCCCCGCGGACCCGGAACGGCTCCCCGGATAGCCAGCAGGTTTTGCCCGGCTTCCACCCTGATTACTTCCAGGTTCTGCACGGTCACCCGCTCGGCGCCGTACTGGCCGGGCAATTTACGGCCTTTGAACACCCGGGCCGGGCCCTTGGCTGCCAGTGAACCGGGCCGGCGGTGATACTTGGAACCGTGGGCCATGGGGCCGCGGTGAAAACCATGGCGTTTAATGCCGCCGGAGAATCCGCGGCCTTTGGTAATGCCGGCCACGTCCACCCGCTCACCGGGGGTGAATATATCGGCCTTGATTTCCTGGCCCACTTCATAGCCTTCGGCATTTTCCACCCGCACTTCCCTGAGGTAGCGCTTGGGCTGCACACCGGCCTTGGCGAAATGACCCTTTTGGGGTTTATTGAACAGGTTCTCCCTTTTTTCGCCGAAACCAAGCTGAACGGCGTTATATCCGTCCTGCTCGGTTATTTTTTTCTGCACTACGATACACGGGCCGGCCTCGATTACCGTTACCGGTACGGATTCGCCGTTTTCAGCGAAAACCTGCGTCATACCGACCTTTCTACCTAGTATGGTTTGCATAATTCATCGCACCTCTCACCAACGACTTACAGTTTTATCTCAATATCCACTCCGGCGGGCAGGTCAAGGCGCATCAGCGCGTCCACCGTCTTGGGAGTAGGCTCCATGATATCAATGAGGCGTTTGTGGGTCCTCATCTCAAACTGTTCCCGCGAGTCCTTATTAACATGCGGGGAGCGCAGTATGGTGTAAATATTTTTTTCCGTGGGCAGCGGCACGGGCCCCGCCACGGATGCACCGGTCCGGCGGGCGGTGTCGACTATTTTCTGGGCCGACTGGTCCAGCATGTTATGGTCGTAGGCTTTTAGCCGGATACGGATTTTTTGACTTTTCAATGCGCTGGCCTCCTTTCACCCCAAAGATGCGGGCTTTTCCTTTTACTCGTTAATGCCGGTAACAACTCCGGCGCCCACGGTACGGCCGCCTTCACGGATGGCGAAACGCAGACCTTCCTCGATGGCGATGGGGGTGATCAGTTCTATGTCTACTTTGATGTTGTCGCCG
>JAEXOR010000039.1 GCA_023439185.1 Bacillota bacterium | reverse complement strand
CCGCCCACGGTGGACAGCACGGTGGTGATGGCCGCGGTCAATGTGGTCTTGCCGTGGTCCACGTGACCGATGGTGCCGATGTTTACGTGCGGCTTGGTCCGCTCAAATTTAGCTTTTGCCATGGTTTAAATTCCTCCTTTAGGTAAATCATTCAGTGTCATGGGAAAACAATCGCCGTCTTGAAGTCATTCTGAATACTGACTCTGCGACTCCTGAATACTTGTTCTTGTCATATTCTGCTATATTCGCTTGGTTGCTATACTCTCCGCTATGGATGGCGGCACTTCTTCGTAGTGGTTGAACTGCATGGTGTAGGTGCCCCGCCCCTGGGTCCGGGACCGCAGGTCGGTAGCGTACCCGAACATTTCGGATAAGGGCACGCAACCGTGGATCACCTGGCTGACGCCCCGGGGCTCCATCTCCTCAATCCGGCCCCGGCGGGCGTTGATGTCGCCGATCACGTCGCCCATGTATTCATCCATCACCACTATTTCCACTTTCATCACCGGTTCCAGCAGCACCGCGCCCGCTCTTTTGGCCGCCTCCTGCAGCGCCATGCTCCCGGCTATTTTAAAGGCCATTTCCGAAGAGTCCACATCATGGTATGAGCCGTCCAGCAAGGTGGCTCTAATGTCCACCAGCGGGTATGAGGCCAGCACACCGTTATTCATAGCCTCACGGATACCGTTTTCCACCGGGGCGATGTACTCCTTGGGAATTACGCCGCCCACGATTTTGTTAATAAACTCAAACCCGGTGCCGGGTTCGGCGGGCTCCAGTTCGATAACCACGTGGCCGTACTGGCCGCGGCCGCCGGACTGGCGGATGAACTTGCCTTCGGCCTTGGCTTTTTTACGGATGGTTTCCTTGTAAGCCACCTGTGGTTTGCCCACGGTGGCCTCCACCTTGAACTCCCGTAGCAGCCGGTCCACGATGATTTCCAGGTGTAATTCGCCCATCCCCCTGATAATGGTCTGCCCGGTCTCGGTATCGGTGAACACCTTGAAGGTGGGGTCCTCCTCGCCGAGCTTCTGCAGCGCCACGCCCATTTTGTCCTGGTCCGCCTTGGTATTGGGCTCAATGGCCACCGAGATGACGGGCTCCGGAAATTCCATCGCTTCCAGCAGAATCGGGTATTTGTCCTCGCACAGCGTATCACCGGTGGTGGTGTCCCTTAACCCCACGGCGGCCACGATATCACCGGCGTATATTTCCTTGACTTCCTCCCGGTGGTTGGCGTGCATCCTCAGGATCCGGCCGATCCGCTCCCGTTTGTTTTTGGTGGAGTTAAGGATATAAGAACCGCTGCTGATCACCCCGGAGTAAACCCGGAAATAAGTGAGCTTACCCACGTAAGGATCGGACATGATTTTAAACGCCAGCGCTGAAAAGGGTTTATCGTCACCGGCTTCCCGGATATCCTCCTTGCCGCTGTCGGGGTGAATGCCCCGGATGGCGGGTACGTCGGAGGGCGACGGCATATAATCGATAATGGCGTCTAAAAGGGGCTGCACCCCTTTGTTTTTGAACGAAGATCCGCATAACACCGGTACGATTTTAACCGCCAGAGTAGCCTGGCGCAGGGCGGCCTTGATTTCCGCGGGGTCCAGTTCCTCCCCGTCCAGGTATTTAATCATCAGCTCTTCATCAAATTCGGCCACCGCTTCCAACAGCTTTTCCCGGTGCTCGGCCACAACCTCAAGCATATCGTCGGGAATATCGGTTTCTTCACTGACGGCGCCCAGATCGTCCACGTACCGGATACACCGGTTGCGGATTAAATCCACCACGCCGGTAAAGTTCTCTTCCACTCCGATGGGCAGTTGCAGCGCTATCGGATTGGCGCCCAGTCTTTTAACCATCATTTCCATGCCCCGGAAAAAATCGGCGCCGATACGGTCCATCTTGTTAATGTAAGCAATCCTGGGCACCTGGTATTTGTCCGCCTGCCGCCAGACTGTTTCGGACTGCGGTTCCACACCGCCCACGGAACAAAACACGGCGACGGCTCCGTCAAGTACCCGGAGCGAGCGTTCCACCTCGACGGTAAAGTCCACGTGCCCGGGTGTATCAATGATGTTAATTACGTGATCACGCCACTGACACGATGTGGCGGCGGAGGTGATGGTAATTCCCCGCTCCTGTTCCTGGACCATCCAGTCCATCGTCGCCGCACCGTCGTGAACCTCTCCCAATTTATGCACCCTGCCTGTATAAAACAGGATCCGTTCGGTGGTGGTGGTCTTTCCGGCGTCGATGTGGGCCATGATGCCTATGTTGCGTGTTTTATCAAGCGGAAACTGCCTCGCCATAAAGACCCCCCTTTACTACCACCTGTAATGAGCAAAAGCCTTGTTGGCCTCGGCCATTTTATGCGTATCTTCTTTCCGTTTAACGGATGAACCGGTATTGTTGGCCGCTTCCATCAGCTCTTCGGCCAGACGGCCTTCCATGCTCTTGCCGCCGCGCTGCCGGGCATACATGGTAATCCAGCGGATAGCCAATGTCTGCCTGCGGTCGGGCCTTACCTCGATGGGCACCTGGTAGTTGGCGCCGCCTACGCGCCGGGCTTTGACTTCCAGGACCGGCATTACGTTTTTCATGGCCTGCTCGAAAACCTCCAATGGTTCCTTGCCGGTTTTTTCACGGATGATTTCAAAAGCGTTGTAACAAACCTTTTCGGCAACGCTCCTTTTACCGTCGTTCATAATCTGGTTGATCAGCTTGGTGAGCACCTTGCTGGTATAGACCGGGTCGGGCATTACATTCCGTTTGGGCGCCGCGCCTCTTCTGGGCATTTTTTTCCCCCCTTTGCGCCTGGGTTAAAAAATTTATAGATTAAACAACAGCTATTTGCGGCTGCTTATTTTTTCGGTTTCTTGGAACCATACTTGGAACGGCCGCGGTTTCTGTTCTGCACTCCGGCGCAATCCAGCGCGCCTCTGATGATGTGGTACCTGACGCCGGGAAGGTCCTTCACCCTGCCGCCGCGGACCAGAACCACGGAGTGTTCTTGCAGGTTGTGCCCGATACCGGGAATATATGATGTAACTTCGATCCCGTTGGTCAGCCTCACCCTGGCCACTTTCCGCAGAGCAGAGTTGGGCTTTTTGGGGGTAGTGGTATACACCCTGGTGCACACGCCTCGTTTTTGCGGGGACTCTTTAAGGGCCGGAGCGGTGGATTTCTTAACCGTCGCCTCCCGGCCGTTTCTGATTAGCTGGTGGATTGTCGGCATATCTCTTGTTCCACCTCCTTTTTGCTTTTGGCTTTGGTACCGGTTGTTAAAAGTAACAAAGTGGTTACACCCAGCACCTTACTTAATTATCGCTGCTGACGCGCAACCTACCTTAATCCCGCAGGCCTTGCCCAGAGTTTTCATGGAGTCCACCCGGACCACCGGTACTTGTTTTTCCCGGCAGGCAGCGAGAATCGGTTCAATTATATTTCTCTCGGCGTTTTCGGCAATATAGACCGTAATGGCCTGGTCCTTCTTAAGGGCTTTAATTGTCTGCTTGGTGCCCACGGTCTTTTCCCTGGCGGCCTGCAGTCGCTGGGGCATAGCCGATCAACCTCCGAAATCAACACACTTGAATATGATATCACCACGGTGAGTCAAAGTCAACAATTTTCCTCTTTGCCTCTTTGATGCCAGGTGTTGCATGTTGCATGTTGCAAAGTGGTTGGCTTTGGTGCCAGGTGTTAAAAGTTAAATATCAAAAAGCGACATTTAACTTTTAACACCTGGCACCCGTGGTTTACCCACTCGTGGTTTACTCGCCCGTGGTTTACCCGACACCTTTGGGTTTACACCAGGGCTTCTTGTTCTTCCTCGGGCAGCAGGTAGCTGCTGGTGTAGTCGCCCTCGGCTTCTATTTCTATGTTGCGGTAACGGCTCATGCCGGTGCCGGCCGGCACCAGTTTGCCGATAATGACGTTTTCCTTCAGGCCCAGCAGCGGGTCCATTTTACCCTTGATGGCCGCTTCGGTAAGCACCCGGGTGGTTTCCTGGAACGATGCCGCCGACAGGAAGGAGTCGGTGGCCAGGGAGGCCTTGGTAATCCCCAGCAGCACGGCCTTGCCCTCGGCGGGCTCGCCGCCTTCGGCTTCCACGTGCCTGTTTTCCTCCAGCAGCTCGAAGATATCAATCAAGCCGCCGGTCAGCAGCGTAGTGTCTCCGGACTCTTCCACCCGCACCTTGCGCAGCATCTGGCGGATCATCACTTCAATGTGCTTGTCGTTGATGTCCACGCCCTGCAACCGGTAAACCCGCTGCACCTCCTGCAGCAGGTAGACCTGCACGCTGGTGACGCCCTTGATTTTCAACAGGTCGTGGGGGTTTACGGAACCTTCGGTGAGTTCATCGCCGGGTTCCACCCGGTCGCCGTCATGCACCTTCAGGCGGGCTCCGTAGGGCACCATGTATGTGTTCTTGCCCCCGTCCTCGGCGGTGACGTCAATCTCCCGCCGGCCCTTGACTTCCCTGATTTCCACCACCCCGGCCTCTTCGGCGATGATGGCCTGGCCCTTGGGCTTGCGGGCTTCAAACAATTCCTCCACCCGCGGCAGACCCTGGGTGATATCGTCACCGGCCACACCGCCGGTGTGGAAGGTGCGCATGGTCAACTGGGTGCCGGGCTCGCCGATGGACTGCGCGGCGATGATACCCACCGCCTCCCCGATATCAACGGTATGTCCGGTGGCCAGGTTGCGCCCGTAGCAGTTCTTGCACACGCCGTAACGGCTGTTGCAGGTTAAGACCGAGCGGATTTTTACCTTTTTAATCTCGGCGGCCATGATTATTTCGGCGTGCTCATGTTCAATGATATCGTTTTCAGCCACAATCACCTCGCCGGTTTCGGGATGAATCAAATTTTCCCGGGCCAACCGGCCGATGATGCGGTCGTCCAGCCTTTCAATGACTTCGTTGCCGTCTTTAATCTCCTGCACGTAAATGCCTTCCTCGGTGCCGCAGTC
This sequence comes from Bacillota bacterium, assembly GCA_023439185.1. Lineage (GTDB taxonomy): Bacteria > Bacillota > Desulfotomaculia > Desulfotomaculales > Desulfallaceae > BRH-c8a. The sequence goes on along the minus strand of JAEXOR010000039.1, from coordinate 10,193 downwards.
GATTTCCCTGACGATCACGTCCTGGGCCACGTCCACCAGGCGCCTGGTCAGGTAACCGGAGTCGGCGGTGCGCAGCGCGGTATCCGCCAGACCTTTACGGGCGCCGTGGGTGGAGATGAAGTATTCCAGCACCGTCAGTCCCTCGCGGAAATTAGCTTTGATGGGCAGGTCGATGATGCGGCCCGAGGGGTCGGCCATCAGGCCCCGCATACCCGCCAACTGGCGGATCTGCTGAATGTTACCCCGGGCGCCGGAGTTGGCCATCATATAAATAGGATTGAATTTGTCCAGCGAATTAACCAGGGCGTCGGTAACCTGTCTGGTGGCGTCGTTCCAGATGCCGATGACCTTGCGGTATCTTTCATCCTCGGTAATCAAGCCCCGGCGGTACTGGTTCTCAACCTGACCCACCTGTTTTTCGGCGTCGGAGAGAATTTCCTTTTTCTGTCCGGGGATAATGATATCGGCGTTGCCGATGGTGACTCCACCCTTGGTGGCGTACTGGAAGCCCAGTTTTTTGATCCCGTCCAGCAAATCGCCGGTGGCGGCAAAGCCGTATTTGCGATACGAATTGTCCACGATTCTGCTTAAAGCCTTTTTGTCCGTCACGGTGTTGAAATACGGTTCACCCGCAGGCATGGCCTGGTTGAAGATCACCCGGCCCACGGTGGTTTCTACGAGTTCACCGTTAATGCGCACCTTGATCAGGGCGTGCAGGGTGATGGCGCCGTTGTCATAAGCGATAATGGCCTCTTCATCGCCGTAAAATAATTTGCCTTCGCCGGGCTCGCCGGCTCTGTCCATGGTCAGGTAGTAGCAGCCCAGCACCATGTCCTGGGTGGGAATAGCCACCGGCCGGCCGTCCTTGGGGTTTAATATATTATATGAAGAAAGCATTAAAAGCCTGGCCTCGGCCTGGGCCTCGGCGGAAAGGGGCAGGTGCACCGCCATCTGGTCGCCGTCGAAGTCGGCGTTGTAAGCGGTACACACCATGGGGTGAATCTGAATAGCCTTCCCCTCCACCAGGACGGGCTCGAAAGCCTGGATGCCCAGGCGGTGCAGGGTCGGGGCGCGGTTCAGCAGCACCGGGTGGTCCTTGATTACTTCTTCCAGAACGTCCCATACCTCCGGCCTCACCCGCTCCACCATGCGCTTGGCGCTTTTGATGTTATGGGCCAGACCGTCGTTGACCAGCTTTTTCATCACAAAGGGCTTGAACAATTCCAGGGCCATGTCCTTGGGCAACCCGCATTGATGCAGCCTCAGATTGGGACCCACCACGATCACGGAACGGCCGGAGTAGTCCACCCGCTTGCCCAGCAGGTTCTGACGGAAACGGCCCTGCTTCCCTTTAAGCATGTCGCTGAGCGACTTCAAGGGCCGGTTGCCGGGGCCGGTTACCGGACGGCCGCGGCGGCCGTTGTCGTTCAGGGCGTCGACGGCTTCCTGAAGCATGCGTTTTTCGTTGCGCACGATAATATCCGGCGCGCCCAGATCCAGCAGCCGCTTGAGCCGGTTGTTGCGGTTAATCACCCGGCGGTACAGGTCGTTCAGGTCGGAGGTGGCGAACCGGCCGCCGTCCAGTTGCACCATGGGACGCAGTTCCGGCGGAATTACCGGGATCACGTCCACGATCATCCATTCCGGCAGGTTGCCGCTCTTGCGAAAAGCCTCCACCACCTCCAGGCGGCGAATGGCCCGGATTTTGCGCTGCCCGGTGACGTCCTTCAGCTCCTGGCGCAATTCACGGCTCATTTCCTCCAGGTCGATTTCCTGGAGCAGCTTCTTAATCGCTTCGGCGCCCATCAGGGCTTTAAAGTTGCTGCCGTATTTATCCCGGTATTCCCGGTACTCAATTTCGGTGAGCAGTTGCTTTTTAATCAACGGCGTATCCATGGGATCGATAACGATATAGGAAACAAAATACAGTACCTTTTCCAGCGCCCGGGGCGACATGTCCAGCAGCAGTCCCAGGCGGCTGGGAATGCCTTTAAAATACCAGATATGCGAGACGGGCGCGGCCAGTTCAATATGACCGAGCCTTTCCCGGCGCACCTTGGACCGCGTTACCTCAACGCCGCAGCGGTCGCATATGACACCCTTATAACGGACCCGCTTGTATTTGCCGCAGTGACATTCCCAATCCCTGGTGGGACCGAAAATGCGCTCGCAAAACAGCCCGTCGCGCTCGGGTTTCAGGGTACGGTAGTTGATGGTCTCGGGTTTTTTAACCTCACCGTTCGACCATTCCCGGATCAATTCGGGAGAAGCCAGACCGATACGAATACGGTCAAAGTTGTTCAAGTCCAGCAAGGACCTCGCTCCTTTCCGGATAGCTTAAAAAATCGGACTACTCATCTTCCAGCTCGTCTTCGTAACTATCATCGTCGGCATCCAGGTCGACCAGCACTTCGTCCTCATTGTCCACATCCAGCCCATCGATCTCCCCGTCGTCTTCCACCAGGTATTCATCGTCGTCATCAAGCTCGTCCATACCTTCGTCGACCGCGCCGTCTTCAATGTAATCATCGCGCCGGCCCCGGTCTTCGTGTAATTCGATGCCCAGATCCTTGGCAGTTTCAGCAATATCCTCCTCAGCTTCCCTGATCTCAATTTCCATTTCGTCCTCGGAAAGCACCTTGACCGCCAGGCAAAGGCTTTGTAATTCCTTAATCAGCACCTTGAAAGATTCCGGCACCCCCGGCTCGGGGACATTCTCGCCCTTGACGATGGCCTCGTAGGTTTTAACCCGGCCCACCACGTCGTCGGACTTGACGGTAAGGATTTCCTGCAGCGTGTAAGCCGCCCCGTAAGCCTCCAGGGCCCAAACTTCCATTTCACCGAACCGCTGACCGCCGAACTGCGCCTTGCCGCCCAAGGGCTGCTGGGTAACCAGGGAGTACGGCCCGGTGGAACGGGCGTGGATTTTATCGTCCACCAGGTGGGCCAGCTTCAACATATAAACATACCCTACGGTAATGGGGCTTTCAAATGGTTCGCCGGTCCGGCCCTCGTAAAGGGTCATCTTGCCGTTGGCGGGCAGGCCCGCCCTTTCCAGCTGTTCGATAATATCCTCCTCCCGGGCGCCGTTGAAAACCGGGGTGGCCACGTTCATGCCCAGCGCATGGGCCGCCCAGCCCAGGTGGGTTTCCAGCACCTGGCCGATATTCATCCGGGAAGGCACCCCCAGCGGGTTAAGCACTATTTCAATGGGCGTCCCGTCCGGCAGAAAGGGCATATCCTCTTCGGGCAAGATGCGAGCGATAACGCCCTTGTTGCCGTGCCGGCCGGCCATCTTGTCGCCCTCGGAGATTTTACGTTTCTGAGCTATATACACCCGCACCAATTGATTGACTCCGGGTGGCAATTCATCGCCGTTATCCCGGGAAAATACTTTCACGTCCACCACTTTGCCGGATTCCCCGTGGGGCACCCTAAGCGAAGTATCCCGGACCTCCCGGGCCTTTTCACCAAAGATGGCCCGCAGCAGGCGCTCCTCGGCGGTAAGTTCGGTTTCACCCTTGGGGGTCACCTTGCCCACCAGGATGTCGCCGGGACGGACTTCGGCGCCGGTGCGGATAATTCCGCGGTCATCCAAATCCTTCAATATTTCTTCACCGACGTTGGGGATATCGCGGGTGATTTCCTCCGGGCCCAATTTGGTGTCCCGGGCGTCGCATTCGTATTCCTCTATATGAATGGAGGTGAAATAATCTTCCTTGACCATTTTTTCGCTGACCAGGATGGCGTCCTCGTAATTGTAACCCTCCCAGGGCATGAATGCCACCAGCACGTTTCGTCCCAGGGCCAGCTCGCCGTAATCGGTGGAAGGACCGTCGGCAATCACCTGCCCGGCCTGTACCCGTTCGCCTTTGTCCACGATGGGACGCTGGTTGATGCAGGTACCCTGGTTGGAACGGGAAAACTTTAATAGTTTATGCTTTTCCTCTTTTCCTTCGTCTGCGCGGATCACCACCTCGTTGGCGGTAACCCGTTCCACCATTCCGTCGCTGCCCGCCATCAGCACCACGCCGGAATCCCGGGCTGCAGTATATTCAATGCCGGTGCCCACAAAAGGCGCCTGGGTTTTTAACAGCGGCACCGCCTGGCGCTGCATGTTGGCGCCCATCAGGGCTCGGTTGGCGTCATCGTGTTCCAAAAACGGGATTAACGAAGTGGCGATACTGAACACCTGCTTGGGCGAGACGTCCATGTAATCCACCTTTTCCGCCGGCACCACCAGGATATCCCGGCCATGCCGGGCGTTAACCCGTTCCTGGGCGAAATAAGAGTTCTCATCCAGGAGCGCGTTGGCCTGGGCGACAATCATCTCTTCCTCTTCATCGGCGGTAAGATAAACAAATTCATCGGTAACCCGCTTGTTCTCCTTGTCCACCTTACGGTAAGGGGTTTCTATAAATCCAAACTGGTTGATCCTGGCATAGCAGGACAACGAACCAATTAAACCGATGTTGGGACCTTCAGGCGTCTCAATGGGACACATGCGGCCATAGTGAGAGTGGTGCACGTCCCGCACCTCGAAACCGGCCCGTTCACGGCTGAGGCCGCCCGGTCCCAGGGCCGACAGGCGGCGTTTATGAGTCAGCTCGGCCAGCGGGTTGGTCTGGTCCATGAACTGGCTCAGCTGGCTGGAACCAAAAAACTCCTTGATGGACGCCACCACGGGCCGAATGTTAATCAGCACCTGGGGTGTAATAACGTCCACATCCTGAATGGTCATGCGCTCCCGAACTACCCGTTCCATCCGGGACAGCCCGATGCGGAACTGGTTCTGCAGCAGTTCGCCCACCGAGCGCAGTCGCCGGTTGCCCAAATGATCGATATCGTCCACCCTGCCCCCGCCGTCCATCAGACGCAACAGGTAAAATACAGTCTCAATAATATCCTTGGGCGTAAGAATCCGGATAAACTCCCGGTCCACCGGAACCTCCGCGCCCACCAGCGGATCAAACTCCACGGGCCCGTCCTCGCCTTCGGGATAACGGTACAGAACCCCGTGTTTTAATTTTTTCTGTATTTTGTAACGGCCCACGTTGGCCAGGTCGTAACGCTTGGGGTCGAAGAACAACGCGTCCAGCAGGGAACGGGCGTTATCCACAGTGGGCGGTTCACCCGGACGCAGGCGCTTATAAATTTCCACCAGGGCGTCTTCCTCGGAGTCGGTGTTGTCCCGGGCCAGGGTTTCCTGGATGTGCCTGTTTTCTTCAAACAGGTCCAGAATCATAGCGTTGGCCCCGTACCCCAGGGCGCGGATCAGCACCGTCGCCGGGATTTTCCTGGTGCGGTCGATGCGGACAAAGATCTGATCATTAACGTCGGTTTCAAATTCCAACCAGGCACCCCGGTTGGGAATAATAGTGGCGCCATAAAGCTTTTTACCGCTGGTGTCGATGGTCTCGGCGAAATAAACGCCGGGGGAGCGCACCAACTGGCTGACAATGACCCGTTCAGCCCCGTTAATAATGAAGGTACCCTTGTCGGTCATCAGAGGGAAGTCGCCCATGAACACTTCCTGCTCCTTGACCTCACCGGTTTCCTTGTTGATCAGGCGGACCTTGACCCGCAAGGGAGCGGCAAAGGTTACGTCGCGCTCTTTGCATTCCTCGACGCCGTACTTGGCATTACCCAGGTTGTAGTCCAGGAATTCCAGCACCAGGTTGCCGGTAAAATCCTGGATCGGGGAAATGTCATGAAAGACTTCCCGCAGTCCCGATTTCAGGAACCAGACGTACGAATTGCGCTGGACCTCGATAAGGTTGGGCAGTTCCAGGACCTCGCGCAATTTACCGAAACTCCACCGGGTTCTTTTGCCCAGTTGCTCAGGATACATCTACAGCACCACACCCCCACAAAAGTAACAACTATTTCAAAACTTATATCCATAAAGTAAACAACGAAAAGCAAGGTCTTGTTTATACAATCCCTCGCTTATTAAAATCCCCTATCTTAGATATTATTCCCTGTGTTATTATGGCAGATACAACCTCCGCAAGCGGAATTTTCAATCTCCAGGCCAAAAAAATAAAGCACAGGTAAAAAATTTAAACCACTGACAATTTCTTCCGGACCGACATCTTTGAATTATACCATGCAATGAAATGCACGTCAAGCAAGAAGTACCAAATTTTTTTAAGTGGGTCAGGCCTGACCCCCAAGTTAAAAGCCGCCCCCTTTATGCAGAGGGCGGCTTTTAACAGCTAAAAAAAGATTACTTAATTTCGACGGTGGCGCCGGCTTCAACCAGCTTGGCCTTGAGAGCTTCAGCTTCCTCTTTGCTGACTTTTTCTTTAATCGGCTTGGGAGCGCTGTCCACCAATTCCTTGGATTCTTTCAGGCCCAGACCGGTGGCTTCGCGAACCACTTTAATGACGTTCACCTTCTTGTCGCCGACCGAGGACAGGATGACGTCAAACTCGGTTTGCTCTTCCGCGGCTTCGGGGGCGGCGGCGCCGCCGGCGGCGGGCATGGCCACAGCCATGGGAGCGGCAGCGCTCACACCGAATTCATCTTCAAAAGCTTTGACCAGTTCGGCCAGTTCCAAAACGGTAAGGCCCTTAACGGCTTCCAGAATTTCTTGTACTTTGGACATTTAATAAACCTCCTTAAATTTATATCAGTTTAAAGTTAAAAGTCGAAAGTCATCTATTAGAGATAGCTCGTCTAAGTTCCAGAAGCCCAAAATCTTTAACTTTGGACTTTTGACTTTCGACTGTGCTAACCGGCGGCTTCTCCAGCTTTCTTTTCACGCACGGCGTCAAGCACATAAACCAGATTTCTCAAGAGGCCCTGCAGGGCGCCCGCGAAACCATACATAGGAGTCTGCATGCCACCCAATACTTTAGCCAGCAATACCTCACGCGAGGGCAGGTCCGCCAGGGCTTTGATGGCCTGGGGGTCCACCACGCGCCCTTCCAGGATGCCGGCCTTAATGCTCAGCGCTTTATATTCCTTGGCAAACTCACTCAGTGCTTTGGCCGGCGCCACCGGGTCGTCAAAACCAAAGGTGAGCGCGACCGGGCCTTCCAGATAGGGATTAAGTTCATCCATGCCCGCTTCCCGGGCCGCCAATTTAGTGATGGTATTCTTGGCCACCTTGATTTCGCTGCCCACACCGCGCAACTTGCGGCGCAGTTTGGTCATGGCTTCGACGTTCAGCCCCTTGTACTCAGCCAGGATAACTAATTGCGACGATTCCATTTTCGCCTTTAATTCCTGCAGCATCTCTTCTTTTTCCTGTCTGCTGATCGGCAATATGTACACCTCCTTTATTAGTGCCAGGTGTTAAAAGTTAAAAGTGTTAAAAGTCATGAACTATAGTTCGTCACTTTTAACTTTTAACACCTGGCACCAGAAATGAAACCAACAAAAAAACCTCCGGCGCGGACAGCATACCAGAGGCCCGTAAAGCAAATGCTTTTTAGGGTTCATACTCCGGCCTCGGCCGGCGGCTTTTAAGCCATTAAGCCCCTGGGGGCGCCGAACTGTCTGCGGCTGGTAACCTTATTATATTTTCAAAACCTTAGAGGGTAATCTTTTGAGCACTCACCTTGATCCCGGGCCCCATGGTGGTGGATACTGTAACGGCCTTAATGTACTGGCCCTTGGCGGCGGCCGGCTTAACCTTGATCAATTGAGCCACCAGCGCCTTCAAGTTATCAACCAGTTTTTGCGGTTCAAAGGAAGCTTTACCGATGGGGGTATGAATATTCCCGGCTTTATCAACCCGGTATTCAATTTTACCGGCTTTAACCTCTTGCACCGCGCGGGCCACATCGAAGGTAACGGTACCGGTTTTGGGGTTGGGCATCAGTCCACGGGGACCGAGAATCCGGCCCAGTTTACCAACCACGCCCATCATGTCGGGGGTGGCGATAGCCACTTCAAACCCCAGCCAGCCTTCCTTCTGAATTTTTTCCACCATATCTTCAGCGCCGACGAAATCAGCGCCGGCCTCTTCGGCCTCTTTGACTTTATCGCCTTTGGCAAATACCAGCACCGTACGGGTTTTGCCCGTTCCGTGCGGCAGCACCATGGCTCCGCGCACCTGCTGGTCCGCATGCCTCGGGTCCACACCAAGCCGAATGGCCGCTTCAACAGTTTCGTCAAACTTGGCTCCGGCCAGTTCCTTGACCAGCTCCATTGCTTCCATGGACTCATAAAGCCTGGCGCGGTCGATTTTTTTCATCGCGTCCTGATATTTTTTACCATGTTTGGGCAATTCAATAACCTCCCTGTGGTAGTAGCGGATATTAATCCTCCCACTGTTTTTTAAGTATTAGATTACTTCGATTCCCATGCTGCGGGCCGTGCCTTCAACCATGCGCATCGCCGCATCCACGGTGTTGGCGTTCAGGTCTTCCATTTTCAGTTCGGCAATTTCCTTAACCTGATCTTTGCTTACCTTACCCACCTTTTTCTTGTTGGGTTCACCGGACGCCGTCTCCAGTCCCGCCGCCTTTTTCAGCAGCACCGCTGCCGGCGGGGTTTTAGTGACAAATGTAAATGAGCGGTCCTCGTATACGGTAATCTCCACCGGAACGATCATCCCCGCCTGTTTGGCGGTACGCTCATTATAATCCTTAACAAACTGCATGATGTTAACCCCATGCTGACCCAGGGCGGGACCCACCGGCGGAGCGGGGGTAGCCTTGCCTGCCGGCACCTGCAGTTTGATAATCGCTGCCACGCGTTTGGCCATAATGTCCACCTCCTCCGCTGCTTAGTTAATTTTCTCAGCCTGATTATATTCAAGTTCCACCGGGGTTTCCCGGCCAAACATGTTGATCAGCACCCTGATTTTGCCTTTATCCAACAGTATTTCCTCCACCGCGCCGCCAAAATTCTCAAAAGGTCCGGAAATAACCCGGATCTGCTCGCCGACGGCAAAATGGACCTTGGTGCGCGGCTCGTCCATACCCATCTGCCTGATAATCTGCTGGGCTTCCTCTTCATCCAGGGGAATGGGCTTGGAACCGCTGCCTACAAACCCGGTCACCCCGGGAGTGTTGCGCACCACATACCATGAATCGTCGGTCATAATCATTTCAACCAGCACATAACCGGGGAACACCTTGCGCTTGGTTAATTTTTTTTTCCCGTCTTTAATCTCGATCTCATCTTCCATGGGCACAAGGATCCGAAAAATCTTATCTTCCATGTTCATGGATTCGATCCGTTTTTCCAGGTTCGCCTTGACTTTGTTTTCATACCCCGAATAGGTGTGTATGACATACCATTGCCTGCTCATAAATACAAGGGACCGGCGTGAAGCAGGCCCCTCACCTCCCTGTTTATCTTATGAACACGCCCATAACCGAACCGAGAAGCAAATCAAAAATCCATATCAGTACGGCAACAAAAACCACTGAAACTAAAACCACTGCTGTGTAAATCACGGTTTCCCTACGGTTGGGCCAGTGCACCTTCTTTAATTCATTGAACACTCCGCGGAAAAACGACTTGGCGTTTTCAAACCGGCTGGATCCAGGGGCAGCCGCTTTTTTAGCTACCTCTTTACGGTTGTCCTTCTTAACCAGTTCTTTTCCGGTACTGGAGCCTTTATCTTTGTTGGAGTTCTTAACCACAGCCATTTATGCCACATCCTTACAGAGGCGTTCCAAAAGTTCGCTTCTGATAAATATAGTAATCACCGGGCATAAGAAGTTATCTTGTTTCCTTGTGCATGGTGTGCGTCTGGCAAAACCGGCAATATTTCTTCATTTCAATACGGTTGGGATCGTTCTTTTTATTCTTGGTTGTTGAATAGTTTCTGCGTTTGCATTCGCTGCAAGCCAGGGTTATTCCCACTCTCATAAAAACCACCTCCCTAAACTAAAAAAAGACATACCGCCTTTAACATGATGTTTTTTTCAAAACCCTCATTTCAGGGGTACCTTTGCAACTTTATCACAATTCCCAAACAGTGTCAAGAAAATTAAGAACCGGGAAACCACGGCGATCAGTCCAAAGTCTAACGTCGAAAGTCAAAAGTCTTTTTTTAGTTTCTCGACTTCCGACATTTGACTTTCGACTTTCAACTGTCTTCTTACTCGTTAATGCCGGTAACAACTCCGGCGCCCACGGTACGGCCGCCTTCACGGATGGCGAAACGCAGACCTTCCTCGATGGCGATGGGGGTGATCAGTTCTATGTCTACTTTGATGTTGTCGCCG
>JAEXOR010000063.1 GCA_023439185.1 Bacillota bacterium | reverse complement strand
AATTAAAAGTAGGAGGATAATTATGAAACTTATTACTCGAAGATTGCTCAGTCTTATGACAGCAAGCGGCTGGGTTTTCTCATTGGCTGCCTGCGGAAGCACTTCAACAAGCACACCTACACCGTCTGCCTCAACATCAGCAACTCCTTCGCCTTCATCCTCGGCATCGGCAACTCCCGGCTCCAGCAGTGAGCCCATTAAGATTGGTGTTATTTCACCTATCTCCGGCGCTCTTGCAGCATACGGCGAAGCTGTAAATAACGGCATCAAGCTTGCCATAGAAGAAATTAACGCAAAAGGCGGCGTACTTAACAGAGAACTCCAGGTTATTGCTTATATGGATGACAAGGCTGATTCCACCGAAGGCGCAAACAGCTTCAACAAGCTGGTATCCGACGGTGCGAAGGCCATCATCGGTTCCGTTACCTCCGGTGTAACCGCCGGTCTTGCTACTCTTGCTGATGAGCAGGGTATGCTCCTTCTCACACCTACCGCTACAGCAGACACCGTTACGGAAGGAACCTCCAGCGTATTCCGCGCATGCTTCCGCGACTCCTATCAGGGCGAAATGGCTGCAAAATTTGCCGCCGAGGTTCTGAAGGTTAAGAAGGTTGCCATCCTGTATGCTTCCGGCGACACTTATTCCTCCGGTCTGTATGAAGCCTTTAAGGCCGCTACCTCTACCTATGGCCTTGAAATCGTTTCTACAGAAAGCTCTTCCTCCACCGATGACACTGACTACAACACCCAGCTGACCAATATCGCAGCTTCCGGTGCTGAGCTTCTTTTCGCTCCCTACTACTACAGCTCCGTTGGCCCATACATCGTACCCCAGGCCAGAGCTGCCGGCTTCACAGGCTATATGGTCGGTGCGGACGGTTGGGACGGAACTGTCGGAACAATGGTTGAAGACAAAACCCTTTACAACAACACCTACTTCACCAACCACTATGCTCCCGATGACCCCAACGAAGTTGTTCAGAACTTTGTTAAGAGCTACAGCGATAAATTCAGCCCTGAAGCTCTGAACGCTCTTGCTGCTTTGGCTTATGACTCCACCTACATGCTTGCTCAGGCCATTGAAAAAGCAGGAACCGACGATACGGCTGCAATTGTTACCGCTATGACAGGTATGAGCTTCTCCGGCGTTACCGGCTCCTTCACCCTCGATGAAACCGGTACCCCCGCCAAGTCCGTTGCCATCATTGAATACAAGGACGGCGCTGCTATCTGGAATTCTACAGTGGGACAATAATAGCAACATTTAACTGTTTTATAAGATTAAATGCGACATGGAGGGTAATCCTCTGTGTCGCATTTATTGCGGGTTGTCGCAATGCCTTGCCTGTCTTTTCTGACGGCTGATGCGGAAGCCCCGGCAAAATCATACCGAAAGGAGTTGCGTTTATGGATCAATTCATGTTATTTATTCAGCAACTGATCAACGGCCTGAGGGTCGGGAGCGTTTATGCATTGGTCGCCCTGGGTTATACCATGGTTTACGGCATTATCCGCCTCATCAATTTTGCCCATGGTGACTTTATCATGGTTGGAGGTTATACCCTCGTATTCACGGTACCTTTAATGGTTAATCTGGGCATGCCGGCCTGGGCTGCTGTTATTTTCGCAATTATCGTGTGCGCCGTAGTGGGCGTGCTTGTGGAAAAGCTGGCTTACAGTCCTGTAAGAGCACGCCGCGGCAGCAATATGACATTACTTATTACGGCCATTGCCATGAGCCTTTTTCTTGAAAATTTCGCCCAACTTATCTTTGGAGCCAATCCCAAGCAGGTAGGCACGCTTTTCCGCCTTCCCAACATGCTTGGTTTTTCAGGAAATACGCTGTTAACTATTATTTTGGGTGTCGTCGTTATGATTGCTCTGCAGCTTTTCGTAAAAAACACCAAGCTGGGCAAATCCATGCGTGCCGTATCGGAAGATAAGCAGGCATCCATACTGATGGGGGTAAATATCAACTTTACAATAGCGATCACTTTTGCTATTGGTTCCGGACTTGCGGCAGTCGCTTCCCTTATGTACTGTGCCCAGTACAATCAGGTTACCATTACCATGGGTACCATGCTGGGCTTAAAAGCCTTTGTAGCAGCCGTTTTAGGCGGCATCGGCATTATTCCCGGCGCAATGCTTGGGGGTATGGTCATAGGACTTGTGGAATCCCTCTCCAAATCCTATATCGGTGTATTGACCGGAGGCATCATTACCTCCGCTTTTTCAGATGCTATCGTGTTTGCCATACTGGTAATTGTACTGCTTGTTAAGCCTGCAGGAATTCTGGGCAAAAATGTCGGAGAGAAGGTGTAACATGGATCACACTTTAAAATCTTCAGGACCTAAACGACGTACTAAAACCATGCTTATCAACCTGGTTTCTGTAGCCTTGGTATTTGTCATTCTGGCACTGGTTAAGGAAAACGGACTAATAAATAATTATGTTCAGGGTATTTTAATTCAGTGCTGCTATGCGATTATTATGGCGGTTTCATTAAATATCACCATTGGTTTTCTGGGCCAGATTGCCCTGGGCCACGCAGGCTTTATGGCTGTGGGCGGCTACACCTCGGCTCTGGTTACCAAAGCCCTTACCAATGCAGGCATTTTAACTGCAACCGATGAATTTACCAAATTTATTCTCTTCCTTATCGGCATACTCAGCGGTGCCCTTGTCGCGGCTCTTTTCGGCATCATCGTCGGTATTCCCGCCTTAAGGCTTCGCGGTGATTATCTGGCCATTATCACTCTGGCCTTTGGTGAAATCATTCGTGTCGTCATCCAAAACCTTCCCTTCGCCGGCGGCAGAGGCTTAAGTAGAGGACAGGCAGGACAGGCGCTCATCGGAATTAAGAATCTTAATAATATTTACATTGTCCCTTTGCTGGCAGTAATCACCATAACACTCTTGTTTACCCTGGTCCGGTCCAAATTCGGACGGGCAATTATGGCAATCCGTGAGGATGATATCGCCAGCGAGGTTTCCGGTCTCAACACCACTTATTACAAGGTTCTGGCCTTTACCGTATCTGCTTTTTTTGCCGGTGTTGCCGGTGCGGTTTTCGCTCACCGCGGGCTTGGAACCCTGCAGCACACCGACTTTACCTTTCTTAAGTCCACCGAGTATGTCATAATGGTTGTTATCGGAGGCATGGGCTCCATTACCGGTTCCATTATTGCAGCTATTTTACTTTCCGTGCTTCCGGAGTTATTACGTACCTTCGCCGAGTACCGTATGCTGGTATACTCCCTGGTGCTGATACTCATGATGGTTTTCCGTCCCAGCGGCATCTGCGGTACGTATGAATTTTCCATGACCCGGTTTATTGAAAGCATTACCAATTGGTTCCGCAAGAATGGCGGAAAATCCGGGGCTGCTTTGAAGGGTACCGGTTCCGGTACTGAAAGCGGCAAGGAGGAAAGAAAATGAGTGACGTTACATTAAAATGCGAGGGCCTGGGCATCAGCTTTGGCGGTCTTAAAGCCGTCAGCCGCTTCGAATTGGAGCTTAGGGAAGGCGAGCTTGTAGGACTTATCGGACCTAACGGCGCGGGCAAAACGACCATTTTCAATCTGCTTACCGGCGTTTATACGCCTACTGAGGGACAGATTTATGCCTGCGGCCAGCTTATCAACAGGAAAAAAACCCATCAGGTGGTTGCTGCGGGCGTTGCCCGAACCTTTCAAAACATCCGTCTTTTTAAGCAGATGACTGTTCTGGATAATGTTAAAGTGGCCTTTACTAAAAATGTAAAATATTCGCTCCTGCAAGCCCTTTTACGCACCGGCTCCTACTGGAAGGAGGAAGCGGAAATCGACGAAAAAGCTAGAAAGCTTCTCGCCCTCTTCAAGCTTGAAGACAAAGCGGATACTCTGGCACAAAATCTTCCCTACGGTCAGCAGCGCAAGCTTGAAATTGCCCGTGCTCTTGCCACCAATATGAAAATTCTGCTTCTGGACGAACCCGCCGCCGGCATGAACCCTACGGAAACCGCCGAGCTTCTGGAGTGCATCAACCTTATCCGAAAGCAGTTTGCCATTACCATACTGCTCATTGAGCACGATATGAGCCTTGTTATGAATATCTGCGAACGCATTGTGGTTATCGACTACGGAGTAACCATAGCAGCAGGGTCACCCGAAGAAATTGCCAACGATCCCAAGGTTATCGCAGCCTATCTGGGCACTTAGTCCCCTGCGTTTTGAAGTGCCGGTAAAATCAAACTATTCCGTCAGCACTTCTCATCCATTGGGTTGCGGGCATAGCCCGCTTTAGAGGAGG
>JAEXOR010000053.1 GCA_023439185.1 Bacillota bacterium | reverse complement strand
TGATTTTGTTAGTCGCATAACTTAATTGTACTGCAACTGCGGGTTCTTCGGAACTCGCAGTTTGTATTTTAAGACAAAAAAGGGGCTGCTGCACTACGAATTTTTAATTCGTTGTGCAACAGCCCCTCTCTTTTTGGCGTTATTTTTTGGGTTTGAATGCGCAAAAATGTAAAAAATAAAGAGCAAATAAGCGTGTGAAAGAGCTGTTGCCGAATAAAGAATAAAAATTGACGTTTTATTATTATGGCCTCAGAGGTTATACTATATGTAAAAGTCAGTCAAAGTCAAAGTCAAGAGAAAGAGTTTTTCTTAATCATGTGTTACAGGGGGTGTTGATCAAAGATGGCTAGTCTGGCCAGCCTGATTGAAAACTACTTGAACAGCTTAATGAGTGAGAGCGGTAAAAGGCTGATTGAAATACAGCGCAACGAACTGGCGGAGAAATTCAACTGCGCGCCTTCACAGATTAATTATGTGCTTACCACCAGATTCACCATTGAAAGGGGTTACACGGTGGAAAGCCGCCGGGGCGGCGGGGGCTATGTGCGCATAGAAAAGGTGCCTCTCAACGCCGGGGAAATTGATTTTATCGCGGAGATCGTCCATCTTGTGGGCGACAGCATTTCCGAACGGAGCGCCGCCGCGATACTGGCGCGGTTGTTGGAGGAAGACATTATCACCCACCGGGAGGCAATCCTGATTAACACGGTGATTAACCGCAATGTATTGCGTATCGGACAGCCGGCCCGGGATCAACTGCGGGCCAATATTGTAAAATCCGTGCTGATAACTCTGTTTAAGAACCAAAATGAATAACAACCCGGAGGGTGATGGGATATGCTGTGTGAAAGGTGTCAGGAAAGACCGGCCACGGTGCACTACACCGAAGTGATCAACAATAAGCAAAGAAAAATGAACCTTTGTGAAATTTGTGCCGGGCAGGTCCAGGCCGAAGGATTTGGTTTTCTGCCGCAAATAGGCCTGCACAGTTTTCTGGCCGGTTTTTTAAGCCAGATGCCCGGTGTGCAGCAATTCGCGCCCCCGGCCCGGGAGGACGCCAAATGTAAGGTTTGCAATATGCCGGAAAGCCTGCTGGCCCAAAAAGGGCTGCTGGGCTGCGGTGATTGTTACCGGCATTTTGGCGAGCGCCTGGATCCGTTGATGAAAAGGATCCACGGTTCATGTAACCATATCGGCAAGGTGCCGGTGCGTACCGGCGGCCGGATCCGTTTTGCCAGGCAGGTTGAGGAATTGCGCAGTAAGTTGCGTGACGCGGTGGCCGCGGAAAAATTCGAGCAGGCCGCCGAACTCAGGGACCGGATCAAAGAGCTGGAAAAGGAATTGTAGGAGGGGAGCTTCCGTGGGTATTAGGAATACTGTAAAAAGAGCATATAGCGCCTGGATGGACGCCGGCGGGTTGGACGGGGACATCGCCGTCAGCAGTCGGATCAGAATCGCCCGCAACCTGCAGGGGCACCCCTTCCCGCACCTTTTGGACCGGGAACGGGCCGGGGAAATCATCAATATTATGCAGCCGGTGCTTGAGGGCGAGTCAATGCGGGAGCTGGCGGGTAAGTTTGAAGTGACCCGCATGGCGGAATTAAGCCCGGTGGAGAGGCAGATACTGGTTGAAAAGCACCTGATCAGCCCCGACCTTTTGAAAAACCACTCAGCCAAGGCGGTGGCCCTGCGGGACGACGAGGTGATCAGCGTCATGATCAACGAGGAGGATCACTTGCGGATTCAGTGCCTGCTGCCGGGGCTGCAACTGAAAGAAGCCTGGTCACTGGTGGACCGGGTGGACGACGGACTGGAGAAAACTATTGAGTACGCTTTTTCGGAGCAATACGGTTACCTGACCGCCTGTCCCACCAACGCCGGTACCGGCCTGCGGGCATCGGTAATGCTGCATTTGCCCGGCCTGGTGCTGCTTGATCAGGTCAGGGGCATTTTCGCCAACATCTCCAAGCTCGGCTTTGCCGTCCGCGGCCTTTACGGCGAAGGGACGGAAGCCCTGGGCAACCTGTTCCAGATCTCCAACCAGGTGACCATGGGACACACCGAGGAAGATATCATCAACAGCCTGGGTTCCGTGGCCGGGCAACTGATCCTGCAGGAGCGGGAGGCGCGCAAACTGCTGCTGCGCGAACGGCTGGAGCAGCTTCAGGACCGGGTGGGGCGGTCTTACGGGATCCTCAAACACGCCCGGATTATCTCTTCCGAAGAGAGTATGCGCCGGTTGTCCGACCTGAAAATGGGTATCGACCTTGGTTTGACGGAAGGCGCCGACCCGGGCCGGCTGATTGAATTGATGATTATGACCAGGCCCGCGTTTTTGCTTCAAGAACAGCCGGGAGAAATATCTCCTCAGCAGCGTGACGTACTTAGGGCCGCTTTGATTAGAAAAAGTTTAAACCAGGAGGCGGATAAACGATGAACGGAAAATTTACCCAGAGAGCCCAACAGGTGTTTATATTATCCCGGGAAGAAGCGGGCGGGTTAAACCACCCCTATATCGGTACGGAACACGTTTTGCTGGGCCTGCTTAGAGAAGGCGAGGGAGTGGCGGCCAAAGCGCTGGCCGAGCTCGGCATCCGGGCCGACCAGGTGCGTGAGATGGTTGTGCAGACCATTGGCCGGGGTGAAAACGAGGTCAAGGAAATAGTCCCCACTGCCCGGGTGAAAAAGGTGATTGAGCTTTCAGTGGAGGAAGCCCGCCGGATGGGCAACAATTATGTCGGCACCGAGCACATCCTTTTGGGCCTGATCCGGGAGGGCGAAGGCATGGCCGCCCAGATTCTGGCCGCATTCGGTATGGACCAGGACAAAATGGCGCATTTGGTGTCCCAACTGCTGGGCGGCAGCGGCGGCTCACCCCAGGGACAGCAGCCCCAGCAAGGTTGCA
>JAEXOR010000020.1 GCA_023439185.1 Bacillota bacterium | reverse complement strand
CCCTTCCCCTTCCCCTTCCCCTTCCCCCTCCGGCGTACTTTCTTGCAATCCCACGGCAATCCTGGTGCCATCGGCCAAATACCCCACCTCTTTTTCCAGGCCGCCGCGCCAAAGCTCGTCACAAATGCAATCGGCCCTGGTTGCCAGGGACAAGGAGGAATCGAGATCCAGGGCTTTGACCAAGGCCCGGGGCCATTCGCGGGCCGCCGTTTTGGCGAGGGCCGCCAACCCGGCCGACCAGACCTGGTTGCCCGGCCGGCCGGACAGACCGAAATCCCCGCCGGTACTTTGCACGGTGAGAAAGAAGCCGCCCTCCTGTTCCATGGTTGCGGCGACATTTCTTGCCGTCCTAAAGGCCTCCAGGTTCAGATCCATGGCTTGGGCCACAGTGCTTTGTTCCTCTGCCAGCCCTAAATAAACGACATTGCGGGCGGATGGAGGGATGCGGCTGCCGACAATGGCTTCGACTCCCCGGCCGCGCAATTTGGCCGCTGCTTCTTCCGCCAGGCCGCCAGGGTCGCTGTTGAAATAAACAGGATACTCTGTCAGGCCCGGCACTGCAAACCCGGGGGCTGGAGCGGGAAAGGCCCGGACATGAAAGCCTCTTAACCGCTTCCCGCCCTCCATGGCTTCCATTTCCAGTTCCATGTCCTCTATTGCCATGGCTTCTATTTCTATCGCTTCCGCGGCTCCCGTTTCTTCAATTGCTAGTTTTTTTTTAGCCCATTGTTCCAGAAAGGCGATTATTTCCCCTAAGGTATGTAAATCGAGCGGAAGGGGATTGTCCGGGTCGAGCGGCTCCGCCAATCTCTCTTGCACTGTCGCCAGGATTTCCACCCGTTTTATTGAGTCGATGCCCAGCCCTGCTTCCAGATCGCTGTCCAGGTCCAGCAGTTCCACAGGATACCCTGTTTTCTCGGAGACTACCTCCAGCACGGTTTCCCGGACGGACAGGGAGGGTTTGCCGCCGTTGTCAGAGCCCCTCTCCGCGACCGGCTGCTGCCCGGGATACCCGGGGATTTCCGTCGGCAAGGGGGGCGCGGCGCTTTCCCCTGCAACGGGACCGGCCTGCTCGGCACAAGCAAGCTCAAGCAAGCTGTCCTCGACTTGTGGCCATAATGGCTGCTCCTCTCCGGTCCTCCCTTCCTTGGCAGGGATGGAGGCTGGACGCTGGCCGGCGAGGGTCGCCAACAGCTTCTCGGAAAAGCCCAAATAGGCCTGATGGCTTTCCGTAAGGGCCTTTTGAAAAGCGAGATGGGCTTCCGTCATTTGCTTTTGGATCAAGGCCAGGGAGGCGGAAGAAATCTCCTGTTCCCGCGTATGTTCTCTCCCGGTTTGCTCCCTTTGCCGGCGCTCCTTTTGATTCATGGTTGATCCCTGCCTGTCTACGGATTTATGCAGTGCTTCCGGATTATGTTTATGCAAAGCTTCTTCCCGGGCTTGCTTGGCAATGTTGGCCGGGGTGCTTGGTTTCCCATAATTGGTGCCGCTGATTTTCACGGGGTAAGCCGGTTTTTTCCCGTCCCTGGGATCCTGCAAGCTGCCGTAACCCGACCACAGGCAGGAGTAGTCCAGCTTGATTCCCAGCACGGAAAGACAGGCCACGGCCTGCAGCAACGAGAAAATTCCGTGCTGGCCTTTGCGGTCCGTCGCCATCGCCTTGACGTCTCGTCCGGCCAGGCATTGCTTGGCCAGGCCGGTCAGCACCCCTCCCGGCCCCACCTCGATAAACAGTTCCACGCCCTCTTCGGCCATCCGGCCGACCATTTCAGCAAAGCGGACGGGATTGGCAATTTGTCGGGCCAGCAGGTCTTTCATGGATTCCGGCTCCTCCGGGTACGGTTTTGCCCCTAAGTTTGCGTAAACAGGAACGGCGCTTTTCTTAAAGACGACCCCTTGGAGGTATTGCCGGAAGGGCTCTACGGAGGGCTCCACCAGGGCGGAGTGAAAAGCCGCGGATACCGGCAGCCGGACAAAAGACCGGCCTTGTTGTTGGCAGGCGGCTTCCAATTGGCGGATTTCCTCTTCAGGTCCTGATAAGACTACTTGTTCGGGACTATTGACATTGGCGACGACAACGGAGAGGTTTAACCTTTTGAGCAAGGTCTCCGCTTCAGCAGGAGGAAGAAAGACGGAAGTCATGGCCCCTTTATTCCCGGACGCTTCCTGCATCAATGCGCCGCGTTTTTTCGCAACATGCAGCATCGCTTCCTCAGGAAACACGCCTGCCGCTGCCAGGGCCGTGATTTCCCCGTAGCTGTGCCCGGCCAGGAAATCGGCTTGCAGGCCCAATTGTTTTAGGACCTCCAACAGGGAGAGGCTCATGGCGCCGATGGCCGGCTGCGCGATACGCGTCTCCGTTAAGCGGTCCTCTTGCATTTTGCGGTTTTCCTCGTCAAAAGCCGGCCGGGGGAAGACAAAATCGTGAAGTTTTTCCCCCTGCGGACCTGCCGCCAGTTCCGCAGCCCGATCCCACACTTCTCTGGCGCAATCGAAGTGCAGGGCCAAATCCCTGCCCATATTGAGATATTGACTGCCTTGGCCCGGAAAGAGGAAGGCGATTTTGCCGGTCATCCTTTTGGTTGCGTAGTAGATTCCGGCAGGCAGGTCCAGGTCCTGCTCCGGTTTTGTCCCGATCCGCTCCAGGCTTTGTTTTATTTTGGCCGCCAAATCAGTGAGATCGGAAGAGATAAGGGCCAAGCGGCAGGCCATCTGCGGATCGTATTGGGCCTGGGCTTGTTGGGCCAAGACCATATGCAAGTCGTTCCGGGCCGAAAGTGCTGAATCCCCGGCATTCCAGGCGGATATTTCCTCCAGCAAACCCTGCCCCTGCCGGAGCAATTCTTCCGGTGAACGGCCGGCCAAGAGAAACAGCTCGTAAGGCATGGTTCTGAGTTTAGCCGGCCGGTTCCCCGCTTTCCGATATTCCTCCAGGGTCACATGAAAGTTGCTGCCGCCAAAGCCAAAAGCGCTGACAGCCGCCCTTCTGGGATGGTCCAGGCCTCTGATCCAGGGTCTGCTCCGGGTATTCAGATAAAAGGGGCTATCCTCTATTTTCAGGTTGGGATTGGGTTGGTCTACTTTGATTGTGGCGGGCAGCACCCGGTGGTGCAAGGCCATCACGGCTTTAAACAACCCTGCCGCGCCGGCCGCCGCCTTGGTGTGCCCAATTTGCGATTTAATGCTTCCCAGGGCGCACCACTGCTTTTTTCCCTCCCCTGGAAAAACACTCGCCAACCCGGCAAATTCCGCGGCATCACCGGCCCTTGTCCCCGTACCGTGGGCTTCCACCAGTTCAACCGTGTCCGGTCCATACCCGGCCGCCTCATAAGCCCTTCTTACGGCAAGGACTTGGCCTTCGGCCCGGGGGGCATAGATGCTTTTCGCTTTTCCGTCGGAGGAAGACCCCAGGCCTGTGATCACGGCATAGATGGGATCACCGTCTTTTTCCGCGTCAGCCAGCCTTTTTAAGGCCACCATGGCGATCCCCTCCCCCAGAACCGTCCCGTCCGCCTGCCGGGAAAAAGGCCGGCAGTCCCCGGTGGGAGACAGCGCCATGATGTTGCTGAAACAAAGGTACATGAAAATATCGTTTTGCGTATCCGCTCCGCCCGTAATGACCAAATCGGCCTTGCCCGACTGGAGCTCCAGGATGGCCAGGGAAAGGGCGCATAATGAGCTGCCGCAAGCCGCATCAACGATGGCGTTTGTTCCTTGTAAATCGAAGTGATTGGCAATACGCCCGGCCACCACACTCCCCAACAGCCCGGGAAAGGAACTTTCCCGCCAGGCCAGGTGTTTATCGGCAATCCGGTCACAAATTTCCTCTATCTCCTGCTCCGGCAGTCCGCTTTCTCTCAGCCCTTGCGCCCAAAGGGACCTTTGCACACTGCTGCCCAAATGGATGGCCAACTCCGTACCGGAAGTCACGCCCAGGATAACGCTGGTTTTTTCTTTGTTCAGGTTTTTAAACGGGGAGCGGCAAACCTCCTCCAGAACTCTTTGGGCCACGACCAAAGCTAAAAGCTGGCAAGTATCCGTCGCCTTTAAATTATGGGGCGGAATGGCAAACTCCAGGGGATCAAAAGTAATTTCCGGGAGAAAGGCACCCCTTTTGCAATAGGTTTTATCGGGAGCCGCGGGATCAGGATGGTAGTAATCGTCTATCAGCCAGTGGGAACCGGGAACATCCGTGATGAGATCCTTTCCTTCAAGAATGTTTTTCCAGCAAACTCCCCGGTTGTCTCCTCCGGGCAATAAAGCGCTGACCCCTACAACGGCGATAGGCAGGCAAGGTTCCGCCAAGTTTTCACCTTCCTCCGGCCGGTTATGTCTGCTCGGTTCGACACAACCCGCCCTAAAGATGGAATTTCTCACATTGCCTTTATCCTATTGCCTTTACGCAAAATTTTCATTGACAATTTTGCGGTTTGAAAAAATTCCTTCCCGCCGCTGCTAACCGAAATTCTTTATTCGAAGGCCTGGGGCATTCCCTCACTGAGATCAGCGTCCCGCGCGATCGGAAGGGTACTTTCGAGCCACAAATTATTGAAAAACGACAGACGCGAACCGATGACATTGAGGCGCGGGTTTTAGCCATGTATGCCAAAGGAATGTCCACTCGCGACATAGAAGATCACCTGCGCGATATTTACAGAGTGAAAGCTTCGGCCAGCCTGATCAGCCGCATCACAGACAGCTCCAAACACGATGTTCATTTCAGTTGCTGATGATTACGGAAAAAATCCTGCCAGGGATCACCGCCGCTGATCCGCCGGAGCGCCTCCGCCATATTGACGCCGTCGGGAGCCACTGTATCCAGCTCCCCCCAGGCGATGGGCATGGATACCCCGGCCCCTTTTCTCGCTCTTAGGGAATAAGGGGCAATGCTGGTGGCGCCTCTGCCGTTGCGAATCCAGTCGATGAATATCTTGTTGGTGCGCTTGGCCTTTCGGACATTGCTTGTATAGCGGTCAGGCCATTTCTCCTCCATCACCCGGGCAATGCGCCTGGCAAAATCGTAAAACACATCCCAAGAAACGGCAGGTTTTAAAGGTACGACCACATGGTACCCTTTACCGCCGCTGGTCTTGAGATAGGAGTTCAGGGAAAGTTCGGCCAGAATATTTTTCATATCCCGCACTCCCTGGCGCACTCTGCCCAGGTCCATTCCCTCATCCGGATCCAGATCAAATACCATCAAATCAGGCTTTTCCAGCTCGTCCACACGGCTTCCCCAGATATGAAATTCCAGGGTACCCATTTGCGCCTCGTATATGAGTCCGGATGGGTTATCAATATAGAAGTAGTCATCCGTTTCTCCGTCACTGGAGGAAACAGGAATGGTGACGATTCCCCGGCTGCCCGGACCGGGATGCTTCTTATAGAAGCAGGTCTGCGCTATGCCCTTGGGACAGCGGACAATGCTGAGAATTCTATGGCTTACGTAGGGCAGCATGCGCTCAGCAACCTTGGCGTAATACCGGATCACATCCCCTTTGGTGATTTTCAAGTCGGCAAAAATCACCTTGTCCGGGTTGGTAATCTTGATTCCCTCGATCATGATGCTGTCGGCGTTTGCTTTCATGGCCCTCTCCGCTTCCCCTGTTTCAATTTCCGTCATGGTGCGTCCGGTTCTGATGCTGGTGGTAAATGCGGAAATCCCATCGCCGGTTTGGGCATACGCATCTTTTTCTTTCACTAAAAGCCAGTTGTCTTTGGTCTCCCCCGCTTTCCCTTTCAGGCGCACCAGAGCCCACTTTCCTTTAAGCCTTCGTCCTTTCAGCAGGAACTTCAGCATACCTTCACGAAGTCCGTCAGCCACATCCCCGGAGGGCTCCCAATGCCCTTCATCCCAGAGCATGACGACTCCGCCGCCATATTCCCCTTTGGGAATCGTTCCTTCAAAGTTCCTGTATTCCAGGGGATGCTCCTCCACCCGGACGGCGAGCCTCTTGTCCCTGGTATCATAAGAGGGGCCTTTGGGCACTGCCCAACTCAACAGTGCTCCGTCCCATTCCAGACGGAAATCATAGTGTTCTCTGCGGGCCAGATGGTGCTGGACGACAAACTTCAAACCCTCTTCGGCATCTTCGGTCATGCCTTCCGGTTCCAAGGTTCTGGTAAAATTCCTTTTTCGGTTGTACGCATTGAGCTTTGCAGCCATATAATTACGCCGGCGCCTCTCTTTTTGGGCCTTCCCGACGCTGGCTTGGAAAGTCTCCACGAGGTCGGGCACCTTGCACCTCCGCAATTATTGTTTCCAGTTGAATGAAAAAAATCCACTGTTCAATTATGGCTGTCCCCTTAAGCTTACCTGCCGCCATTGTACGTTTGAAATAGCGTTCCAACTCGATCTTTTAAGCTGTAGTACCCAGGATTCATCATTATAGTCGGTTTAACCTTCAGTGCATCCGGTTTCCCGTTTTCCAAACATTCTTCCCTGGCATATACAGCAATAATCTCACCAAGAAACATTGTAAAATCAAATATTGGAATGGTTTGAATTACTCTGCAAAGATAATTTACAGGACATTCTCGTATCATCGGTGCATTACCTGCTTCATCATAAAACGATGCAAAAATATTTGATTTATCTACGTTATACCCGGAATTGGTTCCGCAGTAATCAGTTTTTTCGACTTCATCAGATGACGGTATGTTTACGGAAAAAAATCCGTTTTGCAATACCCCCGCCGTTGTATAATGGGAGTTCTTCAAGGAAATATACAGTACAGGTTTTTCACTTACAACACCGTAAGCTCCAATAGTGGCATAATTTGGTTTTCCATTAACAGTGGCTCCTGCCAAAACAGTTATGAATGGTCCGAATGGAACATTTGCTATTTTTTTCTTTGACATATTTATCTTCCTTTCTTAATATTTATCTTAATTTAAAATAATTCAGCGTTTTAAGCTTTGCAACAGGGTTATGGTCTCAAAACTATCTCTGACTTTATGACCTTTCGCCCTCTAAGTTCCTCGTCTTGACTCTTTTCTCCAATCCCCAGTTTTTTTAATTTCTCTTTACTTAATTCTATTGGCTGGCTTCGAAACATATTTATCACAATTTATCTATATTGAAGAAGGAAAATCAGCACATCACATCTAATTATCTCATCATATCTAATTATTTATTATACTAGTTCCCCATAAAAAACGTGGATTTTTACAAAAACGTTTTAAATAAATCTCAATCCAATAAAGGTAGTTTTACTCTGAGCCAGCAAAATTAGCATTTTAGAATCAGACACAAAACGCAATTCCCAAAAACCACAGACTGAAATACAAATTAGCCTAATTGAAAGCGTAAATCGACTTAAACTTTAAAATTTGCTATAAAAAAGCACAAGAATCCACCGCAACTTTGTTGTAACACAAATAACAATATGGCTTGGACCATAAATTAAGCAGCCGCCTCTAATAGATCGCTATTAATCTGCACCAAAGTCGCAGTTCTACTTTGTTAATTTTTCTCGCTTTTTCTCTCGTTTTTAAGCTCGTGCTCCTGATGAACTTTTCAGGGAAAACTAATTAGGAAACGGATGGGAATGAGAAACAAATAATTGGTTAATGGGGTGTAGTAAATGTGAAATCATTTATTTCATAATTTCTGACACGAAAGGATATTATGATGCATTTACCTACAGATCCCCTTTCGCTTATATTTCTATACCTGCGCAGCATCTTGGATGCTTTCTCTGTAGGAGGTATAGGCCTTCAGCTTTTAGGGTTCCATCCCAACCTGCTCAGATTCCTAAGACTTTCTCTATTTTTAGGTATTTTTTTTCTTTTATTTAAGTTTTTACCTGTAAATTATGTCACCCACATCACCTTATTACATATTACTATTATTGTAATACTGATGAGAACTCAAAAAATCGGGCTATTTGTTTCCACAGCCGCCGTGATACTGGGTTTCAACCTAATAAGCCACATAGAATGGCTTTTTAATATTGTCTGGTCAAGTTTCGGCATACAGCCCGTACACATATTGCAGAATTTTTCAAAGTCAATGATTCTATCCGCCCCGTCAGTGATTTTCCTGGCGGGCATAGTTGTGTTAAACAGTTACCTGGCAAAGCGGGAAAGACCTGGCCAACTTTATACTCAAATCAAGAGCATTTTTACCAGCATCGATAAAGATGTCTATAAAAGAATTATCCCTACTGCCCAGCTTTTTACGGTCCTCATTGTAAGCCACGTCATTATAGTCTTTTACTGGAACCATATACCCCGGTGGTTTGTTAGCACCGTTCCCTTTTTGATCCATGCCACCATTATCCTGGCAGCCTATTTCAGAGAAAAATACGATTCGGATATCTCAAGAAGCGGTTTTTCGGCGCTTGAATTTCTTGACATTTTAACAATTTTTCCGTATCTTCACATCACTTTGATAATCTCCGGGGGGATACATAGTAGCTATAAACTGCTCTACATCCCACTCATCATAGCAAATGCCCTAAAAATGGGTCGTGTTGCCGGAATCCTTGCCGTAACGATGAGTTGCGTCAGCCTTGCAACCCTTGGCACAGTCTTTAATTCTGAAGGACAGGAATGGAATGTTGAAATTGACCTTGTTTATATGGGAGTTTTTATATTTACTTACTTTTTTATAAACTATTTTTCAAGTGAAAAGAACCTTCTCCTGAATAAATTAAAAATGGAAGCCTATACCGATGACCTCACAGGTTTACATAATTACAGGTATTTCAAAAATAATCTCCACACATTATTGGATAAAAACCTGGAACATGTTTACTTACTGCTAATTGATCTGGACAATTTCAAGTTCGTTAATGACACCTTCGGCCACCTTGCCGGAGACAACTTACTGAAAAGGATATCGGATGTCATCAGAAAAAATACGCGCAGGGAAGACCTTGTTGCTCGCTACGGCGGTGATGAATTCTTAATAATTTTATCTAACCAGATCAGCGGCAATGAAGCCATTATCCTGGGAGAAAGAATCAGAAAAGATGTGGAAATAACTGCAGCAGCCTTTTTATCTGAACATAGCAAGGATATATTCCATACCAAGGTATCTGCATCCATTGGTATTTGTCGAACTCACCACCTGTCAAGCCACAAGAATCAGTTGTTAAGAGTGGCAGATCAGTCCTTAAATAAAGCCAAGAGACAGGGCAAAAACCAAATCGTCTTTATCGACTTGGACACCGGAGAGGAACAGGTGATAGGCAGGTGATAGGCAGGTCTGCTTTAAAATTCCATCCAAATATTTTAGCTCCAATCAGGAGACAAGAGAAAGTCGCGGATATTTCTGTGCTTGATACCGTTGCGGCTCATGTCGAACTCGTCAAGTGATATAACATACTTGGGGAAGTTGTCTCGGATGCTATCATATGCACCGAACTCACGCTTAATGGTTTCTTCTGATGCAAGCAAATAGGATACCTGAACATACAGTTTTTGTCCTTGCTTCTCGCAGACAAAATCAATCTCCTTTGCAGCAGTTTTTCCCACTGTAATCCCATATCCGCGTCGCAGTAGCTCCATAAAAACAATGTTTTCGAGGATCAGGTTAATGTCCTCCATATTTCCGCCAAAAACGGCTTCGCGTATTCCGTGATCGGCAATGAAATATTTTTCATTGATTGTGAGGATCTTCTTACCCTGTAAATCCTGCCTTCTGACGCGATAAAACAAAAACGCTTCCTCACATGCCTTCACGTAGTTCAGGATTGTCTCCGGAGCAACGGTCCGGCTTTCACTCTTAAGATACTTTGAAATCGACGTTGCGGAGAAGGTAGTTCCTACGCTTGCCGTAACATAGGCAATAATTCGCTCAAGCAGATCAACATCCCTTATGTTGTTCCGCTTTACTATATCTTTGAGAACAACTGAGTTATAAAGGTCCTGCAAGTATTGTCGGCTCGGTTGGTCTGCATACCGGAGATTGCTCAGATACGGCATACCCCCGATGGTAAGATACTTTGAAAAAATGTCATTCTGAGAAGTCTCCGGAAAGATTGTTTGGTACAATTCGATTAATTCGCCAAATGAGAAAGGATAAATAATGAATTCAACATAACGTCCGGCAAGATAGGTGGCAAGCTCGCCCGAAAGCAGCTTGGCGTTTGAACCCGTGATATAAATATCGCAGTTAAACTCAACCCGGAAGGAATTGACGCACTTCTCCCACCCGTCAACCTCCTGAATCTCATCAAAGAAGAGATATGCCTTTCCAGTGATTGCTGATACCCGTTTCTGAATCTCATTATGCAGCGCCTCAGCAGTACACAGTCGGGCGTTTCTCATACTCTCAAAGTTAATGAATATAAACTGCGTGTCGGAAACACCGGATGCAATCAGCTCTTCGCGGATCAAATCCAGCATGACAGACTTTCCGCTGCGGCGAAGACCTGTCAAAACCTTAATAAGCTCGCTTCCAATGAAAGGGCGGATACGGCTCATGTATAATTCTCGTTTAATTATTAAGGTAACGACCTCCTCTCCGTGATTATTAGAATTATATCACAGACATATCGAAAACAAACAAATATAAATTAAATTTATAAGTTATGACTGACAAATTGCATAATTCAGCAAGGAATGACAGATATAATTACTGGTAAAAGCACCCATCATTTCTAGTTTACACTCGTTTCAACAGGCAAACCGTTTCTGTATGCCTTGAGGATACAAAAAAGATGTCGTACCTCTCTGGTATCCCCTTGGCGAATGATACCGATAGCATTTGTCCGTTCAATCCACTGTTTCGGCGATAATGCAAATCCCAGTTCAGTACTCAGTATTTTAACCTCACGGAATCCCGTGAGGTTAAAATCGGGATTGTTCATCTTTTCCCATAATCCCATGTAATTGATAGAAAAATTCGTACTCAGCCAATGGGAAATGACCGTGCCGGGTATCTCTGCATTCTTATGTTTCGCCATATCAGTCAGCGATATGTAATCATCCTGCCGATGTGTGAGAACAGAAATCTCTGTTCCCTGAACATTAACACTTTCTATAATGGACCCAGGATTTCGGACACAAAAACATGGGCATAAAAAGCCTTTGTGATCGAATTAAGGAGATGAAAGAAACTGTTTAACTTCCTGAAAAGAAACCCTCTCCTGCTCCAGCCGAACACCCTTGCCCCACGTATTGTCTTTCAGCGAACAGAACAGCCGGTCTTCCTCCTGAGTTAACCGGGTCAACTGCCCCGGAAAAGGTTTATCTTCCACGCTCCAAAGATCACGGTGCGTAAACAAAGTGTTTTCGTCCATGAGCATTGAGCAGGCTTGCGGCAGAAAGCTCCGAACTTGATCCAGCATGGCAAACCCATGGGTATCGAGATCACCCCAATAATAGATTTTTTTCTCTTTTAACCAGGTGACCGCTCTCAAAATATCTACACCGTAGCCCAACCCGAAGATCACCAGGCTGTTTGCGGTATCAGGGAAGCATAACCCGTTGATTTCATTCTCGGTAATAAAGACCCTGTTTACCGCAGGACTCCAATCCTTCAATTGCTCCACCGGAATTGTCAGATCGGAAAACCCCTGAATATATTGTACCTGATCCAGCAACCGCATTCTCACCTGTACCGGTTTGACCCGCAATCCGAATCGCTGTTCGAAAGACGGGGCACTGTGGTCAACCGTATCCTCCGGCAGAATGACATTCAGTAGTTCCGTTAAAATCCCCTTGCGCTGTTCAATAAACTTGCTGTCAATCCCGGGGATATCCAGCTGCCGCATATAGAGTCCGCAACAGGGATTCAGTGAAAACCACTTCAGAACGGCGAGTATGCCGGTCCAGTCATCACCGGCGGTCAGCACTTTATGAGGGTATTGACCGGCCCATTCCAGTAAAGCGGGCCAGTCCGCCGATATTATCCCGGCAATCTTCAGGAATTTGTCCGCTTCCCGTTCCTTTTTCAGCAAACGCAGGGCATCCCGCACTGTCGGCACAACGGCATGGGTCGGCAGAAGATTCCGGCCGGACTGGCGATGCACCATTTCCTTTTCGATCAGTTCATAGCCAAAACCAATCCCTTGTCTACTCTGATCTCTGAGTCGTTTAATCCACCGAGAAATTTCAGCAAAGTTCTCATTAACTTCGTTACTTTTCGGTCGTTTCAACGGCAAGCGGAGCGGAAATAAATCATCCGCCATGAGCAGCGTCCGCAGGATCCTGCCGGAGTCCCATCTCTTCTTTAATTCCTTGCGGATCCATTGCGGATCAGACCACCTGGTGCACATAGCGCGCTACCTCCCGGGCCTTCCGCTCCCGCTCGTACTCCTCAATGGAGATATTGCGCAGCATGGACTGATGCCGAATATCGTCATGGTGCACAAAGCCTACATGGGCAATGAACTTGGCGATGGTCGGGATCTTAAGCAGCGGCGTGACAATCAGCAACTGCAAATCGAGTTTTTTAAACAGCTCCAGCCCGAACCGTGCCGACTCGTCCGAGCTTTTCAGAAAAGCCTCATCAATGACGACAAAGCGGAAGGATTGGGGACGGGCATCCTGACCTTCCAAGCCGAAATGGTAGACCAGGCTGGCCGCTAAAATGGTATAGGCCAGCTTTTCCTTCTGGCCGCCCGATTTTCCCCCGGAATCCGTATAGTGCTCATATTCTTCATCGGTTTCGCGCCATCTTTCCGAAGCGGCGAATAAAAACCAGTTGCGCACGTCAATCACCTTTTTGGTCCAGCGCGCATCGCTTTCCGTCTCACCAGGCCTCCCCCGGAAACGCTCAATGAGGGCTTTTACTTGCAAAAACTTCGTCTCCGCGTATTGTTCATCATCGGAACCGGTCAGGGCACCTTCGGTGCAGGCTTTGAGTTGCACCCGGAAATCCTTGATATCGCTGTCATAGGTTTCGTCATATTCCAGGCGGATATAGCGGCCTTCGTTATAGTCAATGGCGCTCAAAGAGCTGTTGATCTGTTCAATCCGGTTTTTAATGGTGTCCTGTTCCTGCTTTAATTTGGCCTGGAATAAGGCAATCTGGTTGATGGTATTCTCATGCAATAATTGTTTAAACCGCTTCTCAAACCTGGGCAGCCCGTCGTTTTCCAGCTGCGCCAGCATCCGGGCGTATTCCGGAAGGCTTTCGAAACTTGCGTCTACTTCTCTTGTTTCTTCGGCGTACTGGTTGTTGTAACCGGACATGGCTTTGACGATTTTGCCCCTTAACTGCTGGATCTCCTTCGTCAACGTGTCGCGTTCTCCGTCGCTCCATTCCCGATAGTCCCGTTCCAGCATCGCGATGTTTTCCAATGTCAATTTTTTGTTCTTCAAAGCAGTCCCCTTGTGCTGTTCCAAAAAAGGGTATGCCGCTTCCTTCATCTCCGGTGTTGCGTCGGCAGCGGTTGCGTCGAGACGCTCCTTGTTCTGGATAAAGTTTTCCAATCTGTTCTCCAGCGTTGTTTCGTGTTTGCGGGCCTTTTTTAAAACCTCTTCCTGCACGTCCCTCATGTCTTCCAACTCGGCCAACCGGCGCTGCAGCCCTTGCAGTACATCGCTTCCCTGTTCCAGTTTCTTTCTTCTCTCTTCTTTTTCGCCAATTTCTTCTTCCTTGGAGCGGGTATCGATATCGGCAAAAACGGTAATGCTTTCCAGCCAGGTAACGGCGTTTAACCGGTCCTGGCTTTCTCTCTGCTTCTTGTTAATATCCGTGATTTCTTCCCGGTAGAATTGGATCTCCTCTTGGATCATCTTTTCATTTGCCGCCAACACCTCAATTTTTTTCTGGTTGGAAAACCCCAGGATATAACGGCGACGGTCGTCGATTGCGTAGCGGTCGTCTTTTTCATGCCGGTTGCCTTTCGCCTTAATCTGACCGGCTTGGGTGATGGCCAGCGTTTCACGGCTGAACTGCTCCCTGCTTTCGCAGCAAACATGGGCGAAGCGCTGACGGAGTTCCCTGGTCAGCCAAAGGCCGAACGGCGTATTCGGCTTCATCTTCAGTTTTTCCGATACGGCTAGAGGATGCGGCCGGCCGGAAACGGACTGCGATGCTTCAGGCCGGACCCGGTAATAGACCAGACGCATCCCCAGCGACGTCCGGTCCACCCACTGCATGACAGCCTGATAATGTTCTTCGGGCACAAGCATTGAGAGGCCAAAATTATGCAAAAGCCTCTCGATCGCGCCTTCCCAGCGCGCTTCGTCCTCCCGGACTTCCAATAATTCGCCGATAAAGGGCAGTTCCTCTTCCCGGATCCCCAGGTTCCGGCAGAGCTGTTTCCGTTTCTCGACGTATTCCCGTGGAATACTTGTTTTGCGGGAACGAAGCGATTCCAGTTCCTCAGCCACTTTCTTTGCTTCTTTCTCCGCCCTGTCCCCTTCCGTGGCGGCCGTCCGATAATCCAAGTTCAAACGGCCCTGCAAATTTTCTTCGTCGGATTTGAATCCCGGCAATTTCGCCCGGTTGCTGATAAAAGTACCGGCCGTATCCGGTATGGATAATTTCAGTCTCTCGGCATAATTCGCATAGGATGCCCGGTCTTTTTGGATGCGCTTCAAGACTTGCTTCATGCCGTTTATATCAGTTTTCAAGGCTTCCAGCGTCTCGCCACCGTTGGTGTAAATGGCCCTCTCGGTCTCTTTGATATTCTTTTCAATTTCTTTTTGTTTGCTTTCCGCCTGTTCCCGCGCCCCTGCGGCCAGACGCAACTCCTGTTCAAGCCTGGTGATTTCAGCGGCCAGCAAAACCGCCGTTTGTTCCGCAAACCAGGGGCCAAGGGCGCGGAGCGCCTTCCCCAATAAGTTTTGCCGGTTATCCAGTTGCTCGCAGCGTTTCCCCTGCTCAACAACGGGACCCAGCAGTTCAATTTGTCTCTTGGCTTTTAGGACAGCCTCATGCGCACTGTTCAGGTCCTGGAAATGATTTTTCAGCTTCTCCACTTCTTCTTCCGTATTGGGAACCTGCAGCATATTGGCCCGTACGAATTCCGTAAGAGCTTCCACCTTTTTCATGGAAATGGTCTGCTGGAATAAATCCAAGGCCTGTTCCTGTTCGATCCCGAATTTGCCGCGGAAGACTTCCGCATAACGGGTATAATCCTCGAATACCCGGACGCCGCTGCTTTTCAAGCGTTTTTTCAGCACCCGGACGTTCTTGTCGAACTTGGCAAAGTCCCGGGTAATCCACATTTCTTTATCCGCCACGACATAAAAACGGGCCGGCGGTTTCTGTGCATCCTGATACCAGAAAAACTGCGCCAGGGTGACGGACTGGAACAACCTCGGGTCTTGAAAGGTTGCCAACAGAACGGAATAATGATGGATATCCCGCAGAGAATCAGGCTGTCCGCTCCCTTCGACACTTCTTTTCTGCCCGAAGTAGCCCCGGACGTAGGAGGTGATCGAACGCTCCTTGGCGCTGGAATCGGCCGCTTTGTTATAAGCCACCTTCCGCGGCGAGACCAGAAGGGTTGTCAAGGCATCGACCAAAGTAGATTTGCCCGACCCAACGTCGCCGGTCAAGAGCGCCGTTTCCCCCCCGGGGGAAAACGTCCAGACTTTCCCGTCAAACGTCCCCCAATTGAACACTTCAAGCTTGGCTAGCCGGAAACCGGGCGTCGCTCCAAAGAGCATCCCGGGATCTTCCTGCTCCAGGTTAAACAAACTCATCCTGCGCCTCTCCTTCCCCGGTCTCTCCGCCGGCATAAACCCGATACATGTCCAGCCGTTCGTTAACATGGTGAAGCCACTGTGCGTTGATAAAACTGCGGAGGATGCGCTGCACTTCGAAGCTGTCTTCGCTGCCCCGCAAGCGGCGTAAAAAGCCCATTTTTTCAATCCGGTCAATATGTTTGTCAATATCCGCCACCATTTTGGCTTCATTGGTGGTATCTTTCAGGAACAAACGCATCCGCTCGGCAATCTGCTGCCGGGTGACGATAAGCCGCTGGTCCCCTGTGGTTGAGTCAAACTCCAGCAATTGCTTCCGGAGCAGCACAAGCAGGAGGCTGACCGGATAACTCAACGCATGGCGGGGTACCAGCCGGGGAATTTCATCCTCGCCCTCCCCGTAAGAACGCTGTTTCAGATACCCGTAACCGTCCATCTCGGCCACCATCAGGGTGAGACCCATTTTACTTACATAATCCTCAAGCTTATATTTTTGGGCCAGGATTGCTTCCCAGTGTTCCGGGTCCGTCTCTTTAAAGACAGCATTTTTAAAAAGAGCGACCAGAACCCTTGAAAATGCCAAATCTTCGGAAAGATTCATGCCTTGCCCTCCCTAAACCGGCCTAAGCCCGTTGAAAAATAACCCTGGCCATTTTGGCCACTCTTTTCTTTCCCGTTTCATCGGTCCAGGAGACTTCATCCACATCCTCCGGCTGGAAAACGGCCTGCGGACTCTCACTGGCAATGACCAGATAAGTGACGAGTTCGCTTAAGCCCAATTCCAAGGGATAATGTTCAATGATCCGAGGCAGCGTTATCCTGTCCTGGGCCTGCAGCAGATAGCCGATCCGGTCCTTTAGCTTTTCTTTGTCCACATAAACCTGGGAAAAAAGCGCTTCCGCCGGCACATCCTCCACACCGGCGCCGATGGCGTCGTCTTTAATTTCCGGCCGTTGGGGAGGGGTAAACAGGGGCCTGTCCAAGGGGAATGAAACGTCCGGGGCGACCCCGTCAATTGCCATTTCCCATTCTTGCGGCGGATTATTGCGGGCGGCCACGGCTTTCCCTTCGATTTCCCGTACGATCTGATTGATCCGGCGCTCTTCTTCCAAAAAATTCTCGTCCACATACCGCCTCAACTGCTGGGACAACGCAGCCACCGTCTCTTGAACATGGGCGCCGGCGTTCACCCAGTCATGGTGAATATGGCGGATATTCCGGCTCGTACCCATTTCGTGCACCGCGTTCAGTTTTAACACCTTATCAAGGGCATCTTGAAAATCCTGCTGGGAGGACGAAGACATGAGAAACTTCCAAAAGGCGGCGAAACTTTTTCCCTGCTCCGATTGGGTAATCCCGTCCTGTTCGCTAAAGACAGTTTCCAATAACTCCCCTTTCCCCCGATCCCAGGTGGCAATCCGTTCCCGCATGCCCCGGTCCAGATCCCTGAAATTCTGTTCCACAGCCCGGAAATCAGCCAGAATCTCCCGGGCTATCGTCATCGCCTGCCAGAAACGCTCCTTGATTTGCGTTTCATCCAGCAGCGCTACCTGTCCCTTTCGCACCCGGGTGATTTCCTGCTCGATTTCCGCTTTACGCCGTTCCAGTTCCGCCAGGCGCAGCTCAGGGTCCGTTTCGGAACGCTCCACAATCTGGTGCAGGAGTTCAAATACGGTAATCAGGCGCGATTCCGTGCCAATAAAGGTTTGCTGCCTCAGGCTTAAAAGCCATTCAATCGCTTTCTGGGCCAAAGAGGTTACATCAAAATGAGGTTCGTCTTGCCCCGGCGGATAGAATTTTCGCAGCCAACCGTGTCCGTCATTGGCCCAGTCGTCCAGATATTCCCGTCCCGTTTTCGGGAAAAGGCGCTCACTCCGCCCCAGGCTTAACCGCTCAATAAAGCTTTCCAAGCGACTGATCAACTCCTGTTCAGCAACCAGCCGTCTGTTTTCGGCAATGAATTCTTTATAGAGAAAAGCCGCGACAAGGGGCGCCTGCGGTGAAGCCAATAAGCGCCAGGCCGGATTTTTCTTACGCAATAATTCCAGGAATTCAAAGGACATATGATCCGCGAACTCGTTTTTTTGCTGTGCCATTCTACTCCCTTCAAACCGTTAGAATTACAGCCATACTGGAGATCCAGTACTTATCGTGTAAAGTATGTTTAATACAGATTTCGACAGTTTGCATTATATTCCTTTACAAAAATTGTAATACTCTTCGCCATACGGCGGATTTTTTCGAATCCTGCGCCGTCCCCTCGCAGCCATTTCGATCTGACCACTCGATGAGAATAGCTCTTCAGCTTGAACTCTATTATGATAACAGCATTTCATAAGTTTTTTTGTTTTCAGCCATTATACGTTCAAATTGTTTATGCTCCATCTCTTTTTCTTTCTCCTTTCTTCACTCCGCGACTGTCCCATTCATCAGTTAATTGTTTCCTGATCTCAATCGTTTTTAGCCTTTGATCACCATTCTTTGGAATAGCCTTTTTTAAGATATGTTTTAAGGGCACGATCAATAAGGCAGTTGCATAAATATCGGTGATCTTCTGATAGAACTTTCTTTCACTTGCCCGTATTTCTCTAATTTCTTCAAGCAAATGATCGAAATACTCCTCGTTCAAGAAAGTGCCATTTTTTAATCTTTATCCAAAACATATCCACGTATCGCATAATTCCGCAGCACTCCTGTTGCCCATTGTCTAAACTGTGTTGCTCTTACCGAATTTACACGGTAGCCAACGGATATGATAGCATCAAGATTGTAAAAATTTGTGTTGTAACTTTTTCCGTCAGAAGCAGTTATTCGAATTTTTCGAATAACTGCTTCTTCGCTTAATTCCTCGCTTTTAAATATTTCTTTAAGATGATAGTTGATCGTATTTACCTCCACACCAAAAAGCTCGGCAATCAACTTTTGCGTAAGCCAAACCGTTTCATTCTCAACACGAACCTCGATTGTATTCTCGTTGGCTTGTGAAGTGAATATTAAAAACTCAGCCGTGCTATTCCTTATCTGTAAAGAATTTTTCTTTTTTTTGCCGTTTTTCTCCTTTGCAATAAAATCTATGCCATGATCATCGACTTCCGATGTATAGACCTCAAAGCCATAAGATGCAAATTCCATCTTTGCATAGTATTCTGCATATCTGCCCAATTGTAACTTATTCAGTTTTGACCAGTTTGTATCCGGCACACAAAGACCCTCCAGTACTCATCTATTCTTCACCCAAAATTTTAAATGCAAAATCAAAGTTAGGAACTTTCCTCCACAAATTACTGTCACCAATAATTGCAATCCGGTACTTCGCTCTTGTCACAGCAACGTTAAGTATATTTGGCTTTTTACCAGCCCATTGTGCAGCTCCTATACCACTCTTTTCGTCACAACCGAGAATGAGTATAACCTCATTTGCTTCTTTCCCTTGAAATGTATGAACAGTTCCACAGGATTTCTCAAGCCAGTTATCAATATCATCCTTATCATACTCTTTAAAATTGTTCTGAATAGACTTTTTAAGCAAACTTTTCATATTTTGGGCAACAGATTTAAATGGACTAATGATATATATACTCGGGAACCCATTTTGTAATGCAAATGCATTTAACACCATTTCGATTGCTTTATCTCCTTGCTCTGATACAAAGTGATCTTTATCCCCGTTCTCTTTCCCTTTTATATCTATCCATACAGACTTTTTCAGTAATAGCAATACATCTGGTTTTGGTTCTGCTGATTGCTTGAACATTCTGTTATTGTATGCCACTTCATTGGAAATTGAAAACATAGGGTCCAAGCACCTCCTATGTATTACAAGGGGACACCCGAGCCATAGCTTGCCATTTGAATACTCCCGATATCCTCCATACGGATTGATATTGTCAGCTAATACTTGAACAGAAAGCTCTTGTGGTCTATATGAGTCTTCTATTTCAAATTCTTCAGCAAACCTTTTTGAAAGTTCTTTGGGTACAGTTACAACCGGCTCTACTTGCAATGGATCACCAACAATAATAGCTTTGCTTGTACGCCATAAAGCTCCTAATGCAGAATAAGGAGTAGCTTGTCCTGCCTCATCAATTACCAAAGTTCCCAATTCACTCTTATCTATGTATTTTAAAAATGTCGATACCGAAGCAAATGTGGTAGACACCACCGGTACAACTAAAAATAGAGTATTTAGCAGGTGTCCGCAGCCTGTTGCTTTATCTTTCTCTGAAAGGCTACCGTTCCACATATTCACGAGACAATTGACATTTTGCTTTACAGCTTTTGAGTTTAAGATAAATGCTTTTTGCAGCATTAAGCTATAGTAAAACAGTTCTTCTCTAAGCGTGTCATAATTTTTATCAGTCCACGGGGAAGCCATTTGCGAGCTCTCATTATTTTGTATATCTATCCAGAACTCTTCATCAGCAAAGTTCTTACCAAATTGTTCTTTATACCTTTCTATTTGCTGGCAGCTATTTATAAATATTTTTTCTTTTTCTTCAAAATGTCTTTGTGCAGGAACATAATTAGCTTTCAGTTCATCCAATTGCATTTTCAAATGGCTTAATTGCAAATTGATATCTGTAAGCTTGATTGTCGCTACATCTAGTTCTTGTTTTGTATGTTTAAGCTGCAATATAATCGGATCTTTCTTGAAAAGGAAGGAAAATATTCTTTTAAAAAAGGAAAGCCTACTATTAAGAAGTGCTCCATTTTCTGTTAGCGCTTCAATCTGGTGCTTAATGCTATTTTGTTCTTTGACTTTTTGATTGAACAAATCTTCCTGTGCAATCATTTTGCCTTTTGCCGTAGACATCTCATTTTTAGCATCATCATATTCTTGGACTACCTGCTTATGTCTATTCGTATTTTTAATTGCATCTTCGATCAGCCGGCGGTAATTTAAGACCTCGGTATACTTGTTTCTAAAGGCTTCCTTAGCTTGTTCCCAGTCAGGCAACTCTTCTTTATATAGCTGCTGTAAATTAACGCCTTCCTTATTAAACCAAAGGGTTTGTTTTAGTTCATAAATATTTGATTTTTTACCCAGGCGTGCAGAAATCAATCCCCAGCATTCCTCATCATTGCCCATAAGTATTTTAGCAATATCGGAAAAATAAATCTCCTTGTTTTCATCAATATTAAACAGCCTTGTATTGCTTTTTTTCACATCTTCGGCAATGGGCAACTCTTTGGAAATGTTCTCAACTGCCGCATTATTATTGGAGGCTATAATAATCCCATATTTATTAATCTTAGAATCCGGTTGATAGTAGTATTTTAAAAAATCATTCTCCGGGGAATCAAATTGACACTGTAAAAAAGCATCATCCGGCTTTTGATATTCACTCAACTGCAATGCTCTTTCTACAATATTTGAGGCAATTATTTCTTTTAAAAGAGCAGTTTTACCGGTTCCCGGCGGCCCATTTACTGAGAAAATTCCACCTGGATATTCATTATCTGATATGCCCATATTAATTGCAATTTGCTGCATCAGGCTAGGGCTATAAATCCAAGGCCATTTGCCAAGTGGATATTTTTCTGGCAATAGCCACTTTTTCATTTGAGAAACATCAATGTCTATCTCTATTCGGTCTATTGTTTGTTTTTTAAGCGCTTCAATGTACTTTACAATTTTATCTCCGTTTTGAACCTTGCGTCTGACCATATCAATATCCGAAACATAAAAGCTTGATAACATATCGGTATTGGTATCAATATCATCTTCTTCATCTTTCTGTACACTCTGCTTTTTACCATTTGTTTTTCTTTTCTCATTTTCCTTTTTGGCAAACTTTTTATTTATGACAGCACTAAAAACACTATTGTTTAAGTTAAGCGATATTTTTTCCATAACAATAGTATAGATTTTCTCTAAATCCTTATATTCAAATTTATTTCCTATGAATGTTAGGATATCATTTATTTCGCTGTTCAGCTTATCTATTTCAGCTGTACTAAAATCTGTTCTTAAGTTCTTCTCTGCAATTATTTTAGCAACTGCCCATACAAAAGTAGAAACTGAAAAAGATTCCCCAATGTATGTTCCGTCCGACGTCAATTTAAAGGCACAAATGCATGACTGTGAATTATCTTTTTCTATAGCGTCATCTTTTTCACCAATGGAGTCTAGCATATCCTTAATCAAATCTTGCGATTTAATTTTACCTAAATAAACATCATATGTATATTTAGAATCGGACTTTACTATCCAAGGTATTCTATTATTCACATTATTAATATACATTGTATCTTTTGTTTTTTCCGGCCAGAACGGTGAAAAAAACTCTAAATTGTACCAGTAGTTCAAAAGCTTTTGTGTTTCATCCATTTATTTGTCCCCTTATTTGATTCTGTCTCTTGATTTTTCTGCTAAATATTCCTTATATGTACTATAATTCTTCATGCCTCTTGCTTTTCGATTTTTGCCCAATATGGTATTATCAATCCTATTTTGAAGATACATACATAAATCTTCAAACCGTTCATTAGGTGTTTCATCCCACTTAAAGCCTATCTCCCGTTTTATAGCGTCATAGATCAGAGGATATATCATTTTTTCGCCTTCAGCATCGGTATTGACCTTTTTAAATTCATGATATCTGTCAATCAGACGCTTAACATAGTTTTTCAAATACGTATTGCTGCCAATGGTATCCTGAATCGGACCTTTCTTAACATTAAGCTTTTTAGGGGTTTTGATTGTAATATTATTACCGATAACTGAATTCTTGTTATTATTTGCATAAACAGCATAGCTATCGCCTCTCCCATTTCCCGGTGAAAGCTGCGGATAATGCTGTTTAAATACTTTGTCATCAGACACAATAAGCCCGATAATATCCTCCCAGAAGATAATTTCAACTGTAAACAAACCTTCTTCATTATGCTGGCAATTAAGCATATTCACCTTTTCCTGTAACCCTGCGTTCCTGCTGAGCGAGGTGGCAATAAAGTAATGCTTTAACGGAGGCTTAAAGTTCTTAGCTTTTTCGATTTCTTTTTCAGTCTGCTGGTAGGTCAATCTGGCAACTTTTTTACACTGAATTCCAATGTAATGAGCTTTTTTATCTTTTATATAAATATCAACTCCACGTTGTTCTTGCCCAACTCCACCAAAGAGAGTTATCATACAGCCAGGCCAATTTATCCTTGCATAGCTTTCAACTAATCGTTCAAAATCCTGCCAGTTTTTAGGCTTGGGTATTTCCATGCTATCCAGTGTCGGCATAAAACCACCTTCCTTTTATCATAATCCTGTAACTGTTGTTAGATATTGTAATTATCTCATCAAAAAAGTATCTACCTTATAGCATCGTTATTCTGGAATTATAGTAGCCAAATCATCTTCAATATCCAATCCGTATGCAGATGCAATTTGAGTAATCATAGCACCAAAAGTCCCCCTCATCTCACCCAAGGCAGATGCAAAAGTCCAGCTTGCCCAGTGCCCCCAATTACCACCGTAAATAATTATGTCACCGTTTCTTTCGTCACGTTTACTTAAAAACTTATTACATGCCTTTCGCATAGCGCTAACATATTCATAAAGGTGAGATTTTTCATTAATCTTTGGTAATTCGCTCGTAAGGAAGTTTCTTATTTCTACTACAGAATGAACGCAGTGAGATGGTACCTCCATCTCATTTGGAACATAAAGCACTCTTTTTGCTTCTAAGAAAATAATTATTCTTTTTGCAATGCTTCTATCATCTTCAGATGGATTCCATGACACCCCAAATATTGGGCAACTTAATCCTGTAATCCTATTTAAAATTTCATTAAATTTCATAACATCCTCACTTCAAATTATTAATAACTCCTATTTTATACACAGATATAAAAACCAACTCAATAGAAAAACACTAAAGTCTATAATTTATTTATCTTACGAGCATCTATAGGCTTGTCTGCTTCTTTAGGAATTGCCCAGGCCCATCCTAACCGAACTGCCCCTGCCACCCGTCCTTGCTCACATAGAACCTGAACTCTACGCTGGGATATATCCCATTTCTCTGCTGCTTCTTTCGCAGTAATATAATCCATTTCATACCTCTCAGAAATGTACTTTTCCATATATTAGTATATAAGAAGAAACGAACAAAAACAATAAATTTGTAAAATTTTCTGGATAATCGTCTTTCAACTCATCCACTGCGATTGAATTCCACATGCTTTTTGGTGTTGGTGCTGCTGATTCCCACATCAGCATAGATTCCTACAAATTCCCATTTGGAATTCATTTTGATTTCTTTCGTGCAATGCTCCACCTATGCCTGATAGCTGGATTGCTGCTCTTCTAACTCTATGCTGCCCCGGCAATAAGCAGCTGCTCTTGGTTTCTTTTATCTAGCAATACATGGAAAGGGAGCATTAGTCCAAACTAATACTCCCTTTCGCTTTGTGGTAGCCATCCTTATTTTAAGTATTGACGGTAATTTGAATTTACTCCATAAAAGTCTGAGTCATGCTGTTCTCCGACAGAGGCTTGGCTATCGCATTGAAAATTTCATCCATTTTGGCATAATCACGCAGGAATGATGCGGCACTTGCTTCAATCATTTGCTTGTCGGTTACCTGTGAAAAGTCCACGCTATAGCCTACGTTTTCAGCCAAATATTCAATAAAGAGTCTTTGTACTCTGCCGTTTCCTTCTCTGAATGGGTGAAGGACATTTATTTCACTTAGATAATATGCAAGTCGGAGCGGGATTTCATCTTTGGAAACATCCTTTAAATAATTCTCATTTTTTAGCTTCTTGAAGAGCGAATCTGCATTTGCTTCTATAAACTCATAGTTGCAAAACATATTGCCTTTTGCAATGTTCACCCATCTGATTTCGCCTGCCCATTCGTATATATCACCAAATATATATTTGTGAATCCTTCTTAAATGGACTAAATCAAA
The DNA here is from genome assembly GCA_023439185.1 of Bacillota bacterium. Lineage (GTDB taxonomy): Bacteria > Bacillota > Desulfotomaculia > Desulfotomaculales > Desulfallaceae > BRH-c8a. The sequence continues at coordinate 16,803 of JAEXOR010000020.1, read as the reverse complement.
ATCACCTTTTATAACGTTTATTTTTGCATTGGCAATTCTCAAAGATGTTATTTCTCTTTCTGCTATGTGCAGCTTATCCGCATCCTCAATACCTAGCTTGTTTATAAGTACATTTGAATGAGGATAACAATATCTGTGATCCCTTTCATAGCTGTAATCATAATTATTGTTCATGGCTATAGCCTTTGACAACGGTATGTTTTTTTATGAGTTCAGCTATCGTTTCTTCAACCAGTTTATCATTGCCTGCACAACGTCTGATTCTATCTTTATCAGTTTGAGTAAGCGGCATGCCTTCCATTGACATTGAGCCGTTAACCTCATCAATTAGCTTTTCCAAATCTCTCATATGAACACCACCTTCTCTATATATTATACTATATTGTCATCGAGAATTCAAAACTGTCCACCAGCCAGCTGCTTTATATTCAAGTCCCAAGAAAGCTTCTCCTATAGTACATCTTTTTTGTATATACAAGGGTTATTTAATTTACCCAATCCCATCAAATCCTCTATTCATCAGCCTTTCAGCCTCTCAACCCTCACGACGGCCTCGCAATGCGTCGTATGCGGAAACATATCCACGGGCTGAACTTCCACCAGCGCATAGCCCAAGGCAGTCAGGCGGGCAATGTCCCGGGCCAGGGTGGCCGGGTCGCAGGAAACGTAGACTACCCGCCTGGCACCGCTTTGGGCTGCGGCCTGCAGCACCTCAGGCCGGCAGCCCGCCCGGGGCGGGTCCAGCACCACCACATCGGGCCGGTATCCGGCAGCCACTTGCTCCGGCAGGACCTTTTCTACCGCGCCGGCGTAAAACCGGGCATTTTTAATTCCGTTTAAAGCGGTATTTGCTCTGGCGTCCTCCACCGCCCGGGCCACCACTTCATAACCACGCACCTCCCCGGCAAAACGCGCCGTGTAAAGGGCAATGGTGCCCACGCCGCAGTATGCGTCCGCCACGCTATCACCGCCCTGCAGATCACAGTATTCAAGCGCTTTGCTGTACAACACCGCTGTCTGGGCCGGGTTGACCTGATAAAAGGACAGGGCGGAAATACGAAACTTCAACTCATCCAGTTCATCAACGATAAAATCCCGTCCGGCCAGGGTAAAATACCGCCCGCCGGAATTCCTGCCCCGGCCGCAGGTATGTTCCACCACCGACACTACACCTGGTATGGATATAATCTCACCGGCCAGAGCCTGATAACGGCTTTCGCCGCGGTTAACCTCCGCCGGACCGGTATCGCTGCCCAGGATGATCATTATCTCACCGGCGCCGCCCCGGCGCAAAGCAACTTCAGCGGGCAACATAACAGAACTCCATTCCTCAAGCAGCACCCGCACGGCATCCGCCACGCGGTTCAGTTCCCGGTGCGCCAGAAGACAAGCGCTGTCCTGCATTTCTCCATCCTTAACCATCTGGTGGGATTCCCGGGCGTAAAAACCCAGCGCAACGCGCCCGTTAATCCGCCGCACCTTGAACTGCACGTTATTACGATAGTGCCACGGGTCGATCATGCCGATAATGTCCCGTACCGGTATATCAGAGACGCCACCGGTACGGGCCAGGGTTTGCCGAACCAGTTCGGTTTTCAGACGCAACTGCGCCGGGTAGGCAATATGCTGCAGGGCACACCCGCCGCAATTCTCCGCCAGTGGGCAGCCGGGTGCCACCCGTTCGGCAGCGGGGGCATGGTTTTTCAGCAATACTCCCCTGGCGTAACTGCGGCGCACATCGGTCAGGCGTATCGATACCCGTTCACCCGGCACGGCGCCGGGCACGAATACAACCAGGCCTTCCAGGCGGCCTACCCCTTCTCCCTGGTGATTAATGCCGGTAATTTCAATTTCGGCTTCTCTATCCACAGTACGCACTCCCAAGGAATAAATTTCAATTACTGATCTATTTTATCCGCTTTCGTCTAAAATCCCTGCAACAAAAGCGCGCTCTTTCAGTTCCCTCAAAATAAAACAACCGTCCGGGGGAAAGCCGGGCGGTTGTATGTATATTGCGTATTCTGTTCTATGAGTCTATTTTATCAGCGCCGGGACGCCCAGCAGCGGCCAGACCACCAGCGCGAACAGCGCCACCATGGCCAGAACGATCAGGGTGAAGGGTATACCCACCAGGAAAAACTGGCCGGTGGTAAATTGCTTGGATTGGTAGGCAATGGCGTTTGGCGCCGCGCCCACCAGCAGCATGAACGGCAGAGCGGCCATGGACAGCGACGCGTAAAGAATCAGGTACGGGTTTACACCCATATAGTCCGCGACAACCAGCGCCACCGGCAGTGTGATGGCTATGGCGGCCACGTTCATGATAAAGTTGGTCATCACTATAATCAGCAAGGCAATAGCCAGGACGAACACCAGCCAGTGAGCGTTTTCAAACATACCCAGCCAGTTGACGGCCATCCACTGCGCGGCGCCGGTCTCCCATAAAGCATAACCGATGCTCATGGCCCCGCCGAAAAGCAGTACGATGTTCCAGGGAATTCCCTTTTCCAGGTCTTCCACCGTAAACAGTTTGGTCATGAACAACAGTATCGCCGCCACCAGCATGGGAACCGCCTTGTTCATGCTCTGCAGGGCCGGAATAAAGTTCTGCAGCGCCAGGATGGCCACCACGGTAAGTGTCAGGACGATAACAAAAATCTCCTTGGCCGACATGGGCCCCATTTGTGATTTAACTTCATCAACCTTTTTCCGCAGACCTTCAATCTTAAGCTGTTCAGGCTTGAAGAAAACGTAGCACAGCAGGAACCACACCAAAAATACGGTACCCCAACCGAAGAGGACCATCATTTTGGACATTTCGATAAACGAAACGTTATTGCCTGTAAACTCCTGGAAAAATCCCAACGCCACCGGCGCCCGGGCCGCTCCCAGTAATGTAATCATACTGCCGGCTCCGGCTGAATACGCCATGCCGATGAACATTGCCCGGCCGAAATTACTGGGCTCATCCACTTTACCGTACATGCTCATGATGACAAGCATCAGCGGGAACATAGTAGCTGCCACCGCGGTATGCGCCATTAGGTGGGTAAGACCGGCAGTGACAACAAACACGCCCAGCAGAATTTTCCGGGAGTCCTCTCCCACAATGGTGAGCATTTTAAATGCCAATCGTGTGGTAACACCGGCCTTGGTAAAGGCCAGCCCCAACATCAGCGAACCGAGAATGAATAATACCGACGGATCCATAAAGTTGGCAAAGGCCACTGTTGCCGGGCGAATCATAAAGGCTGCCTGGACAACGCCGATGGTGATACTGGTAACGCCAATGGGGATTACTTCAAAAACCCACCAGATCCCGGCCAGAAGAAAAAGACCGATGGACAACTGCGCTTCCCGGGATAATTCAAAAGCTTCGCCGGCCGGGTCAATAGCCGGAGGCAGGGACGGCATGAAATAAAATAGTGCAAAAAGCGCTATCCCAAGTAGAGCAAAGGCTAACCTGCGGCCTTCTTCCGCAAATATTTTTGATTTTTTTTCGGTTATAACCAGCTGACCAGCGGTTGTTGCTTGTGTGGTATTATTCATTTTAACCACCCCACTTATAACAAATTAATTTTGTTCAATCAATTACATGAATAAATAGAGATTAGTTCTTTAGATTAGTGAAATATATCACTTTGGTACTTGAAAAAAAACACTTTTTCTGTACATCCCTCCCCTGCAACCGGCTTCTGCTCCGGTCCTTTGGGCCACAGCAGGTGACAAACGAGTTTGTGCATAATGTAACTTATAGTGATTATAGCTTTTTTTATAGGATTTGACAACTACTTTTTGTCACTACCGAAAGTAAAAATTCCATAAAAATTTTGGCGACAATAGAAAAGCGCCGCCCATCCATCAGTCCCGAGCGCGCTTTTTTAAGCACTTCTTTTTTTATTACTTGCTCAGTTCAGCGATCAACTAGCACCGGCAGCGGTTTCAGCAGGCGCACCCGGGTCAATTCAACCAGGCAGCTCCAGGCCAGCACTTCCACACCCTGCCGGCGGACCAACCGCAACGCCGCGCCGAATTCCCGGTCGCGTTCGTCGTTGGGCCTGAAATATATGCCGTCGTCCCGCTGCACCACGAAGATCACCGCCGCCCGGCAGCCTTCGCCCACGGCGTGGGCAAGCTCCCGCAGATGTCTGGTTCCCCGTTGCGTCGGCGCGTCTGGGAAGCGGGCCTCACCATTCTGCACCAGGGTGACGGACTTCACCTCTACCAGGCACCGGTCCCTTTCCCCGGCAAGCAGGAAATCAATCCGGCCGTCGCGGTAGGCCACTTCCCGGCGGATTTCAGAGTAAGTTTCAAAACCGGTCAGTGCGCGGCGCCGGAAAGCATGGTACAGCAACCGGTTGGGCAGCAGCGAGTCCACCGATATCAGTGTGCCGCCGTAATCAACCAGCAACAGTGTATAAGCGGTGCGGCGACCCGGCCCGGCGGCCGGTCGCAAATAAACCGCGGCTCCGGGCGTCAGCAGTTCCCGCATGCGTCCGGAACTGGGTACATGGACCAGCGCTTCCTTGCCGTCTACCACGACACGGGCCACAAACCGGTTCAGGCGCTCCAGGAAACGGGCCGGCACTATGTTTTCAGGCATTCTCAGTTCCGTCATTGTTGTTATCCCGGCAAAAAAAAAATTGTATGTTTAATAAAGTTTAATGAAAAGTCGCTTTTTAAATCCCTGTCAATATGATTATAATAACTATAGTGATAAATCGCTACTAATATGGAAGTGGAGAGTTTATTAATGAAAAGTTTTCTGGGCATGAAGGAGCCTGTCAATACCTTGACCCATTTTATCGCCTTTTTAACGGCCATCGCCGGGCTGGTGTTTTTAATCGTCAGCACCTGGAATGAACCTCCCAAGCTCCTGGTAATGACCATTTACGGCACCAGCCTGGTGCTGCTTTACGGGGCCAGTTCACTGTACCACTGGATTAAAACCTCACCGCGCAAAGAGCTGTTCCTGCGTAAAATCGACCACGTCGCCATCTACATCCTGATTGCCGGTTCGTACACGCCGGTCTTCTACTATGGCCTCGGCGGCGCCTGGCGGTGGACGATGCTGATCGCGGTGTGGGTACTGGCCGGCATCGGCATTATTCTGAAAATGTTTTTATTGCACGCCCCGCGGGCTGTATCCACGGCATTTTACCTGTCCCTGGGCTGGATTGCCCTGGTGCCCTTCGCCATGCTGGTTAAAACCATCCCCCTGGGCGGCATTATCATGATGGTGGCCGGCGGAGTGGTCTACACTGTCGGGGCGCTGATCTACGCCACCAAATGCCTGAACTTTTTCCCCAACCGGTTCGGCTTCCACGAAATTTTTCATCTGTTTATCGTGGCGGGCAGCGTGACCCACTACCTGATGATTGTTTTTTACATTATTCCGGAATAGTGCCCCGAAATTTACTTCTTTTCCCGGCGGCGCTTGGCCTCCAGCAGGCGGGACGCGGTTTCCTGTCCGGCAACGGCAGTTCCGGCGGGCTGTTCCGGTACATCGGCGACCGGCTGGACAGGAACTTCCTGCCGGGTATGCGCCGGTGCTTCGCGCTGCCCTTCCTTTACAGCGTCACCAGCTGAGGTCTCCGGACCTCCGCCGCGTCGGCGGCGCAGATCCTGCACCCGTAAGAGGGGATTGCCGATCCAGGCGGAGTGCCCCTCTGCCACCGGGCGCACCGGCCGGAGCCGCCGGCGTAAAGATTGCCCCATTCCCTGCAAGACCGCACGCTCCTCCGCCCCGAACACCAGCCGGCGCCCCGCCACATCCGCCAGCCACAGCAGCGCGGCCAGCGCCAGCAGGTACGGGGCCAGATCGCGCCGGGCCCGCACCGCGGGAAGATTATCGGCGTACACCTGCTCCGGTTTATCCAGCACCGTGCCCCCCCCGGCGGCGGCTATGGCCCTTAATGATTCCTCGTCCACACCGGTTTCCCGGTATTCATCGGGGTATGGGACCACGGCGCCGCCCCTGGCCAGCAGCGCGCCATTTTCCCCGCTGACATCATTAATGTTAACCAGATAGGCCCCGGGGTTTTCAACGGCCAGTTTGGCCGCATAGCGTCCGGGTCCGGCCGGCGCCAGGTGCACTGTGGCCACTGAGCCGTCCGGTCCGGTAACCAGGGCGCTTAAAGTTCGCACTTGCTGCCAGTCGCCCGGGTCTTCAACACTGATCTCAAGCATCTGTCCGGCACCGGGGGAATCGGTAACACTGGTCTCCACGTACAGCGAACCGGTGCTGCCGGCGGGTAAAATCCATGACAGCACGTTGCCCCACAGCCGCGGGAACATTTCGCTGCCGGCCCAGGCGGCGCTCCAGCGCCCGCCGGTATCCGGCGTCCAGGCCACTGCCCGTCCCAGGCCGTATTGCCAGGCAGCCAGCACGGGATCACCCTTATGGGAGACCAGGGGTGTTTCGCCCAAGTCTTTGGACGTCACTGTTATATACCCGTCCAGGGGCGGCACGTTTTCCAGACCCCGCAGCATGGCGGCCGATCCCGCCACCCGGGGGTAAAAGCGTTCATTAACGGCGAAACTGCGGGTAGCCATGACCGTTTCCTTGGTGAAGATGGAAGGAATGCTTGCGGCTTCCGCCACGGCGTAAAACCGGCCCCGGCCCAGTTCGGACAGGGCCTGCAGCATACCGGCGTCCGCTTCCTCCCCCACCGCCACCGTACTTAAAGTGATGCCGGCGGAACGGATATCATCCAGCAGCGCCTGGTAGTCGCCGCCACTGGCGGACATGCCGTCGGTTAGCAGGATGATGTGCTTTACCTGGGTGTGCATGTCCCGCAGCGCCTGGTAAGCCCCTAAAAGCGGCGGATAAATCTCCGTACCCCCGTCGGCCTGGATGCTCTCAATGACCCGGCGCAATTCTTCCTGATCGGTGAGCGGACCCGGCGGGACCACCCACCAGGGCAGGCTGTCAAAGGCCAGCAGGCCCACCTGGTCACGTTCGGTGAGCATGGATATACTGCGGGCGGCCGCTTCCCGGGCCAGCGCCATTTTCTCGGCGCCGCCGGCATTGCCGCTCATACTGCCTGATTTATCGATTACCAGTACCAAACCCAGGGAAGGCAGTTCTCCCCGGCCCTGAATATCCATTTCCACGGGCAGTACCCGTTCCACCGGAGTGCCGGCGTAGCCGCCGGGCCCGAAGGAGTCCGGACCGCCCACCATCACCAGTCCGCCGCCCCCGTCCCGCACAAAGCTTTCTATTTCGCCCATTACCTGTTCCCCCAGCGTGAAAGCCGGGGTATTTACCAAAAATACCGCCTGGTAACCCGCCCATTCCACGGCGCCCCGGGGCACCGCTCCGGGATTGACCACCTTAACCCCGGCCCGGCCCGAAGCCTCCAGGGCGCGGACCAGGGGACCGGCTTCAGCAGCCGACGGCGATACCACCAGCACCCGGGGCGGCCCGGCCACATCCTGGACGCCGCCGGCCTCGTTGTTGGCGGTAAACACATCCCGGGTGCGGTCTGCCACCGCCACCCGCACCCGGTAACGATGCATGCCCGCCTCACCGGCGGGAACCGACAGGCTGAACCGGTTTTCCCCGGCCTTAAGCCGCACCGGTTTGGTACTTACCGGTACGCCGTCCCGCTCCAAAAATATTTCGGCGGCAGCGTCGTCATCCGAAGTAATCAGAACTTCCAGCGGGGTATGCTCCCCCGCCCGGGCCCGGGGAAGCATATGCAGTCCCTCCAAGCGCACGTCGGCGCCGGCGGGAACGCCCACAGGCACCACGTCCACCCTGGCGCCGGCGGCGTGCAGGGTGCGGGCCGTAGCCACGGCGTCGCCGCCGGTGTCCCGGCCGTCGCTCAGCAGCACCACCCGCTGCCGGGTATCGCCGGGCAGCATGGCTTTGGCAAAACGCAACGCCTCGCCAATGTTGCTGGCCTCACGGCCCGGGTCGGTGGCGGCACGGTAAAAGGACGGCTGCAGCCCCGGCGGTTCTTCAACCAGAGCCCGGCTGCCGAAGGCCACCACCCCGGCGGTGGCGCCGGCGGGTCTTGATTCCAGCGCCCCGCGCACCCACTGCTCGCCCTCGCTGAGAGCCGGACCCACGCTGGCCGAAACGTCCAGGGCCAGGATCACCCCCTGGCGGTTGATATCAGTGACCAGGCCGGGACCGGACAGGGCTGCCGTCAGCAGCGCCAGCAAAAGCAGCCTGGTAATCAGCCGGCGTCGTTCACGGCGCCGCTGCCTGAGGGAACCGGACATCCGCAGCCAGGGCAGGCGCAGATACCAGGCCAACGCCGCCAGCAGGGGAAACGCAAGCCACCATAACGGCTCGTTAAAGCTAACGCCCACGGCCGGCCACCCCCCATTCCAGGGTAATCACCAGCAGCGCCGCCATGGCCAGCCATTGGACCAGGGACAGCGCCCGGCGCGGTTTCTCCAGCGCCGCGCCCGCTTCGGTCCCGGCCCCGTCCGCCCTGAAGGGATCCCGCACCGCCAGGTCGGCCTCAGCGGCGCTGTAACCGTTAACCGCCAGCGGCTGGATTATGTTGCCGCCCTCCCGGGTCGCCACAATTCGGTACAAACCGGGTTTTTCCGGCACCCAAGCCTCCGGTGGGAAGGGCGGGGCCAGTTTCCGCGCCCCCCCGGCGTCGTCCTCCACAACCACTTCTCCAGCCAGCGGGGGAGTGACCAGCTTAACCTCATCCCCGGGTTTAACGTTCCGGGGCGCCCCCAGGCCCGGCGGATGCAGCCAGTCCAGGGTATTCTGCACCAGCACAGGGAAAGCGGGGCGCAGCGGCAGGTCCGAACGGTGCAGGTTTACGGCCCATACCGCCGCCCGGCGCCCCCCGGTATCGCCGTGACAGAAAATGACTTCATTGCCGGACCGGATGTCCGCGTTCCAGCCGGCCCCGGTCTGCAGCTTGCGGGCGTCCCGGAAGCTTACCTCGTTCAAATCCACGTACTGCATCAGCGGGCTGCCGGATACCGGCGCCGGCCTGATGTTTTCTATTACTCCGCCCACGGTGAGCCCTTCCAAAGGGGAGCCCGCCGGGGGATTGATTAACAGCGCCGCGCCCGGGGGCAGCGGCCCGCCCAGGCCGTCCAGCACCGTAATATCGTATGGGTATTCGCCCATCAGCAGCAGCCGGTACTGCGCCTGATCGGCCAGATAGATTTTGGTACCGGGCAGCTGTCCCAGCACCCGTTCCAAAAACAGGTTGCCGCCGGTAACCAGCAGCACCTTGCGCTCGGCGCTGTCATCCGGCACCGCCCAGGCGATATTATCGTCAGCCAGCATGTCCATCAGCGGGCTATCCAGACTCAGTTCCGCCCGGACCGGCACCCCGCCGGGCAGGTCCTGCCACTGCAGGTAACCGGATTCTCCGGGATCCAGTGACCAGCCTTTGCTGCCTGCAGGGTAACTGCCGGTAAAAAGGGATACCCGCCCCGATGCCGGCCGGGAGCCGTGGTTCACCAGGGCCACTTGGGCGGTTAAACCTGTGCCCGCCGGGCGCAGGTTCACCGCCGCTATGGCCACACTGGCGTCACCCCGTCCTACCGGAACAAATTCAAAGGCGCTTGCGACGCTCTCAGTTACAGACAAATCCAGCCCCCCGTCACTGACCAGCACCAACCGGGGGTTGTCATACTGTTTGGCCATGGCCAGGGCCAGGGAAAAAGCCCGGGCCGGATCGGCGGTATTGGCCGAAGGAACCGTTTCCTCCAGCAACCGGCGCACTGCACCGGGTTCTGCGGCGTCTTTGACCACCACCCGCGGCTGGCGGTCAAAGGCAATCACCGTAATAGCGGCGTCGCCCCGCAGCCCCGCGGCAATGGATATTACCTCTTCCCGGGCGGTCTGGAACCGGGTAGCGCCGTCCTCCACCGCCCGCATGCTGGCGGAGGTGTCCAGGAGAATAATAGTGCTGCGAAAGGAAGCCGGGGCAAACCACACCGGGCCGGCGGCCGCCAGCACCAGCAGGGCGGCCGCCAGAAGCTGCAGCCAAAGCAGCAGGCGCGACTGCAGGCGCTGCCAGGGGCGGCTGGCTTCCAGTTCGGCGGACACCGGACGCCACAGCATGGTGCTGGGAATCACCGTCTGCCGACGGCGGGGTCGTAATATGTATAATGCCAGAATGGCCGGCAGCGTAAGCCCCAGCCAGAACATCCACGGCTGCAAAAAAAACATCAGGGGGTCCGACCCTTCTTAACTATAATAAATGTCGCGGGTGCTCAAAGCATATGGCGTCTATCTCGTGTATACGTCCGGTTTAACCGCCGGGTTTGAGCACTCCGGCTTTGGGCAGTTCCCTCAGCAGCACGTCCTCCAACGCACCGGCGGTGCTTAGTTGTACGCGCCCGGCGTTCCAGCGGCGGCAGGCTGATTCCAGAGACCCGAGGTAGTAATTCAGACGGGTATGGTAATCCGCCAGTGCCGCCGGCGTCAGGGACACTTCCACCCGCTCCCCGGTTTCGGCGTCAACCATGGTCCATTCGCCTTCCCCGGGCGGTTCAAGTTCCCCCGGGGCCAGGATGTGCAGCAGGGTTACGGCAACACTGTGTCCGGCGGCCAGGCGCAGCATTTCCTCCACCCCGTCCGGATCCAACAGATCGGAAAAAACGTACAGGCTGGTAGCGCCGGGCTGCAGCTGCAGCCCTTTGAGCAGGCATTCCTGCAAGGCGGTCCCGCCGCCGAAGGTTGTTTCACCCAGCCAGTGCCATAACCGGGGCAGCGATTGCCGTCCGGCTGACGGAGCCAGGGTCCGCGCCGGCTGACGGTGGTCCGCCCCGGCCGGTTCCGGGCCGCTATCGCCGGTGGCGCCGCCGGGCGAGGAAAAACCACCGGCCACCGGGCCTGCCCCGGCCACCGCGGACAACCGGTCGCTCCCCGCCAGGACGCAGGTGCCCAGCCCCGCGGCAAGACGCAGCGCAAAGCGCCCTTTATGCTCGTCAACGGAACCCCAGTCCATGGACGCGCTGGTGTCAATAAGAAAAAGCACGGCGTCCTGCTTTTCATCCAGATATTCTTTAACGTACAGACGCCCCAGCCTGGCGTAGGCTTTCCAGTCCACCCGGCGGGGCTCGTCTCCCGGAGCATACTCACGGTAGTCGGCGAATTCCACGGCTCCCCCTTTGCGGGGTGACCGCCTGCCCCCGGCGTACCCGGCCGGAATGGGACGCATTCTGACCAGACGGTATTTCTCCAGGCGTTTGGCCAGGCCGGGAGCAAGGAGTTCTTCAGTCACCGGACATCACCAACCTCACTTGAGCTCCAGGATTTCATCCAGGAGGACGTCGGGAGTGATTTCCCCGGCGGCGGCCTCAAAGTTCAGCATTACCCGGTGCCGCAGCGCGGCCCGGGCTACCCGGCGCACATCCTCGTACCCCGCCGCCGGGCGCCCGGCCCGCAGCGCTTCTGCCCGGGCGCCCAGCAGCAGCGCCTGCAGCCCCCGGGGTCCCGAGCCATAACGGACGAACCGGCGCACCGCCGACGGCGCCGCCGGGTCCTCCGGCCTGGTGGCCAATACCAGGCGCACCGCATATTCCATCACATCGTCCACCATGATCACCTGCCGCACCAGCCCCTGCCAGTACAGCATTTCCCCCGGCTCCAACACCGTGCTGACCCCGGGCGTTTGAGCGCCGGTGGTCAGCGCGCCAATGGCCAGCAATTCGTCCGCCGCGGGGAATTCCACGTGCACCTTGAACATGAAGCGATCCAGTTGGGCTTCGGGCAGCGGGTAAGTACCCTCCATTTCCAGCGGGTTCTGCGTGGCCAGCACAAAGAAAGGTTCGGGTAGAGGGTGGCAGGCGCCTCCCACCGTCACGGTGCGCTCCTGCATGGCTTCCAGCAGCGCGCTCTGGGTCTTCGGCGTGGCCCGGTTAATTTCGTCCGCCAGGACAATATTGGCGAAGACGGGACCGGGGGCGAAACGGAAAGGCTCGGCGCTGTTTTTGCCGTCATAAACCTGGGTGCCGGTGATGTCCGCCGGCATCAGGTCCGGCGTAAACTGAATGCGCCGGAAGGACAGGCCGGTGACACCGCCCACCGCCCGCACCAGCGCGGTTTTGCCCAAACCGGGTACCCCCTCCAACAGTACGTGCCCGCCGGCCAGCATGGCGGTAAGCGTCTGGCGCACCACTTCATGCTGGCCCACAATGGCGGCCCCGATAGCCTGCTCCACTTCCCTCAGGCGCCCGGTAACCCGCTCCAGAGCATCCTGCACTTCCATCACAATGATCCACTCCCCGCAACTTTTAACATTTTCAACTTTTAACACCTGGCATCACTTTATTCGTTTAAAGAGTTGAAGTACTGCCAGACCAGCTTTTCCATGTCCGGGGGCAGCGGCGCCCGGCCCAGGGAATCCTGGGCTTCGGCCATGTACCGGCCGTATACTTCGGTGTAGGGGCGCAACTCGCCCAGGGCGACGGGGGAATGCTCCAGGGCCGTCTCGCTGCCCTGTTCGCCTTCTCTCACCTGGCCCTGTACCTGGCTATCAACGCCGTCCGGGTGAAAGGGGGTGTAAATCAGATCCATGCCGCCGCCGGAGGATGACGCCCCGCCGACGCCGCTGCCCTGGCCGCCCGAACCCGTGCCGTTGCCGTTACCGCCATCTCCGTCTCCGTTGCCGCTGTTTCCGGTCCCGCCGGAGCCGTTGTTACCGTCGCTGCCACTGCCGCTTCCGCTTCCGCCCTGCCCGCCGGCGCCGCTGGCATTTGAGCCGCCGGGCGCTGTCCCGCCGGTACCGCTGCCGTTACCGCCGCTGCCGGCGGCATTGCCGGCCATCTGAGCGCCCGCACCGGCGGCGCCCGCGCCGCCAAGGTTTTGGGCCGCCGAGGCCAGGGCCGCTGAAGCGCGGCCCAGCGTCCCTCCCGCCGACGCCGTGGCGGCAGCTCCGGCCAGGACATCGGCCAGTGCATCGGTTGCGGTGGCCAAGCTCTCACCACCCTGGCCGGAACTGCTTCCGCTTCCTGATTGCCCGGCGGAATTACCGCTTGTTAACGCGGCACCGGCTGTATCACGCAACGATTTACGCAGGGCGGGGTTTTCCACCATCCCGGCGCCGGCCAACATGGCGGCAGCCAATTCAAGGTTAGCCTCTTCTCCCCCCTGCTGCGTTTTTTCCACCAGCTTCCGCGCAGCTTCTTGGATCTCCCCTTCATCGCCGCCGCGCAGGGCTTGGGCCATGTCCCGCCACTTCTCATCATCAGCCGAATCCCACGCTTCAGCCAAACGCTGCATATCCCTGCCGGCGGAGGGATCAATTACAGCCCTGGCCCCGTCCACTTCCCAGCGGGCCCGCTCCAGTTCGGCCACGGCTTTACCGCGGTCACCGGCCCGGGCCACTTCCCGGGGCAAGTCGCCCAGCTTTTTTCGCAATTCTTCGGGGAGGATATCTTGACCATTGACCTGCAGGTTTTTAATTTGGTCCACCGCCAGGCGCGCCTCCCGGGCCGCCGCCTGCAGAGCCCGCTGTTCTTCCTTACGTTCCGCCCAGTATGAGCCCAGATGATCCGGAACCGCCTGCAGCACCAACAAAACGGCGGCCAACAGCGCCAAGTCACGCCAGGGCCTCCAACGGGGCACCGCCGGGTAATGCGCTCCCTCGCTAAGGGCAAAGCCGGCGCAGGCTTTCGTCCCCCTGTCCAGAGCCTCCCGGGACCAGGGATCGCCGGTGCCGGTTTCCAGCAGCCGGAAGGCGGTGACCGCCTCACCGTTAAGTCCCATTTCGTCCGCCACCCGCACCACCGCCAGGGCGTCAGGCCGGCGGTACAGGCGCGTTAAAACTACGCCCAGCACGATTGCCCCGCCGGTAAACAGCGCGGCCGGAGGTGAAAAAGCCGGATACAAGCGCAGCAGCGCCAGCAGCGCTCCCGTCGCGGCCAGCCCCCACAGCAGCGCCAGCCGGGCGCTCTCCAACCGGTAGCGCAGCGTCACCCGCCGGGCCAGGGGCTCCAGTGCACGCTCCAGCTCCCTCCCGGGCCAGCCATGGCGCTTATGTACATTCATGTTCTTAAACCAGTTCTTCAACCAGGCGGCTTTCATACCATCACCTACAAATCCCGGTTTCGTTTCTTCCAAAGATAACCCAGAAAAACAACCAGGGCCACCGGATACAAGCTAACATACCAGGGCCAATGACCGGCCACAAAAAAACCATATGAGTAATTACCGGTCAGGTCACGCAGCCTTTCAAACACCCAAAACACCGGCCAGGGAAAAATGAACAATATTCCGATAGTCAGCAGCAGGGCGGATACCACTTCCGCGGCACGCCCCAGCCGGTTGTTCCGGATTCTTAAATACCCTCGCCAGCCCGCCCCCCGCAGCACCAGCCAGATGGGAGTAAAGAACAGCAATACAAAAAAACCAACTGCCACAATCAGTTCAATATACATCATCAGGCGCCTCCCTTCGTTCGCTCACGTCATCCGCCTACACCCGGACGATAGCTGTACACAAAGGCGCCTGTACTAACCGGGCAACTTAACACTGCACCAAACCTGTTTCCTCACGGCCCGGCTGTTTTCCTGCGGTACCGCCAGACATGCCAGGGCTTGCGGGGCGTGATCGCTATCACCGCTACCAGCAGGGAAACAACCACCAGGATACCCTGGTGCAGGGCGAACCGGGTCCAGTAAGGCCAGGACGCCAGCAAATCCGCTGGTTTTGTATCCGCGCTGGCGCCGGAAACACCGCCCGCTTGTCCGGAGCCCACGCGGGCGATACTGGAGGCGGCGCTCATCTTCATGGCATATTCATAATTCACCCGGGGCTGAAACTGCATCATCAGCTCGTTCATAATTGAACTGATTAGCGGCACGCCGCGGCCCATGCCCACCTCACCGGCGCCGGGCATGGCGTCGGCCAGGGCGGATAGCGGGCTCAGGAACAGGTACCAGGGAATACCGGTTTGCCGGGTTTCCGGACTGTAATATTCAGACACATAAACGTTGTTATTGCTATTGGACGCCGCGATGCCCGCTACAATGGGGGTAGCGAAAATCAATAGAAAAACCAGCACCAGCGACACAATGGTGGCGGCCTGGCTGCGTTTCAGCACCGCCGAGAGGCACAGCCCCAGGGCGCCGTAACCCAGCCCGGTGAGCAGGCATAACAGCACCGCCATCAGCAGGACGGACGGCGGTACGCCGCCGAACAGGAACACCAGCGCCAAAACGGGCAGCGCCGCCAGCACCAAAAAAAGCAGGTAAGCCACCGAAGCCAGCCACTTGCCCAGCACAATGCCGGTCAGAGACGCCCCGGTGGACAGCAGCAGGTCGTAAGTGCGCCGCTCCCGTTCGCCGCTGATAGCGCCGGCCGCGGTGGCCGGAGCAATAAAGGAGAGCAGCAGCACCAGGCCAAAAACCAGGAGCCCGTATAGCGACAACCCCACCTGGGGATAAATGCCGCCCTGGGCCGTGTTCAGCCAGATAAACCCCACCGTCCCGGCGCTCATCAGCCCCAGGTACACCGTCAGCAGCGCCGGCGAGCGCCAGCCTCTGGTGCGGGAGCGCATCTCCTTGTTCAGCATGGGGCTCAGGCCGTTGCGCAGCCCGCCTAAAAACCCGCTACCCGAAATTTTACCAGTTGTATTGCTCACGCGCCGTTCACCTCCCGGGCCAGTTGAATAAAGGTATCTTCCAGGCTTTGCTCGGTTTGCCCGAAGTGGGTAACCCGGACGCCGCTGCCCACGATTTCCTTTAACAAAGCAGCGGCTTCGGCCGCGTCGCCGGCCAGGGAGAACTCCACCTGCCCGGGACCGGTACTTAATACGCCGGCCCCGGGCCAGCCGCCGATTAAACCGGCCGTCTCTTCCTCCGGGCCGATGCAGCGCATGATGAACCTGCGCACCCGGTCCCCGGCCAGCATTTCGTTCAGCGGCCCCTGCCGGAGCAGCCTCCCTTCCCTGATCATCCCCACATGGGTGCACAGGTCGGCCAATTCCGAAAGAATGTGGCTGCTGATGATAATGGTCTTGCCCATTTTGCACAATTCCCGCAGGATCTCGCGCATTTCCACCCGGGCCAGCGGGTCCAGGCCGCTGGCCGGCTCGTCCAACAGCAGCACCGCGGGATCGTGAATCAGCGACCGGGCCAGGCACAGACGCTGCTGCATGCCCCGGGAGAGGGTATCCACAAAGGCATCTCTTTTGTGGCCCAAATCCACCAGCTCCAGCAGCTCATCCCGCAGTTTTTGAGCGCCGGCGCCGCGGATGCCGTGGGCCGAGGCGTAAAACAACATATACTCGCCCACCCGCAGGTCGTCGTAAACGCCAAAGAAGTCGGGCATGTAGCCCACCACCCGGCGCACTCCCCGGGGATCGCGCACCACGTTGCGCCCGGCCAGTTCGGCCCACCCCTCGTCGGGCATTAAAAGCCCGGCCAATATGCGCAGGGTGGTGGTCTTGCCGGCCCCGTTCTGTCCGATAAAGCCGTATACCGCTCCGGCGGGGACTTCCAGCTCCAGCCCCTGCAGGGCGGTCATCCGGCCGTATTTTTTGATCAGGCCTTGGGTTTTAATCATCAGCTTTCCCCCCTGTAAGCCACGGTGGGCGGCAAGAAATAAAAAGCCGTTCCCGAGTTGGGAATGCTGCCGTTTACCCGCAGCCGCACCTCGCCGTTAAGGGCGGCGTAATCCCCCGGCAGGCTAAAAGTTCCGGCGCCGGACAGTTCCACCCATTTGCCGCGGTCCGGGTGGTAAACCTCCAGCACCCCGGCGGGCACCGGCGAGGGGGCCGCGGGGGGGGGGGGGGGGTGGTTGCCGGGCCAGGGCTGGGCCGCGCCGTGGGGGTCGACTTCGACCAGGAGGTACCGCACGGCGTC
>JAEXOR010000042.1 GCA_023439185.1 Bacillota bacterium | reverse complement strand
CTTTAGCAAAATAAATAAACTTAACCTAGTTAATCATTAAACTAACAAATAATTTTGCAAACAATACCAGCGGCAAAGGAGGGTGATGATTGAAAGAGGAGATCCTGATCAGTTACTGCGACCGGCTGGACGAAATTGGCCAGCGTTTTTTACGTCGGTTTCACCGGGAACTGGCCGGCATTATGGACACGACTATCACCGGCAACCAGTTCGTGGTCCTGAATATAATCGGTAACCGCGGTAAAGCCACGGTATCCGAAGTGGCCGAAGATCTGAGCGTGTCTTTAAGCGCCGTTACCGCCTCGGTGGACCGGCTGTGCCGGGCCGGAATGGTGGAGCGCCGCCGCTCGGAGGAAGACCGCCGGGTGGTGTGGCTGGAATTGACGGAACAGGGGCAAAACATGGTCAACGTCTGCCAAAAGGGCAGGCTGAAAGTGATGCGGCGCTACCTGGGGCGCCTGGAAGAAAAAGAACTGTTACATATGATCGCCATCCATGAGAAATTAATCGACGTCATGCGGGAAGAGGACGAAAAAGAAGACAGTCGAAGGTCGAAAGTCGAAAGTTAAAAGTCAAATAAAACTAAAAACTGTTTTGGACTTTCGACTTTTGACTTTGGACTTGCGACTGAAAATTGGGGAGGTAATGGTCATTAAACACAAGGCGGTTTTTTTACTAATCAGTTTCGTATTCGCTGTATTAACCGTTGCCGGCTGCGGCCAAAAGCCAAGCGAGACTGAACAGCAGGAAACGGCGGCCGTACCCGTGGAAATTGCAATGGTAGAAAAAGGCTCTTTGGCCGACATTGTCGTTGTCACCGGCAAGCTGGAAGCGCTGGAAACGGCCAACGTGGCGCCCGGCGGCCAGGGGGGCAAGGTATACAGCGTTAACGTAAAGGTGGGCGACAAGGTCTCCAAAGGGCAGACACTGATCACCCTGGAGAACGCCACGCTGGCGGCGGCGGTGCGGCAGGCCGAGCAGGGCGTGACCCAGGCCGAAGCGGCCCTGGAGCTGTCCGGTATCGCCTATAATCAAACTGCCGCCAATTATGAGCGCGGCAAGCAGCTTTTCGACTCCGGTGCTATTCCCGCCGCCGGGCCTTCGGGATTCGAGTCCGCGTACGAAACACCCTACAAACAGGCCAAAATAGATTACGAGCAGATTAAACCGGCCTCGCTGGCCACTGCCCGGGCCGCTCTGGACATGGCCCGGGAGCAATACAACAACGCCTTTATCAAATCCCCCATCAACGGGGTGATCACTGCCGTCAACGTCAACCCCGGCGAACTGGCCAGCCCGGGTTCGCCCACACCGGTGGTGACTGTGGTCAGCCTGGACAAGGTGGTGGTTAAGGCCACCGTTACCGAGGAGCAGATCAATAAGTTAAAACAGGGGCAGGAAGTGCCGGTGCTGGTGGGCGCTGTTTCCGCCGGGCCGCTAAAAGGGATTATCTCCAACATCGCCCTGGCGGCCGATCCCAACAGCAAGGCCTATCCCATTAAAGTGCAGTTGGACAACCCGGAACAGCTCTTAAAACCCGGCATGTTCGCCGAGGTGCAGCTAAAGAGCAATCAGCAGGAAACCCTGCTGGCACCCAGGCAAGCCGTCGTTAAAACAAGCGGCGCGGATAAGGTTTGGGTGGTTGCCGACGGTAAGGCAGCCAGCCGTGAGGTTACCGCCGGCAGCAGCGACGGGGAAAAAATTCAGATTACCGGGGGCCTTACGGAAGGCGAGCAGATAGTTATATCGGGTCAAAACCTGCTGCAGGAAAACGCCCAAGTGGAAATAAAAAACCAGGTGAAATAGACTAATGAAAATAACTGACGTTTCAATCAAGCGGCCGATGCTGGTTACCGTAATGGTAATCATTGTACTTTTGCTGGGCGGGGTATCCTTTTCTCGCTTGAGCATCGACCTGTACCCCGATATGGAACTGCCCATCGCGGTGGTGATGACCACTTACCCCGGGGCGGGCCCGGAAGAAGTCGAACAGCAGATTACCAGGCCCTTGGAATCAGTGCTTAGTTCGGTAAACAAGCTGGATACCATTTCTTCCACCAGCAGCACGGGCAGCTCCGTGATCATGATCATGCTGGACTGGGGAGCGGATATGGACTTCGCTTCCCTGGATATCCGGGAGAAGGTTGATATCATCCGCGACGCCCTCCCGGACGGGGCGGGCGCGCCCACCATCTACAAGGCCGACCTGAACATGATGCCCATTGTGCAGTTGGCGGTGCATAGCGATGACCCCGAGCGGCTCAAGCAACTGATGGACGACTTAATCCAGCCCCGGCTGGAGCGGGTGGACGGTGTGGCCAGCGTCTGGTATATGGGCGGCTGGGAAAGGGAAATCCAGGTGCGGGTAAACCCGGCCAAGCTGAGCGGCTACGGCCTGAGCCTGAACGCCCTTACCGGTGCCCTGGGCAGCGAGAATATGAACTTCTCCGCCGGCTCTGTGCGGGAAGGCCGGGAAGAGTACCTGCTGCGGGTGACCGGCGAATTTGAAAACCTGGATCAGGTGCGTCGGGTGGTGGTGGGTAACTTTGGCGGTTCCCCGGTCTATCTGGGTGACGTTGCCGCTGTTACCGACGGGCAGAAAAAAGCGACCCAGATTAGCCGGATTAACGGCCAGCCCGGACTGATGCTGATGATCAATAAGCAGAGCGGCGCCAACACAGTGGCGGCGTCCCGGGCGGTGAGAGCCGAGTTGGAGAAGCTGCAGCTCGAACAGCCCGGCGTCGGCTTTGAAATGCTCATGGACCAGGCGGACTATGTAGAGGAATCCATTAATAACCTAACTAAATCCGCCCTTGAGGGCGGTATTCTGGCCGTACTGATTATCCTGATCTTTTTGCGTAATTTCCGCAGCACCATGATTATTTCCACCTCCATACCCATTGCCATCGTCGGCGCTTTCGTGCTGCTGTATTTTAACGACATGACGCTGAATATGATTACCCTGGGCGGTTTGGCCCTGGGGATTGGTTTAATTGTGGACGATTCCATCGTGGTGCTGGAAAACATCTACCGGCATACCGGGGAGGGCTCGGACCGGGTTACCGCCGCCCGGGAGGCCACAGGCGAGGTGGGCTCGGCGGTAATTGCTTCCTCACTGACCCTGGTGGCGGTGTTTCTGCCCATTATTTTTGTGGAAGGGCTGGCTGCCCAGCTATTTACGCCGATGGCGTTGAGTATTTCCTTCTGCATCCTGGCCTCGCTGGTGGTGGCGGTTACGCTGGTGCCCCTGCTGGCTTCCCGCTGGCTGAATGTGTATCAGGATAACGGAGAGCGCCGGAACGGGGAGGAGCAAGACGGTGAACAGCAGGCCGGGGGCGCGAAACCCCGGTTGTGGCTGCGAATTTACAGCGTATCCGGACGGTGGTTCGACAAGTTGGACGCCCGTTACCGCGCTCTGCTGGAACTGGCCCTGAGACGGCGCAAGCTGACCATACTGTTGGTAACGGTAGTATTTATCCTGTCCTTATTTACCATTCCCCTGCTGGGAATGGAGTTTATGCCCGGCATGGATCAGGGCTATGTGACCATTAACGTGGAAATGGCCAAGGGCACCGCCCTGGAGGAAACCGACCGGGTGGTGGCGGATATTGAAGCCCAGGTGGAAACCATGCCGGGCATCCAGAGCGTATCCAGCAGCATTGGCAGCAGTGGTAATTTCCTGGGCGGTGGTGACGCCAACCAGGCCTCAATTACCCTGACGATGGTGAAGCAGTCCCAGAGAGAGATCTCTTCCGATGAGCTGGCCGCCCGGTTAAGTGACGAACTGAAGAGCATCCCCGGCGCCGACATTAATGTATCGGCGCTGGAATCGGGCATGGGCGGCGGAGGAGCGCCGGTGCAAATTCAGATCAGCGGCGAAGACTTGGATACCCTGGCGCAATTGGGCGACCGGGTGGCCGACGTGGTGCGGCAGGTGCCCGGCACCCGTGAAGTGGCCAGCAGCCTGGAGGAGGGGCGTCCCGAGTTGCGCGTGGTGGTGAACAGGGACCGGGCCGCTATGTATGGGCTGGGGCTGGCCGAGGTAGCCTCCACGGTGCGTACCGCCGTCGACGGCGCGGTGGCCACCCGTTACCGGGTGGGCGGCGAGGAAGTGGATATCCGGGTGCAGCTTGACGGCGAAAGCGGCAAGTTTACGCCGGCCCTGCTGTCCGGCTTGAATATTACCACGATGACGGGGATGCAGGTTCCGCTGCACCAGGTGGCGGAACTGAAACAGGAGCAGAGCCCCAGTTCCATCACTCGCAGCAACCAGGCCCGTACCGTCACCGTTACTTCCCAACTGGCCGGGCGCGACCTGGGCAGCGTCACGCGGGACATTGAGCAAAAGGTGGGTGACATGGACTTGCCTTCCGGCTACCTCGTGGACTTCGGCGGAGAGCAGGAGCAGATGGCCGAGTCCTTCGGTTCCCTGGGATTGGCCTTGATCCTGGCTGTTATCCTGGTGTACCTGGTGATGGTGGCGCAGTTTGAGTCCCTGCTATACCCCTTTGTGATTATGTTCTCGGTGCCGGTTACTTTAACCGGGGTACTGTTTTCCCTGCTGCTCACCGGGCGCTCTTTGAGCGTGGTGGCCTTTATCGGCATGATTATGCTGGTGGGCATCGTGGTTAAAAACGGCATCGTGCTGGTGGACTATGTGAATATTCTGCGGCGGCGCGGCGTGGAGCGCAATGAGGCCATTCTGCAGGCCGGACCCAGGCGCCTGCGCCCGATTTTGATGACGGCATTAACCACGGTGATGGCCATGTTTCCCATGGCCCTGGGCATCGGTGAGGGCGGGGAGGCCCAGGCGCCGCTGGCCACGGTGGTGGTGGGCGGTCTGCTGTTCTCCACCCTGATTACCCTGGTGCTGGTGCCGGTGGGCTACACCCTGATGGACGATTTCAGCAATAAACTGCGCTCCAAACTCTTTAGAAAGTAGGGGGCTTCCTGTGCAAAAGAAAAAACCCGTCGTCATAGTCCTGGCGGTAATGGTCCTTGCCCTGGCCGGCATCACCGGCTACTACTGGTACAACAACACCCACTTTATAAAAACCGAGGACGCCAGGGTGGACGGGGAAATATATAAAGTAAGCCCGCAGATCGCCGGCGAGATTGTGGAAATGAACTTTGCAGAGGGTGACGCCGTCCGGGCCGGCCAGGTGCTGGCCCGGGTGGACGACGCCGCGCTGCCCCAGGGCGGCAGGCTGGACCGTACCCTGATCAAAACTCCGGTCAGCGGGTTGGTGATTAACAAGCTGGCCCACGCCGGCGAAATCGGCGCCCCGGGGCAGCCCGTGGCCATGGTGGTACAGCCGGAGCAGCTCTATATCACCGCCAATATTGAAGAAAGCTACATCCCGCGGGTATTGGTGGGGCAGGTGGCGGACATTACCCTGGACAGCGACCCCGGCCACAAATTGACCGGCCGGGTGGACTACATCGGCAAGGCCAGCCTCTCCACTTTCTCCCTGCTGGCCCAGGCCAACGCCGGCGGCAATTTTACCAAGGTGGTGCAGCGCATTCCCGTCCGCATTACCCTGGATGACGCCGACAGCGCCCGCCTGCTTTTCGGCGCCAACGCCGTGGTGAGGATCCATGTCCGATAGGGCGGCTCCCCCCGGCGCGCCTGGCGGCGCCATTCCCTGGGCTTCCGTATTCATCCTCATTGCCGGCGGTTTTATGGCCATTCTGGACAGCAGCATTGTCAACGTCGCTCTGGCCAAGCTGATGGCCATTTTCGGCGTGGGTGCCGAAAGTATCCAGTGGGTGATGACCTCGTACCTGCTGGTGTCCGGCGTGGTGATCCCGGTGACCGGTTATCTGGGCGACCGGTTCGGCTATAAACGCTTGTATATATACAGCCTGCTGGCTTTCACCGTTGGTTCGGCCCTGTGCGCCGCGGCCTGGAGCAATGCTTCGCTGGTGGCGTTCCGGGTGGTCCAGGCCATCGGCGGGGGCATGATGATCCCCGTCAGTATGGCCATGCTGTTTCGCATCGTGCCCCGGGAGAAAATGGGCATGGCCATGGGGGTGTGGGGGATTACCGCCATGCTGGCCCCGGCTATCGGCCCCACCGCCGGGGGTTACCTGGTGGATAATTTTTCGTGGCAGACTATCTTCACCATCAACATTCCCATCGGCATTCTGGCCAGCGTACTGGCGGGGCTGATCCTCAAGGAAAGCGACATCCGGTACGACCTGAAATTCGACGTGCCGGGTTTTTTGCTGAGCGGTTTGGGGTGCTTCCTGCTGCTGCTGGCTTTAAGCGAAGGCCAGGATAAAGGCTGGGCGTCCCAGTACATCGTCACCCTGATCACAACAGCCTGCTTTTTGCTGCTGCTGTTCGTGCTGTGGGAACTGCAAACGCCTCAGCCCATGCTGGACATCCGGCTGCTTCTTAATCCCGTGTTCAGCGCCAGCCTGGGCGTGACGGCTATCCTGACCATCGGCCTTTTTGCCGCCATTTTCCTGATTCCCATTTACGCCCAAAACCTGATGGGGCTGACACCAATGCAAACCGGCCTGATGCTGATGCCCATGGCGCTGATGAGCGGCCTGATGATGCCCGTAAGCGGCAAGCTTTATGACAAAATAGGCGCCCTGCCCCTTTGCGTGGTAGGCATTACGGTTTTGATTGTTACCACTTATATGCTGCGGGTGATCAGCCTGGATACCAACTACCACTGGCTGCAAACCGTCCTGGTAGTCCGGGCCGCCGGCATGGGCCTGATGATGATGCCCATATCCACCGCGGGCCTGAATACCATCCCGCAGCATCTAACTGGCCGGGCTACCGCCTTAAACAACCTGGTGCGCCAGATATCCGCCTCCCTGGGCATTGCCTTTTTAACCTGGGTTATGGTGCGGCAGCAGACCCTGCACGCCGCCGTAATGGCCGACGGGGTAAGCTGGTCCAACCCGGCGGCCTCCGCCACCATGGATAAGTTGGCCGCCCAATTGGCCGCCGCCGGCATCCCGGCGGGCGCCGACGGCGCCGCCGCGCTGGTTTACGCCTCGGTGCAGCAGCACTCCATGGCTGCCGCCATGGGCGACACCTTCCTGGTGGGCACCGTGATCATGCTGTTCGCCGTGCCGCCGATCTTCCTGCTGGGCAAACGCCGCGTGGAAGCCCAGCGGGAAATCGAGCTGAAACGACATGGGGCAAATTCCTTTTCTGATATTTCCAAGAGGAAAGGGCAGGAACGTGTAAAATAATGTAGAATAATTAGAAGGGTTATACAAAGTAACCGGCAATTATTGCCATATAAAGTTTAAGGGAGAACGCGGGCATGACGGCCAGGAAAAAACAGCCAACCCAATCCACCCCCAAAAAACAGCCCCAAACCCGCTTCGCCGACACCCCTAAAAAGACCCGCGACCAAGACCGGTTCGACCCGCTGCACCAGGTGGCCTTTTGGGGTCTGGCGCTGCTTTTGTTTTTCCCGCCTTATTTTCGCGGCCTGTTTTTCGCCCCGGAGCAGGAAAAAGCCCTTATATTCGCCACCCTGGTTTTCTGGCTCGCCTTTCTGTGGCGCTGGCTACAAAAAGACAACAAATTCATGCGCGGTCCGTTGGACTGGTTCGCCCTGGCCCTGCCGTTGATCTACATAGTCTCATCTTTCACCGCAGTGAATAAGGGCTTGGCCATAGACGAAGTGGTTAAAAACATCCTCTACTTTATGACTTACTGGTCCGTCTCCCGGCTGGTCCGCGACGAGGAAGACGTACATAAGCTGTTGCACGTTGTCTACGTCAGCGCCATTGGCGTCGCTCTGGCCGGGTTGGCTACGGCCACCGGTATAGTTGCTATAAAAGACGGTTTCCTGCAAGAACGCATCTACTCCACATTCCAATACCCCAACGCCCTGGCCAGTTACCTGGGCGCGGTTATTTTGCTGGGATTATACTTGTGGCAACGCTCTTATAATCATACCGAGACTCTCAATATCAATGCAATCCAGGGTAGTAATAATACCGGGCTACAGGGTCAACTTACTCAGGCCAACTTCACAGGTTACTTATATGCTTGCGGTAACTTTCTGCTTTTAGCGGTGCTATTCGGCACCAAATCCCGAGGTGCTTTACTGGTATTCGGTCTGGTATTTCTGATTTATCTAGCCGGCGTGGGAGCGAAAAACAGGTTCACTGTTATCCTGCATACTGGTTTTACGAGCCTGTTAGCCGTGGTTGCTGTGGACAGGTTTATATCCTTGGTTGTGGCAGACAAATCCGGTCGGGCGTGGCTGTGGATAATTGGGAGCCTGCTGTCCATACTAGTATGGCAGGCAGCGCTCTACATTTTGAACCGCAAACTCTTTTCTGTCTGGGCAGATAATTCAAGCAAATACATCCAGGCCTTTGTCGTTATGGTTGCCGTTGTCGTTATAGCAATTGCGATCTGGTTATCGCCCAATACGGCTGTTTTGGACAGAATAACGGATTACGATAACTTGAAAAATGCCCATCACCGCGTCTATTACATAGGCACGGCCTGGGAAATGATACTGGACCGGCCATTGCTGGGCTGGGGCGGTGGCGGTTGGAAAGAAGCTTACCAGTCATTTATGGACTACAATTATATCACCCGGCAAGTGCACAGCTTTTACTTTCAGGTGGGTGTAGAAACAGGATTCCCTGGGTTATTAACTGTGGGTGGCATCTGGTTTTCCTTCCTGTATCTAGTCCTACGCCTGTATAGGTCCCAGAAGAATCAGGCCAATCAACCGCTTATGTTGGTGCTTTTAACAATGTATCTACTGATCGCCGGGCATGCTTTAATAGATTTTGATTTATCCCTTTCCGCGCTGACCATGGTACTATGGTGTATTTTCGGAATAACTACCGGGTTCGATAGTAGCGCGATGTCGGAAAAACCGGAAGGCAAAAAACATGTATCACTCAATTATTTCCCAGTCGGGGCGGCCACTGTCGCTGGAATATTCATTGTTATGTTAAGCATAATCCTGGCTCAGTCTCACTCTAACATGCAACGTGGTTTAGCCCTGTTGCGCTCTCAACAGGTAGCGGGCATTGCATATGTGGAAAAGGCGGCGGCTTGCAGTCTTTTTAACGTCGGCTACCGAATTACCCTGTCCCAGTTGTACATGAGCATGGGTGAGCCCGAAAAGGCACTTGTAGAAGCACAGCGGGCAGTGGAACTAAGCAGCTTCGATATTGCGCCCAGGGACAACCTGGCACAAATAGCAATGGCTGCGGGTAAACCGGACATTGCCTCGGAAGCAGCGGAAAAAACCGTTGAACTGGCCCCCAACAGGGTGGAAGTTTATCAAAACATAGCCAAGGTTTACACGGGTCTGGGGCAGGCGGCGTTGCAAGAAGGAAATATACAGGAAGCAAGGGAGTATTTCGAAAAGTGTCTACAGGTGCCGGAAAGAATGGAAAACTACTGGAATAGTTTGTCCGAAATTAATCTGGAAATGTGGAGGGGCAAGAAACTTGATGTAAACCGGAACATACGGCTGTACATGGGTCAGGCCAACTACTGGATGAGTGACTTTAGTGTTGCAGAAAAACATTTTACCCAAGCTGCCAAAGACAAAAACCTGAAGGGTGAAGCGCTGCTTTACTTAGCGTTAGTAAAAGAAAAACAAGGTAACAATAAAAAAGCACGGCAGTATCTGGAACAGGCTCAGAAGATTATCCAGGAGATTGAAAAAACTTACGAAAACCTGTCCAAGTTAAAAACGATAAAAGGTTAAACCAGATATTATTCTAAGATACATAGGCATAAGGGGCAATTTGGTAAAATAATGCATCGTAAACACGAAACTGAGAAACGACAGTCTTACAGCCCTTGACATGGAGCCTCTATAGACTATGCCTGTGTTTCAGTGAACCCGAGAGAGTTCACCTGTGCGTTGGCCTCCCGCCCATTTAGGCAACATAAGCCCATAACTATGTAATGACCACCTGGCTTTAGTCCTATTCAACCAAAGCTTTTTAAGGGAGTCAAACCATTTACGCGAAATTATTTACACCCCCATTCATTGATTGGTGTTGGGAAGCTCTTGATAAATTCTCAGCAGAATGTCGAAGCGCACGCCCTTTGGGTTCGGCTGATGGTCGAGAAACTTCAAGGACTGGTGCTGGATATCTAATAGGTCAATTTTGTGCCATGGCTAATTCCTCTTGTATCAAGCGTACGCACGTTGCGAAGTTGCTACAGATTAAGAATTACGTCTTCTAATCTGGTGAAGATTTCACCGATTAGTTTCCGGGACACAACCTCTGGCCAACGTGGAAAAGATACGAGGTAGCTCACAAGAGGCAATGGCACGGCCAGCCAATACGGTGGGGTGGCGGTCCTGGCTCATCAACGTTTTTTAAGAACAGAAGGCGTTCCCGGTTGGACGAGAAAAACATCAGACTGTTCATGGATTATGGGTTACAGGGGGTGGATGTCTTTTATACCAAGTACGCCGTTTTAATTATTGAGTATTATATGCAAATTGCGCGGAAATACGGGCTGGCCGTGACTGGCGGTTCGTACTGCTGTAGGGGCAATATCGCTGAGGTATTGATAGGTCGGATTAGGTTTTGCTGCCGTTACGTGGATCTTTTACGCACCCTAACCGTAGGGAAGACACTGTAATGGTGGAAACTGGGGTCAAACGCTCGGAGAAGGGGTTTCAGGCTTTCCGTGGTGAGGGGCTCCGCGCACACCTGTTGCGAGGTTCTGTCGCCAGTATTTCTCTCAAGGTTTTCCATACGGTGGCGACTCTCGTCACCGCTATTATTCTGGCCCGTAAGCTTGGGCCAGAAGGTTACGGCATATACGCTTATGCCTTTGCGCTTATAACCCTGCTTTCCATTCCGGCCCAGTTCGGCCTACCTACGCTTTTGGTGCGCAATATCGCCACCTACCAGGTCCGAAAACAGTGGGGACTCATACGGGGACTCCTGTTGCAGGCCAATCAGGCGGTACTCTTGCTGTCTCTTGCGCTGGTGCTCATTGCTGGCATATTAGCTTGGGCCTTTGCTGGGCATTTCAATACGGACCGGCTTACGACCTTTGTTTGGGCGCTGGTGCTACTGCCGCTGATCGCCCTCGGTGATCTGCGTGGCGCGGCCCTTCGCGGCTTATGCCGCGTAATTTCCGGCCAACTACCTGAACAATTCTTGCGCCCGGGGCTGTTTGTGGTATTTCTGCTGGTAATTCCTTTGTTTAGAGCTAACGAGGGTTTGACCCCCTCCTTGGCCATGGCATTGCACGCGCTTGCGGCTTTTACTGCCTTCGCCGCTGGTGCGTGGTTGCTGTTCCGTGCGCTCCCGGTCCAGACCAAGACCGTCACCGCAGACTATGACACCGGCACTTGGATGCGTAGCGTTTTGCCCTTGAGCTTTTTGGCTGGCATGCAAATCGTCAACAATCAGACCGACATTGTGATGTTGGGGATTTTTACCTCCGCGGCTGATGTTGGTGTTTACCGCGTAGCGGTGCAGGGGGCTAATCTGGTGACATTTACCCTAGCTGCAATGAATATGGTTCTCGGACCCAACATTGCCAGGATGTATACTGCCGGGGAGCACGAGCCACTGCAGCACGTGGTTACGTGGAGTTCCCTTGTGATCCTGTTCACCGCAATGCCGGTTGCTGGTGCCTTTATCATCTTTGGTAAGCCCATTCTTGCCATGATATTTGGCGAAGAGTACCTACGAGGACACACGGCACTGTCAATCCTCTGTCTAGGACAGCTTATCAACGCCGGTGCGGGATCAGTTGGGCTTCTGCTGAATATGACTGGATATGAACGGGATACTGCGGTGGGGGTAGGTGTCGCGGCTGCATGTAATGTTATCTTGAACTTGGCCCTTATTCCGCTATTCGGCATGGAAGGGGCTGCGGCAGCAACCGCTATCAGCCTTGCTGTTTGGAACGTCATTCTGGTTCGACGGGTATCCCAGCGCATTGGCATAGTCAGTATTGGTTTTATCCCAACAGTCCTGAGAAGAAGAACCCGGTGAAAAAGAAGGGCAGCTCCTGCGCCAAGAGATAGACAGTATCTTAGATAAATTGATGCCAACGACCTTTAAGTCGCAATAAAGTTATTGAGGCATTCATCAAATGTTCGACGTTAGTGAGAGGGCTCTGTCTCGGCGTAAGATTAGCCTCAAGTGAAGGGTTAGTTAAACTTGATCATTCTTTAACTTCGGAAATTTTTACTAACAGGAGTCGAAGAGTATGAAAATGCTGTTAATTGGAATGGATGGAGCTCAGGCCGACACCTTTAAAAGAGGGTGGACGCCGTATCTAGAGTCCATCCTTGATAATGGCACACCGCTTCCTTTGAAGGAAGATCTGATTAGCCGGGGTTGGGCTGAGATTTTTACGGGTAAATATGCGACCATAACAGGGGGTATGTATGAGCGTCCGGTTCTTGATGGCACTTATGAATGGACCGATGAATTCAAACTGGATGATATTCCCGGCCTTGGGACTGACATAAAGCCGCTTTGGCAGGTGCTTAATGATCGTGGTTATAGCGTGGGTATTATGAACGTGCCTACAACTTACCCTGCTCCAGAGGTCGACGGGTTTTTTGTTTCCGGTGGAGGGGGTGGAGGTCCTGTAACTAACGATGTCTCGCCGGAGCAATGCCATCCCGCCAGTGTAAAGGAATTCCTTAATGATATGGGGTACATACTCGACGAACGCCTTGCAACTCTGCTGTCTGAGAAGGGTTTGTACGAGCCAGCACTTTTTTTTCAACGTCTGGAGGAGATGAACAAAAAAAGAACAAACGCCTTTATTGAGCTGTCTAAGCGACACGAGATAGATTTTGGGTTTGTTGTCTACAGATCTTCTGTTGTTACGGAAACACTTGTACTTCCCGAGTTGAGTCGTTACCGGCAAGGGGATGCGAATATCAATAAGCCGTTTCTGGATGCTGTAGAAAAATTCTATCGGGATTTTGACGAGCAGGTGCGGAACCTCGTTGACACATTCCCCGGAGCGGAGGTTGTCCTGGTTTCCGATCATGGAATGGTACCAAGGTATTGTTCGGTGAACTTAAATGCCTTTCTCATTGAAAAGGGATACCAAAAAAAATCTGCCAACCGTCGAAGATTTTTCGATTTAGTTAATTCGTTCCGACGCTGGATACCTCATTCAGTGCGTCGAAAGATAAAGGATAACAGGCGTATCAAGTCGGCGTATAATTCGATGGTTACATTTAACCCAAAAGAGTCTTTTGCTTTCAATATTACCCGAACAAATGTGTTTCATGGAATATATATCAACGATAACCAGCGGTTTGGCGGGCCTGTTGAGAAAACTGACATGAAAGTGCTAATTGAACGTATCATTCGGGACTTCAACGAACATCCAGAGGCTTTAAGGTATAGCCTCTCGGCTCGAAAGGCGTCAGCGCCTGATGGTGAGTATTCAAAACATCTCCCAGATATTATTATCGACATGCCAAAAGGTTACATGACTTCGAACGAACAGCCGGAATTCATTAAGAAATACCTCGTCTCTGAAAAACCGTTAGACCTTTACGAAATAGAACGTGATTGTCGGGTAAGCGCAAAAGGTCATTATCCTCTGGCCGTTAGTAAAAACGGTGTCTGGCGGGCGCATCCAAACCCTCAAAATTCGGACCTCCGTGTCATTTATGACCATATCCTCTCAAGTTTTCTGGGAAAGAAAAGTGATTAAAAGGCTATGGTTTTAGTGGTTGCTACAGATCATATGCGGTCGGGCACTGACGTTTTGCCGACGATCAGGCCCTATATCAAGAAAGAGTGAGTTTTCTACGCCTAACACACTTGATGACTTCAAGACCAAGTTGGCGTTGTTGAGTGATGTGGGGGTCGTCCCTCCTGTGGAAGCTCTTCCAAGGTCGTAAGAGCACGACTGTTTTAGGTCCAGGTAGGAGAGAGCGTCAACGGTAGAGAATAGGGAAAAGTGAGGCAGAGGTTATATGAAGAAGTTTTACTTAACTGGACACAATAGTTTTGGGAATCGAGGATGCGAGGCCATTGTACGGAGTACAGTGACGTTATTACGTGAGCAGTTTGGCGATATTGAGGTACTGGTTCCCAGTAAAGACATTCCTAGAGATCAGGCTCAGTGGCCGCAGGCGTCTCAATATGGGGTGCGTTTTGTTCCAGTCTTTGGACCTCCCTACACTCGTTACTGGGTTCATCTGCAACGCTTTCCTATACCGGTTCTTAAGCGAGCTGGATGGCCATTCCCCTTGCCAAAGGATCTTTGTAAAACAATATCTGAAATGGATGCCGTCTTATCGGTTGGTGGCGATAACTATTCACTGGACTATAGATTACCCTCCCTGCTGATGGGACTGGATTCCTTCGCCATTAACGCAGGCGTTCCCGTTGTTCTCTGGGGCGCTTCGGTCGGTCCTTTCGAGAGGGAGCCTCATTTCGTACCAAAGATACGTGAGCACTTGTCCCGTTTTAGTCTTATTGCGGCTAGAGAGTCTGTTACTATGGATTATCTTCATAGAAATTTAGATCTTCATAACTCTATCTTGGTGTCCGACCCAGCCTTTGCTTTAAATCCGGAACCGGTTAAAATAAGTTGTTTTTGGCCTGTTGCAGATGGGAACGGCGTATTGGGCTTAAATGTAAGCCCTCTCCTGCAACGTTATAGGCCACCCGGCGAAAACGTTAACACATTGCTTAACGAGGTAGCAGGGTTTGTCAGACACGTCGTTGAGAATATGGGAATGGGAGTACTGCTTGTTCCGCATGTGGTACCACTCGAAGGGGTCAAAAAAAATAATGACGCCGAATACATGCAAGGAATACTTGATCGAACTGGTGACATGGGTGGACGTGTACAGATGATGGACTACCGGTTTAATGCGGCTCAGATTAAATATGTTATCAGTCAATGCAAATTTTTTATTGGAGCAAGAACTCATTCTACCATTGCTGCCTTTTCTAGTGGCGTTCCTACCATATCTATTGCTTATAGTATTAAAGCTAAGGGTATTAATATGGATTTATTTGGCCATACGGATTATGTCTTAGAAACTAATAAAATATCAGCATTAAATTTAAAAAAAATATTGGAGCGTTTATTGGTAAATAATGATGAGGTTCATAATGTATTATCCGTAAAAAAAGAGGAATGGCGGCAGAGAGCGGTAATACCTGCCAATCTTTTGAATAAGTTATTAAATTGATTATAGTATACATCAATATTCATTTATTCCCTGTTATCGCTGTGCCAACACCATATAGGATGGTTAGTAAATTCAGGTTGTTTACAGTCATAGCGCCCTTCTGAATTAACTTCTTGTTGATGGCGCTTGTTTAATAAAATCCTGATTACCTGTATAAATTTAATGGTCTAAACAGATTTTGGAGGGTAAGCCATGGGTAAAAAAGTAGGCTTATCAGTGATTGTAATTGGCCTGAATGAAGAATTAAATTTGGCAAGATGCTTTCAAAGTATACAAACAGCGGTTGTAACGGCCAGCGATTTTTTAGAGTCAGTAGAAGTTTTATATGTGGACTCAGGTTCAAAAGATCAATCAATTAATGTTGCACAAAATTACGCTAACAAGGTTTATAAGATAGTATCGAACCCATCAGCTGCAGTTGGGAGAATGGTAGGATTGAAACATGCGATTGGTGAATTTGTTCTTTTTTTAGACGGAGATATGGAACTAAACTCACAATGGTTAATTGCAACTATTCCCATTCTTTTAGAGTTAGGAGAGAAGAGTAATGTTGCAGGTGTTATCGGTTTTCGCGATGATTTATATATTGATACAAAGACCGGCAATATCTTAGCTGAAAGAAAAAATGTATATAGAGCCAATAAGGTTAGGCGAGCACCTCATTTCGGAGGAGCATTTTTTGTACGCAAAGTAGATATAGAAATGGTGGGTGGCTATAATATTGAGTTAAGAGTTTCAGAAGAACCGGATCTTCATGCAAGATTGCTTACTCATGGCAAATATGTATTAGAGATTCCCATTCCATTCGTGCGGCATTATACACCTATGCGTATTTCACTTGTAAAACGGTTTTACCAACAAATTCAAAGGAATGGCGAGAGCTATTTTTTTGCATGCTCATTCTGGTCTGCTATAAAGAATCGTTATTTTAATGGATGGGTTAAGGTTTTTCCTTATACTATTAGTGTTTGGCTTGTCGACATTGCAAGCGTTGCTTTTCTATTATTAAAACATCCTTTGGGGTTCGTCCTGAGCCAAATACTTCTTTTCTTATATCTATTTTTTGCGAGGAAGTTAAAACTGTTTGTGGTTGCTCGTATTAGATTTTGGGGGGTTTTGGTATTTGCTCTAACTAAAATTAAGTGTATTAAAGTAAAGGATGTAAAAAATCATTATAATAAAGAATTTAAGGATGTTCAGTTTCATGAAATTGTTTAAAGCTAGAACCCAAGAAGTTTCTCGGTTTTTTTTAATTCTTGTATTAGTATTAATTGCTGTACGCCCACACATGCAATTTTTACCAGATTTGATGGCAGTATATTTAGCTGATATTTTTATTGTATTGATTTTTTTTATATGGTTGTTGTGTTTAGAGTTTAGATTGTTGATTGTTAAATATGAGATAATGTTTGCTATAAGTATCAGCGCACTTCTCTTAGTTTTTACCTTTATTATTGTTGTAAATATTTTTTTAAACGGAGATTCTGGTTTTGCTGCATCTTTGAATTTTGCAAGGTTTTTTTATTACGGATTTGTGATGTTATTTTTCATCATGTTAATAAGGAATTCATGTTTAAAACTGCATTTTTGGATGAATTTTCTTGACTGGGCATTTGCTATTAATTTCTTAATTGTTTTAATTCAACTACTGGACCCCCCCATGTTAGGGCCATTTATTAGGGAGTTTTTTGGTTCAGAAAAACTTCGAAGTTTATGGACTGGTTATCCTCGTGTATATGGAGCTTTTTTTAATGCTAATTGGTTTGCGGTTTACTTGCTCTTCTGTGCCACTGGATGGTTGGCTATGACTGCAACCGGGGTATTGAAATTTCGAGGTTTGTTGTTAAGAAGCTTGCTTTTAATTCTTGTGTTACTATTCTCTGGATCTAGAACTGGGGTTATTGGATTGACGGTGGGTGTTCTGTCAGTGTTGATTGTTGGGAAAAAAGCAAAAACGATAATGGGAGCTTTTCTTATTATGGTTTTATCCTGTGGTTTGTTTGTTTTCTTACAGGATAATATTCAGCTAGCATCAAAAACGATCATGCGCTTTGGTGAAGCATTTGCTTTTGTAGTTAAAGGAAATGTGGCTGAAGTTGATTCTCTAAGCTCAAGGATCAGTAGTTGGTCTATTGCTTTTGATGCTTGGTTAAGCAATCCATTATTTGGCCTTGGAGATAATGGATTGGGTAGGGGTTTTATTCCACATAATAGCTTGTTAACATTTTTAATGACTTTTGGAATTGTTGGATTTGCGACAGCTTTTATGTGGCTGTTGTGGATATTTAAGGTTGTCATGTTTAGTGGAGCATGCACAGAAATGGTAAATACCTTAAAACTATGGTTTATTGGTTTCTCAATATCCTTCTTAGCCATGGGCATGGCTGGCGATTTTATTTTTACAACACAAGTAATGTTGTTGTGGATTATTTTGTTAAGTGTAGTAATTGTTAACACTCAAGGTTCTAAAAATAATCAGTACACATGTTAAGGAATCTTTTTTGTGGTGTCGTTATTAAATTACAGTTTAGCTTTCCAGGTTGATGGATAAATCGGATAAAATAGTAATAATCGCTGGTTTGTAGGTCATTAATAAATTTTAGGTGAGAATTAATTGAAGGATTTATTATTGTGGCATGAAGTTGTTGCAATAACTCCGAAAAAGGGTTCTGAGCAGGAACTTGCTGAAATCGTGCTATGTATCGCCTATTTTCATCTACAAAATCGAGTGATTGAGGAGAATTAGATTTGTTTAGCAATAAAAGATACAAAATTTTATATTTAATAACCCAGGGAATGTTAGGTGGGGCTCAAACTCATATTCTTCATTTGGCAGCCAATCTTAAACGGGATTTTGACGTGCATGTTGCTATGGGAATAAAAGGACCATTGTGGGACAATCTCGTAGATGAGGGCGTTTCTGTTTATCATATTCCATCGTTAATTAGAACTATTTCTCCTGTTAAAGATTACCATGCTCTAACCGAAATAATTAAGTTGATAAAAAGAATCAAGCCCGATTTAATTAGTACTCATTCAAGCAAAGCTGGTATAATAGGCCGTTTTGCTGCGCGTTTATGTGGTGTTTCTTCGATCTTCACTGCGCACGGTTGGGCTTTTACTGAAGGAGTACCTGAAAAACAAAGGCGTTTTTATATTCGGATGGAACGTTTTGCGGCAAAGCTAACCGATAAAATTATCTGCGTGTCGGAATACGATAGACAAATAGCGTTAAAATATAGGGTTAAAAGTCCTGAACATTTAATAACAATTCATAATGGAATGCCTCAATTAGGAGATCCTTATTTGTCCGCATCGGGCAATGAAAATCCGGTACGTTTGATTATGGTTGCTAGGTTTTCTAAACAAAAAGACCATTTATCATTACTAAAAGCAGTTAGTGAGTTAAAAGTCGAAAAAAAATATCAGGTATTATTAGTGGGAGACGGTCCACTTTTTAAAGAAACAAAAGAAGTTGCTAACCAATTAAATTTGCTTGGTAAAGTAAAATTCCTAGGTGCAAGAACAGATATACCTGAATTACTTTCTAAATCGCAAATGTTTTTATTAATATCTAATTGGGAAGGATTTCCCAGGAGTATCCTTGAAGCTATGCGCGCTGGGTTGTCTGTAATAACATCAGATGTGGGTGGTGCAAATGAATCGGTTATAGACGGAGAAACCGGTTTTCTTATACCACGAGGGGATGTTGAAACTTTAAAAGGAAAGTTATCATTGCTTATAAATAACAATGACTTACGTGTAAAAATGGGTAAACGAGGGTATTTAAGATTCTTAAATAACTTTACTTTTGAGCACATGTTGGACAAGACCTTGGCTGTTTATACTGACGTTTTATCTGAAAAAAAATACTGCAAGTTATTGAATGAGGCAAAATCTCGCTTTTTGTAACCGGTATAATAGGGTTAGCAGGCTTGTTTTTTATTAAAATCACTGAGAGATACAGGCTAAAGAAGTTAGCTTTTTATTGTTAAATCCTGGGTTGGTGTTGATTTATACTCTGAACTGTAAAAGTAAACTTAGGGGAACAACGTGAAAGCTGTTCACCTTCTTTCTAAGATATTGTGCAGTTTAACCAATTAGCAAAACTAATTAACCCTTGCTTAATTGGTGTATCAGGCTTAAATCCTAAAAGATTACCGGTTTTTTCGGTGTCTGCCCAGGTCTGCGGTACATCACCGGGCTGGTTTAGCTGGCGGTCAATTATTGCTTTTCGTCCCAGTGTTTCTTCCAAAAGGCTAATTAGCTCATTTAATTCCACCGTTTGTGAGTTACCAAGGTTGAATACTTCGTAATGGTTGGGATTAAAATTGATAGCGGCATATATACCGCATATTATATCGTCTATAAAGGTATAGTCCCTACTGCTGGTGCCGTCGCCGTAAACCGGTATTGGTTTGCCTTCCATAATCATGCGGGTAAACTTATGAATAGCCAAATCCGGGCGTTGCCGGGGACCGTAAACGGTAAAAAACCTTAGCGCCACCGTGGGCATCTGGTACAGGTGGGCGTAAGAATGGCACAGTGCTTCGCCGGCTAATTTGGTGGCGGCATAGGGTGATATTGGTGTAAGTAAGGGGTCCTCTTCTGAAAAGGGGACTTTTTTGTTTACACCGTAGACGGAGCTGGATGAGCCGAATATAAATTTAGTTATGCCGGAGTTTACGGCGGCGTCCAACAGGTTCAAGGTGCCTGTGGTATTCACCTCATGGTACAGAAATGGTTCTTTTAATGACGGGCGCACCCCGGCCCGGGCAGCTAGGTGGACTACTATTTCCGGTTTCCATTCCTGAAAAAGCCGGTTGATTATTTCCCTATGTCTTATATCGTTTTTAAATAGGGTAAATTGGGGGTTATTCATGTGTTGGGCTATGTTTTTCCATTTTATTTGCGGGTCGTAGAAGTCGTTAAATTCGTCAATGCATAGAACATAGTGGTCATCTTGAATAAGTTTATCTATTAAATGGCTTCCGATAAAGCCTGACCCGCCGGTAACGGCAATTCTGCGCTGTTTTTCCAGCATTAGCGTCCCACCCCCTGGTATAAAAAACCCGCTGATATGAGCTTTTGAGGATTTAATACGTTACGTCCATCAATTATTATTTGTTGTCTCATTTTTCGTCCCAGTTTAGCATAGTCCAGGTGACGGAATTCGTCCCATTCGGTGACAAGAACCAGGGTGTCACAGTTCTCCGCCAATACTTCCGGTGAATCACAGTATTTTATATCCAGGTTCGGGTGGTACTGCCTGCATGTAGGTATGGCCACCGGGTCATAGGCTTTAACGCTGGCGCCCAGTTCCAGCAAGCGCTGGGCGATGGAAATGGATGGCGCATCGCGTACGTCATCGGTGTTTGGTTTAAACGCAATGCCCAGCATGCCGATGGTGGTGCCGCGGATTACCTTCAGGTGTGTTTGAAGTTTTTTAACTATTGATTCATGTTGCCGATGGTTGGTTTTTACTGTAGCTTCCAACAAGTGCATGTTGTAATTGTATTGATTTGCGGTGTGCAAAATGGCGCTTACGTCTTTCCCGAAGCAGCTTCCGCCCCACCCCGCCCCGGCCATCAGGTACCGCATGCCGATGCGCTCGTCCAGCCCGATTCCCCGGGCCACTTCTGTGATGTCCGCTCCAACATGTTCCGCCAGGCCGGCGAACTCGTTGATGAAGGATATTTTCATGGCTAGGAATGCGTTGGTGGCGTACTTGATTAGTTCCGCGCTGGTCGGCGTGGTGGTTAGAAAAACAGGCAGCTTATTTCCCTGCGGGTGCGGTATGGATGAAGGGGGTGTAAATGTTTGCTGCAGGATCGGTGTATAAAGCTCCCTTAAGGTGTTGATGGCGTGGTTATCATTGGCTCCCACCACGATACGGTCCGGGTAGAAAGTATCGTATAGGGCTGCTCCCTCCCGCAGGAATTCCGGGTTTGATGCCACCGCCAAACGGGTTGTAACGTAGCGTTCCCGCAGGTTGGCGGTTATGATCGATTCTACCCGACGGGCTGAGCCCAGCGGCACGGTGGATTTAACTACAACAGTAAGGTGGTTTTTTTCGTCCACCCTTTGGCCTATTTCTGCGGCTACTGCTTCAACGTATGCAAGATCGGCATCACCGTTTTCTTTACGCGGTGTGCCTACAGCAATAAAAATAACATCCGGGTTGGGGTCGAAGCTTTCCCAGTCTCCGAACGAAAGGGGCGGGTTCATGGCAAGTAACTCTTTAACGCCGGGCTCGTGGATAGGCACGCGACCGTCTGAAAGGCATTCCACCAGTGCTGGGTTTTGGTCAATGCATTTAACTTCATGTCCGATGTAAGCCAGGGCTATCGCCGTAGTTAGACCGACGTAGCCTGTACCGATGATGCATACTTTCAAAAATAAACAGCTCCTTGGTTGTAAATTGCTGGCTAGTGATTTTAAAATGCCTTTTAGGCTTTCTACCAGAGAGCAAGTTTTTCCTTCCGATGACTTTGAATACAAATTTCAAATTTCCCGCAGGTTGAGAGACTTGCCATCAGAAGCTATTAAGACGTTACTTTAGACCGCTGGTAGTTGGGGGTGCTCTATGACCGCAGAGTATGTGACGTTTTTGTTTGTTGCCAAGCAGGTACAATGTCATTTTTGTCGAAAAAATACAGGTATGTTTCATAACCACTTACTAGCGTATATTATCCAAAACACTGGTGTTTATCTAGAGGTTTTGTTTTTCAAAGGAGAATAATATGAGTCAAAAACAGTCCACCAAAAAGGTTAATATATTTTTACCAACCATTTTACTGATACTGGTAGATGTTTTATTGGTAAATGCAGGTTTTCTTCTGGCCTTCGAAATGCGCTTTGTTGGCGATATACCACGGCGTTCCCTTGAGCCATTTTTAAATATAGTTCCGCTGTTGAGTATTGCCACTGTAGTTATCTTTATGGGGTTCGGACTATACGAGAAACGTCGTAACGGCTTGATGAGCTTGATACGTGCAGCGTTGATTAGCGTAGTGACTATATTTTTCGTAACTATGGCTTTGACTTTCTGGTTTCGCGGTTTTTCGTTTCCCCGTGGAGTATTGCTTTTGGGAATGGTTATTCAGGTATTGTTAATTACTACGTGGCGGACTGGTTGTTGGTATCTGGAGAAACGGTTGCACGGATTGCGTAATATGCTGGTAATAGGGCCATATGGTGAAGTGGAAAAGCTGTTGGAGAAGGTTTTGGATCTTCCCCGAGGCTGGTTTAGGGTACATAAAATATTGGATAGCTCTAATATTGATCAGCTAGATATATATTTAAATGACATTGATGCTGTATTAATGGTTCCGTCGTTGGGGAAAGAGAAAAAAGCCCGGGTTTTAGTTGCTTGCCAGGAATCAAGGCGAGAAGTTTTTCTGGTGCCTGATTTTTATGATATCCTGGTGTGTAACGCCAGGGTGGCTCAATTAGATGACCTGCCGGTAATGGAAATCAGAGATATTAGCTTGTCATGGGGCCAAAGAATTATAAAAAGGACGTTGGATATTTGCATATCTTCCATTGGATTGCTCATAGTATCCCCGGTGATGATAATTTGTGCACTTCTGGTACGTTTAACTTCTCTTGGGCCGGTATTTTACTCCCAGCAACGCGTGGGAAGAGGAAAATACGTATTTCGTCTCTATAAGTTTCGTTC
Organism: Bacillota bacterium; assembly: GCA_023439185.1. GTDB lineage: Bacteria > Bacillota > Desulfotomaculia > Desulfotomaculales > Desulfallaceae > BRH-c8a. Next base: position 34,452 of record JAEXOR010000042.1, on the reverse strand, counting down.
CATGGTGCAGGATGCAGAGAAGAAAACCGGTCCCGTGTTGGCTGCGGATAATGATTCCCGTATTACCCCGGTGGGTAAATTTCTTCGTGCCACCAGGCTGGACGAGCTGCCGCAGTTGTTCAATGTTTTAAAAGGGGAAATGAGCTTTGTAGGGCCAAGGCCGGAAAGGCCGGTTTTTGTGGATGAGTTTGACCGGCAGTATCCAGATTATCATTACCGCCACCTGGTTAAGCCCGGTATAACCGGATTGGCCCAGGTGGCCGGAAAATATACAACATCCCCGGAAGATAAACTAAGATTTGACTTATATTACATACGGAATTATTCGTTTTTCCTGGATATAAAAATTATATTGCAAACCATACCGGTGTTATTAAGCCGGGAGAGTTCAGCCGGAAAAAAGAAACTATCCAAAGAAAAACGGGCGGCCATTCATTACCTGGTTAACGGTTCTTATGAAACATCTGCCTTGAAAGAAAGTAAAAATGTTGCCAAGCATGCACGTTTAATAAATGAAGATATGTAGGGCAATAGTACTGTATTAGTAATTGTTTAAGGAGATGAAGATTTTGGAAGAAGAAATTAATCTGCGGGAATTAATCGAGGTACTGTTGCAGGGCAAGTGGATTATCGCCGGTATCAGTTTTGTGGCGGTATTGCTGGCCGGTATTTTAAGCTTCGGTGTTATGGACGAAGAATTTGAGGCCCGGGCTGTAATTATGTTTGATAAAAAGTTTATTGACCAGCAGGGTTTGTCATTGGATAGTTACAAGGAGCTGGTTACCGCGCACTCCAGGGTGGAGGGTGTTTTTACCAAGCTTGAACTTGGCTCCCGGGGTTATAAATTGGTTTCTTTTAAGAAATCCATTAAAACTGATATAAACAAGGACGCCAGCCTGATTTCCATCACCGTTTCAAATAATGATCCGGAATTGGCGCAAAAAGTCGCTAATGAACTCGGGGTAGGCAGCGTGAACGATTTTCGCCGCCGTTTAATTGACGATAAGGATCGGGAAATAGAAAAGGCGGTCAAGATGCTGGCCGAGGTGGAAACAGAATTGGAAAAAACACCTCGTTTGCTGGGTACTTTTGAGGTGCAGGCTTCCAGTACTCAGGTTATCCAGGTGCCCCAGGTAAATCCTTTGTATGATCGGCTTGCCACCCGCTGGGACGAGGTTAATGCAAATGTTACTACTTTAAGGGCGGAAAAAGAATATCTGGATGAAGGTTTAAAGTCTGGCGGCAAGGGGCTGTATATCATGCTTCAGCAGGCGCATTTACCTGAAACACCCGTTAGCCCGCGCAAAACGTTGAACATGGCTGTGGCCGGGGTGCTGGGCTTTATGGTCAGCGTTTTTGTGGTGTTTTTCATGGAATTTTGGCGCAAGTCGGCAACTTCAAGCCGATCCGGAAATGCGGCGCAATAAAAGGTAAAAAGACGGGGAACAAATTTCCATTGTTTTCCCGTCTTCATGTGGGATTATTCCATTTACACAGGAGCCGAGACACTCCCTATTTAAGCTTCAAAACTACATGATCAAGCCTTCTAGCATCTTTAATTATGAGCTTGCCCCGTTAAAATAGACACGTTAAACGGCGGGATACTGCTTATTTCAGAGTTTTTGGCCGCCCTTGACATGGAGCCTCTGGGCCAGTGTTTCCGTAAAGGCCGGGAGCAGTCCAGCTACGCATGGCCTTTTGCCTGAGCAGGCTAACACAGGCCCTACTCCATATCAAGGGCTGCGCAAGCGGCCAAAAACATAGTTATGCGGCTGACCGAAAAGCCAGTTCAAACTCTACCGGTGACATATAGCCAAGGGCGGAGTGTAACCGTATCCGGTTGTAAAATATCTCAATATATTCAAAGATCGCCTGACGGGCCTGATCCCTGGTTCTAAAACGGTTACCGTAGATTAGTTCCCGCTTTAGAGTGCCAAAGAATGATTCCATACAGGCATTATCATAACAATTACCCTTGCGGCTCATGCTGGCTAACATCCCGTAATCTTTCAAGGCCTGCCGGTATTCATGACTGGCATATTGGCTGCCGCGATCTGAATGGTGGATTAACCCTACCGAAGGGCGGTAGCGCCGCACTGCTTGCCTTAGGGCATCCAGTACCAATTGGCGGGTCATGGTCTTGTCCATGGACCAGCCTACAATCTTACGGTTGAATAAATCTTCTATGGAAGCCAGGTAAAGCCACCCTTCGTCTGTTGGGATATAGGTGATATCAGCCACCCAGACTTTGTTTGGCCGGTTGGCAGAGAAGTTCTGGTTTAAAAGGTTTGCGGCCACCGGGTAATTGTGCTTGGAGTTGGTGGTAGCCTTGAATTTGCGTTTTGTTTTGGCGGCAATGCCGTTATCCCGCATCAGTCGTGCTACCCGGTTTTTACCGCAGGTAATGCCTTGTTTGTTTAGAGCTCTGGTTATCCTTGGGTTGCCGTAAGTCTCACGGGATTGTTTATGGAGCTTATGGATCTCGGCCAGTAGTTTTTTGTTACTGCTTTGCCGGTTGCTTTCCGGTCGGTTTAGCCAGACGTAGTAACCGCTTCTGGAAACCTGCATCAACTGGCACATCTTCTTCACCCGAAAATCGAAGCGGTGTTTATAAATGAACTTGTATGCTATTTCGGGTGTTTGGCGAAGATAGCCGCTGCCTTTTTTAAGATGGCGTTCTCCTCTTTCAGGTCAGCAATCATCCTTTTCAGGCGCCGCATTTCTTCGTCTTCGGGACGCAGCTTGCCGCTGCCGGGAAATGCGTGCTCGTGATGCTTTTTGTACTGGTTGACCCATTTGTACAAAGTGTTTTCGTGGATGCCAAGTTCGTCGGCTACTGATTTTACTGGACGATCCAGCTCCAAGACCAGTTTGACGGCTTGTTCTTTAAATTGTTTGTCGTATTGTTTCATGATGGACACCTCCGCTGGTTTTATTGTACCAGCCATTTACCGTGTCCATCAAATCGGGGTAGGGTCATTATTGTTAAGCCGGGGTAACTTCCAGTTCTGCTCCCTTCTTCCAGCCAACTCTTAATTTGTTTGTTTCCTTCTTCCCCGACGACATACAATGACAAATTAAATTTGTTATCTGGTGGAGTACCTCCTTCGAAGGCCACTCCCTCCCACCTATTGCCTGAGACCTTAATGTTTGGTTCTTTCGGGAACTTCAGATTTCCAATTTCAATAACAAGCCATAACCAAGAATATTCTGGTAATGACAGGATATCTCCTTTCGCTACCATACTACGGTTTACTAAAGACCCATCAATAGGATACCTTATTGACCCGTAACAATTTTCTAAAAAACGGTCCATAGGTTTATCAGCAAGCATAAAGGTATATGCACGTAAAATTCGTCTCGTTAATTCTTGTGAATCTTGAACCTCATTTATCATATATGTACTCGCAAGTAAAGGGTATTTTTCTTGAATCTTCTTTATAGGTATGGCGTCATATACAATAGGAATAATATATTTCTGCGTAGAAATGAAGCTATATAATTCTTTTGAATGCCAAGTATCTTCTGATTTATTAATAAAATTGGATGTCAAAAAAACTATTGCCATACGAGATTCGTTCATTCCTACTTGTATTGAATCAACTATGTTTACCCCACCCTGAATCTCAATTATATCTAAATAATATACTTTTCCGTTTAGTGCCAATTCGTCAGCAATAGGTAAAACTAATTTTTCTTTGTCTTTAGAAGCATGGCAAAGAAAAAAATCCAACATAATTTCGATTCTCCTTCAAAAACATTTTTATAATTTTTCTTCAAAATTTAAAAATTACCTTTTCTTATGTTAAAAATATTAAAAATATCAAAATCTTCCTCAACCTGCTTAACCTTTTCACCTGTTCCGTTGAAAATGCAGCTAACCTTTGGGCGTGCCTTTATTAACTAGTTGTAAACATAATATCAAAATATTTGCAGGATTTAAGTTTATAATGACGAAAAAAAGATTAACTATTAAAGGGAGGCATCGGTTTTGTCACATCGGGTGTTTATATCATACCAGCACGTCGACCAGGAAGAAGTTGAAGACTTTATAAAAAAATTTGACCACCAGCGCAATATATTTTTTTATCGTGCTCTTGGCTTTGCCAATGACATTATAAACAGTAATGATACCGAATACATTATGAAACGCATTCGCGAACTTTATCTTAAAGATTCAACTGTGACTATTGTAATGATTGGCAAATGTACTTGGGCAAGAAAATATGTAGATTGGGAGATTCAAGCATCTCTGCGGGGGGTCGGCAGTCAACTTCCTAATGGTTTGTTAGGAATCATTTTACCTTCGGCCAGTAGGAACCCAATCTATCCCGAACGGCTTAATAAAAATCTTCCTTATAATTCAAACGGGAAAATAACTGACAGCTATGCCCGTGTATATAATTATCCAACTCGCGCTGATTCGCTTAACGGCTGGATTGAAGATGCTTTCAACGCGCGTACTAAACGCAGGTTACTAATCGATAATCCCAGATCAAGGTTTGCCTATAACAGGACATGTTTTTAAGGGGTTAAACAATTGAGTACAACGGTAAAAAATACACAATGGTTGGATATTATATCCATCAGCGTAAGCAGTCATGGAGAATTTACAATTCATACCTGGATATTATTTCCGGTTTTGATTCTAACCGGGGTTGTTGTTTACTTTGTTTGGGTTAGGTTGCGCCGCAAGTTTTCCTGGGAAGTGGTGGAGGCTGAAGTTTCATGGGCTGGCGGAAAAATGAAGATTAAGCCTGACTTCCAGGATATTCAGATTGCTCATAAGGCCTGGGTTGAACTGGCAACACGAAAAGCTGGGTTACCATTTGATACAGAGAATGATGTAATAATTGAAATTTACAATTCTTGGTATGCCCTCTTTGGCGAACTACGTGATCTTGCCAAGCAGATACCGGCTGAAAAGGTGCGCAGCAGCAAAGATACCAGGAAATTAGTTTATCTATTGGTTGAGGCACTTAACCAGGGTCTCCGTCCACATCTTACGCGTTGGCAAGCTAAGTTTAGGCGCTGGTATGAGGAAGAAGTTAAACAAAATTTTAATTCCACCCCCCAGGAAATACAAAAAAAATATCCACAGTATGAGGTGCTGGTAACTGATTTGCGTGATGTTAACATTGAGTTAATGAACTACACAGAGTTTATCAGGAAGATTGCTCACGGTAAAACAAACACTGTATCAAACCAATAACTCAGGTTACTTATGAGATTATACGTATCATAACTATGATATATGGCGAGAACATCGGGGCAAGAGGCAGTTATTTAGACCTGCTTGCCGAGGCGCGCCGTAGTGAGCCTGATTTAATCGCCCTCGCTGATCAAGACGACGTCTGGCTGCCCGGGGAACTGCAGCGCGCGGTTGATGCGTTGGGTACGGTTGAAGAGTCTGCCTTGTACTGTAGTTGGTTAATATTGTAAAATATTTGAATTTGTGATATGTTTTGAGAAAGGGTAGCTTATGAGTAGAATTTCGGTAACCAGGAGAGAGTTGCAAAGGGCATATAACAGTCATTGTGGAGCCTATGTCAAGATAGGTGGGGAGCAGTGTCAATTAACTTGTCTTTTAGTGTTATTTTATGCCGTCGAATGTGGATTGAAAGCGGTGTGGCTAAAACAAAATAAATTAAATGAAACATCTTCATGTGGAGAACAATTTGACAAATTTAACCACAACATAAATGTTATTCTGAGCCACCTTCATGTTAGTAGAGACTTGCATCTGCCAAATAGATCAAAAATAAGTAGCCCTAAGAGAAATGGCCAAAGATATGTTGATTCCGGGCAGCTTAATCAGGCATGGCGGTATGGCTGTTTACTGGATGATGATGGGCTGTTTGAAGAAAAGTTAAAAAAAATTATTAATTGGATTAGGGGCGAGCTTTCATGATGTCGGATACCAGATTATATACATGGCTGGATGTTGAATCGAAAATACAGAAACAAAAGCGTGATAATTGGCCGCGGGAGATAAAAAACATCCAGGTCTATGCTAATGGATTAGATGTTTTTTTGCGTAATAAAGCTGATGAAGCAAAAGCAAAAAAATATTTGAATTTATGGTTTGGTGACTGGTATAACGAGAAAGATAATTTGATCTATCTTGAAAGTGCAACAAAACATGTAAAGAGCCTGGATGTAATTTTTATTCAAGATAATTATCAGGATAATTTTGATAGTAACGGATCTTTTAGGCCTTTTTTTGGTGAACTTGCATTGTTCACTGATCATGTGGAAGATCATGTACCTGATATCAGAATTGGCTTACCTGCAAGTATTAAAGACAGCCCAGGGATGTTGGCGTTTTATTCTTTTAAAGGTGGAGTTGGCAGGACAGTCCATGTTGTTGCCGCCTTGAAATCAATTTTATCAGGAAATGGTTCTGACAAACCCCGGGTGCTTTTGGTGGATGCTGATATAGAAGCACCTGGTCTTACCTGGTGGGCTATGGAGAAAGGAGAATTGCCTGAGTTATCGTTTTTGGATTTTTTGGCCTTAGCAAATGATGATATAGAACCATACAAAAATACCTTTGAAGTATCAGTAAAAAAATTAAATGAAACTATTTTAACGGTAGATAAGCATAAGATATATTTCTTGCCTGCCTTTAGGAGTATGGATCAATTACTTCGTGTTTCTGTCAAACCGGAACATTTAGTTAGGAATCCCGGAAATAGCTGGGTTGTTGGAAATCTATTGTTTCATTTGGGAAAAATGTTAAAGGTTGATTACATCTTAGTAGATTTGAGGGCTGGTTTGAGTGAATTGTCCGCACCGTTTATTTTTGATCCGCGTATACTTCGTTTTTTGATTACAACCTATTCTTCGCAATCGGTTGAGGGCATGAGGATTGTTCTTAGGCAGATGGCCAAAATAGTTCCGTTAAGCAGTGAAGATAAGGAGGAGGTATATTATGACCCTTATCTGGTTTTTTCAATGGTCCCTGAAGATTTGAAGTATAGTGATAAATTTATTGCGATTCAGCGAGAGTTGATAGGGCAGTATCCTGATCATGGTGAGGATGACGCCACTCCATCCCGGTTGACAGCGGTTAATACGTTTTTTGCTCAACAGCTTCTTTATCTCGAAAGCTTTGAGCAAACTTGGGATAAACTTTCGGGAACATCGGTTTTAAAAGAAACCGGCAAATTGTTAAATGACGTATTAGCAAAACGTAACAGGGATGGGGCGGAATTAAAGGTAGAAGACATAAAAAGTTTATTATCGCAATTAATAAGTTTATCCACAGATCTTGAGTATGCCGAATCAGGTAAAAGCGTAGAATATTTACCCATACCGGCTATTCGTAATTTGGGTCAAAAATATACAGCCTCTTTGCCTGTGGCTGTGGTTATTGGTTCCAAAGGCTCGGGGAAAACGCATATGTATTTGCAGCTAACGCGTTTGGGTAATTGGAAGAATTTTTTGGGTGATTTGCAAATAGATATGTTGGATATTAAGAAAAAGGAAAATCCACTTGAGGTATTCCCTTTGTTGGAATCTTTAAATCTGCACGATGCGGCAAAAGAGATAACTTCAAACAGAAGGGAAAAAGTCTGGGAATATCTATCCAAACCTGAGCAGTGGAATCAGAGTAAATTACGGGATGAAGTCAATAAATATTTGAAAGACGATGTTGGTTGGGACTATGTTAATTGGCGTTCTTATTGGTTTCATTTAATAGGGTTGTCTTTGGGTATGAATGTAAATTCAGAAACAGAACTGATTTCCATAGAAAAAATACAGGCTTATTTAAAGAAACAACACTTGAAAGTAATCATATTAATAGATGGATTAGAAGATATTTTTGATAATGTTAGAAACAATGATTTTCAAAAACTGGCGTTGAAAGGGCTTTTGGATGTTCCGGAAGTATTAAGGGAGTTTAGGGAATCTTATTTGGGCGTTGTATGTTTTATTCGTCGCGATTTAATTAGAGCAGTAATTAGGCAAAATATTGGACATTATGAATCCCGGTATAGTCCTTATGATTTGACATGGAATTTTGAAGAAGCATTGCGGCTTGTGCTATGGGTTTGGTATAAAATTGGAAATATCCCAGGGGTAACAAAAGAAAGTTTGCTTTCTTTTGACCGGAATGAATTGGCGGAACATTTGATACCTTTTTGGGGTCGAAAGTTAGGTGCTGCGCATTCTAAAGAAGCAGTTACAGCTAATTGGGTATTGGCAGCATTATCTGATTTTCAGGGGCAGCTTCAAGCGCGTGATTTGGTAAGGTTTATAAAAAATGCCGCTATTGAAAGCGAGAAAAATATTGTTTATAAGGATCGGTTGTTACAGCCGGCAGCTATAAGGAAAGCTATTCAGCCATGTAGTACGATGAAAATTTCTGAAATAGAAGATGAGTTTCCCGGCATTAAGTCTGTTTTTAACAAGTTGCGGCAGTATAAAGAGGAGCGTCGTAAAATACCCTTTACGGCCGATAAGCTTGATTTAACGGCTCAAGAAATAGAGCAATTGGAGGCGCTGGGGGTATTGCAAAAAGTTGATGAGAAATATTATATGCCGGAGATCTTTCGTTATGGACTTGGATTTACTTTGGATAGAGGCGCCAGACCGATGGTATTGGCATTGAAAAAAAGGTTTTTACCTGGTTTGTGATGTATACTATTACCGCTCACAAAAAATGGCGGTGAGAAACTCACCGTCAATGGCGTAAGAGTTTAGCCGTAATCAACTACTGAGGTGAGAATCGAGCCGCCAGCCATTTAAAGTTGGGCCTGCCTGCAAAACCTGGGCAAGGTTCCGGGATACAAGTTGGGGCTCAAAGAAAAGATGCTTCCTCTATGGTTGAAGAATAAAATCAGAGGCTAACTGAAGCATCCCTTAGAGCGGAAACCAATTCCGGCGACGAACTATTGTTCTATTAGGTGTTATTAGGGATAATTTGGTTATATATATATATTATTTTAAGGATGTTTCGCAACAATGAAATATTATGAAATCAGGGATCCTATCTTAGGCTTTGTAACCATTAATGAATGGGAAAGAGAAATTATAAACCATTGGGCTTTTCAGCGGCTTCGTCGTATTAAGCAATTGGCCTGGACAGATATGGTTTACCCTGGGGCTACTCACACAAGGTTTGAGCATTCATTGGGGGTAATGCAAATTGCTACCCGCATGTTTAATTCAATTGTAGATAAACGCAAGGATTATCTAAAATCCGAATTGAATTTTACCGAGGATGGTTTTGGGCGGGATTGTGTGCTTGTAAGATTGGCGGGCTTGTTGCATGATATTGGACACTCACCTTTTTCCCATGCCGGGGAAGAACTGATGCCTGTCAACCCTGAGACGGACGAACCTTATGCTCATGAGGATTATACTGTAGCGATAATTCGGTATTTTTTTAAAGATGTTATCGAGGATCATCCGCTTAATGAAAATTATCGTATCAGAGTTGAAGATATTGCTGACTTTATTGCCGGTAAACCAAGCATACGCAGAAGCATTCTCTGGCGAAGCCTTATTACCAGCCAGTTGGATGCAGACAGGGCAGATTATTTGCTAAGGGATTCCCATCATATGGGAGTACAGTACGGTAGATATGATTTGGATCGTTTACTTGTAACTTTGACGGTGGCTAATGATGAAAAAGGAGAACCTGTACTGGCTGTTGAAGAAGGTGGCTGGCATGCTGTTGAAGGTTTGATTCTTGCCCGTTATATGATGTTCACCCAAGTTTATTTTCAGCATACCAGGCGTGCTTACGATTTTCATATAGCCGAAGCTATGAAACGTTTATTGATAGTGACCAGACCCTGTACACATCCGTATAGGGGAAGTTTTCCTCCTCCGGATTCCAAAGAAAATGTGCGGGATTATCTGAACTGGGATGATTGGCTGGTTACTGGACTAATTCACTCAGGTGATGCTGGTGAACATGGTAGTATATTAAGGGAACGGCGGCACCATCGCTGTGTTTACCAAACTAAAGAGGTACCTACGGTTGACGAATTGAACAGATTGGAAGAGGTTAGGAACAAACTGGACTCAATAATTAGTTTTGTCGACCAGGCTGAAAAATCATGGTATAAATTTGAAAAAGAGGATGTTAATATCATGCCGAGTCATGGCGAGCGTGATGTTAAAAATGCTAATACGATTTTACTTTCCAGTTTATCAAGTGTCGTAAAAGGTCTGAAAGCGGTAATGCAAAAGAGGGTTTATGTACCTTTGGAAGGCAAAGAGAAGGCATTAAAAGAACTGGAGGTGTAAATATTGAAAGTTGCGTTTGATATACCTTGGTATCAATATGCTTTAATTGTTGATATAGCTGAAAAAATGCAGTTTAGAGGACAGTGGTTGGGTAAAACGGCTTTACAAAAGTTTATCTATTTATTGGAGATGCTCTATAATGTACCTTGTGGCTATTCTTTTACCTTATATATACATGGACCGTTTTGTTCGGATATAATGAATGATTTGGATTATGTTAATGCGTTAAACGGTGTGGAAGTTGAATTTGAACAAAATATGAACGGTTATAGAATTACTCCCGGTTCTTCTGGTGGAGAGATTAAAGAAAAGGCACAAGATTTTTTATCCTCGTATAATTATTATGTGGAGAAAATACTTGAGGATTTTGGTTCTATGAGAGCTCGCGATTTGGAATTACGCTCGACTATTGTTTTTATAGACCGCGATGCTAGGATTTCCGGCAGAAAATTTGATCGGAACAGGTTTATTGAGGAAATAAAAGGCATAAAACCCCATTTTTCAGTGCGGGAAATAGAACTGGCATTAACAGAGTTGGAGAGCAAGAATTACATTGCAAATAGAAATTGATGCAGTTATATTTCCTCATTTTGTTTCGGAGATCAGGTCTTCGTAAAACGCCTTTATATACGGCTGATAATCAAAGTATTCGCGCCAGGTTCGCTCCAGGAAGTCGAACCTGGTTTTTTCATCTTTGCTGCAAAGCAATGTCCCTGCGGTGGCGTGATAACGCCGGCTCTTCCATGCCGTAAACTCCATTTTAATCAGTGGATTATATTTACAATATTATACCATCATTTCAGGTGTTAAGGAAACTTGCCAGGCAATTTAACGACAATTAAGGGTTTTCCTTGGGCTTGGAATTTTTCCCCCGTAAATCTTTTATAATATAAAAACAGTAATTGCACAGGTTATGCAATTAAGGGGGATTTCATGGAGCCGGACGTGGTGTTTGTTTTTGGGGCCGGGGCTTCTTACGACGACGGCGCGCCTTTGCAAGACGAAATATTGCCCATTATCCTGTCGGGGCAATTGAAGGATATTGAAGAATCGGAAACGGGGCAAACCGTCTGCGGGTTTTTAAGGGATAATTTTGCCTGGGACAACCGGGCCGGGGTTTATCCCACCCTGGAGTCGGTCTTTGGGTTCCTGGATTACTTTATCAACCAGAACGAGCATTTAAGCGCCTCCTACCCCAACGACAGAATTCGCGCTGTCAAGGAGGGGCTGATTAAGCTCATCCACTATGTGATCAGCGAAAAGTCAAACCGCCGGGCCAGGGTTTACAAGTCTTTTTGGTCTGCGGTCCTCCGGCATGACATTGATTTATCCATCCTGACGTTAAACTATGATACCCTGCTGGAAGAGGCGCTGCAAGCGGTTGATGCCCGGGCCGGTATCGACTACGGTATTTACCTGATGAACCATGGGGAAGCGGAAGGCAGCCCGGGGGTTGTTCGGATCATGAAAGGCCACGGCAGCCTGAACTGGAAGTATTGCAACTGCTGCAATCAGGTGCTGCTTACGCCCTGGGACACCAAAATCGACCTGGACGCCGCCGGGGAAAAGAGGTATTGTTGCCCGGCGGACGGGGCGGAGTTGGAGACCCTGATTATTCCCCCTTCGCATATCAAGAGAATTTCGCACCCGGTGGTGTCCCAAATCCTCAATGTATCCTTGATGACCATCAGGGCGTGCCGGAGAGTGGTCTTTGTGGGGTATTCCTTTCCCGACGCCGATGTGCATTTTAAGGCGCTGTTTAAAAAAGCGCTGATTAACAACCAGGAAGTTTACGTGGTCAACCGCACCATCGATCAAAAGTTAAAGCTGAATTATACCGCGCTGGCTGAAGGGATTAAGTTTATTGAGTCTCCCTTCGCCGGGTTTATTAAAGATAAAGCCCTGGTGGAAGAGGTTTTAAGCTGCAGGAAATAACCCCCTTTTTGTCGAAAGTACTTTTGTCGAAAGCAAATATTAAAATATCACGGCAGGGGGTTTTCCAGTGCGTTTGATTAAGAACAGGGTTGTGGTCATTGCCTTGCTGCTGTCCTTTGGGGCGATCATCGGGTTTTCCGGCCTGGCCGGGGCGGACAGCAGTGCGGGTTCCGCCGGCGACCCGCTGGTCACTAGGAGTTTTGTTGAGCGATATGTGCAGGAAATGCTGGGACAGGTGGCGCCCTCCGGAGGTTCGCTGCAATGGAGTGTGGCCGAACTGAAGGTGGATGAAGAATTTATCGGCAAGGCCGGCACCGAGTTTATCGTCCGGGGCGGCCAGGCTGTGGTGGTTGATCCCACCGGCGGCGGTATTCCCGACCTGACGGCGGGCAAAAACGTGTTAGCCGGCCAGGCGGCGGAAACCAACCACCTGTTTAGCATCCCCCGGGCGGACGGGCGGGGCATTAAGGCGGTTAAACAGACTACTATCATGTATCGTGGCTATTAACATGATGGTTCTATAATGAGGATCAATAAAAAAACTTTGCTTGCTGTTCTGTTACCCGGAGCTGTTCTGCTTGTATTTTTTGCTGTCGGCAGGTTTGGCGGCCCCGGACCTTATGCTATTAAGCCAACCCCGCTGCATGAGGTTAAGCAAACTTATGAACTGGTAGTGGTGGGCAGCGATCCGGAGGGGATAGCAGCGGCGGTGTCCGGCGCCCGTAACGGGTTATCGGTACTACTGGTAGATACCAGGTCGGAACTGGGCGGGTTGTTTACCCGCGGCTGGCTGAACAGCCTGGACATGAATTACGGCCCGGATGGGGAAATACTTAATCAAGGCTTTTTTCTTGAGTTTTTTGAACAGATTAAGGGAGATTCCTTTGACGTGGATGAAGCCCGGTGGGTTTTTAACCGGCTGGTCATGGCGGAGGAAAACCTGGACGTTTTGCTGGACGTTGACGCCGTATTGCCGGTTGTTGAAAAAACGCCCGCCGGCAGCAAGGTGTCCGGCGTAAGTATTGCGGCGGGAGGAAAGCAAGTTGCCGTAGACTCGGGCGCGGTCGTCGACGCCACCCAGGACGGGGATATGGCGGCTCTGGCCAGAGTCCCGTTTAGCGTGGGCCAGGAGGACATCGGCAGGCCGGCAAGCTGCATGGCCGTTACCCGGGTGTTTAAGTTAAAAGGCATCGGCTGGCCGGATTGGCTGAGAATTGTGTTCAGCCTGCGGTATGACGGTAATAAGACCACCGGAGCCAATTGGCACAGCGCCTGGGGTTTTAGTGATATTACTTCTCGCTACCAACCGTCCGGCGATAGAGTAGCCCTGCGCGGTCTCAATATCGGGCGGCAAAGGGACGGCAGCCTTTTAATCAACGCGCTGCTGGTTTTTGGTGAAATGTCTCAAACCGGCGTTGTTTCCCGGCAAAAAGCCCGTGAAATTGCAGATGCGGAACTGCCCTTGGTGACAGCGTTCCTGCGTCAAAATGTCCCCGGTTTAAAGCATGCCCGGCTGGACGGGGCGGCGCCGGAATTATACGTGCGCGAGTCACGGCATATTGAAGCCGAATACAGGCTCACCCTGGATGACGTACTGGAAAACAGGGATTTTGCGGACCGGATCGCTTTCGGCTCCTACCCGGTGGATATACAGCCCACCGGTCCTGATGCACCAGGGGTGATTATAGGCAGACCCGAACAATATGCCGTGCCTTTCAGGTGCCTGGTTCCCCGCGGGGTGGACGGTCTGCTGGTGGTTGGCCGGTCGGCCGGCTTTGATACCCTGCCCCACGGCAGTGCGCGCACCGTTCCGGTGGGCATGGCCGCGGGGCAGGCCGCCGGGGTGGCGGCAGCGCTGGCCCTGGAGAACAACCTGAGCTTTCGCCGGCTGGCTGCCGACGCTGCCCTGATCAAAAATTTGCAGGACAGGCTCGGCGAGCAGGGGGTTGTACTGGAACCCTTTTATATTGAGAATGAACTGGCGGGCCACTGGGCTTATGAGGGGCTGAAATTTGTCCGTGGTTTGGGGCTGGCCGTGGGCGGGTACGATAATAATTACCGGCTGGACGACCCCATTGAACACCAGCGGTTCCTGAACGTTCTGTCCCGGACCGTACAGCAAAGCGGGCTTGCGCTGCAGACACCGGAATTATATCCCGAGGCCAATACCTTTAACGTCTATGACGCCGGTTACGCCCTGGCTGCTTACCTGGGGCGGAATTTAAGCAAGGAAGAGTCTTATGCTTACCTTGAGGAGCAGGGTCTTTTCCGTCCCGAGGAAGGCCCCTGGGACGAATACAAAGATTACGATACGCCCCTGACCAACGGAGCGGCTTATGTGCTGCTCAAGGACTTTATTGACTATGCCGGTTCTATTAATTCTGGCTCCTGAGTACTTAAAAAAACACGGAGGTTGCCCCGGTGAACTTTAAGAAATGGCAGTTTTTACTCACAGCCGTAATCGTTGTCTCGTTATTGTCGGCCGGTTACACCGCGTTTAAGCGATACAACCTGGAGCAGCGGCACCGGGAGGCGGCCATTGCCGTAGTTTATGACGAAGTGGTCAATTTGGCCCGCCTGCGGGGTCTGGAAACCGCCGACATACTGCGCATGTTCCGGAATGCCGGAGCCGGGACGGTATTGATCAAAGAGACTACCGTGAGAGACGCGGCGCAAAGCGGGGAACTGGTGTTAAAAACCGGCCAGGAGCTGCTGCTCTTGGATGATACCGGTTTTCTTGAAGTAATGGGCGGGGATTTCCGGGAGCGGGTAAAACCGGATTTCTTGTACCTGATAACTTCCGATCGGCAGTCCTTTGAACGGGTGCGGGGTCAACTGGCGGCCAAGGGTGTACCACTTCAGGTGTGGGACCGGGGTCCGGTGTACGCTGCTGAAACCGGTGTTGGCCAGGCGGCCCTCGAGCAAATAGGCACGGGGTTTCCGGACCGGGCATTGCTGGATATCGGTGACGCCGGGCTGAACGCCATTGTTCAAATACGCACCTGGAACGGGGTTACTCCCGAAGGGTTGCGGTATGTCTTTGACGAGATCGGCAAAATAAGCAATCTTACGGGGGTTGCTTTTAACGACCCCTACCTGCCCGGGGTGCCGGATTTAATTCGGCCCCTGGCTTACGAAATGCAGAAGCTTGACGTTCCTGTGGTACAGATCGAGTTTTCCAACCAGGTGGGCCTGTCCAGGCTGGGCCTGTTGCTGGACAAAAATGTGATCCGGCTGCATACCCTTACCTTGGAGGAGGACGCCAAGAAGGACTACAGTATTACCGCCATGGTGGACCGGTACAACCTGGCGGCCACGGAACGCAACATCAGGGTGCTGCTGGCGCATACCTATTACAAACCCGGGGAGCCGGATGCGCTGCGGTTCAACCTGGAGCTGGTGGAAGGGATCAGGGACAGCCTGGAAGCCGGGGGTCTAAAGGCCGGCACGGCTGCGCAGCTGCAGCCGCTGGCGGTATCGCGCCCGGTGCTGTTTATCACCGGATTGGGAGTGATCGCCGGGGGCATGCTGCTGGCCTTTGTTATCGGCTGGGGCCGGGCAGCGCCGTTGTTGGGCCTGGCCGGCCTGTTGCTGTGGACGGCTCTGCTGGCGGTGGATCTGGTCAACCCGGCCCGCAAGCTGATGGCCTTTGCATCGGTGGTGATATTCCCAGCTTTGGCGCTGGCGTTTACCGTGCGGCGGGAAGGTTCCTCGCCGGGCCGTTGCGTCCTGCTGTTGGTGCAAACGTCTCTTATATCGCTGGTGGGCGCGCTGCTGATGGTGGGCCTTCTGGCGGACAAGGGGTTTATGCTGAAGCTGGACCAGTTCACCGGAGTCAAACTGGCCCATGTAATTCCGCTGGTTCTGGTGGCGGGCATCTTCTTTTTCCGGAGCGCGGCCGGTGAGGGCGGCTGGCGGCAGCAAGTGCAGCATTTTTTGGATCAGCCTATTTTGGTTAAATTCGCCGTGGTGTCCGGGGTGCTGCTGGTGGCGCTTTTAATTTACGTTTCCCGTACCGGTAACGAATCGGCGGCCATTTCGGATCTGGAACTGAAATTCCGCACCCTGCTGGACAATATTTTGGGTGTGCGGCCCCGTACCAAGGAGTTTTTACTGGGCCACCCGTTATTGCTGCTGCTCTTTTACCTGGGTTTTCGGGACAACCGGTACCAGCCCCTGCTGTTGGCCGGGGTAATCGGCCAGGTTTCGCTGGTCAATACCTACGCGCATATTCACACCCCGCTGCTGGTTTCATTGCTGCGCAGCTTCAACGGGCTGTGGCTGGGAATCATAGGCGGTCTGGTGCTTATCGTTCTGTGGAAGGCCGGTGAACGGCTGGCGGAAAAATATTGGACCTAAAATTTTATTTTAGGGAACAAAACAAAGGTATTTTACGTCAAGGAAAGTAAAATTTTCTGCACAGGAGGGGTTTAAGATTAAAAGGAAACGGATTGTGACGGTTTTTTTGCTGGCGGCGCTGCTGGTCTTTGCTTTTGCAATGGCCGCGGAGGCCACTGTCGGCTCAAAGCAGGTGAAGATTGATTATAACAACTTTAAAATTATTGTGGACGGCAAGTCAGTCAACTTGTTGGACAGAGAGCCATTTGCCATTGAAGGCACCATTTACCTGCCGCTGCGGGTGGTGGGGGAAGCGCTGAGCAGCACCGTGAACTGGCAGAACGAAACAAAGACTGTATCCATTACCAGCGGCTCGACAGCGGAAGTAACCAGCTTGAAATTGCAGTTAACCAGCAAGGATCAGGAAATTGCCAACCTGAAAAAACAGGTGGCCGATTTGCAAGGGCAGTCGGCAAAAGGGGGAAACCTTTCCGAACTGGAAGATGATTTAATCGACGATTATGATGAAATCGGCGACGTGCCCATAGAGGATATCATCCTGGACGGCGACGAGGACGAGGTGGATGTCGAAATTGAGGTGAACCTGCGCCGCTATGACGACGAATGGGCGGACCTGAGCGACAGTAAAATTAGGAGTTGGCTGGTTAGTTTGGTTGGCGATATTCAGAAAGAGCTTACCAAAAATACCGAGGTTACCGGTGAAATCGTAGATATCGACAGCGGCGATACGCTGGTTAAATTCAGCAAGGATGGCACCAAAAGCTTTTCTATACAGTACAAGGATGATGATTACCGCGGCGGCAGCAGCACTTCCGATGTGGCCGATGATCTCGAAGGTGATAGCTTTTATGTAGACGACATTGAGTTTGTGGTTGACAGTGTTAGTTATAGTTCCAGCGATATCATTACGGTACGCATGAATGCCGAGGACAGCGACGCGAAAGCACGGTGGAATGCACTCGACGATGATGAAATCGAAAGCGACGTGGAAGACATTTGCGAAGAAATAGCAGATATCTTTGCAGACGAGGCTAATGCCGACCCGGAACTGGTTAAAATTAATTTCCGTGATGAAAACGGCAGTTCGTTGGGAAGCTATGATTACGATGTGTACTACGGTTCTTTGGATTAAACTTTATTGCATCCGGATCGGGTGATTGCATGCGCGTGGAAATTCTGGGCGCCCCGGTGGACCGGCTTACCCTGGAGCAGGCCGTGGACCGGATGGCCGGGCTGGTTGAAGCCGGCCGGCCCGCCCGGGTAGTTACCCTTAACCCCGAGTACCTGTACCGGGCGGTAACTGAAGACAGTTCACTGATGGAACTGGTGCGCCGGGCCGACCTGGTCACCGCCGACGGCGAGGGGATCGTCTGGGCGGGCCGGGTGGCCGGGACGCCGTTTCCGGAACGGGTCACCGGCATCGACTTGATGCTGGCTATGGTGCGGCGGGCAGCCCGGGAGGGCTGGCCGGTGTTCCTTTTAGGGGCGGCCCCGGGGGTGGCCGAAGAAGCGGCGGCCAACCTGCGCCGGCAGTATCCGGAACTGCGGGTGGCCGGCACGTATCACGGTTACTTTCAAGAGGACGAGGAACCCGCGGTGGCGGAACTGGTCCGCGAGGTCGCGCCGCGGCTGCTGTTCGCAGCCCTGGGCGCTCCCAAGCAGGAGCGCTGGATCGACCGGTACATTGACAGCATCGGTTCCGTGACGGCCATGGGGGTGGGCGGCAGTTTTGACGTCCTGGCCGGCCGGGTGACCAGGGCGCCCCGCTGGATGCAGCGTTTGCACATCGAGTGGCTGGGCCGCCTGCTGATGGAGCCCTCCCGCTGGCGGCGCATGCTGGTGCTGCCCCGGTTCGCCCGGCTGGTGCGGCGTCACTACAGGTAATAAAGGAGATCAATTGTTTCCGTCGAAGTAGTTAAAATTGCCGCTTGAACAGCAGGCGGTAAGGTTATATTATTTACCTGTGTTATTTATAATGTACTGTGGCTTTGGTTTGGGCATTTGACAGACGTTGCAAAGGAGGTGTCTTTGGTTATGCCCAGGAGAAGGATACTGAAGAGCAAACTAAGACTCGCCATATTTCTGGCCGTCCTGCTCGTTCTTTTTGCCGGCGGTTTCGGGCTGGCCAACAACCTGCTCTGGCCGTGGCTCACCGGGAACAGCCTTATTGCCGACAACCCGGAGGAGGACGAAGTCCTGGCCGAACTGCCCGGCATTAGCGTGCTGTTAATGGGCGTTGACGAACGGGAAGACGACAAAAGCCAGCGCACCGACACCATGATCCTGGCCAACATCAATAACAAGGAAAACAGGATCTCCCTGCTGTCTATTCCCAGGGATACCAAGGTGTATTTGCCCGGCTACGGCAACAATAAAATTAACGCGGCCAACTATTACGGCGGGCCCGAAATGGCTATGCAGGTTGTTTCCGACCTGACCGGGGTAGCGGTGGATTATTACATGACCACCAACTTTAACGGGTTTAAAGACATTGTAGACGCCCTGGACGGTGTTACGGTGAATGTGGAACATAACATGAACCACAATGAAAGGGCTTATGGCGGAGAGTATAACATTAATTTGCAAAAGGGCGTTCAAAAACTGGACGGCAGCCAGGCGTTGATGTTCGCCCGCTACAGGGATTACGCCCAGGGGGACATTACCCGCACCCAGAACCAGTTGAAGCTTCTCACGGCCATTGGTGACGAAGTGATGAAACCGTCCGTCGTCACCAAGCTGCCCAAGCTTGTGCCGGGTATTTACAGGAATGTGGATACCAATTTAGGGCTAAAACAGCTTGTTTCTATTGCTAACGCCGCCAAGAACCTGGAAAACATTCAGATGGCCACCCAGACGCTGCCGGGTTACTTCCTGGATGAACAAGGGGCCAGTTACTGGTACGTGGACCCGCAGGATGCCAGGGAAGTGACCATGGCTTTGTTTGAGGACGGCAAAGTCGTTGAAATAGTGAAAGGGGCTATGGGCGACGACAGCCTGAGGGGCGGTGGCAAGCAGGTAGCCATGGAACAGGCCGCCGCCGCGCAACAACCCGCTGCCGGGCAGTCCGGCGCCGGCAATGATGCTCCGGCCCCGGGCGCCGGAGATAATGCCGGTGACGCGGTTGATGCTCAAGGGGACGGCAATACTACGCCGCCGGGACCGGACACGGACGATGAGGATTATTCCGACCAGGAGTTTTTGGAGCGCAACGGCTTCACCGAAGCCGAGACCGGCGTGCCGCCCGTTGTAGCACCGCCAACGCCTCCGGCTCAGCAGCAGGTCAAAATCATCATCCGCTAATTTAGAGGGTGTCAGCGGCATCACCACGGGGTCAGACTTAAACTAACTTACTTAAAAGTAAGTTAGTTTAAGTCTGACCCCTATCTCTAAACCCCTGTTTGCTGGCCGGGGGCTGTGGAAATAATAGGAGAATGCGCGGAATGAACAAAAGAGTGGTAATTTCCGGTTACTATGGGTTTAACAACCTTGGCGACGAGGCTGTTTTATACAGCATGCTGCAATCGCTGCGCCGGTACATACCTGGTATCGAGATCACCGTGCTGTCCAATGACCCGCCTGCCACCGCCCGGGAATACGGAGTTGCGGCAGTGGACCGCTGGAACATGCGCGCGGTGGCCGGTGCCGTCAGGCGCTCCCGGCTGCTGATCAGCGGGGGCGGCAGCCTGTTGCAGGACGTCACCGGGCTGCGAAGCCTGTTTTATTACCTTGGGGTCGTATGGATTGCCCGTCTGCTCAGGAGGCCGGTCCTCTATTACGCCCAGGGCATCGGCCCCGTCAATACCGGGCTGGGGCGGCGGCTGACCGGATTCGCCACCCGGGGTGTCCGGGCGGTCACGGTCAGGGACGACGAATCGGCTCGCGACCTGGCGGCCATGGGCGTGGGACGGGTGGTGGAAGTGGCCGCCGATCCGGTGCTGGGCCTGCGTCCGGAGGAAATAGATCGGGCCGCCGGGGCGGAAATCCTGGCCAGAAACGGTATAAAGCCCGGCAGAACTGTGGTGGGCGTTTCGGTGCGTCCGTTGCCCGGTCCGGCGGCGGACTGGGAGAATAAGTTGGCCGGCGCCCTGGACATGCTGGTCCGGGCGGGCCGTACGGTGGTGTTCGTGCCTATGCACCGCCCGGCGGACCAAATCGCCTCTCGGGAAATCGCCTCTTTAATGGAGGAACCCCACGTAATCATCGGGGAACAACTGAATGTGCCCCAAATGATTGCACTGACGGCGAACCTGGACCTTTTAATAGGCATGCGGCTGCACGCCCTGATCTTCGCCGCGGTGGGGGGAGTGCCCCCGCTGGGCATTGTGTACGACCCCAAGGTGGAGCGGTTTTTGCGCCGTGTCGGCATGGTCCCGGCGGGAACACCGGAGCAGATCCGGGCCGAAGACCTGACCCAAAGGGCTGAAGCATACATAAGCGGACGTGAGCAACTGGCGGCTCAAATGTCCCGCCGGGTGGAGGAACTGCGCGCCGCTGCGGATCGCCCGGCGGAAATAGTGCGTGAAATACTGGAAGTATAAACTATAGTAAAAGCAGGAGGGAATCATATGCCCGACGGGTTGGATATTAACGGCATTATGAATATTATCCCCCACCGGTATCCTTTTTTGCTGGTGGACCAGATTGAGGAACTGGTGCCGGGGGTGAGGGCGGTGGGGATCAAAAACGTTACCGTCAACGAGCAGTTCTTCCAAGGCCATTTCCCCGGTTACCCCGTCATGCCCGGGGTGCTGATAATCGAGGCCATGGCCCAGGTGGGTGCGACGGCTGTGCTGGCTACCCCGGAATTTGCCGGTAAAATAGTCCTCTTTGCCGGCATTGACAAGGCCCGCTTCAGGCGCCAGGTGGCGCCCGGCGATGTGCTGCGCATGGAAGTGGAACTGCTGCGCATGCGCAGCGCCCTGGGTAAAAGCAGGGCTGTCGCCCGCGTGGGCGACGACCTGGTGGCGGAAGCCGAGCTTCTCTTCGCCATTGTCGACAGATAAAAGATTAAACGGGAAAAATAGGGAAAAAAGTCTGTCCCGCAGTTTTAACGTCATACAAGCTGCAATTGAAAGATATTTTGCCCTATCGGGTGAATATCACCGATATTTGGCCTTTGTACAAGTATATCTCCGGGTGATAAAATAAGCTGTGCGCGTATTTTTACGCCTTTGGAGGGATAACTTTTGGAATATTACCTGGCGGCTCCGGTGCTGGCCCTGGTACTGAGTTTCCTGCTTACTCCCCTGGTACGGTCGCTGGCTGTTAAAGTGGGGGCGCTTGATTACCCGGATCAGCGCAAGGTGCATAACGGGACTATGCCGCGTATGGGCGGACTGGCCGTTTATTTGGCCTTTGTCGCGGCGGTGTTGTTGTTCCGGGAACTTACGTCCCAGGTGCTGGGCCTGCTGGCCGGCGCCACGGCTATTTTGCTGGTGGGTATGGCGGACGACATCCGCGGCCTGTCGGCGCGGGTTAAGCTGGGCGGGCAAATTCTGGCCGCGCTGGTGGTAGTTCAATTTGGTATTCAAGTTTCCTATATAACTAACCCGTTAAACGGCGACATAATTCTTTTAGGCTGGCTGAGCATCCCGCTGACGGTTTTTTGGATCGTGGCCGTGACCAACGCGATTAACCTGATTGACGGTTTGGACGGTTTGGCCGGCGGTGTTGCCTGTATCGCCGCGCTAACCATGGCCGCCGTGGCCTGGACCCAGTTCGGCATCAGCAGCGGCGGCATGACCGAAATGATCATGCTGGCTCTTACCCTGGTGGCGGCGGTGGGCGGGTTCCTGCGCTATAATTTCCACCCGGCCAGGATATTCCTGGGCGACACCGGTTCCATGTTCCTGGGCTTCACTCTGGCGGTGCTGGCCATCATGAGCCTCACCAAAAGCGCCGCGGCGGTGTCGGTGATTATCCCGCTGGTGATCCTGGGCGTCCCCCTTTTGGATACGTTTTTCGCTATCCTCAGGCGTTGCCATGAGCACCGGCCCATATTCCAGCCGGATAAAAAACACCTGCATCACCAGCTTATGGCCATGGGGCTGAACCACAGGCAGACCGTGCTGGCCATTTACGCCCTCAGCGCTTTTCTGGGCCTGACCGCCGTGATGATTAATTTAATCACCAACGACCAGGCGCTGATTTTGCTGGTTATATTGGCCGGGGCGGTTATTTATCTGGCCGACCGGGTCGGCGTGCTGGGCGGCTCCCGACGAACGGAATACAACATGCCGGAAAAATATAAGCAGCGGTCCTCTAAAATGTAGGGCCGCTTTTTTAAAAGATGCCTGGTGTTAAAAGTTAAAAGTTGCGTTTTTTGCAGCTTTTAACTTTTAACACCAGGCATCAAAGCCAACCACGGTCCCCCCTGCTTTTGACAAGGGGGCTTTTTTTATCGCTGTTTAGAGGGATTGATTGGCTCGATATGGAATATGGATCATTAATATTAAACAATATTAGACGCAAAGGGGGAGATTCCGGATGCGAGTCAAGAAAGCTGTTATTCCGGCCGCCGGGCTGGGGGTGCGGTTTCTGCCGGCCACCAAGGCCATTCCCAAGGAAATGATCCCCATTGTGGACAAACCGACGATCCAGTATATAGTTGAAGAAGCAATTGCCTCGGGCATCGAAGATATTTTAATCATCACCAGCCGTCATAAAAAGGCCATTGAAGACCATTTCGACCGGTTTGTCTCCCTGGAGGATCATCTGCGGGGCAAGGGCAAGCACGACCTGTTGCGGATAGTGGAGGAAACCGGCGGCATGGCGGAAATACATTACGTGCGTCAGGGCATCCCCCGCGGACTGGGGCACGCCGTTTACTGCGCCCGCCGCTTTGTGGGCGGCGAACCCTTCGCGGTGTTGCTGGGGGACGATATTGTGCGCAGCCGGGTGCCCTGCTTGAAACAGATGATCGATCTTTATGAAGAAGTACAAACCACTGTTATTGGTGTTAACGAGGTGCCCGGGGAGGACGTCGGCAAGTACGGCATCCTGGACGCCGAACCGGTGCGGGAAAGTGTTTACCGGATCCGTGATTTAGTGGAAAAACCGGCGCCGGAAACCGCTCCGTCCCGTCTGGCGATCATGGGCCGTTACATCATTGAACCCGGAATATTTAATATTCTGGCCTGCACCGAACCGGGGGCCGGAGGCGAAATTCAGCTTACCGACGCGTTGAAAATAATGGCCGGTCAGAAGGAAATGTACGGGCTTAATTTCGACGGCGTGCGTTACGACGTCGGTGACAAGCTGGGCTACCTGAAGGCCACGGTGGAATTCGCCCTGGACCGTTCCGACCTGGAACAGCCGTTTCGCGAGTACCTGGAAGAATTACTTGGCAGATAAATCCCGCCTTACATAAAACAACGCGGGATTGGAACAATAACTTTCTGGAGGTGTTCGGTGCGTGAAGGGGATCAAATTCGGCACTGACGGCTGGCGGGGCATTATTGCCGATGACTTTACCTTTGCCAACGTGCGGGTGGTTTCCCAGGCGGTGGCGGATTACCTGAACGATAAGGGAGCGGGGCACCTGGGCATCGTGGTGGGTTACGATAACCGGTTCCTTTCGGAGCGGTTTGCCAACGTGGTGGCCGACGTGTTTATCGGCAACGGGATCAAAGTCTACCTGGGCTCCGAGCCGCTGCCCACGCCGGTGACGGCCTTTGCCGTCAGAGAGAACGGTACTGCCGGGGCCGTGATGCTCACGGCCAGCCACAACCCGCCGGAATATAACGGGTTCAAATTTATACCTGAATATGCCGGGCCGGCGCTGCCGCATATAACCCGGGCCATTGAGGAGAACATCACCCGGTTGGTTAACGCTCCGGGGTTGGTGTTCGGAGCCGACCTGGAGATGGCGTCGGAACTGGCTGTTTACCCGGTGCCGGGAGAGGGCGATGGCCGGGCGGACGTGGTTGTTCAGACGCCGGTTACCGGCACGGCAGCAGCCGAGCGGGTGTATATCGACCCCCGTCCCGCTTATTTCGCCCACCTGGAGAAATTGGTGGATATGGACGCCATTGTCCGGGCCGACCTGGAGATCGTGGTGGACGCCATGCACGGCAGCGGGATGGGTTACCTGGACGTAATACTGAAGCGGGCCGGCAACCGGGTGCAGGAGTGCCGCTGTTTCCGCGACCCGCTGTTTGGCGGCGGACTGCCGGAACCCACGTGCCAGTCACTGGAGTGCGCCTGCGAGATAATGAGGGAAGAAAAGGCCCGGCTGGGGCTGGCGCTGGACGGTGACGCCGACCGCTTCGGACTCATCGACCCCGGCGGCGTGTTTGTCACCCCCAACCAGTTTCTACCCCTGCTGTACCACCATTTGATCACCGTCAAGGGGCTGCTGGGACCGGTGACCCGTACCGTGGCCACCACCCACATGCTGGACGTCATTGCCCGTCACCACGGGCAGCAGGTTTATGAGACCGCCGTCGGGTTTAAGTACATCGGCCAGAACCTGCTGGAAAAGGGCTGCGTGTTGGGTGGCGAGGAAAGCGGCGGCCTGTCTATCCGGGGGCACATTCCGGAGAAAGACGGCATCCTGGCCGGGCTGCTGGCGGCGGAAATAGTGGCGGTGCACGGTAAAAGCCTGACCGAGCTTACCGAAGAAGTGTCCGCCGTATACGGCGTGCGGTTATACAGTGAACGCCTGGACGTGCATACCACGCCGGCGCAAAAACTGCAGGTGCTGGAAAAGATCGAACGTTTTGACCCCCGGGAGCTGGCCGGTGAGCCGGTGACCGGACGCGTCACCCTGGACGGCCTGAAGCTGCTGCTTAAAAGCGGCGAGTGGGTGCTGGTGCGGCCGTCGGGTACCGAGCCGCTTTTCCGCATTTATGCCGAGTCCGGCCGCTTGGAAAGGATTAAAGAAATCCACCAGGCCTTTATAGAGCAAATCGGCCTTTAAGGCGTTGAAACAATAACTATTCCACCGGGATATCGAATACCAGCAGGCCCTTGATCATTTTAAAGTGCTTGATGTTTCCGGTCACCAGGCTTGCATTGTGTAGCAGGGCGGTACTGGCTATTAAAGCGTCGGATGGAGTTAGACCCTGTTGACGGTATTCCCTGAGCAGGATTCCGGCTTGCCTGGCAATTTCCGGGGTTACAGGTAAGTTACTAAATATTTGCAGCACTTTTTCAGTATTTTCCCGGACCGCCGGAGTTTGCATGCTTTTACCGGCATATAGCTCCATTACGGATATAGTTGAGATTAGTGCCTGAGTTCCGCTATTGAAGACAGTCTCCAGGAATTCGGTGGAGGGACGGTAACTGCGCAGGTGATCAATTATTACACTGGTATCAAATAATATACTATTCAAGATCGAGCACCTTCCAGCGTGCGTCGTCCTCTTTTCTTAATTTGCTAACAAATTCTTCGCCGGTTTCCGGCATTTGTTTCCAGACACCGGCTGTTTCTTTTAAGACTTGCAGGGCTTTAATCCGGTTTTTTTCCTGCCCGGCGTTGTTTGAAAGAAGAACTGAGCCGTCTTCGGTGATGTTTATTTTCAAGATATCGCCGGTTTTTAGGCTTAATTTATTTCTTACCGCCACCGGTAATGTGATTTGCCCTTTGGAAGAAATGCGTGTTTCCATAGAATCACCCCTTGCTTTACTGGTCTTACTTTATCATGATTAGTAAGACATATCAAGAATAATATCTTTAAGGATGATATTATGAACTGGCAGCAGGCGATCATACCCATATTGGTGGGAGCCGTAATCGGTTACGTAACCAACTGGATCGCCATCCGGATGTTGTTCCGGCCTCGTCACGAAATAAAAATTATGGGTATGCGCGTACCGTTTACCCCCGGGGTGATCCCCGGGGGCAAAAAGCGTTTGGCCGGAAGTATTGGTAAGATGGTGGGGGGGATGCTGCTTACCGCTGAAAATGTGCAGCGCCATCTGCTGCGGCCCGGGGTGGAAGACCAGGTGCGCCGCCGGATTAACGACGGACTGGCTGAACTGACGGCCCGGGGCGCCACCGTGGGTGAACTGCTGGGCGTGGACGGTGCGGACGGGGTCGTGGGAGCGGACGGTACGGGAAATGGTTCCGGAACGGGCAGTAGCTCCTGTGCGGACAGCGGCTCCGGCTCGGATATCGGAGTCGGCATGGAGTTTGGCCTAACTCTCGGTTCCGCTTCTGGCCGGGTGCGGGAAGAATTGGCCGGGCTGTTGATGGGGGCTGCCGCCGCCCTGCTGCAAAACAGAGATTTGCGCCGTTCGCTGGCTCGGTTTATGGCCGGCGCTGCTTGTGATGCCCTGGACCGGCCGGTGGGAGCGGCTGCCGGTACCCCGGAGTTCGCCGCTTTGAGGAAAACTCTTGAGCGGCTGCCGGGCAAGATCCTGTCCCGGGACGAAGCTGGCCTGGCGCTGCGCTCTCGGCTGGCCCGGCAGATTGAAAACCTGCTTAACAGTCCGGAGCCGGTGGGCAGTTACCTGCCCGGGGCGATCCGGGACGGGCTGCACCAACTGATTGCCGATCAAACTCCCCGTATCGCGACCGCCCTGGAACAATACCTGGACTCGCCGGGTGTGCGGCAGGCCATTAAGAACCGGATCGAGGATTTTTTCGAGGGCACTGCGCTGAAAAGACTGCTGAACGGGATCTTTCAACTGGCCGGCTCCGGGCCGGATGCCATGGTGCGGCGCCTGGCCCGGGAACTGGCCGCGTTTTTATCGGACGAACAGCACCGTGCCGAATTGGAGGAGCGCCTGCACATACTGGCGGACGAAATGCTGGAAAAGAGCATGGCGGAGATCACCTCGGCCCTGGACACGGCCGCCCGGCGTGAAAAAGCGGGCGAGATTGCGGATTGGTTGCTGGACAGGCTGTGCCGTCCGGAAACACTGGCGCCGCTTATGGATGCCCTGGAAGAAACGCTGGCCTCCAACAGCCACCGTACCTGGCGTGACCTTTTCTGCCTGGACGAGCTTGGTTTGCCGGAACTGCTGGAAGATTACCTGGACCGCCTGCTGGAACGCCTGGCAGCGGAGGAACAGACGGATCGCCGCCTGAAGCCCCTGGCTGTCCGGGCGGTGGACGGCCTGCTGGACGCGCCGCTGGACCGGATCCTGGCGCTGTTGCCCCCGCGGCTGGCGGCCGATCCCGGAGAACCGGCGCTGCAGCTTTACCGTTGGGCTATCCCCAAATTTATGCCGGGTTTACTGAGCTTTTTCGACGTCACCGGCATAGTGCAGCAGCAGGTGGAAGAACTGGACGTGCTGCAGGTGGAGGAAATGCTGCTGGGTATCATACGCCGGGAACTGGTCGCCATCACCTGGCTGGGCGCCCTCCTCGGCGCAATCCTGGGCGCTTTATCTCTGATCTCTGGTGCCAGGTGTTAAAAGTTAAAGTGTTAAAAGTCATGAACTATAGTTCGTTACTTTTAACAAAATCACCTTTTAACACCTGGCACCAAAGCGGTTGAAAATAAGTGTTGACCGGCGACTTGTTTATGCGGTATACTTTCTTGTAAGCTTTATCTTGGAAAGGTTATTCCGTAAAGGTAATGAAGGGGAGCAATACCTGACAGGCCGCGCTTCAGAGAGCCGGGGCAGCTGAAAACCGGCGCCGGAAACAGGTAGAGACATCGCCCCGGAACTGCCGGGTCGAAAGGCAAGCAGCCCGTAGGCCCGAACGGTGAGCGGCCCGTTACCGCGCCGCAGTGTCGTGCAAAGACACACCGAGTGGCATTCCGCAATGCGGCGGGATTGCAATCAGGGTGGTACCGCGAGAGGCAAATGTCCTCCCGTCCCTGGTGGGCGCATGCCCAACCAGGCGCGGGAGGTTTTTTATAGCTCATAAGCTATTTTATTTTTTTTACCTTAATTTAACCTGAATATAACAGGAGGGTGAAGCGATGGGCCTTATAATTTATCTGGACGGGAAATACGTGCCCGGGGAAGAAGCGGTTGTATCGGTATTTGACCATGGTCTCCTTTATGGTGACGGCATCTTTGAAGGCATCCGGGCCTACCACAACCGGGTATTCAAACTATCCGAACACCTGGAGCGGTTGTATGAATCGGCCCGCACCATCACCCTGGAGATTCCCCTTCCGCCCGCGGAGATGCAGGAAGTGGTGCTGGAAACCCTGCGCCGCAACAACCTGCGGGATGCCTACATACGCCTGGTGGTAACCCGGGGCAAGGGCGATTTGGGGCTGGATCCGCGCAAGTGTAAAGTGGCCACTGTTTTCTGTATCGCGGCCTCCATCCAGCTTTACCCGGAGGAGCTTTACCAGCGGGGTCTGGAGATGGTCACCGTGGCCACTCGCCGCAACATCCCCGAGGCCTGCAACCCCAGGGTGAAATCGCTCAATTACTTAAACAACATTTACGCCAAAATCGAGGCCAACCTGGCCGGCGTGCCCGAGGCCGTGATGCTGAACCAGGAGGGTTACGTGGCCGAGGCCACCGGCGACAATATATTCCTGGTTAAAAAGGGTAAACTAATTACCCCCCCCATCCATGTGGGGTTGCTGGAGGGCGTCACCCGCAACGCGGTGATGGACCTGGCCCGGGCCAGGGGTGTTGAGGTGCTGGAGAAGGTATTCACCCGCCACGATATGTACATCGCCGATGAGTGTTTCCTCACCGGCACCGCGGCGGAACTGATTCCCTGTGTGAAGGTGGACGGCCGACCCATCGGCGACGGCCGGCCCGGCCCGGTGTTCCAGTCGCTATTGCACGACTTCCGGGAACTGACCAAAACCGATGGCCCCGTGATATTTGAATAGGGGTCAGAATTCTGACTGCCTGTTTGGTAAAAAACAATAAGCTGGCGATACTTATATCTTACTATATAGATATAGCGGTACGAGGAGGGTTAAACATGCGCAGCGATGCCATGAAAAAGGGGTTGGATAAGGCCCCGCACCGTTCCCTGTTCAAAGCCCTGGGGCTGACCGACCAGGAGTTGGACCGCCCCATCATCGGGGTGGCCAATTCCTTTAATGAAATAGTGCCCGGCCACGTCCACCTGCGGGAGCTTACCGAGGCCGTCAAGGCCGGGATCCGGATCAACGGCGGCACCCCGCTGGAGTTTCCCACCATCGCGGTATGCGACGGCATTGCCATGAACCACGCCGGGATGAAATACTCCCTGGCCAGTCGCGAGTTGATTGCCGACTCGGTGGAAGTGATGAGCATGGCCCACCCCTTCGACGGGCTGGTGCTGGTTACCTCCTGTGATAAAATTGTGCCCGGCATGCTCATGGCGGCGGCCCGGCTGGATATCCCCACCATCGTGGTCAGCGGCGGTCCCATGCTGTCCGGCCGGCAGGATGGCCGGGACCTCTCCCTCAGCAATATTTTTGAGGCGGTGGGCGCCGTGCGGGCCGGCAAGATGACCGAGGCCCAACTGGCCGAAACCGAAGAATCGGTCTGCCCCGGCTGTGGTTCCTGCGCCGGCATGTTTACCGCCAACTCCATGAACTGCCTGACCGAAGCCCTGGGAATGGCCCTGCCCGGCAACGGCACTTTGCCCGCGGTTTCCGCGGCTCGCCGCCGCCTGGCCAAACTTAGCGGCATGCGGGTGGTGGATTTGGTGCGGGAAAACCTGCGCCCTTCGGATATCATGACCGAAAGAGCATTTGCCAACGGCCTGGCCCTGGATATGGCCCTGGGCTGCTCCACCAACACGGTGCTGCACTTGCCCGCCATCGCCGGTGAGGCCGGAGTGAAAATAGACCTGGACCGGATCAACCGGGTCAGCGAAGAGACGCCTAACCTGTGCAAGCTCAGTCCCATGGGCGGTCACTTCATGCAAGATTTAAACGAGGCCGGCGGGGTATCCGCCGTGCTGAAGGAACTGATTGACCACGGCCTGGCGGACGGCGGCGCTCCCACCGTCACCGGACGGTCCCTGGCTGAAAACACGGCCTCCGCCGCAGTCAAGCGGCGGGACGTTATCCGCAGCGTTGAGGAACCCTACAGCGCCACCGGCGGCATTGCTATTCTTTACGGCAACCTGGCCCCCGGCGGGGCGGTGGTCAAAAAAGCGGGCGTGGCTCTGGAGATGCTCAAGCACAGCGGCCTGGCCCGGATCTACAACTCCGAGGAAGAGGCGGTGCAGGGCATCAACAGCGGGCAGATTCAAAAGGGCGACGTGATCGTCATCCGCTACGAGGGTCCCAAGGGCGGCCCGGGGATGCGGGAAATGCTCACCCCCACCGCCACCGTGATGGGCCTGGGTCTGGATAAAGACGTAGCCCTGATTACCGACGGCCGCTTCAGCGGCGCCACCCGGGGTGCCTCCATCGGGCACATCACCCCCGAGGCCGCCGAGGGCGGGCCCATTGCCGCGCTGCAGGACGGCGATATGATAGAAATCAACATTCCCGAATATAAACTATCCGTGCGGCTCAGCGACGAAGAACTGGCCGCGCGCCTGGCCCGGTGGCAAAAGCCCGAGCCCACGGTAACCAAAGGTTACCTGGCCCGCTACGCCCGGCAAGTCACATCCGCCGGCACCGGCGCCATATTCAAATAAGAATGGTGCCAGGTGTTAAAAGTCAAAAGTGTTAAAAGTGACGAACTATAGTTCATGACTTTTAACAAAATCAACTTTTAACACCTGGCACCAGAGGAGCAGAGGGGGAGAGATGATGAAAACCGGGGCGCATATCCTGATCGAATGCCTCAAAGCCGAGGGTGTGGATACCATTTTCGGGTATCCCGGGGGTGCGGTGCTGCCCATTTATGACGCCCTTTACGACTCTGATCTAAAGCATATTCTAACCCGTCACGAGCAGGGCGCCGCCCATGCCGCCGACGGTTACGCCCGGGCTTCGGGCAGGCCGGGGGTGTGCCTGGCCACGTCGGGCCCCGGCGCCACCAATCTGGTCACCGGTATCGCCAACGCTTATATGGATTCGGTGCCCATGGTCGCCATCACCGGCCAGGTGGCCACCTCCCTGCTGGGCCGGGACTCCTTTCAGGAGGCCGACATTACCGGTATAACCCTGCCGATAACCAAGCACAACTATATTGTCAAGGATATCAGCGAGTTGGCCCGCACTGTCCGTGAGGCATTTCATATTGCCGTCACCGGCCGGCCCGGCCCGGTGCTGATTGATATGCCCAAGGATGTATCCGCCGGCCCGGCGGAGTACGAGGATCCCGGCCCGGTTTTCCTGCCGGGCTACAGCCCCAGGTTGGAACCTGATACCGCGCAGGTGGCCAGGGCCGTGAGGGCGATTGAGGAATCCGAACGGCCCGTTATTTATGCCGGCGGAGGGGTGATTAACGGGCTTGCCCACGGGGAACTGCTGCGCCTGGCGGAACTGCTGCTGGCACCGGTGTCCACCACCCTGATGGGATTGGGCGGGTTCCCCGGCGACCACCCGCTTTCGGTGGGCATGCTGGGCATGCACGGCAGCAAGTACGCCAACTACGCCATCTGTGACTGCGACCTGCTCATCGGCGTGGGGGTTCGTTTCGACGACCGGGTCACCGGCAAGCTGGATGAGTTTGCGCCGGGGGCCACGGTGATTCATATCGATATAGATCCGGCCGAAATAGGGAAGAATGTGGGCGTGGACATTCCCGTGGTGGGGGATGTGAAAACGTCTCTGCAGAGAATATTGGATCAGCTCGGGCCGCGCCTGGATTCCCGCTGGCGGGACACCATTTTGAACTGGAAAAAGGAGTATCCCATTGAGTTTGAGGAAAACGGCCGTATCAAGCCCCAGGAGGTGATCCGGGAGATTTACGGCGTCACCGGAGGCAAAGCCAGGATTACCACCGAGGTGGGCCAGCACCAGATGTGGGCCGCCCAGTATTTCACCTACTCCCGGCCGCGCACTTTTATTACCTCCGGCGGACTGGGCACCATGGGCTTCGGACTGCCGGCCGCCATCGGCGTGCAGGTGGCCTGTCCGGGGGAAACGGTTATCGATATCGCCGGCGACGGCAGCATCCAGATGAATATCCAGGAGCTGCAGACGGCGGTGAATTACAAACTGCCGGTGAAGGTAGCCATCATGAACAACGGTTACCTGGGCATGGTGCGCCAGTGGCAGGAGTTGTTTTACAACCGTCGCTACTCCTACACCGAGCTGCAGAACCCGGACTTTGTCAAACTGGCCGAGGCGTACGGCGCCGCCGGCCTGCGGGTAACCAAAAAGTCGGAGGTCCGCCCCGCCCTGGAGGAAGCCCTGCGCATACCGGGGCCGGTGATGATTGACTTCCATATTGAACGGGAGGAAAACGTGCTGCCCATGGTTCCCCCCGGCGAACCGATTAACAAGATGTTGGGCTAGGAGGGATGACGATGCGACATACCCTGGCGGTAATGGTGGAAAACAACCCCGGCGTGCTGGCGCGGGTGGCCGGTTTGTTCAGCCGGCGCGGGTTTAATATTGACAGCCTGGCGGTGGGGCGCACCGAGAATCCCGAAGTTTCCCGGATGACCATTGTGGTGGAGGGAGACCAGCGGGTGCTGGAGCAGGTGACCAAGCAGCTGCACAAGCTGGTGGACGTGATTAAGATCAGCGACGTCACCACCGAGCGCTACGTGGACCGGGAACTGGTGATGATTAAGGTCAGCGCCGCGCCGTCCCAGCGGGGCGAAATCATGCAGATTGCGGATATCTTCCGGGCCCGCATCGTGGACCTGGGCGGCAAGTCCATCACGGTGGAGTGCACCGGGAACGACGGTAAAATCAATGCCTTTGAGGAATCCCTGCGCCCGTACGGCATCAAGGAACTGGTGCGTACCGGCAAGATTGCCATGCTCCGGGGGATGAGGTATACAGGAGTGCAGGAGTCAGCAGTTAAGAATCAGGAGTCAGAATAAAACAGAGGAGGTTTCCTTAATAATGGTAAAAGTTTATTATGATCACGACGCCGATCTGGCGGTGCTGAAGGGCAAGAAAATTGCGGTCATGGGTTACGGCAGCCAGGGGCATGCCCAGGCCCAGAACCTGAAAGACAGCGGTTTGGACGTCATTGTGGGTTTGCGCAAGGACAGCGCCAGCGTACCCAAGGCGCAAGCCGACGGTTTCCAGGTACATACGGTGGCCGAGGCGGCCGGCCAGGCCGACATCATCCAGATTCTGCTGCCCGACGAGTTGCAAGCCCAAATTTACGCTGAAGAAATTGAACCGTATCTTTCCGAAGGCAAGGCCTTGATGTTCAGCCACGGCTTTAATATTCATTACGGCCAGATTGCGCCTCCCCGTGACGTGGATGTCTTCCTGGTGGCGCCCAAGAGCCCCGGTCACCTGGTGCGCCGGATGTACGAAAGCGGCCAGGGCGTACCCGGCCTGATCGCCATCCACCAGGATTACACCGGCAAGGCCAGGGATATTGCCATGGCTTACGCCAAGGGCATCGGCTGCACTAGGGCCGGCGTATTCGAGACCTCTTTTATGGAAGAAACTGAAACCGACCTGTTTGGTGAGCAGTGCGTACTTTGCGGCGGCGTCAGCGAGCTGATTAAAGCCGGGTTTGAGACCCTGGTGGAAGCCGGCTACGCCCCGGAGATGGCATATTTCGAATGTCTGCATGAACTGAAGCTGATCGTGGATTTGATTAACGAGGGCGGCCTGAGCTTCATGCGCTACTCCATCAGCAACACCGCCGAATACGGCGACTATATGGTGGGGCCGCGGCTCATCAACGAGGACACCCGGGACGAGATGCGGGCCGTGCTGTCGGAGATTCAGGACGGTACCTTTGCCAAGGAGTGGATCCTGGAAAACAAGGCCAACCGCCCGATGTTTAACGCCGTGCGGCGTCAGGAGCAGGAGCATCCCATCGAACAGGTGGGCGCCGAACTGCGTAAAATGATGCCCTGGCTGAAAAAATAAAAGTCGAAAGTTTAAAAGTTAGGAGGGAAGCAAGGGGGAAGCAAGGGGACGGTTCTCCTGC
>JAEXOR010000026.1 GCA_023439185.1 Bacillota bacterium | reverse complement strand
ATCCTCGGCGGCCGACGGGACCCCCAGTTTGGACCGGTGCTGGTATACGGACTGGGCGGTATATACACCGAACTGGTGCGGGACGTTTCTTTCCGGGTGGCCCCGGTTTCCGATTCCGAAGCCCTGGAAATGATCAAAGAAACCCGCTCGTACCAAATACTATCCGGCGCCCGGGGCCGGGAGGCCGGCGATATTGAAGCATTGGCCGATTGTTTGGTTAAGCTGGGCGCTTTGCTGCGCGATCACCCGGAAATTGCCGAGGTGGACATTAACCCGCTGCTGGTAACAGCGGAAGGCTGCCTGGCCGTGGACGCCTTGATGGTGGTAAAACCACTTTAACCGCTTTTTATTTCATCCGGCGCGCCGTGGCGCAGGTTTTCCCGTTCCAGCCAGACAGTACGGCTGATCAACCAGGTAATCAGAATGGCCGCGACAAGGCGGCCCAGCAGGATCACCAACCCGTTCGCGCCCACCGCCATGAAGAGAGCGGTGTCTTCCACCACGGCATGGCAAACAGAAAGAAAAATATTGATTAAAAAAATATCTTTCCAATTCAGCCGGCCGCTGCGGGCTTCCTCGATCAGAACCCCCGCGCCGTAAGCAATGCCAAATATGATCCCCACCAGCAGCGGAAAGGCGGCCTGGGGTGAAAGGCGGAAAAAGCCCATCAGCGGCGACATCCGCCGGGCGGCCCAATCAAGTATTTTAAGCTCCCTGGCCACCTCAAGGATGATCATCAACGGGATCACAATGGCCGCCATGAGCAAAACATTCTGTCCCGCGCCGGGCAGGGCTTCACGCAAATAACCAGTCCAGTCCACTTCGGCACCTCATGTTTCAGGAGTCAGAATTCAGAAAAATTTAAAGCATTAAATTCAGCAATAAACCGGAAATAACCGATATACCCAGTCTAAAGACAGTGATCCACATCGCACTTACCCCGGTGCCCGCGGAAACCGCCGACTCTACCGGCAGGTTATGCGACAGCAGCAACATGGTGGCAATAATGGTGATTTCCCGACCGGTCAGTTCAAGGGACGAAATCGCCCCCAGGGCGGCGTAAAGGTTCAGCACCTTACCCAGCACCAGCACCAGGGACGCCTCGCCGGGCAGGCCGAAAAAATGCATCAGCGGTTCAAAAAAGCCGGCCACCAACCCCATTGCCGGCGTGTATTTCAGCAAGGTCACCACCAGGTATACTGGAACAATCACTTTGGCTAATTTCCAGGTCGTAGATAGACCGCGCTGAAATCCTGTTTTGAATGTGGCAGCAGTTAACATACCCTTGCTCCTTATTTGCCGGGGTGATTAAAAAACAACATCCTTAGCATTCGACAAGAAAACGGTTTTACCTGCACCGCGCCATTACCGGCCCGTCCGCCGGACAAAGTTATTAAAGTAAGTGTTCATCTTTTTAAAGCAATGACAAGAGCAGGAAATAGCAGGGACAAAAGAAAATATTACACTTTCGGGAACAATAATCAGTACCGGAGGGAGCATTTGATACGGATGAGCGAGCCGCGGGCCTATATGATTGGCAAAGAGGAAATCGGCCACTATAAAAGCGCCTTTGATCAATCGCTGCAGCGCTTCAGCAGCCTGGACCCGGTGGAAATGGCCGCCGGAAGCGGAGCAGACTATGATCCCGCGACGGGCATGTTTACTGTTGCCGGCTTCGGCCAATCCATAACGGTATCTTATCCCGACGGCCGCGTTACCTTTGAGGGCACCTCTCTGCTGCCCGTCATGGGCTGGCGCCTGGTGGTGCTTAATTATCTCGGACGGGCCGACGGCACTCCGCTTTCCGGGCGGGAAATATCATACCGGGAACTGGAAAACGGCATGGTTTTTTTTAACGCCTTTCAAAGGGAAAGCATCGTCCCCCTGGCCGGATGGATTGCCGGCAAATTACCCGGTGAGGTTAAAAAAACCGTTGCCTCTCTGGGAGGCACAGTACGGCACGACGCAGACATAACCGCCGTGTTCCAGGCTTTACCCCGCTTCCCGGTAGTTGTAAAACTATGGTTTCCGGACGAGGAACTGCCCGGTTCAGCCAACGTGCTTTTTGACGCCGCCGCCAACCGGTATTTGCATACCGAGGACATTGCCGTCATCGGTGGTTATGCCAGCGCGTTTTTAATTAAGGAATATCAGCTCAGAAACGGAACAAAATGGCATGAAATAACTCTGTAGAGGAAAGGGGACACACCTCTGCTTGTGGGTCGTAGCTTTGGGGTCGAGGAATGTCCCCAATTATAAGGGGAGGAAAGTATGGCTGAGAAGAATATTTGGCGGGAAATACGGTTCAAAAACAGCCGGGGGCTGAACCTGGCCGGTTTGTTGTATTCACCAGCGGGACCGGGCGGCCCGGTGGTAATAGTATGCCACGGGTTCGCCGGCGGCAAGGAAGGCGGAGGAAACGCCAAAACCATGGGTGAGGAACTGGGAACCCACGGTTTTAACACCCTGCTGTTTGACTTCAGTGGTATTGGCGAAAGCGAAGGTCTATTTGAGAATATCACTCTTTCCGGCCAGGTTGACGACCTGAATTGTGCTGTGGACTGGTGCGTTGAAGCGGGCATGGGTCCCGTATTCACCATGGGGCGCAGCTTCGGCGGCACCACCGTGATCTGCCAGGGGGCCGGCGACCCCCGGGTGGCCGGCGTCTGCACCTGGGCAGCGCCGGCCCGGTTAACCGAGGTGTTTAGTGAATTTGCCGAAGGCCCGGTTAACGACGAAGGAGACCTTTATGCCCTGGCTGGTGAAGAGGGCATTGCCTACCTGCGCCAGGCCTTTTTTGACGATTTGCCGCGGTACGACATTCCGGCGCTGGCCGGCAAGCTCTCGCCGCGTCCGTTGCTGGTAATCCAGGGTGAAAAGGACGACGTAGTCGACCCCGCCGACGCCGGACTGATTTTTTCCGGCGCCGGGGAACCCAAAGAGATTCTGTATGTTCCCGAAGCCGATCACCGGTTCTCGCGGCATCACCGGCAGGTGTGGGACGCCTGTTTCGCCTGGCTGAAGAAATACGCAAAATAAGGAGCGGAGCATGTTTAAAGCATATAAAAGTTTTTTTCTCATCATTGCAGTGGTTCTGTTCCTGTTGGTACTGCTGCCCACGGCCTTACCGGCAGCCCAGTCCGCGGCGTTCCCGGATATCAAAGGTCACTGGGCCGAAGCAGATATCCTTTTTTTAGCTGAAAGAGGGGTTATCGGCGGCGATCCCGACGGAAAGTTCTATCCGGACCGGAAAATATCCAGGCGTGAATTGGCTAAAATTGCCCTTGCCCTGTACCCGGACGGCGCCGAACTGGCGAAAAGCGGCGGCGCCCCTGACTACCCGGACATCCACACCGGCTGGGGGCAGGAGTACCTGAAGGCCGCGGCATACTATCTGCCCGGTTACACCGACGGGCATTTCAAGCCCGATGAACCGGCTACCCGCTTTGAGGTGGCCTGGCTGGCACTGTCCGCCGCCCTGGCGGAACAGGGACATTTTCAGCGGGAAAATAACAAGCTGTTCATTAAACTGCCCATGCCGGACGAAAACGCCTGGCGGCAAACCGTCAGCTTTAAGGAATATGCCGGGCTGCCGGAACGGTATCGCAAATCTACCGCTTATCTGCCCGAAGATCCGGATAAAAAAGATTTTTATAATTGTGCCGGTTACTTTTTCACCGATCTGAACCCCGTGGCACTGTTGACCGGCGAGGGCATTCTTAAAGGTTATGTCGACGGTACCGTGGGCCTGGACCGGGAAGTAACCCGGGCGGAAACAACGGCCATTATCAGCCGGGTATTTAAAACCGGCTTTGCTGATACAGACCAGTACCTGCTTGAACCGGCCGGCAAAGTATACCGGCCCCGCACTGTCCAGCTTACCTCCGCCGAAGCCGCGGAAAGGCTGAAGCAAACGGGCGCCTTTTTCAAAAACAAATACAGCGACCCGCTCCAGCGGGCCGGGATTATTTACAACCTGATGCTCCACGTCTTTAATTATGATTGGGACACCCGGGAGGGACTGGTGCAATCCACCGTGGCGGACGCTGCCGGGCTGATGCGTACCGGCCGGGGTACCGACGAAGGGCTGACGCGTTATTACGCCGACCTGGCGGAAGCAGCCGGACTGAGTGTAAAAACCATAAAAGGCCGGGCGGTGAACCCGGGCGACAGCGGTCCGCACACCTGGGTTGAATTAAATATCGGGGGCCAGACCGTGCCGGCGGACCCCACCTATGGGGTATGCACCGGCGCCGTATATTTCAACAACTTCGACACCTGGAACAACCAGGGATACCAATGGATCAAAGAAACGGGCCAGTAGCCCGTAGGCAATAGTGTCTGGCTATGTCTCCCCTGCCAGTATTCCCAAGGGTTTCGGCCCTTGGGAACTTTTATTGCCTACCCCCCAAAAGCGACAGTTTGGCGACAGTAATTTTTCGGGCGACATCCTGGCGACACCTTGGCGACAGCAGGTAATATGTATCCTCTCCTGCACATATATTTCTGCCTGGTTATGGCCGTCTATAAAG